>NZ_CATKQK010000001.1:0-230472 GCF_949767185.1 Pseudomonas sp. IT-P100
TCGAGTTAACGGGCGCTAATTATTCTTCGCCCATCTGCGATTGCAGATAATTCTCAAGACCGACTTTATCGATCAGGCCCAGTTGGGTTTCCAGCCAGTCGATATGTTCTTCTTCGGATTCGAGAATGTCTTCGAGCAGTTCACGGCTACCGAAATCGCCAACCGTTTCGCAATGAGCAATCGCAACTTTCAAGTCGGCGTGGCCGGTACGTTCGATGCGCAGGTCGCACTCAAGCATTTCCTGGGTGTGCTCGCCGATCTGCAGCTTGCCCAGGTCCTGCACGTTCGGCAGGCCTTCCAGGAACAGGATGCGCTTGATCAGCTTGTCCGCGTGTTTCATCTCGTCGATGGACTCGTGGTATTCGTGTTTGCCGAGCTTGTTCAGGCCCCAATCTTCATACATGCGCGCATGCAGAAAATACTGATTGATCGCGACCAGTTCATTGGCAAGGATCTTGTTGAGATGCTGGATGACTGTAATGTCGCCTTTCATGATGGGGTCCTGCCCTGTATTAGCTGTCTATAAAGCGGAGTCTGAGCCGCACAACTAAGAGTGTCAAACCTAAGTTATTGAAACTTATATGAAAATTAATCGGAATAAGAATGTTTGTGTTCCGCGTCTGACCCGTAACCGATTGATTTTCAGGCATAAAAAAACCGGACATGAAGTCCGGTTCTTTGGAATAGGGTATCTATGCGGCAGTAAATTCTACAGGGAAAGGAATTGCTGCCTGGGCTGTTTGCAATTTGGTCAGGGTTTCACGCACCACTTCCTTGGCAAGGCAGGCGCATTTGCCGCATTGGCTGGCTACGCCGGTAGCCTGGCGGACTTCCTTGTAGCTGCAGCATCCTTCATAGATCGCTTCGCGGATTTGTCCGTCGGTGACGCCAGTGCAGAGGCAGACATACATAAGCTAAGAACCGTCGCTGGTGGTGACTCAGTTGCGATGGATCTTAATGTTAACGAGAATGATTGTCAAAGTGGTTTCTGAAAGCTTTGCGTTATAAACGTGCGTGGCTGACGAACGGTTTTCCCCAGGGCAATCTGCCAGTAATCGCGAAGACAGCAATTTGAGGTGTTGACGAAAAACCGTTGAGGACAGCTCAAAAACGCAGTGTATGATGGCCGGTCCTTATGAAGCGGGTGGGTGTCACAGGGCTGTCGCCTGAGGGTGGCAGGCTGGCGCCAACCCGGAACTTCACGTTTTTACACCAGGAGATATTCAATGAGCGTACTCGTAGGCAAGCAAGCCCCTGACTTCACCGTACCGGCCGTACTCGGCAATGGCGAAATCGTCGACAGCTTCACCCTGTCGTCGGCCATCAAAGGCAAATACGGCCTGGTGTTCTTCTACCCACTGGACTTCACCTTCGTGTGCCCATCCGAGCTGATCGCTCTGGACAACCGCATGTCCGACTTCAAGGCACGCAATGTTGAAGTGATCGCCGTTTCGATCGACTCGCACTTCACTCACAACGCATGGCGCAACACCCCGGTGAACAATGGCGGTATCGGCCAGGTTCGCTACACCATGGCTGCCGACATGAAGCACGAAATTGCCAAGGCCTACGACGTTGAGTCCGAAGGCGGCGTGGCTTTCCGTGGCGCGTTCCTGATCGACGACAAAGGCGTTGTCCGCTCGCAGATCATCAACGACCTGCCGCTGGGCCGTAACATGGAAGAGCTGATCCGTCTGGTCGACGCTCTGCAATTCCACGAAGAGCACGGCGAAGTCTGCCCTGCCAACTGGAAAAAAGGCGACAAAGGCATGACCGCTTCGACCGAAGGCGTCGCAGCCTACCTGACCGAGAACGCTGCTGCCCTGTAAGGCGCGTTCGAGGCATAAAAAAACCGGCCGTCGAGGCCGGTTTTTTTATGGGCGGGATAAAACCGATGCCGTTCGCTCAAGCACGATGCTGAGTCTGTGGCCAGGGAGCAAGCTCCCTCGCCACAAGTGTTGGATCAGTCGTTGTAGTCTTCCCAGCCGCCCATCTGCTTCCAGCGATTGACGATGCCGCAGAACAGCTCAGCCGTCTTCTCGGTGTCGTAGCGAGCCGAGTGAGCCTCGCGACCGTCGAAGTCGATGTCGGCGGCCTGACAGGCTTTCGCCAACACGGTTTGACCGTAGGCCAGACCGGCGAGGGTTGCCGTGTCGAAGCTGGAGAATGGATGGAACGGGTTGCGCTTCATGTCCAGGCGCGCAACCGCTGCGTTCAGGAAGCCCAGGTCGAAACTGCTGTTGTGCCCGACCAGGATCGCCCGCTTGCAGCCGTTGGCTTTCAACGCCTTGCGGATACCACGGAAGATATCGGTCAGCGCCGCTTCTTCACTTACTGCCATGCGCAGCGGGTGATCGAGTTTGATCCCGGTGAACTCCAGGGCGGCCGCTTCGACGTTGGCGCCTTCAAACGGCTCGACGCGGAAGAAATAGGTGTGATCAGGGTATACAAAGCCCTTTTCATCCATGGCGATGGTGGTAGCGGCTATTTCCAGCAAAGCGTCAGTGGCAGAGTTGAAACCACCGGTTTCAACGTCGACAACGACTGGCAGGTATCCACGGAATCGAGCTGCCATCGGGTGGCGTGGACCACTTCCGCCGCCTTGACCGTCCTGTTCGTCATCGAAATGGTCTTCACTCACGCGTGTTCCTCCAGCAGGCGCCAGCGCAGTTTTTCACCGGCGCGCAGCGGGATAACGGTCAGCTCGCCAAATGGCAGGCTGGTTGGGGCGGTCCACTCGTCGCGGACCAGGGTAATGCGATCGGTGTTCACCGGCAGGCCATAGAAGCGCGGGCCGTTAAGGCTGGCGAAGGCTTCGAGCTTGTCCAGCGCATTGCGCTGTTCGAACGCTTCGGCGTACATCTCGATCGCCGCATAAGCGGTGTAGCAACCGGCACAACCGCAAGCGGCTTCCTTGGCGTGCTGGGCATGCGGTGCCGAGTCGGTGCCGAGGAAGAACTTGTCGCTGCCGCTGGTGGCGGCGTCGAGCAGGGCTTCCTGGTGGGTGTTGCGCTTGAGAATCGGCAAGCAGTAGAAGTGCGGCCGAATTCCGCCGACCAGCATGTGGTTGCGGTTGTACAAGAGGTGATGCGCGGTGATGGTCGCGCCAACATTGGCCGAAGCCTCGTTGACGAACTGCACGGCGTCCGCGGTGGTGATGTGTTCGAACACCACTTTGAGCGTCGGGAAACGCTCGACCACACGACGCATGTGCTCATCGATGAAGATTTTTTCGCGGTCGAACACGTCGACATCGCCACGGGTGACTTCACCGTGAATCAACAAAGGCATCCCGACTTCGGCCATGGCCTCGAGCGCAGGGAAAATCTTGTCGATACTGGTGACGCCAGAATCCGAGTTGGTGGTCGCGCCGGCCGGGTACAACTTGGCGGCGAACACGAAACCGCTGGCCTTGGCTTCACGAATTTCTTCGGGCTGGGTGCGGTCGGTCAGGTAAAGCACCATCAACGGTTCGAAACGGCTGCCGGCCGGACGTGCAGCGAGAATCCGCTGGCGATAGCCGTCGGCTTCAGCGGCGTTGCGCACCGGAGGTACCAGGTTGGGCATGATGATGGCGCGACCAAAGGTGCGCGCGACATCCGCAACGGTATTGGTCAACACGGCACCATCGCGAAGATGAATGTGCCAGTCGTCGGGACGCAGCAGGGTCAGGCGGTCGGACATGAGGGGATTCCAGGCGGGTCAAACTCAGGGGAATGCTACCGGAAAAGACTCTCTCAGGCACTCGCTATCAAGTTTTGCGGGAAGCTTCCGATATCCAACAGGTACGCCGTAAACATGTGTGTGTCGGTCTTTTTGTTGTAGAAGCCAGTGGAGCCTCCCGTGCGCCAGCGTTATTTAGCCTTGCTCAGTGTGTTTGCCAGCCTTCCCGCGATGGCGCTCACTTTCCAGACCCGTCTGGAGAGCATCGAGTGGACGGTCGAAGGGGACAAGTTCGAGTGCCGCCTGATTCAACCGATCACCGATTTCGGTTCGGGTGAGTTCGTGCGTCGCGCCGGCGAGCAGGCGACGTTTCGTCTGAAAGCTTATAACTCGATGGTCGGCGGCGGCTCGGCGACCTTATTGGCGGCTGCTGCACCCTGGCAGCCGGGGCGTGGCGACATCAATCTCGGTTCCGTGCGGATCGGCAGCGGCAATGTGCTGTTCAACAGTTCGCAGGTTCAGGCCGGGCGCTTGATCAGTGGCTTGATGGATGGGCGCAGCCCGGTCGTCCGGCATTCTTCGGGCGATGGCCGGGTCTCGGAAGTGCGGCTGTTGCCGGTCAAGTTCAGCAAGGCGTTCAACGATTATCAGGGCTGCGTGGCGAAACTGCTGCCGAAGAATTTCGAGCAGATCAAGCAAACGCAGATCGGCTTTCCCGGCGACGGCCTGGACCTCGACGCGCAGGCCAAGGCTCAGCTGCAGGTGATGCTGGAGTTCATGAAGGCCGATCCCACGGTCAATCACATTGAGCTTGACGGCCACTCCGACAACAGCGGCAACCGCCTGACCAATCGAGACCTGTCGCGGCGTCGGGCCCTGGCGGTCATGGAGTTCTTCAAGGCCAACGGTGTGCAGGAATCGCAGGTTACCGTGCGCTTTCATGGTGAGCGTTATCCATTGGTACCCAACACCAATGCGGCCAATCGGGCGAAGAATCGTCGAGTCAATGTGCACCTCGCGCGGGTCGCACCCACCGAGCCGCCGGCGCCTCAATCAACAGCATCGGCGAGCGCGGCGAAGACTTCCTGACCCATCGGTCATCGTCGCGCGGTCGACATAATCTGTCGCTTCGTCGTCATAAGCTGTCGCGCCACTGTAAATTATTCCGTATGAGCGGTAGACTTCCCGGCTTTCCGTAGAACCCCGTGGAGTGATGGCATGGCGGACGTAAACAAGGTCGTTCTGGCGTATTCCGGCGGCCTGGACACTTCGGTGATCCTCAAGTGGCTGCAGGATACTTATAACTGTGAAGTCGTGACCTTCACCGCTGACCTGGGTCAGGGCGAAGAGGTCGAACCTGCACGTGCCAAGGCTCAGGCCATGGGCGTGAAAGAGATCTACATCGACGATCTGCGCGAAGAATTCGTGCGCGATTTCGTTTTCCCGATGTTTCGCGCCAACACCGTTTACGAAGGCGAGTACCTGCTGGGTACTTCCATCGCTCGTCCGTTGATCGCCAAGCGCCTGATCGAAATCGCCAACGAAACCGGCGCTGACGCCATTTCCCACGGCGCCACCGGCAAAGGCAACGACCAGGTTCGTTTCGAACTGGGCGCCTACGCCTTGAAGCCAGGTGTAAAAGTGATTGCACCGTGGCGCGAATGGGACCTGCTGTCCCGTGAAAAGCTGATGGATTACGCTGAAAAGCACAACATCCCGATCGAGCGTCACGGCAAGAAAAAATCCCCGTACTCGATGGATGCCAACCTGCTGCACATCTCCTATGAAGGCGGCGTGCTGGAAGACACCTGGACCGAGCACGAAGAAGACATGTGGAAATGGACCGTCTCCCCGGAGAAGGCTCCAGATAAAGCGCAATACCTGGAACTGACCTATCGCAACGGCGACATCGTTGCACTGGACGGCGTCGAAATGACTCCGGCTACGGTGCTGGCGACCCTGAACCGTATCGGTGGCGAACACGGCATCGGCCGCCTCGACATCGTCGAGAACCGTTACGTGGGCATGAAGTCCCGTGGCTGCTACGAAACCCCAGGCGGCACCATCATGCTGCGCGCCCACCGTGCGATCGAATCGATCACCCTGGACCGCGAAGTGGCTCACCTCAAAGACGAGTTGATGCCTAAATACGCCAGCCTGATCTACACCGGTTACTGGTGGAGTCCTGAGCGTCTGATGCTGCAACAGATGATCGATGCTTCCCAGGCACACGTGAACGGCGTTGTGCGCCTGAAGCTGTACAAGGGCAATGTGATCGTCACGGGGCGCAAGTCCGACGAATCGTTGTTCGACGCCAACATTGCGACATTTGAAGAAGATGGCGGCGCTTACAATCAGGCGGATGCGGCTGGCTTCATCAAGCTAAACGCCCTGCGCATGCGCATTGCGGCGAACAAAGGCCGGAAGCTTTTCTGAAGTTTCTGACGCCTTGATGGAATTTGTGGCCTTGTTTTCGACAAGGCCACAAATTTGGAAATAGGGTTTTTTTCTGACATTGCGATTCATCTTTCTTCTTGTTTTCGCAAGCGGCATTTCTGCCTGCTTCTCTCCTTTCGATCGTAAACGCTACTGACCGCTGTGGGTCAGTCTGGCGAGTTGATCAATGACCGTCACATGGCGTGAGCTCACGTTGTAAGCAATGCAAAACGGTGCACCGTTGCGTTTCTTTACGTGTCTGAAAAATTTGAGCGCGTTTTCTTTCAGCAGATTCTCTGACTCGGCACTGGTGAGAAACACGACCACTTGCGCCGAATCGCCCTTGGGCAATCGAATCCTTTCCAGAAGCTCGCGGAATTCGATTTTTCTGTTCATCCATCTTGCATCAATGATGTGCAGGTCCTTCAATTTCTCCGGCAATTCGATGTGATGCTGGACCGATAGACTTTCCCGCCCTCTGTTCTCGCCTGGCGTGCCTTGAGCAATATCCGGACGCTCGGCATTGTCCATGACTTTTATGAAGTGTTTTCCTTTCTCAAAATCGGACGGCGCATAGAGCGATCGATAATTGAAGTTAAGTGTGGCGAAGAACAGTAGAAGCAAATAAAACGGAAAGCTGATCAAAAACCAGATGTAGAGTTCTCTTTCCTTGTTATCGAGGAAAGGCAGGGAGACGGCTGCCGACGTTTCAGACAGTGTTGCGAATATGGCGATGACTGTCATGGGGGTGGTGATTCTTTGTTTGGGTTTTGTCATGTTTCGTACTCATATAGGTTTGTCTTTTCTCTATTGGTTAATGGCTGATAGTTGTTTTGAAGTTTTTATATTAGCTGTGAATTTATTGTTGGCCTATGTCTGTTTTATTTCGGTTAAGTTGTTGTGGACTGTAAGATTTTGTATATGTTGTTTTCAATGTGTCTCGCGAACCCTGAAATGCAGGTGTCCGTTAAGGGTAGCTCAACTGTAGGCGCAGGTCGGACCACCGATATCGATTTATTATTTTGGTTTTGATTTTTCAAATTGATACAAAAAATTTGTTGAAGAGTTTAATGTCATAAAGCAAATAAAGTTTCCGACGTGCAGCTCTCGAAGGTTTCTTGTAAGAATATTCCTCATTGTTTGTAGGGAATGTCTCTCGGTGTGGGTGACCGGGAGGGGCGGCGTGCCATGGGTGAAACGACTAGGCTATTGTGCGGGCTCTAAAAATTCGAACAGCGAAAATTGGACTTGCCCATGAATAAAGTGCTGATCGTGGATGATCACCCCGTCATTCGTCTTGCGGTACGTATGCTGATGGAACGTCATGGCTACGAGGTCATTGCAGAAACAGATAATGGCGTGGATGCATTACAACTGGCTCGTGAACATATGCCGGATATTGTCATCCTGGATATAGGAATACCGAAGCTGGATGGACTGGAAGTCATTGCGCGCCTTGTCTCGGCAGCAATGCCAATGAAAGTACTGATATTGACTTCCCAGGCACCTGGACATTTTTCGATGCGTTGCATGCAGTCTGGCGCTGCCGGATATGTTTGCAAACAACAGGATCTCACTGAGTTGCTCAGTGCAATAAAAGCAGTATTGTCTGGCTACAGTTATTTTCCCAATCAAGCTTTGCATACAGTGCGTGCCAGTCTGGGGAACGCCAGTGAAGCCGATATGGTGGATCGTTTGTCGGGGCGGGAAATGATGGTTTTGCAACAGTTGGCCCGAGGCAAGACCAATAAGGAAATTGCCGATGGAATGTTCCTCAGCAATAAAACCGTCAGCACTTACAAGACTCGCCTGTTGTTAAAGCTCAATGCGCGGTCCTTGGTGGACTTGATCGAACTGGCTCAACGCAATGGGCTGGTGTGACTGCACCAGCGCTTCACGGGACTGGGTGAATGGGTGTTTTCGAGGTTTCGCACTTAAAAAAAAGCCTCCGTTTCGGGAGGCTTTCAGGTGTTATAGGTCAAAATCGTAATCGGCCAACTGTTTTTGCAGTCGGCGCTCCTCCAGCAGGTTGTCGATCGTGCGGCGTTTGCTCAGGTTGGTCTTTGCCACTTCAACCACCGGTTCCGCGTCATCGGCCTCAATGGGTGTGAAGTCCTCTTCTACGTCCAATTGCTCTTTGCCAGTGCTCATAAGGTTAACTCCAGGCTAAGACTGCCTTTGGCGCCCCTTATAGCGACAATCTCTGCGTGGGTAAAAAAGATTTTTTCAATCGATAAATCAAAAAACCTAATAGCGCCTCAATCGTCCGAAGTCTTGTGCTTGTATTCGCACAGGTCTTCGATCCGGCAACTGCCGCAACGGGGCTTGCGGGCCAGGCAAACGTAACGTCCGTGAAGAATCAGCCAGTGATGGGAATCGAGCAGGTATTCCTTGGGCACAAACTTCATCAGTTTTTTCTCGACCTCGACCACGTTTTTACCCGGCGCAATGCCGGTACGGTTACTGACCCGAAAAATGTGGGTATCCACGGCCATGGTCAGTTGGCGAAAGGCAGTGTTGAGCACCACGTTGGCGGTTTTGCGGCCGACGCCGGGTAGCGCTTCCAGCTCTTCGCGGGTCTGCGGTACTTCGCCTCCATGGCGTTCCACCAGCAAGCGACAGGTCTCGATCACGTTTTTTGCCTTGCTGTTGAACAGGCCGATGGTCTTGATGTATTCCGACAATCCCTCGACACCCAGTGCATAAATCGCCTGCGGCGTGTTGGCCACCGGGTAGAGCTTGGCGGTGGCCTTGTTAACGCCGACATCGGTCGATTGCGCTGAGAGAATCACGGAGATCAGCAATTCGAAGGGCGAGGAGTAAGCCAGTTCGGTCTTCGGTTCCGGGTTGTCTTCATGCAGCCTGCGGAAAATTTCCAGACGTTTTGCAGCATTCATGGGCAGTGCATTTCCTCGAAAGCGGTCAGTGTGAGGGATTCGGGCGGGACCAGGCCTGCCATGCAGCGATCACCAGACCCAGCAAAATGAATCCGCCGGGGACCAGAGTGACCAGGTGCAGGCCTCCATAGCCGATGAGTTCGCGCAGCAGGCCCAGGCCCACCATCAGCGCACCGAACAGGCCACACAGGCGAAGGCGGTCACGTAATGCGCTCTGGAAGAAGCCTATGTGATCAAGAACGACACATTGCAAGGCGATCAGTCCGGCATAGATTCCCACCTGCTGATGCCATTTGAGTGATAAGACTTGTGCGGCGATCTCCGCGCAACTGGTCAGCGTGGCGGCCAGCAAAATGCCGGCAAACAAACGGGCAGACGGAACAAGTCGTGGTCCCAGGGCCGCCATGCCGACGCCGTAGGCACTGATCACCACAATGAACATCAACCACAGGCCCAGCGCGGTCATCCATGAGCCGGTGGCGCCGATCAGCGGTGCGAGCATCAGCGAGTTTTGCAGCGTCGATGACTTATTCATGGGGGACTGATCCCGATCAACTGTTGCTGATGTTCATCGAAGTAGCGCAAGGCATCGTGGATGGCGTTGATCACGGCTCTTGAAGTGATGGTCGCCCCTGCGATCTGATCGAACTGGCCCTGATCTTTTTTCAACGCCCAGCCATTGTCAGCCGGTTCGCTTCGCGATTTGCCGGCAAAGTCATTGAGCCAGGCATTTGGCCAGTCGGCAATGCGCGCGCCCAGCCCCGGAGTCTCGGATTGCCTGAGGGTTTTGACCCCCACCAACTTGCCGTTTGCGCCTATGGCGATCAACAAGTCGATGCTGCCCGCATAACCCAATGCCTGACTGCGCAACAAAACGATACTGGGTTGGCCGGCCTTGGTCGCGAGGTAGCCGCCTAGCAATGTGCTATTGGTCAATCCCGTATCGTCGAGGCACAACGGTTGTTCCAGCGGTTGATTGTCGTAGCTGTCAGCGGGCAGCAGGTCCAGCAGGTTGCGGCTGTCGATCAGGCGCTGTTCGTTCGCAATGCGTGGCGCGCTACTGTGCTGCACAAGGTAAGTTGCGCCAATCCCCATGCCTGCCAGCACCACCAGAATCACCACGCTCGACACTCGGCTCATGGCGCAACTCGCTCCTGTCTCGACGTGACAAACCGGTCCAGCGCCGGCACGCAGAGGTTCATCAGCAGCACCGCAAACGCCACGCCGTCCGGATAACCGCCCCAGGTTCGAATCAGGTAGGTCAGCAGCCCCACACCCGCGCCAAACAGCAGTCGCCCTCCAGGGCTTTTGGCGCCCGACACCGGCTCCGTGACGATAAAGAACGCCCCCAGCATGCTTGCGCCGGTGAGCAGATGAAACAGTGGCGAGCCATGGGAATCGGATCCCGAGCCGTTCCAGCACAGCAGGCTGATGACGAACAGGCTGACAAGCATGCCCACCGGCGCATGCCAACTGAACACCCGTCGTTGCAGCAAAAACATGCCGCCCGCCAGAAAGGCGAGGTTGACCCATTCCACACCGCGCGCACCGACGTGGCCGAAGGCCGGATTGCCCGCGAAGAGTTCGTCCATGGTCAGGCTTTTGTTGATTCGCAGACTGTCCAGCGCCGTCGCCTGGACCCAGGCATCCGGCGTCTGGCTCAGGCTGAAACCGAACACTTGTTGCAAACCACCGAGCAGGTCCATGCCGTGGGAGGACGGCCAATGGGTCATCTGCTGGGGAAACGTCACCAGCACCAGGGCAAAACCGAGCATCGCCGGGTTGAACGGATTTTTCCCGACTCCGCCATACAGCTGTTTGCCAAACAGCGCGAACGCCGCGGCACAGACCGTCAGCCACCACGGGCAATACGGTGGCAAGGCCAGGGCCAGCAACGTCGCACTGACCAACGCACTGCCGTCGCTCAAGGTGGGTTTGAGCTCCCGCTTGCGCAACTGCAACACCACCGCTTCAACGGCCAACGCAGTAACGCCGGCCAGCATCAGGTTGATCAATACCCCCCAGCCATACAGCCAGAACAACACCAGCATGCCCGGCAGGGTGGCCAGCAACACCAACTTCATGGCTTGCTGCAGGCGCTCGTCGACCGATTCAAGGGGCGACATAGGCATCCACCTGACGCTCGGCTTCCTGGAGACGGGCGCGCGCCTTGTTCATCAGCTCGGCAGGTGTGTCGTTGCGTCGTTCGAGTTTGCTGACGTCAGCGCGAGCGTAGGCCAATTCCGTTTTCAACTGACGAAGCTGGTTGTCGATCGGGCGTTTTTCAACACGCGCCAGGTCAGGTAAAGGTTGTTCGCTCGCAGCCTCCGCAGTGTGGAGGGCTGTTTCGGCGTCGCCGAGTGCGTGTTCCAAGGCTTTGATCTGTTCGGCCGGCGCCTCGCTGGCCTGGGCTTTCTTGAGTTCGGCGCGGCGCATGGCCAGCTGGATTTTCGCCCGTTTCAGTTCGGCGTCCTTCACTGGCGCCGTGGGCACAGCGGCTGGCGGTGCACTGCTTTCCAACTGCGCCAGCGCTTGTTCGGACGCCTCAAACTGCTGTTGCAGGACAATCAGTTGCGATTGCTGTTCGAAGGTCGGCGGATGGCCGAACGCCTTGAGCGATTTGTTCAGTTGGGCACGGCTCATTGCCAGATCGATCTTGGCTTTTTTCAACGCAGCGTCGGCATTCGCCGCTTTTTGCGCACGGACCCTTTCCAGCGCGGCCTGAACCGGGTCGAGCGTTGTCACTTCAGTGTGTTGCGCCGCGCGGTGTGCCCGAGCCTGGCGCTCGGCGAGTTTCTGTTCTTCTTCGCGATGCAAACGTGCATTGCGCTGTTCAAAACGGCGTCGTGCGTGATTGCGTTTGGCGGTGCGCGCCTGTTCTTCTTCAGGGCTGAACGCCAGGCCACCGACAATCGGCAACACCGTGGCCAGCGGCAACGGATGCATCTCGATGCAATCCACCGGGCAAGGCGCCACGCAGAGGTCGCAACCGGTGCATTCGTCGATGATCACCGTGTGCATCAACTTCGCTGCGCCGACGATGGCATCTACCGGACAGGCCTGAATGCATTTGGTGCAGCCAATGCATTCGGCCTCTCGGATGTAGGCGATTTGCGCCGGTGCCGGACCGCGACTGACGTCCAGTTCCAGCACCGGTACTTTCAGCAACTCGGCCAGCGCCGAGATGGTTTCGCTGCCCCCCGGCGGACACTTGTTGATCGGCTCGCCACTGGCAATGCCCTCGGCGTACGGCTTGCATCCGGGGTGGCCACACTTGCCGCACTGGGTCTGCGGCAAAAGCGCGTCGATGCGTTGAATCAGACTCATGTTTTGATCAGTCCGCTGAATCCGAGAAAAGCCACTGCAATCAATCCGGCGCCGATCAGGTCGATCGGCAGGCCGCGAAAGGGCAGGGGAACATCGTTATCGAGGGTGCGCTGGCGCAAGTCGCAGAACAGACTCAGCACCAGCCAGAAACCCAGCCCGGCGCCTAGGCTCAGGGCTGTAGCGTGGAAAAACCCCTCGTCGTCCCGCACGTTGATCAACGCCAGCCCCAGGACGCCGGCATTGCCGAGAAGCAATGGCCAGAGACCTTCGAACGAAAGCGTGGAAAACAGCTTCGGCAGCAACGTCAGCAGTGGCGCGATCAGCAAAACGCTCAAGGGTAAAAACACAAACAGGCCCAGCGAACTCAACCCCAACGGCACCAGCAGTCCGTGGTAAAGGGCATGACCGAGCATGCCGACGATCAGCATCAGGCAGGTCGTCGCGATACCCAGCGCATGCACCTGGCGGCGCTCGGCGCTCAGTAGCGGATCGACGCCCAGCGGCCAGTGCAACACGAAGTTGTTGATCAGGGCGGCGCTGATTAGCGTAAGAACAATCTCGGTCATGATCGTCTGTATCCATACATTATTGCTGGTTGCTGGATAACTCTGCAGGAGCAGCCCGACTTCAGAGACATTATGGGCCAGACATGAAAATCCCACAGTCACGCCGGGCACGACTGTGGGATCGGTTTCGCGCAGAACCTTACTTGATGCGCTGACCCGGCTTGGCGCCGCTGTCGGGGCTGAGCAGGTAGATTTCTTCACCGCCAGGGCCGGCCGCCATCACCATGCCTTCGGAGATCCCGAATTTCATTTTCCGTGGCTTGAGGTTGGCGATCATCATGGTCAGGCGACCATCGAGCTTGGACGGGTCCGGGTAAGCGCTCTTGATTCCGGAGAACACGTTGCGTTGCTCGTCACCGATGTCCAGGGTCAGGCGCAGCAGTTTGTCGGCACCTTCTACATGTTCGGCCTTGACGATCAGCGCGACGCGCAGGTCGATCGCGGCAAAGGCGTCGAAATCGATCTCTGGCGACAGTGGATCCTTGGCCAGTTCGCCGTTGCCGGCAGGTGCCGCTTCGCCCGTGTCGGTCTGGCTCGCGGTCAGGTCTTCTTTCGAAGCGTCGGTCATGGCTTGCACTTTCACCGGGTCGATACGGGTCATCAACGGTTTGAACTCGTTCAGCTGATGGTTGCTGAGCAAGGTCGCGTGGTCGTTCCAGGTCAGCGGCGCGACGTTCAGGAACGCCTCGGCATCGGCGGCCAGCAATGGCAGCACCGGTTTGAGGAAGATCACCAGTTGGCGGAACAGGTTGATGCCCAGCGCGCAGATGGCCTGGACTTCGTCGTGCTTGCCTTCCTGTTTGTTCAGCGACCACGGTGCCTTGTCGGCGATCCACGCATTGGCGCGGTCGGCCAGGCCCATGATTTCGCGCATCGCACGGGCAAAGTCGCGAGCCTCGTAGGCTTCGGCGATGCTTGGCGCTGCGGCAAGAAACGCTTCGGTCAGTTCCGGTGCGGCGTTACCCGCTACCAGCACGCCGGCGTTGCCTTTGTGGATGAAACCGGCGCAGCGGCTGGCGATGTTGACGACTTTGCCGACCAGGTCGGAGTTGACCTTCTGCACGAAGTCTTCGAGGTTCAGGTCGAGGTCATCGACGCCACGACCCAGCTTGGCCGCGTAGTAATAACGCAGGTATTCCGGCGACAGGTGATCCAGGTAGGTCCGGGCCTTGATGAAGGTGCCACGGGACTTGGACATTTTCTGACCGTTGACGGTCAGGTAGCCGTGCACGTTGATGCCGGTCGGTTTGCGGAAACCGGCGCCTTCGAGCATCGCGGGCCAGAACAGGGCGTGGAAGTTGACGATGTCCTTGCCGATGAAGTGATACAGCTCGGCCGTGGAATCCTTGGCCCAGAACGCATCGAAATCCAGCTCCGGCTTACGGTTGCAGAGGTTCTTGAAACTGGCCATGTAGCCGATCGGCGCGTCCAGCCAGACGTAGAAGTATTTGCCTGGCTCGCCCGGAATTTCGAAACCGAAGTACGGCGCATCGCGGGAAATGTCCCACTGTTGCAGGCCGGCATCCAGCCATTCGGCGATCTTGTTCGCGACGGCGTCTTGCAGGGTGCCGCTGCGGGTCCAGGCTTGCAGCATTTCCTGAAAGTCCGGCAACTTGAAGAAGAAGTGCTGGGAATCCTTGAGCACCGGGGTAGCGCCGGAGATCGCCGACTTCGGATCCTTCAGGTCGGTCGGTGCGTAGGTCGCGCCGCATTTTTCGCAGTTGTCGCCGTACTGGTCTTCAGTGCCGCATTTCGGGCAGGTGCCCTTGATGAAGCGGTCGGCCAGGAACATTTTCTTTTCCGGGTCGAAGTATTGCGTGATCGAGCGCGTGGCAATGTGCCCGGCGTCACGCAGCTTCAGGTAGATCTGGCTCGACAGCTCACGGTTTTCTTCGGCGTGAGTGGAGTGGAAGTTGTCGAAGTCCACCAGGAACTCGGCAAAGTCGGCGCTGTGTTCAGCCTGGACGTTGGCGATCAGTTGTTCCGGGGTGATGCCTTCCTTTTCCGCACGCAGCATGATGGCCGAACCGTGGGCGTCGTCGGCGCAGACATAGATGCATTGATTGCCGCGGTGCTTCTGGAAGCGCACCCACATATCGGTCTGGATGTATTCCAGCATGTGGCCAAGATGGATCGAACCATTGGCATAGGGCAGGGCGCTGGTGACGAGGATCTTGCGTGGCTCGGACATGGGGCTCGGCTACTTGATGAAACGGAGGTCGGCCACTATAAAGCGCCGGCGCATATTTTTCACCCCGTCAGCCTGTTTCCGGTTGCATCGAATGCCCAAACCTGTGAACAGGCAGTATCAGCGTGAAAATGCTTGTGTGTGGCGAGGGAGCTTGCTCCCGCTGGGTGGCGAAGCCGCCCCAAACCCTGCAACCCGTTTTCGGCGGAAGGAGTGCGTCTGCCTGATTGCGACTGCTTCGCAGCCGAGCGGGAGCAAGCTCCCTCGCCACAAATGTATGTCCGGCGTAGGATACCTGCCTGATTTTCCAGTCTTGCTATCGGAGTTGCCCATGAGCGCCGTCAATCGCGCAGCGGTGGAAACCGTCCTTCGCCAGTACACCGACCCTTACCTGAACCAGGACCCGGTCAGCGCCGGATGCGTGCGCAACATCGACATCCAGGGTGATCGCGTCAGCGTCCAGCTGGAGTTGGGGTACGCCGCCGGTCTGTTCAAAAGTGGCTGGGCACAGATGCTGCAGATGGCCATCGAAGGCCTCGACGGCGTCACCAGTGCCCGCGTTGATATCACCACTGTGATCGCCGCGCACAAGGCGCAGGCGCAGATTCCGGGCCTGGCCAACGTCAAGAATGTTGTCGCCGTGGCGTCCGGCAAAGGCGGCGTGGGCAAATCCACCACCGCCGCCAACCTCGCGCTGGCCCTGGCCCGCGAAGGCGCCAAGGTCGGGATCCTCGACGCGGACATTTACGGGCCGAGCCAGGGCATCATGTTCGGTATTCCCGAAGGCACCCGACCAAAGGTCAAGGATCAGAAGTGGTTCGTGCCAATCGAGTCCCATGGCGTCGAAGTGATGTCCATGGCGTTCCTGACCGACGACAACACGCCGATGGTCTGGCGCGGTCCGATGGTTTCCGGCGCGCTGTTGCAACTGGTCACGCAAACCGCGTGGGGCGACCTGGATTACCTGGTCATCGACATGCCGCCAGGCACCGGTGACATTCAGCTGACCCTGGCGCAGAAAGTCCCGGTGGCCGGCGCGGTCATTGTCACCACCCCGCAAGACCTGGCGTTGCTGGACGCGCGCAAAGGCGTGGAGATGTTCCGCAAGGTCAACATCCCGGTGCTGGGCGTGGTGGAAAACATGGCCGTGCACATCTGCTCGAACTGCGGGCATGCCGAGCATCTGTTCGGTGAGGGCGGTGGTGTGAAGCTGGCGAACCAATATGGCGTTGAACTGCTGGCTTCGTTGCCGCTGGCAATGGCCATTCGCGAACAGGCCGACGGCGGTAAGCCAACGGTGATCGCCGAGCCGGACAGCCCGATCGCGCTGGTCTACCAGGAACTCGCCCGCCATGTCGGCGCGCGGATTGTGTTGCAGGAAGCGGCGACCCCGGCGATGCCGAATATCACCATCAGCGACGATTGATGATCTGAAATACGATCCCCTGTGGGAGCGAGCCTTCTCGCGATAGCGTTAGATCAGTCAACTCAACTGTTGAATGGCACACCGTTATCGCGAGCAGGTCCGTCGCCCCCACAGTCGTTTTGCGTCGGGCTTTAGATCCGCAACCCGCCATCCATCTCCAGAATCCGGCCGGTGTAGTAGTCATTCTCGAAAATGTACGCCGCCGAGTGGGCGATTTCTTCCGGCTTGCCCATCCGCTTGAGCGGAATCCCGGACGTCATTTTCTCCAGCGCTTCAGGCTTCATGCCCAACGTCATCTCGGTTTCGATAAAGCCCGGCGCAATACCCGCCACACGAATGCCGTAGCGCGCCAGCTCTTTTGCCCAAGTCACGGTCGCTGCCGCGACACCGGCCTTGGCAGCGGAGTAGTTGGTCTGACCGACGTTGCCGGCACGGGAGATCGACGAGATATTGATGATCGTGCCGTTGTTGTTCAGCTCGACCATTTTCGCCGCGACTTCACGGGTGCACAGGAACACGCCGGTCAGGTTGACATCGATGACCGCCTGCCATTGAGCCAGGCTCATCTTGGTCATCTCGCCGTCCTTGACCTTCAGCAGCAGGCCGTCGCGCAGGATCCCTGCGTTGTTGATCAGACCATGGATCGCGCCGAAGTCTTCGGCCACCTGGGCGACCATGTGCGTCACTTGCTCTTCATTGGCGACGTTGCACAGGTAGGCGCGGGCCTCGACACCCTTGGCCTTGCACGCGGCAACGGCGTCATCGAGCTTTTCCGGGTTCAGGTCAACCAGCGCAAGCTTCGCGCCTTTGCCGGCGAAATACTCGGCCATGGAGCGGCCTAAACCCTGGCAACCGCCCGTGATAATGATTACTTTGTCAGTGAGTTGCATTCGCATGCCCCGGTAACAGGTTGAAGTGGTCTTCCTGCAAGAGAGCCTCTCGATCTGCACCGGACGTGCACATGAGAACTGCCCCGATGGCGGACTGTAACTTTCATCAGTCGCCTGTCCGTTTTTTCGACGGATTCTATATAAGGAGTCATAAATTGAGCGTTGAAGCGGCCAAGAATGCCCGAGAATTGCTTCTCAAGGAATACCGTGGAGTGCTCTCGACGCACTCCAAGGCGATGCCCGGCTTCCCGTTTGGCTCGGTGGTTCCGTACTGCCTGGACGGGCAGGGTCGGCCGCTGATCCTGATCAGCCGCATCGCCCAGCACACGCATAACCTGCAAAAAGACCCGAAATGTTCGCTGTTCGTGGGCGAGCGTGAAGCCGAAGACGTGCAAGCCGTCGGTCGCCTGACTTACCTCGCCGAAGCGCAAAAGCTTGAGGACGAGGCCGCCATCGATGCGGCGGCCGAGCGTTACTACCGCTATTTCCCGGATTCGCAGAGCTACCACAAGGCCCACGATTTCGATTTCTGGGTGCTCAACCCTGTGCGTCACCGCTACATCGGCGGTTTTGGTGCGATTCACTGGGTCGATCAGCTGACACTGGCCAATCCTTTCGCGGGCAAGGCGGAAGTGAGCATGGTCGAGCACATGAATGCCGACCACGCCAAAGCCATCGCCCACTATGTCGAGCTCGCCGGCCTGCCGGACACCGAGCCGGCGCAATTGGCCGGGATCGACTCGGAAGGCATGCACCTGCGCATCGGCCAGGGGCTCTACTGGCTACCGTTCCAAGCCCCATGTAATACGCCGACACAAGTACGCGAAGCCTTGGTTTTTCTGGCTCACGCCGAGCATTGGCCGAAAAATGAAGTGGCCGACGCTTGAATTCACGCAATGGCGACGTCATCTAGGGAACACTGGCAAGGCATTCTTGCGTTGAGGAACCATTTGATGCGCCCTTTTTTATTGCTCTTTGTACTGTTTCCGGTGTTGGAGCTGTTCGTATTCGTCAAGGTGAGCGGTGCAATCGGGTTTTTCCCGGCCCTGCTACTGGTCATTCTCGGCTCGATGCTCGGCGTGTTCGTGCTGCGTATCGCCGGCCTGGCAACCGCGCTGCGTGCGCGTGAAAGCCTGAACCGCGGCGAGCTGCCGGCCCAGACCATGCTCGAAGGCCTGATGCTGGCCCTGGCGGGTGGTTTGTTGATTCTGCCGGGCTTCGTCACCGACGTGCTGGGCCTGATCATGTTGCTGCCGATCTCTCGCCGGTTGCTGGCCAATAAAATGCGCCAGCGCGCCGAAGAGGCGGCGATCCGTCAGCGTGCGTTCGCCGATGACCTTCAGCCTCGGGGCGGTCCTGCCCCGCAGCAGCCGCTGGGCCGCGAGCCGAACGTGATCGAAGGCGAGTTCGAGCACCGGGATTCCAAGTAAACCGTTTCACCTGCACGGCACCTTCGGGTGCCGTGTTCGTTTTCGGGTCATGGATGTAAAAATTTTCGATCCGCGCCCTTGTAATAAGCTTATGCGCCCTTATGTAACGGTCACCGCAAGGTTTCTGGCGATCATGCCAGACAGACTTCCGCGGTTCGCTTGACGAACCGCACCCGGCACTGCCGGATTTGTTAAACCCGCCGGGAATACACCGGCCGATGAAAACCACAATTAGGAGAGATCGACAATGAAGCTTCGTCCTCTGCATGACCGCGTCGTCGTCCGTCGCAGCGAAGAAGAAAAGAAAACCGCTGGCGGTATCGTCCTGCCAGGTTCGGCTGCTGAAAAGCCAAACCAGGGCGAAGTCCTCGCTGTAGGCCCAGGCAAAGTTCTGGAAAACGGTGAAGTGCGTGCGCTGTCCGTGAAAGTGGGTGACAAGGTTGTGTTCGGCCCTTACTCCGGCAGCAACACTGTGAAAGTTGACGGCGAAGACCTGCTGGTCATCGGCGAGAGCGAAATCCTCGCTGTTGTCGAAGGCTGATTTCCCGCTCATTTTCCCGCTACTACAAAGTATTTAAGGAATATCGATCATGGCTGCTAAAGAAGTTAAATTCGGCGATTCCGCCCGTAAGAAAATGCTCGCCGGTGTCAACGTCCTGGCTGACGCAGTAAAAGCGACCCTGGGCCCTAAAGGCCGCAACGTGATCATCGAGAAGAGCTTCGGCGCTCCGACCATCACCAAGGACGGCGTGTCCGTCGCTAAAGAAATCGAACTGAAAGACCGTTTCGAAAACATGGGCGCGCAGCTGGTCAAAGACGTTGCCTCCCGTGCCAACGATGACGCAGGCGACGGCACCACCACCGCTACCGTTCTGGCTCAGTCGATCGTCAACGAAGGCCTGAAAGCCGTCGCTGCCGGCATGAACCCGATGGACCTGAAGCGCGGTATCGACAAAGCGACCATCGCGATCGTCAAAGAGCTCAAAGCCCTGTCCAAGCCTTGCGCTGACACCAAGGCCATCGCTCAGGTCGGCACCATCTCGGCCAACTCCGACAACTCCATCGGCGACATCATTGCCGAAGCCATGGAAAAAGTCGGTAAAGAAGGCGTGATCACCGTTGAAGAAGGCTCGGGCCTGGAAAACGAACTGTCGGTTGTTGAAGGCATGCAGTTCGACCGTGGCTACCTGTCCCCGTACTTCGTCAACAAGCCAGAGACCATGACTGCCGAGCTGGACGGTCCGCTGATCCTGCTGGTCGACAAAAAGATCTCGAACATCCGCGAAATGCTGCCAGTCCTGGAAGCCGTTGCCAAAGCCGGCCGTCCACTGCTGATCGTGGCTGAAGACGTTGAAGGCGAAGCCCTGGCGACTCTGGTTGTGAACAACATGCGTGGCATCGTCAAAGTTGCAGCCGTCAAGGCTCCAGGCTTCGGCGACCGTCGCAAGGCCATGCTGCAGGACATCGCTGTTCTGACTGGCGGTACCGTTATCTCCGAAGAGATCGGTCTGAGCCTGGAAAGCACTACCCTGGAACACCTGGGTAATGCCAAGCGCGTGATCCTGTCCAAAGAAAACACCACCGTGATCGACGGCGCCGGCGTTGAGGCTGACATCCAGGCTCGCGTTCTGCAGATCCGTCAGCAAGTGGCCGACACTTCGTCCGACTACGACCGTGAAAAACTGCAAGAGCGTCTGGCCAAACTGTCCGGCGGCGTTGCTGTGATCAAGGTTGGCGCTGGTTCCGAAGTTGAAATGAAAGAGAAGAAAGCCCGCGTTGAAGACGCCCTGCACGCTACCCGTGCAGCCGTTGAAGAAGGCGTGGTACCTGGCGGCGGCGTGGCACTGGTTCGCGCTCTGCAGGCAATCTCCGAGCTGAAAGGCGACAACGATGACCAGAACGTTGGCATCCAGTTGCTGCGTCGCGCTGTTGAAGCGCCACTGCGCCAGATCGTTGCCAACTCCGGCGACGAGCCAAGCGTAGTGGTCGACAAGGTCAAGCAGGGTTCGGGTAACTACGGTTACAACGCTGCCACCGGCGAATACGGCGACATGATCGAAATGGGTATCCTGGACCCGGCCAAAGTGACTCGTTCGGCTCTGCAAGCGGCTTCGTCGATTGCCAGCCTGATGATCACCACCGAAGCCATGATCGCCGAGATCAAGGAAGACGCACCAGCTGGCGGCGGTATGCCAGACATGGGCGGTATGGGCGGCATGGGCGGCATGATGTAAGCCAGCCTTACCCCGTACGAAAAAACCCCGCCTGCGAAAGCAGGCGGGGTTTTTTATTGCCTTTGATGTGGGACCGTCCGGAGACCGAGTCGCGATGATGTCAGTTCAAACGCTAACCGCTTGTGACTTGGTAACCCGCTCAACGTTGGTAGCCGGGCGATACAGGGTGTAGTAGTACGATCCCAGACAAATGAGCCAGCAGAAAATCGCCGTCCACACGTTGTGCGAGAAAAAGTGCGCGCCCTGCATCATCCGGCTCACGGAAAACACCGTGCCCAACGTGAAGGCGAAAATAAAGGCTTTACGTGCCAGACGCGGACGCCGATCCCGCAGCACAAAGAACAAGGCAAACAGCGTGAACCCGGTCGCGGCATGCCCTCCGGGCCAGCAACGGCCGGGTTTGTCCGTCTGCGGGCGAGGGCTGAGGAGTTCGCTGTAGGTCTCATGACCGCCGAATTGTTCCAGACTCCACGGGCATTGAACCGCCGTCACCGCTTTCATCGGCGTGACAAAGGATGTCGCCAGTCCCAGGGACAGCACCATACAACCCAATTCCCGTTTGAACGGTTTGAGCCGGTCGATGAAAAAGGCACCGATGAAACCGAAAATCGCGAACACCGAGAAGGCGATGACCACTTGCTTGGCACGGTCATGCAGGATGTCTTCGAGGAAAAAACTGTGGCGCCCGATGAAGTCTCCAGCCGCCGGGTCATAGAACAGCCGGGCCAGGTCCATGTCCAGGGACGTCAGTTCGAGCAGCACCAGAATGATCGCCGCAACGACGGGAACACCCAGGCACACCCAGAAATTGAGCGGGCGAGAGGCGGGGCGGGCAAGGGTCGAAACCATGGCAGTTCCTTAGTCGGTAAGTTCTTGAGAGCGCAGCCGCGCGGAGTTTGAACCCGGTTGTGTCGCTGCTGTGTGAATCGATAGTGAAAAAGTCGTCAAGGGCTCGACAGGTTTGCCGGCAGGGTTTTCCACTGCACGCAGTCCTAGCCCTCAGCCACGCCAGGCCTTAAGCTGCGCGGGCCAAGACGGCCGTTACTGTGTACGGAGGAGGTGCCCATGCGCATTCTGTTGGTTGAAGATAACCGCGATATCCTGGCCAATCTGGCCGATTACCTGGGGCTCAAGGGCTACACCGTGGATTGCGCGCAGGATGGTTTGTCAGGCCTGCACCTGGCGGCCACCGAGCACTACGATTTGATCGTGCTCGACATCATGTTGCCCGGTATCGACGGCTACACCTTGTGCAAACGCCTGCGCGAAGACGCCCGTCGCGACACGCCGGTGATCATGCTCACGGCCCGCGATCAACTGGACGACCGCCTGCAAGGCTTCAAGTCCGGCGCCGACGATTACCTGATCAAACCCTTTGCCCTGTCTGAACTGGCTGCGCGGATCGAAGCCGTGATGCGTCGGGCACAGGGCGGCGGCCGTCGTACCTTGCAGGTCGGGGATTTGAGTTACGACCTCGATACCCTGGAAGTCACCCGCGAAGGGCGCTTGCTGAAGCTCAACCCGGTGGGCCTGAAGTTGCTGGCCGTGCTGATGCAGAAAAGCCCGCACGTCCTGCGCCGGGAAATTCTCGAAGAAGCCCTGTGGGGCGATGATTGCCCGGACAGTGACAGCCTGCGCAGCCACGTCCACCAATTGCGTCAGGTGATCGACAAACCGTTCGCCAAGCCTTTGCTGCAAACCGTGCACGGTGTGGGTTATCGCTTGGCCGAGGGCCGTGATGGAGTTTAGACAGAGCCTTGCTCAACGGATCATCATCGCCTTTGCGCTGATGAGCGCATTGGTGGCCGGGGCCTTCGCCATGGGGATTGTGGCGACCGTGCACCTGGTAGAAGAAAAACTGATTTCGGCAGGCCTCGGCGGGGATTTGCAACGCCTGCTGTTGATGGACAGTGTGTCGGACTGGAGCCATCGCCCCGAGCCGGACCAGCTGTTCTATTTCAGCGGCGGACCGGGCGATTTCGAGCTGCCCAAGGATTTGCGCCATCTTGATCCGGGTTTCCACGAAGTGTTTCGCGAGCAGCTGTCGTATCACGCGATGGTCGAAGTCGTCGATGGCCGGCGTTATGTGTTGCTGCAGGACCAGAGTGATTTCGAAGAACGGGAGCGGGTGTTGTTCGCCGTGGTGCTGGTGGGCTTCGTCCTGAGTCTGGCGTTGGCGGTATTCCTCGGCTGGATCCTGGCGCGCAAGGTGATGGCGCCTGTGGTGCGGCTGGCCCGTCAGGTGCGCCACCGCGACCAGTTGCTGGGGCTGGCGCCACCGCTGGCACCGGACTATGCCGCGGATGAAGTGGGCGAGCTGGCCGTGGCTTTCGACGCCACCCTCGGTCGCCTGCGCCAGGCATTGACCCGGGAGCGCTTGTTCACCAGTGACGTCAGCCACGAGTTGCGCACCCCGTTGATGGTGTTGGCCAGTTCCTGTGAGCTGTTGCTGGAAAACTCCGGCATCGACCAGCGCGGTCGGGCTCAGGTCGAACGAATCGCCCGTGCCTGCGAAGAGATGCGCGAGCTGGTGCAGACCTTTCTGATGCTGGCCCGCGCCCAACGTGAAGACGCCAGTATGGCGCCGCAACAGTCGCTGGCCCAGGTCGCCGACGGTCTGCTCAACCTGTGGCGCGAACCGATCGAGGCCAAAGGGCTGTCGCTGATGTTCGAACCGGGCAATCCGGACAGCACCTGCTACAACGCCACGCTTCTGCATGCGGTCATGGGCAACCTGTTGCGCAATGCGCTGCATTACACCGAACAGGGTTTCATTCGCTTGACCCTGACCACTACGGGTTTCCGGGTCGAAGACAGTGGCGTAGGCATTCCCGAGGAAAAACGCGAAGCGATGTTCGAGCCTTTCGTGCGGGGTAATGAAAAACGCGGCGAGGGCCTGGGACTGGGCCTGTCGCTGGTGCAGCGGATTTGCGAAAACCAGGGGTGGAGCGTCAGTCTGACCAACATGGAGCCTCATGGCTGTCGGTTTCAGGTGGAACTGGGTTAACCACCCTCGTACTGATCGAACGCCTGGTAATGGGTGGCCCTAAGCCATCACTTTGCTCATGTAAAACCCTGAAATAATTCGGGGGTTAACATGACAATTTTTTCACAAAGGCATGACCGGACGCTGACACGGCGCTACCTAAGGTAATTGTCATCAGACGTTCAGGAGTCCTTGATGATGGCCGCCCCGATCAAACTCGATTTTTCCGATAAATACGACGATCAGCACGCTCGGAAATACCTGCAAAAACATCAGGACGGCCTCGGTCGTCGACTGTCCCATTGGCGCGATGAACAACTGGCGCGCAAGGCACTGGCGTTGGTCGGCGAACCCGGGCTTGTCCTCGATCTACCCTGTGGTGCCGGACGTTTCTGGCCATTGCTGGCGGAAAAAACCAACCGGGTGATCATCGGGGCGGACAACTCCGAATCCATGCTCAAGATCGCTTTGCAGGCGCAACCCGCGCAAGTCGTGAAAAGGGTACAACCCTTGCACACTTCTGCATTCGACATCGCCTTGCCTGATAACGCCGTCGACAGCATTTTTTGCATGCGTTTGCTGCACCACATCGGTGAAGCCGAGCATCGACTGGCCATTCTGCGTGAATTCGAGCGCGTCAGCCGTGACAGCGTGATCCTTTCGTTATGGGTCGACGGCAATTTCAAAGCCTGGAAACGCAAGCGCTCCGAGAAAAAGCGTGAACAGGAAGGTTACCAAAATCGGTTTGTGTTACCGGCTGCTACGATCGAAAAGGAATTCGAGCAGGCGGGGTTCCGTATTCAGGAACAACTGGACTTTATACCGCTCTATGCCATGTGGCGGGTTTATGTATTACGCAAGAGGTAACTGATGGCAGTGCAATATGCAGCAGATGCGGACATCGATTCCCGGGACTTTGACTATTACTGGAACCAGCAGGGCGAATGGGTTGAAGAGCCTAACGTTCGTCGCGGTGGTGAAAGTGGTGTGCAACGCATCAGGAGCATTGATGGACAGTTGTTCTACGCCAAGCGTCAGAACGGGCATGTCTATCGCAGCTGGCAGTACCCGTTGGGTCGGCCGACGGTGCTGCGTGAGCGGGACGCGCTCATCGGGTTGAGTCGGATCGGCGTGCGTGTTCCGGAGATAATTTTCTGTGGTGCGCAGCGCGATCCTGTCCACAAGTGGCGCGCGTTGTTGGTGACCAAGGCTCTGGACGGTTTTGAGGAAATCGAGCACTGGTACGCAGGCGGTGGCCGCGAACGTCATGGCGAGGCGGTGCATGATCGCGTGCTGAAGGAACTGGCCGATAACCTGGTGCGCATGCACAAGGGGCGGTGGCAGCACAGTTGCCTCTACATCAAGCACGTCTTTGTCCGGGTTACCGGTGAGGGCGAGGCGACGAAAGTCGAAGTTGCGTTGATCGATCTGGAGAAATGCCGTCAGCGTTTGACCGCCCGTCGCGCCGCGTCCCATGACCTGAAGCAACTGCGTCGCCACTCGTCGTTCAGCACGACAGACTGGAAGAAACTCGTCTACCTTTATGAGACAGCGTTTGGCAGCGCTATCAAGGGTTTATAGCAATGAAACTCGAAATTGCACGAGGTTTGTTTTTAATAGGAGCCTTGGCAGTTGCTTCACTGGCGGTGGCGGCTTGGGAGCAGCCCCGCACGCAAGTCCTCAGTTCAGTGAACGGGGACACGCGTTGTCCGATGCCACGGGTTGCAAAGGCAACCGTTGCAACCCAACCCGATCATGATTTATTGCTGTTCATGTTCGGACTTTCTCAAGGACTGAGGCCGCAGAGTTGACCAGATTGAAGCCCAAATAAAAGGCCTCGCATATGCGAGGCCTTTTGTTTATGCCCGATGACTCGAGACCTGCGTCGACCCTTGCAGGAGCCGGCTTTCTGGCTCCTACAGGGGTCAAGCGTTTACAGGTTTATCGGGTTTAGCCAACAACGTGTACACACACGGCAATACGAACAACGTAAACAACGTCCCGATCGACATCCCCGTAGCGATCACCGTGCCGATGTCGAACCGGCTGACAGCGCCCGCGCCGGAGGCAATGATCAACGGCACCATGCCGAACACCATCGCCGCGGTGGTCATCAACACCGGGCGCAGGCGTATGGCCGCTGCCTCCTCTACCGCCTCGCGCGGCGTCAGGCCCTTTTCCTTGCGAAGCTGGTTAGCGAATTCGACGATCAGGATCCCGTGCTTGCTGATCAGCCCGATCAGCGTCACCAGCCCGACCTGGGTGTAGATGTTCATGCTCGACCAGCCGAGGAACAGCGGGATCAACGCACCACAGATCGACAGCGGCACCGTCACCAGAATCACCAACGGGTCGCGGAAACTTTCGAACTGAGCCGCCAGCACCAGGAAAATGATCGCCAGCGCCAGGGCAAACGTCACCCACAGCGCGCTACCTTCCTGAACGTACTGCCGCGATGCCCCGGCATAGTCGACGGCAAAACCCGCCGGCGCCTCTTCCCGGGCAATCTGCCGCACCGCGTCGAGGGCTTCACCCATGCTCACCAGCGGAACCCCGGAGAGAATGGCCGAGTTGAGCTGCTGGAACTGATTCAATTGCCGTGGGCGGGCCCGGTCGGAAACGGTGATCAGGGTCGACAGGGCCAGCAGCTCACCCTTGGTGTTTTTCACGTAATAGTTGTTCAGCCAGCCGGGGTTGTCCCGGAATGGCCGTTCAACCTGCGCGATCACTTTGTAACTGCGGCCTTCAATGGTGAAACGGTTGATTTCCGCTTCACCCAGCAACGTCGCCAATGTCCTGCCCAGATCCTGCATCGACACACCCATCTGCGCGGCCTTGGCGCGATCGATATCGACCACGACTTCGGGTTTGTCGAACGCCAGGTCGACGTCGACGAAGGCGAACTTGCCGGACGCCATCGCGCGTTTCTTCACCCGGTCCATCACTTGCAACAGCGACTCGTAATCGTTGGCGGTATTGACGACGAACTGAAACGGCAGCCCCTCGCCGGTGCCCGGCAGGGAGGGCAGGTTGAAGCCGAAAACCTGCAATCCCGGAATGCTCTCCAGTTTGCTCTGCACCTCGGGCAGGATTTCCATTTGCGTGCGGTCGCGCTCGTTCCACGGTTTGAGCAGGAAACCGCCAATCCCCGATTGCACGCCGTTGAAGCCGTTGATCTGGAACGAGGAGTAGTACTCGGGAAACGCCTTGAAGATGCTGATGAATTCGTCGGTGTAGGTGTTCAGGTAATCAAGGTTGGTTGGCTGCGGGGCGCTGGCCAGCATGAAGATGATGCCCTGATCCTCGTCCGGTGCCAGTTCCGACTTGGTGAAGGTGAGCAGCACCGGAATCAGGCACAGTACGATCACCGCGAACACCAGCACCACCGGCCGCGTGTTGAGCGTTCCGTGCAACAGACGCTGGTAGCGGCGCTTGAGGCCTTCGAAAATCAGGTCCAGCCGGTGAGCCAGGCCGCTGGGGTTTTCGTCGTGGCGCAGCAGGAAGGCGCACATCATCGGCGACAGCGTCAGGGCGACGATGCCGGAGATCACCACCGCCCCGGCCAGGGTCAGGGCGAACTCCTTGAACAGCGCCCCGGTGAGGCCGGTCAGGAAACCGATGGGCGCATAGACCGCCGCCAGGGTGATGGTCATCGAGACCACCGGCATGGCGATTTCCCGTGCACCCTCGATAGCCGCGTCCAGCGGGGGCTTGCCTTCCTCGATGTGCCGGTGAATGTTTTCCACCACCACGATGGCGTCGTCCACCACCAGGCCGATGGCCAACACCATCGCCAGCAGGGTCAGCAGGTTGATCGAGTAGCCCATCATCTGCATGAAGAACATCACGCCGATCATCGACAGCGGAATCGTCACCACCGGGATCACGACCGAGCGCAGCGCCCCGAGGAACAGGAACACGACCACGATCACGATCAGCACCGCTTCGAACAGGGTTTTCACCACTTCGTCGATCGAAGCCTGGATGAACAGTGTGGCGTCGTAGGCGATTTCACCCTTGAGGTTCGGCGGCAGCTGGGCCTCAAGGTCCGGCATGATCTTGCGCACTTCCTTGATCACGTCCAGCGGGTTCGCGCCGGGGGTGGCCTTGATGCCGATGTAGACCGAGGGCGTGCCACCAAAGGAGCTGATGGTGTCGTAGTTCTCCGCGCCCATTTCCACCCGCGCGACATCGCTGAGCAGCACGCGGCTGTCACCATCGACCTTGAGTGGAATCGCAGCGAAGGCTTGCGCGGATTTGAGCTCGGTGTTGGCGTTGATGCTGGTGACCACGTACTCGCCTTTCACTTCACCGGCAGCGGAAAGGAAGTTGTACTTGCGCACGGCATCGGTCACATCGCTGGCGCTCAGGCCGAAGCCAGCCAGTTTCACCGGGTCCAGCCACAGGCGCATGGCGAACACCTGGTTGCCGAGAATCTCGGCCTCGGCCATGCCCGGCAAGGTGGCAAGTTTGGGCTGGATGACCCGCGACAGGTAGTCGGTGATCTGCGGGTTGCTCAGTTCCTTGCTGAAGAAGCTGATGTACATCAGCGCCGAGGCGTCGGCGGCCTCCTTGCTCAGTACCGGGTCTTCGGCGTCCTGAGGCAACTTGTTTTTCACTTCGTTGGCCTTGGCCAGCAACTCGGTGAACAATCGGTCGCTGTTGGAACCGACGCGCGCGTAGATCGAGATCACCGAGAAGTTCTGGCGACTGACCGAGGTCATGTAGTCGATGCCTTCGGCACTCGCCAGGCTTTGCTGCATCGGTTGCGTGATGTAGCCCTGGATGGTTTCGGCGTTGGCGCCGGGGTACGCGGTGGTCACCGTGATCAGGGCGTTTTCCATTTGCGGATACTGGCGCAGCGGTAGCTTGCTCCAGGCCTGGAAACCCAGCAGCACAATCAGCAGGCTGACCACGGAGGCGAGCACCGGGCGGCGGATGAACGGGTCGGTAAAAGCCATGGGGATTCCTTGATCAGTCCGCGCGCGGCGGGCTGTTCTGCTCGGCTAAAGTCTTGTCGTCGCTGATGGCAATGTGTGCGCCGTTGTCCAGTTTGATCTGGCCGGCGGTGACCACTTTTTCACCGTTGCGCACACCTTTGGTAATCACCACCACACCGTCGCGGCGTTCACCGGTTTCGATGAAACGGCGTTCGGCGATCAGGATGGGTTCACCCTTGGCGTCTTTTTCAACCTGGCCGTCTTCGGTTTTTTTCTGTGCGACGACGTACAGCGAATTGCCGTACAGCGTGTACGTGATCGCGCTTTCCGGCACGACGACGCGTAACTGCGGGTCGGGCAATATCACCTGCAGGTTGGCGAACATGCCCGGCAACAGTTTGCCGTCGGGGTTGGCCAGGGTCGCGCGGACCTGCATGTTGCGCGTGCTGTTCTCGAGTTTCGGATTGATCGCGCTGATGGTGCCGGGGAAGGTCTGCGTCGGGTAGGCCGCGACAATGATTTCGACCGGCTGACCGATGGCGATCTTCGGCACAGACTGCTCGGGCACGAAAAAGTCGACGTAGAGACTGCTGAGGTCTTGCAGAGTGGCAATCATGGTGCCGCTGGCAAGATAGTCGCCAACGTCCACCTGGCGAATGCCGATAGTGCCGCTGAAGGGCGCAACGATGCTTTTTTTGCCGAGCGCAGCCTTGAGTTGATTGACGGTGGCTTTGCTTTTTTTCAGCACCGCCGAAAGTCGGTCGAATTCGCCTTTGGAAATGGCCTGGCTGCCCACCAGTTGGCTACCGCGACCGTAATCGAGCTGGGCCAGCCCGAGGTCGGCCTGGGCGGTTTCCAGAAAGGCAGTTTCCACGGCGCTGTCGAGACGCATGAGGGGTTGGCCGGCCTTGACCTTCTGCCCTGACTCGAACTGCAAATCGATGACGGTGCCGTCGGTTTCCAGGCTCAGGTCTACGCCTTGCAGCGCCGTGAGCGTGCCGACGGTAGGCAGGCGGGCTTGCCAGGGCCGTTCGATGGCCGTGGCCACGGCAACGCTTATAGGCGGTTTCGGCGCGGAGAAGCCTTGAATCATCGTGTAGATGGAGAAGGCTTTATAACCGGCCAGGACCAGCACGACCAGCAGAACAACACCCAACATGATCAGCATGCGGCGACGCAGCATATTTCCAGTTCCTTGGAGAAATCATGAGACAGACGGGAACATTACTCCGAGAGCGGCAGTGAATCCAACTGCCACTTTTCACAGTGCGGGGGAACAAAAAAACTGTGGTGAGGGAGCAAGCTCCCTCACCACAGGGTAGATCCACCGAAAGGGAGGTGGCGTCAGATCAAATGAAGGTGGTTGTCCCAAAGCCCCGCAGGCAGCTCCAACGGTTTAGCAACCAGATCGGTCTGGCGGCAATCGTAGTAACGGCAACGCCCTTGACCCGACGTCACGACAAAACCGTCAGCCACTGCACCGACCCCGGCGCAATCGGGAAGTGGCGCATCGAGGCGCACTTCACCGCTGTCCAGGTCCCAGATGAAAAAGCGATTGCCCCGTGGCGCGGTCAACGCGACCAGCCGCAAGTCACTGTGTACCGCGACGCTGGCGGTGTAATGCCCCATCGCCTGCAACTGGTGCTCGGGCACCGGGAACGCCACGAACGGTTGACCGGGCCGCTTGATGGCCAACAGTTCCGAAGATTCGTGGGACGGGCCCATGAATTGCTGACCGGCGACGATGGTGCCGTCACTGGCGATCCCCAGGTGCCGCACGCTGTTCATCTGCTGGGCGAGGGTTTCCTTGCTCAGTAAAGTACCGTCGCGTTGCATCAGCACCAGGCTCGGCTCCATGGCGTTCAGGTTCATCTCGACCCGGCTTTCCGCCTCGGTGCGAATCCCGCCGTTGGCCACCACCAGGGTTTCGCCATCGGGCATCCACGACACCTGATGCGGGCCGATACCGTGGGTGGACATTTCGCCACTGTGCACGAGGCGCTCGCCTTCGAACTTATACACACCGAGCAAGCCGCGACCCGGGTCGGACGTGTCGTTCTCGGTGGCGTACAGCCAGTCGCCGCTGTGGTGAATCACCGCGTGACCATAGAAATGGCGGTTCGGCTGCGAGGCTACGGTTTGCAACAGCGTGCCGTCGCGCAGGTCGATCAGGTAGCTCTCGGTGCCTGGGCGACGGGCGACAAACAGCGCAATCGGCAGGGCCGGATGATTGATGATGTCGTGGCAACGCTGACCGACCTGGGTAGCGAATACCCGTGTACCGTCCAACCGATATCCGACGGCGTAATGCTTGCCGTCCGTATCGTCCCGCGCCGAGAGCAATAGCGGGCTCTTGTCCTTTTGCTTGAACAGCGTCCAGCCGCCCAGTGTCACTGCTCCCAGCAGCAAACTACCTAACGTCAGAGCCTGTCGTCGCAGCATGGCACTCGCCCTCATCAGTCACCGTCGTTGGCGTTGAAGCCCAGTTGGATGCCCAGCGCCTTGGCCAGCTCGCCTTCGTGCAGGCGATGGACCACGTTGAGGCTGTCGTAGAGGTCGTTGAGCTGTTGGCGACCGGCGTCGTCGTTGAGCATCTCGGTCAGTGAGCGCTGGTTGCTGGCGAACAGTTTCAGCGAGGAGGCATAAGCGGTGTCGATCTTGTCGGCCAACGGCTTCTGCTCGCTCGGCAACAAGCCGCGCAGGCCTTTGTTGTCGACACCTTCCCAGACGGTTTTGGCAGCGGCGAGGCTGGCTTCGAGGCCGGTCAGGGAAGACTGGCTGCGCCATGCATCGGCCTGGAACGGTTGCGGCACGCCCTTGCTCTGACGGCCCATCGGCGTGCCGAGTTTTTTCTTCAGGCTGTCCAGGGCGGTGACCTGCACGCGCAGCAGATCGGCGATGGCCTCGTGGGAATCGGCGTAGCGCTGGTTCGGAAACTTGCTCATCTGCGCGAGCATGCCGTCGGTGTTGTTCCAGCTTTTCAGAATGTCTTCGGCCATCAGTTTCTGGCGCTCGCCAATCGCTTTCAGCAGCGGGCAGTACTTGGCTTTCTGCGCGTCGTTGGCCACGTCAGGCTTGTTGTCGAACAGGATGTATTCGTAGGCCGAGAGGCCCTGAACCACAACGCTGGATTTGGCCAGCGCCGCGGCATCGATCTGCGGCTGGGCGTCGACCAGTTGCTCGACCTGACGGCCGACAAGGTTTTTCTTGTCCGGCCAGAACTGCACCTGCCAGGCGCGATTGCCTTCAGCCAGCGGACCGATCAGCAGCGGTTGCAGCTCGGCCCAGGCTTTCTGCGCGTGCAGGAAGTCGGCGCGGGCGGTGTCGAGATTTTCCTTGCCTTCGCAGTAGGCCAGCGCGCTGACAGCCAGTTGGCGGTCGGCTTCAACCCAGCGGGTGTAGGTCGGCAGGATCACCGACTTGGCAATGGCCGCCGACGTGACAGCTTGCGGATCCTGCGGTGAGCAGGCACCAAGGGCGAGTGCGGCAAGGCTGGTGAATAACAACTTGGGACGGAACATGTCGGGCTCCCGATTCTTTATAAGTGTTTAAAGAGAATTCAAAAATGCCAGCAACGCGGCGCGCTGTTCGGCGTTGAAAGACAAAACCTGTTGCTGCGCGGCCTGCGCCTCGCCGCCATGCCAGAGCACGGCTTCGAGCAGATTGCGAGCGCGGCCGTCATGCAGGAATTGGGTGTGGCCACTGACCGCCTGCGTCAGGCCGATGCCCCACAACGGCGGGGTGCGCCAGTCGCGGCCACTGGCCTGGAATTCGCTGCGGTTGTCAGCCAGTCCGTCGCCCATGTCGTGCAGCAGCAGATCGCTGTAGGGGCGAATCACTTGATTGGCCAGCTCAGGTTCTGCCGCGTTGGCGGCAGTGGTGTATTTCGGCGTGTGACAGGACTGGCAGCCGGCCTGGAAAAACAGGCTCTTGCCGGCCAACACTTCAGGCGTGCCGACGTCGCGTCGGGCCGGTACGGCCAGGTTACGGCTGTAGAACAGCACCAGACGCAGGATGTTGTCGCTGACTTCCGGTTCGCCCTCCGGGCCATTGCCGCTGGGCGCTTGTTTGCACGCGGTTTGCGCATCGGTGCAGTCGTCCATCGGACGCAGGGTTGTGGTGAGGCCCATGTCTCCCGAAAACGCATGAACGTTTTGTTGATTGAGGTTCGGCTGCCCGGCCTTCCAGCCAAATCGTCCGAGGACGGTTTTCTGTTGGGCGTCATCCCAGACCTGGTTCGGGCGTCCGGCGATACCGTTTTTTTCTTTTGCCTGAGCCTCGGCATTGGCCAGGATCGCCTCATCGGGGATGGCTTCAAGCAAGCCGAGGCCAATCATGGGTGGCGCGACCCTGGCCGAGAAACGGGTGTCAGGGTGCATCGGACCGTACCCCAGTTGGGTGATGTTCAGGCTGGGTTTGCGCAATTCGATCTCGGTGCCGTCCTTGAAGCGGACCGGCACCGGCGTGTAGTCGACCCGCACCTTGCCTTCCGGAAGTACACCGGGGATGGCCATGTCCTGGAGTTGCCCGCCGTAGACCGGCTCGGGGACCACGCCGAGCTGTTCGATGATTTTGGCGTAGGCCGGCGCATCGGGGATCGACAGGCGCACCAGCATCGACACGGCGCTCTGCGCATCAGGCGTGGGCGGATGACCGCGGCCGTCCTTGATGTGGCAGTTCTGGCAGGCGTTGGTGTTGAACAACGGCCCGAGGCCGTCCCGGGCGGTGGTGGTCGACGGGGCGATCACCCACGGGTTTCGGAAGAAGCTGTTGCCGACGCTGAAGTCCACACGCCGGGAGGGCGGCAGATTGGCGGAGGGCAGGGAGAAGGCGTTCTGATCGGTCTTGCGCACGGTCGCGGCGCCCCCGGACCGGGCTTCACCGGGTTCGGCTTTGGTAAAACGCGGGGCGTCATCGCAGGCACTCAAGCCCAGGGCCAGAAACAGTGCGGACAAGCGAAGAGGCAGCGAGGGCATCAGACATCCTGCAAGACGAGCAAAACAAGGGCGCAAAGTCTAACAGGGCAGTGGAGATTGAATAAGAGGAATTATCGTTTGGTTGATGTGGAGCAGGGTTTTTCAAAACTGTCATCACTCTTACTGATTCAGCACCGTCCAATGTGGGAGCGGTGTTCGGACCAATAAAAAAGGCGACCCGAAGGTCGCCTTTTGTTCAGCCAGCGTTGATCAGAACTCGTGATCAGCGTTGTCCGGGTTCAGGTCGCTGATGCCCAGTTTGCCGGCGGCGGCTTCGATCGAACCGGTCTGTTTGACCAGCGAAGCGATGGCGTCACGGACGATCTGGTTACCGGCAGTGTTGCCGGCGGCGATCAATTGGTCGTAGTGCTCACCCTTGTTGGCGTGATCGACGATGACCTGCATCTTGGCTTCGGTCGCAGCCAGGTCGGCCTTCAGCGCGGTGTCGGCAGCCGGGTCGGCCTTGGCCACCAGGGACGACAGGCTGGCGCCGGTCATTTTGGTGCCGTCGACGCGGGTGTATTCGCCCAGGTACACGTTACGAACGCCTTTGGCATCGTAGAACTGCGAGTTGTGGGTGTTGTCGCTGAAGCAGTCGTGTTCGTCTTCCGGGGAGTTGGCTTCCAGGGAAACCTTCATCCGCTCGCCCGCCAGTTCGCCCAGGGACAGGCTGCCCATGCCGAACAGCATTTTGCGCAGGCCGGATTCGGCCGGTTCCGCTTCCAGGGTGGCGCGGTAGTTGTCGGCCACGTTCGGTTTCCAGTTACCGACCATTTCTTCAAGGTCGCTGACCAGCAGCTGGGTCACCGACTTCAGGTAAGCGCGACGACGATCGTTGTGACCGCCCGTAGCGCCTTTGCCTTCCAGGTAGTCGGAAGCTGGGCGGTTGCCGGCGCCAGGGCCGGTGCCGTTCAGGTCCTGGCCCCAGAGCAGGAATTCGATGGCGTGGTAACCGGTGGCGACGTTGGCCTCGGAACCGCCCAGCTCGTTCAGGCTGGCGAGTTTTTCGGGGGTGATGTCCTTGACGTCGATCTTGTCTTCGCCGACCTGAACCTGAGTGTTGGCGATGATGTTGGCCGTGGCACCCGGGTTACCCAGGGCGTGCTCGTAGGATTTGTCGACGTAGTCGATCAGGCCTTCGTCCAGTGGCCAGGCGTTCACCTGACCTTCCCAGTCGTCGATGATGGTGTTGCCGAAGCGGAACACTTCGCTCTGCAGGTAAGGAACGCGAGCTGCGACCCAGGCAGCCTTGGCGGCTTTCAGGGTGTCGGCGTTCGGCTTGGCGAGGAAAGCGTCGATAGCGGTTTGCAGGGTCTTCGCAGTGGATTCGGCATCGCTGTAAACGGCGAAGACGATGTCGGCGTAGTGCGCGACAACGGCTTTGGCGGCGGCTTCGTCGACTTTACTGGTCGCTGCGGGTGCGGCAGCCGGTGCAGCGGTGCTGGCGGAAGGAGTCGGCGCTGGAGCGGCAGCTTTGTCTTTGCCTTCGCCACAACCGGCGAGGGAAATAGCGATGGCCAACAGACTGGCGGTAGCCAGAGGCATACGAATCATGGCGAACATCCTGCTTCGAAAGGGGGGTGGAATGGCGCAGCAAGCGCGCGAAACTGCGACATAATGCAAATCTTTCGCATTATCTGTAAAGGGTTGTGCTTGTAAATATGTCTTATTCACACGAATGAATGCCAGCAGCATGACCTGTATCAGCTGGCAATCACTGTGGCGAGGGGAGCTTGCTCCCGCTGGAAAGTGCAACATTCGTAATCAGGTCGACTGGAATTTTCTGTCAGAACCGTGGGGGCAGGATTTGGGGCGGCTTTGCCAGTCAGCGGGAGCAAGCTCCCTGCCACAGGTTCAGAGGATCGCGGCATTGCTGCGCTGGGCCTGTTTCAGGTAAGCGCCCAGTTCTCGCGCCGGCAGCGGTTTGCTGTAGAAGTAGCCCTGACCTTCATGGCAGCCTTCAGAGATGATGTAGGCCTCTTGTTCGATGGTTTCCACACCTTCGGCAATGACCTGCATGCCCAGGCTCTTGCCCAACTGAATGATGGCCCGGACGATGGTCGCATCGTCGTCGTCATCGAGCAGGTCCTGAACGAAGCTCTTGTCGATCTTGATCTTGTCCAGTGGCAGGCTTTTCAGATAACTGAGCGATGAGTACCCGGTGCCGAAGTCGTCGATGGCGATCAGCGCGCCGGAGCGACGCAGGCTCAGCAGGTGCTGGGCGGCGGTGCTGATGTCTTCCATCAGGCCGGTTTCGGTGACTTCCAGCTCCAGGCTGCGGGGTGGCAGGCGGTACATCTGCAGCAGGTTGTTGACCACTCGCGGCAGTTCGGCGTGGTGCAACTGGACGGTGGACAGGTTCACGGCCATGCGCAGGTCGGTGAAACCCTGGTCATGCCAGTCGCGCAATTGTTTGCAGGCCTGATCCAGCACCCATTCGCCGATGGCGATGATGGTGCCGTTCTGCTCGGCCAGCGGGATGAACAGGTCCGGTGGCACCAGCCCATGTTCGGGATGCTGCCAGCGAATCAATGCTTCGACGCCCACTACCCGATGATCGCGGTAGCTGATCTGCGGTTGGTAGACCAGGTAGAACTGGTCGCGCGCCAGGGCGTCGCGCAGGTCTTTTTCCAGCTCGCGACGGCGACGCATTTCAGTGTCTACGCTGGCGATATAGAACTGATAACGGTTGCGCGAGCGGGTCTTGGCCAGGGTCATGGTCTGCTCGGCCTTTTGCAGCAGCTTCTCGGTGCTGTCACCGTCCTCGGGGAACAGGGTGATGCCGATGGTGGCGCGCAGTCGAATTTCCTGATGATCGAGGGCGAACGCCGCTTCGAGATCATCGAGAATGCTCTGGGCCAGTTCGGCCGCTTCGTAGGGTTGTTCGATATCGGCCTGAACGAGGGCGAACTGGTCGCCACCGAGGCGGGCGAGGGCGCCGAGGCGACCGCTGTGGGCCCGCAGGCGATCAGCCAGGGCCAGCAACAACTGGTCGCCGGTCTGATAGCTGAACTGTTCGTTGATGCCCTTGAAGTCATCGAGGCCGACACACAGCACCGCAACCCGCCGCTGCAACTTGCCGGCGTCGACGAGAATCTTGTCCAGTTGTTGCTGCAATTGCTGGCGGTTCGGCAGACCGGTGAGGAAGTCGTATTGGGCCATGCGCAGCAGGCTGTTTTCCGCTTCGTGGCGCAGGTGCGTGTTGCGTTCGATGGATTCGAGCAACTGGTTGGCGGTGTTGATCCAGATGCCCAGTTCGTTTTTTTCGTGGCCCCTGAGCTGCGGAATCTTATGCTCGCTCGGGCGGTCCGGGTTGATTTCGGTGAGGTGCTCGATGATCCGCGACAACGGTTTGGTCAGCAGCCAGTGATAGACCAGATACAGCACCAGCCCCATGGCCAGGGCCCGCAATACACCGGAAATGAAGATGATCACCGAATTGACGATAAATCCCTCGCCATACGTGGCGGTGTCGAGGGTGATGCTCAGGTCGCCGTAGTACTCGCTGTAGGGGCCGCGACCCACCAGTTGAGTGGTGAAGGTGCGTTCCTTGCCCAGGATCAGGTCGGTCAGCCAGCGACTGCTGGATTGCTGCAGGTCGCGGGATTTTTGCGCGAGCATGGCTTCATTGGGGTGGCCGATGGAGGCCTGGCGCACAGCGTCGTCCTGGAACAGGCCTTCGATCACCTGCATGCCCATTTCCCGGTCCAGGCTGTAGACGGCCTGGGTCGAGGGGTCGCGGAACATGTCGAGGATGCGCTGGGCATCGCTGGCCACGGCCTGGCGTGTTTTATAGGCATCGAAAACGATCTGCGCGCAGCTCAAGACCACGCCGACGATCAATGCCGACAGGAGCACGACCCGGAGCAACTTTACCGACAAGCTGTTCTTGAGTTCCAGCTTCAAAGAGTCATTCCTTGTTCCGTGCAGGTAGCATCAAGTTGCCATGAGTATTGGCAATCCCGTGATGGCAGTCAAAGGGACAATCAAACACAGGGGAATTTGCCTGTGGGTTGGCCGAAATGCTGTTGCCTGGAGTATTTGTCCTATTAGTACTGTGTCGGTAGTCGAGTCCTTCAACTTGAGGGGAGGGTAGAGATATTTTCCATTTGGTTGATGTTAGACGGCTATGGCGGTGGGGCAAGGGGGGGAAGGCTGGTTTCATTGTGGGAAATCGGCCTTTGTGCGGGGGCGAGACTGCTTGTGAGGGCGGCCCGATTTTCGCGGGTGTCCTCGGACCTTGTGGGCGCTGGCTTGCCAGCGATGACGACCTGACAGAGGACAGATATTCTTCGGCTGTACTCGAATTCGGCAAGCATTCCAAAACCCAAAAAAAAACCCGGCAAAAGCCGGGTTTCTTGACTGGCGTCGATCTTAAGCGGTGAAGGTTTTGCCTTCGAACTGCTCAGCCACGAATTTCCAGTTGACCAGGTTCCAGAACGCTTCAACGTACTTCGGACGCAGGTTGCGGTAGTCGATGTAGTAAGCGTGTTCCCAGACGTCGCAGGTCAGCAGCGGGGTGTCGCCGCTGGTCAGCGGGTTGCCGGCGCCGATGGTGCTGGCCAGGGCCAGGGAGCCGTCAGCCTTTTTCACCAGCCAGCCCCAACCGGAACCGAAGGTACCGATGGAGGTTTTGCTGAATTCTTCTTTGAACTTGTCGAACGAACCGAAGGCTGCGTTGATGGCTTCAGCCAGTGCGCCGGTTGGTTGACCGCCGGCGTTTGGCGCCAGGCAGTTCCAGTAGAAAGTGTGGTTCCAGACCTGAGCGGCGTTGTTGAAGATGCCACCCGAAGAAGACTTGACGATTTCTTCCAGGGTCTTGCCTTCGAACTCGGTGCCTGGCACCAGGTTGTTCAGGTTCACGACGTAGGTGTTGTGGTGCTTGTCGTGGTGGTATTCCAGGGTTTCCTTGGAAATGTGCGGCTGCAGGGCATCGTGTGCGTAGGGCAGCGGCGGCAATTCGAAAGCCATGATGATTCTCCTAATCAGGTCAGTTGCGGTGGTCGCAAGGCCGATCACGGGCGGCCAGACAAGCGCCGGGGAGTTTGTACTCTTTGCGGCGCATCGAACCGGATCATAGCACCGGGGGTGCGGCATAACCACGCAACAACTGTGTGGAATAGAGGTTCCAGAGCCTTTTGGAATAATCAGGAGACGATGATTAATTGAAAGGCTACGGTGAACATCATCACGGCGACCAACAGATCCAGAATCCGCCAGGTGCTCGGCCGAGCCAGCCACGGCGCCAGCCATGCAGCGCCCAGCGCCAACGTGAAGAACCACAGCAACGACGCACTGGCCGCGCCCACGACATAGGCACCAGGCTCGGTCTGTTGTGCGCCAAGGGAGCCAATCAGCAATACGGTATCCAGATAAACGTGCGGGTTGAGCAGGGTGACCGCCAAGGCGCTGAGCAGCACGGCGCGCAGTGAACGTACGGTCTGGTTTTCATTCTGTTGCAAGCTCTGTTTCGAGAAGGCCCGGCGCAACGCGAGGCTGCCGTACCAGATCAGGAACACCGCGCCGCCCCAACGGGCCACCGCCAGCAATGTCGGATTTTGCGCCAGCACGGTGGCCAGACCGAACACGCCGGCAGCCACCAGCAACGCATCGCACGTCACGCAGAGCGCCGCCACCGGCAGGTGATGTTCACGCCGCAGGCTCTGGGCCAGCACAAACGCGTTCTGAGTGCCGATCGCCATGATCAGCCCCGCGGCCACCAACAGGCCGTTTACATAGCTTTGCCACATAAGGATTTACTCCGCATTCGCTGCCAGATCCCGCAACACGTGCAGGGCGCGTTCGGCATCGGCCTGGCCGACGAATAAATGGTCGTGGAAATAACCGGCGATCACGTTGCAGCTGATGCCGGCCTGGCCCAATGCCGTGGCGAAGGCGGCGGTCAGGCCGACGGCTTCCAGCGCGGAGTGCACGTTCAGGGTGATCCATGCGGCAACGTAGTCGAAGCTGAAACCGGCCTTCTCGGCCTGGGAGCGTTCCAGAATCACCGTCAGGCCTTCCTGCTCGCGAAAACTGCCGATGATCTCAAGACCCGGCGGCAAATGGCCGTCGCGCAACGTGCAGAACACATACTCGCCAGCGTTGAGTTGCGGGCTCATGCTGCGCAAAAGCGTTGCCAATGAAGTTTCGCCAGCCATGTCGGTGTTCCTTGCTCAAGAGTTCTTGCTGGCCATTCTCCGTCCATAAGCGGTATAAGAAAAACCAATCATGCTGATCGCTCATTAGGAAAACTGATGTTCGACTATAAATTGCTTTCCGCGTTGGCCGCCGTGATCGAGCAGGCCGGTTTTGAACGCGCCGCCCAGGTGCTCGGCTTGTCGCAATCGGCGATCTCCCAGCGCATCAAACTGCTGGAAGCGCGGGTCGGCCAACCGGTGCTGGTGCGGATGACACCGCCGGCGCCGACTGAAATCGGCCGGCGTTTGCTCAACCATGTGCAGCAGGTGCGCCTCCTGGAGCGGGACCTGCAAACCCTGGTTCCGGCGCTGGATGAAGAAGGCCTGCCGGAACGTCTGCGCATCGCCCTGAACGCCGACAGCCTCGCCACGTGGTGGGCCGAAGCGGTCGGAGATTTTTGCGCCGAACAACACCTGTTGCTGGATCTGGTGGTCGAAGACCAGACCGTCGGCCTCAAGCGCATGCGCGCAGGCGAAGTGGCGGCGTGTGTCTGTGCCAGCGAACGTCCGGTCGCCGGGGCGCGCAGCGTTCTGTTGGGCGCCATGCGTTATCGCGCATTGGCCAGCCCGGCCTTCATCGCCCGGCATTTTCCGCAAGGCGTTCGCGCCGATCAGTTGTCGAAAACGCCGGCGCTGGTCTTTGGCCCGGACGATTTCCTGCAGCATCGCTACCTCGCGTCCCTCGGCGTAGATGGCGGTTTTGAACACCATTTGTGCCCGTCGTCCGAAGGCTTCATTCGCCTGACCGAAGCCGGCCTGGGGTGGGGGCTGGTGCCTGAATTGCAGGTGCGCGATCAGCTGGAACGCGGGGTTTTGCGCGAGCTTTTGCCAGATAAGCCCATCGATGTGCCGCTGTACTGGCATCATTGGCGCAATGGCGGTCAGTTGCTGGGGTTGCTGACCGATCAATTGGTGCGCTCGTCGAAGCAATGGCTGGTGCCGTTGGACTGACCGGCAGCGTCAAGACCTCACGCACTACGCAAAACGAAATATTCGGAGCACTACATGAAGATTCTGGTCACCGGCGCAAGCGGCTTCATCGGCGGACGCTTTGCGCGTTTCGCCCTGGAGCAGGGCCTGGACGTGCGGGTCAACGGTCGCCGGGCCGAAAGCGTCGAACACCTGGTGCGCCGAGGCGCCGAGTTCGTTCAGGGTGACTTGAGCGACCCGGAACTGGCGCGCAACCTGTGTTCCGACGTCGAAGCCGTGGTGCATTGCGCCGGCGCTGTAGGCGTGTGGGGACGTTATCAGGACTTTCATCTGGGCAACGTGCAGGTCACCGAAAACATCGTCGAAGCCTGCCTGAAACAGCGTGTCCGGCGGCTGGTGCACTTGTCCTCGCCGTCGATCTACTTCGATGGCCGCGATCACCTCGGGTTGACCGAAGAGCAGGTCCCCAAGCGCTTCAAACATCCCTACGCCGCGACCAAATACCTGGCCGAGCAGAAGGTCTTCGGTGCCCAGGAATTCGGCCTCGAAACCCTGGCCCTGCGTCCGCGCTTCGTGACCGGTGCGGGCGACATGAGCATCTTCCCGCGTCTGCTGACGATGCAACGCAAGGGGCGGCTGGCCATTGTCGGCAACGGTTTGAACAAAGTCGATTTCACCAGCGTACAAAACCTCAACGAGGCGTTGCTCAGCAGTTTGCTGGCCGGCGGATCGGCGTTGGGCAAGGCCTACAACATCAGCAACGGAACGCCGATCCCGTTGTGGGACGTGGTCAATTACGTCATGCGCAAGATGGATGTCCCACAGGTGACCCGCTACCGTTCCTACGGCCTGGCCTACACCGTGGCGGCGCTCAACGAGGGCATGTGCAAGCTCTGGCCGGGTCGTCCCGAGCCAACCCTGTCGCGCCTGGGCATGCAGGTGATGAACAAAAATTTCACCTTGGACATCAGCCGCGCGCGGCATTATCTGGACTACGATCCGAAGGTCAGTCTCTGGACCGCCCTCGATGAATTCTGCGGCTGGTGGAAGGCTCAGGACATTCGCTGACACACAGGCAGTCCCGATACTGAACCGAGTCCGGGAATCAAGGGTCAATCGATGCGGCTGACGGGTTTATACTTCGCCCCATCAAGCCATCACCGCGTTCCACAAAGGTTGACTCAATGTCCATGCGTAACGATGCCAACGACGACTTCGACGATGTACCGAGCCTGCGTGCCGACAGCCTCGACGACGATGATTTTGTGCCCTCCGCCCGCACCGCCGTGCATTCGCGCACCCCGCCGGTGGTCAAGGTCAAGTCTGCCAGCACCGGCCCGTTGTGGGCACTGGTCGGCGCCTTGTTTTTTGCCTTCGCCGGCCTTGCCTGGTGGAGCTTCCAGCAGATCTCGCTGATGGAACAGCAACTGGTGGCGACCCAGGAAAGTTTCGCGCGCATCAGTGAGGATGCGGCGGGGCGCTTGCAGGACATTTCCGGCAAGGTCGTCGCCAGCCAGACCAACGTCACCAGCGACAGCGAAGCACTGAAACTGCAGATCAAGCAGCTGGAAAGCAAACTCCAGGATCAGAGCAAGCAGCAACAGGGCGTTGTCGGCCAGACTTCCGACCTGGACAAGCGTCTGGCGCAAATGACCGCGCAAACCGCCGATCTGGACAAGCGCCTGGCGCAAGCCACCGCCCAGAACACCGAGCACCAGACCGCCAACACGCAATTGCAGGCCCAGGTCAAAGCCCTGAGCGGTGAACTGGCCGCCCTGAAAAGCGCGCCGGCGGAAACTGACAAATTCGACGCTCAGCTGAAAAGCCTCGGTGCCGACATCGTTGCGCTGAAAAAACAAGGCAACCCGAGCGCCGCCATTGAACGTCTGGAACAAGACATGATTGTGCTCAAAAGCGAACAGGACAACCGCCCGGCCGCCGGGCCTGCCTCGTCCAGCACGGCCGAGTTCGACGCTTTCCGTGCTTCTGTCACCCGCAACATCAACACCCTGCAGGCGCAGATCCAGAATTTGCAGCAGCAGTTGCGTGCCCGAGCGCAATAACCCTGCACGCGAATACTTGTGATGAGGGAGCTTACTCCCGCTGGGTGGCGAAGCCGCGCCAAAGCCATCCACCGCGGATTTTCAGATAATCCGCGGTGCCTGATTTGCGTCTGCTGCGCCCGGACGCGGATCGGCCGGCGGGAGCGAGCTCCTTCGCCACAAAACCTCAGCTCCCCACCCTCACACCGTTCCCTGAATGTTCGTACATATCCCCAAGCCGTCTACGCTCTTGAAACATCGACAAGAATGAGGAATGCGCAATGGGGTTTTTGCACAGGTTGGCCCTGCTGGGCGGGATGCTGTTGCTGTGTCTGGGGCAGGCTCAAGCTGCCGGGACCGAGAAGGATGACAGCCAGGCCGCCATCGCCTTGCTGGAAAAAGCCCTGGCCTACTACCACGACAACGGTGACAAGGCGTTCGCGGCCTTCAGCCGCCAGGGCGAGTTTGTCGACAAGGACCGCTACGTGTTCGTCGTCGATACCAAAGGTGTGATGCTCGCCAGTGGCGGGCCGTCTTCGGCGTTGATCGGGCGCGATGTGTCTGAGGTGCTCGGCCCGGATGTGCAGAAAGCCTTCAAGGACGCGTTGAAAGTGCCGGAGGGCAATGGCATCCAGCAGGCGGAATATCGCTGGCAGAACTGGTCAGACGGCAAGGTCGAACGCAAGCATGTGTTCTACCAACGGATCGGCCAGCGCATTCTGGCAGTGGGTTATTACCTGCCACGGGCGTCGGCGGAGCAGGCGATGGCGCTGCTGAACAAAGCGGCAACCGACCTGGCCAGGGACGAGAAGGGCACGCTCACCGCCATCAACTCACTCAAGGGTGGTTATTTGCAGGATGACCTGTATGTGTTCGTCGTCGACCTGGACACCCAGCGCTATGTCGCGCACGGCACCAACCTGCGGCTGATCAATACCGATTTCGGCAAGATCAAGGACCCTGAAGGCAAGCCGGTGGGCGAGCCGATCCTGGGGTTGATGGCTGAACAGGATTATGGCGAATACGAATATCGGTGGAAAAACCCGGTGACCGGCAAGATCGAGAACAAGCATGCGTACCTGAAAAAGGTCGGGCATTTTCTGGTGGCGGTCGGGTATTACAGCCCTTGATGGTGGTGACTGACAGACCGCAATCGCGAGCAGGCTCGCTCCCACAGTAGATCTCCAGTGATCACAGCATTGTGTGCGACAGAGATCAAGTGTGGGAGCGAGCCTGCTCGCGATTGCAGGCGACTCGGTCTATCTATCGAGCCTTGTCTTCGCGCCCCCGCAACACCCGGTTCGGCATGGCAATCGCCGCCGCCAACCCCAGCAACGACACCGCCGCACTGACCATCAGCAAATGCCGGAAGGTCAGCAGCAGCTCAGCGCGCAAGGCGTTCTGCGCATCCCCCGGCGCTGCGTTCAGGCCGTCCAGCAAGACGTTCCCCGAACGGCCCTCGGCAATCAGTGTCGAGCCAGCCAGGTGTGCGAAACTCGAGTCTTGCAGCAACGCCAGCAACAGCGCCGACATCAACGCCACCCCCACCGCACCGCCCAGGGAACGGAACAGGTTGGTGGTGCTGGTCGCGACGCCGATGTCCCGTTGCTCCACTGAATTCTGTGTCCCGACCAGTGAGGTCGGGAACTGCATGCCAGAGGCGATACCGCTGAGCACCATGAACAAGCTGCTGAGCACCACCGCCTGGGGCGGACTGAACGCCATGCCGAGAATCGACATTGGCATCAGGATCGCACCGGTGAGGATCATCGGTTTGTAGCGCCCGGTCACCGAGGTCCGCCGCCCGGCGAAATACGCACCGATCGGCAATCCCATGGCCAAGGGCAACAGGTGCAGCGCGGCACTGTCAGCCCCGGCGCCCGTGACGCTCTGGAAGCGCAACGGCATCAGCACGATCAGCGAGATCGCCTGGAAACTGGTAAAGAAAATTGTGCACCAGCACAGGATCGCATTGCGGTTGGCGAACAGGTGCATGGGCAGCAACGGCTCCTGCGCACGGCGCTCATGCCGGACGAACAAGGCCAGGACCACCACCGCACAACCCAGCAAGCCCAACACTTCGGCGCTGCGCCACGAATGCCCCTGGCCGAACTGGGTGATACCGAGCAACAAGGCCGTCAGGCCGATGATCATTAACAGCGTGCCAAGGTAATCGATGATCGGTTTGCGCTGTGGTACGGGCAGCCCTACCAGCGTGCGATTGGCCACCAGCCACGCCCCCAGGCCCAGTGGCAGATTAATCAGGAACACCCAGCGCCACGACAGGTATTCGGTCATGTAACCGCCGAGCACCGGACCGGCCACGCTGGCCACCGCGTACATGCTGCTGAAGTAACCTTGATAGCGACCCCGTTCGCGGGGCGGCACGATATCGCCGATGATTGCCTGGCTGACCGAAATCATCCCGCCGGCACCGATGCCCTGAACAATCCGCGCCAGCACCAGCTGCTCCATGCTCTGGGCCATGCCGCAGAACAACGAAGCCATCGTGAACAGCCCCATGCCGAACAGCATCAACGTGCGCCGACCGTACAGGTCCCCCAGTTTGCCGTAGATCGGTACCGCCACGGTCATCGCCACCATGTAGCCGGAAATCACCCAGGCCAGCAGGCTGACATCCTTGAACTGCGCGGAAATGGCCGGCATCGATACGGCGACAATGGTCTGGTCCAGTGCGCCGAGAAAAATCGCCAGCATCAGGGCGATCAGCACGCTGCGAATGGCCGGTTTGGGCGTGTCAGGCTGGTTGAGATTGGTCACGGGAGAACCTGCGGGCAGTGAGGGTCCCGCAAGAGGCATGGGCGAGCGGGGATGCTCGCCAGTGTAAGTCGATAGGAGGCTATTCGATAGCCTCGTACGGAAGTCCGACGTAATTTTCTGCAATGGTTTTTCGACCCGCCTCAGAACTGACGAAGTAGTCCAGCTCCGACTCACTGATGCGCTGGCTGAACCCGTCGTGATCGTCAAAGCGATGCAACATCGAGGTCATCCACCAGGAAAACCGCTCGGCTTTCCAGACCCGGCGCAGGCAAACCTCAGAGTACTTCTCCAGCAAGTCGACCCGGCCTTCGCGGTAAACCTTCAGCAGAATATTGAACAACGTACTGACGTCGCTCGCCGCCAGGTTCAGGCCTTTGGCGCCGGTGGGCGGCACGATGTGCGCGGCGTCGCCGACCAGAAACATCCGCCCGTACTGCATCGGTTCGACCACGAAACTGCGCAGCGGCGCGATGCTTTTTTCGATGGACGGCCCGGTCACCAAAGACTCTGCCAACGCAGCAGGCAGCCGGGACTTGAGCTCATCCCAGAAACGCTGATCGGACCAATTCTCGACGTGTTCGTCGGCAGGAACCTGAAGGTAATACCGGGTACGCGTCGCCGAGCGCATGCTGCACAGGGCAAAGCCGCGTTCGTGACGGGCGTAGACCAACTCATCGTGGACGGGGGGGGTGTCAGCGAGAATCCCAAGCCAGCCGAATGGATAAACCCGTTCGAACACCTTCAAATTCTCGGCGGGAATCGATTGCCGCGCCACGCCATGGAAGCCGTCGCAACCGGCGATGTAGTCGCAATCGAGCCGCCAGGTTTCGCCATCCTTTTCGAACGTCACGAAGGCTTCATCGGTTTTCATGCCGTGGGGTACGACGTTGCCGGCTTCGTAAATCGTCTGCGCGCCGGCCTCCCGACGAGCGGCCATCAAGTCACGGGTGACCTCGGTCTGCCCGTAGATCATCACGGTTTTTCCCCCGGTCAGGGCCTGCAGATCAATGTGCACCCGACGCCCGTCGAGGGCCAGTTCGAAGCCGCCGTGAACCAGCCCTTCGGCGTCCATGCGCTGGCCGACGCCGGCCTGACGCAGCAGCTCTGCCATGCCTTGTTCGAGAACACCGGCGCGGATTCGCCCGAGCACATAGTCCGGGGTCTGGCGTTCGAGGATGAGGGTGTCGATACCGGCGTTGTGCAGCAATTGGCCGAGCAGCAATCCGGACGGGCCGGCACCGATGATGGCGATTTGGGTTTTCAGCGTTTTCATTGTTTTTATGACTCGCAAGCTCCACGCGACCAGAGTCGGTGAATTATTTTTATGGATCGAGTGCTTGCATTTTTCACTTGCGGGTCTGTCAATTGAAGGTGAAAACTGAGCCGATAGCTGTACATTCTGCCAATCGGTGCGATTATCGCCCACCACCTTCCGAGGCCTGGATTGAAGTTATGAACAAGCCTGACCTGCCTTCGATACCGGTGTTCAAGCTCTATGGTGAAAGCCTGGAATGGCCGACCCCGGACTTGTTGCACTGCGAAACCATCTCCAAACGCAGCCGCGAACATCAGTGGGAAATCAAACCCCATCGCCACGCCGATCTGTGCCAGTTGCTCTTCGTGTTCAAAGGTCAGGCAGAGCTTGAAATCGAAGGCAAACGCACGCAGTTGAGCGAACCGGCGATCCTCGTTCTGCCGCCGTTATCGGTGCACGGTTATCGTTTTTCCGAGGATGTCGAAGGGTTTGTCGTGACCCTGGCCGCGCCGCTGGTCGCTCATCTCCAGGCGCAACTGGGCAACTCGGTGAATGCCCTGGCCCAGGCCGAAAGTTATCCGGCCGGCAATGACGGTGAGTACCTCAACAGTCTGTTTTCTGCATTGCAGAACGAGTACACCGGCCATCAACCGGCCCGGGAAATGCTCATGCATTCGCTGGTCAGCGTGATCATGGTGTGGGTCAGCCGTCAGGCGCTTCAGCGTCGCTCGGCCACTCAGCGTCCACAGCGTGCGCGGGAATACCTCAACGGGTTCATCCAGCTGGTGGAAGAGACGTATCGCCAACACGTCAAGGTAGAGGACCTGGCGCATCGGCTGGGAATTTCCGTGTCGCACCTCAACGGCACCTGCCGTGAGTTGGCAGGACAACCGGCGTTGCAGATCATGCACGAGCGGCAATTGCTGGAGGCCAAGCGTTTGCTGACCTACACCAGCATGACCATTTACGAAATGTCCGACGTGTTGGGGTTTTCCGATCCGACCAACTTCACGCGCCTGTTCCGGCGCCGGGTGGGGATCTCGCCCAAGGCTTTTCGCGACCGCTTGAAGGCCGATCAGGACAACGAGGCCTGATCCGCTTCGTTATCGAAGGGCGTTGAGGGTCGCGTTGTGGGGGATGCAACGCTCGAAGTTACAGCTCGCGTATTCACGGGGCAGTTGTCGCAACTGCTCGACGCGCCAGGCCGCCGTGCCATACAGCGCCAGCGTGGCCGCGCAGGTGATGAAAATCGCGAGGTATCTTCTTGTTTTGATGTTCATGGCGTTGACCTCTGAACGAATACCCTTCGGTACTTATTTCAGCATAGGTCAGCGGCAGTGAGTTGCCAGTCACGCGTTCTGCGCATGTAGGCCGACATTCAGAACACTGATGTTCCCCGTGGGAGCGGGCCTCTTAAAGTCCGATATCCCAGGCTGGGTCTTCGGGGAATCTGAGCACCAGAAAATCCAGCACGCTGCGCAGTGCCGCCGGCATGTGTTTGCGAGAGGCGTACACCGCGTAGATGTTCATCCGGCGTGGTTCGGCCTGGGGCAGCAGGCGGATCAGTTCACCACGATGGATATGCACACCGGCCTGATAAGTCGGCAACATCGCCACCCCGGCGCCGGCCATCGTCGCGCGCAGCAACGTACTGGCTTCATTGGCGCTGATGTTGCCCTGCACCGGTACCGAGACCTGTTCTCCATCCTGTTCGAAATGCCACAGGCTTTTACCGAAATAGGAGTGCGTCAGGCAGTTGTGCAGGCTCAGGTCTTCCACCCGTATTGGCGTCGGGTGCTCGTCCAGGTAAGCGGGAGCGGCGCAGATCACCGAGCGGCAGACCGTCAGCCGCCGCGCAATGAGGTTCGGGTCCAGGTCATTGCTGGTGCGAATCGCCAGGTCGATGCGCTCGTCCACCAGGTTCACCGTGCGGTCGAGCATCTGCAGGTCGATGCTGACGCCGGGGTAACGCTTGACGTAGGCGGCCATCGCATCGGCCAATTGCGCCTGGCCGAACGAGGTGCTGACGCTGACTCGCAGCAGGCCACGCGGCGCATCGTCCGGTTCGCTGACGGCCGCTTGCATGTCCGTGGACAGGTCGAGCATCTGCCGACAGCGCGGCAGTATTTCACTGCCGGCGGCGGTCAGGCTCAACTTGCGTGTGGTGCGGTGCATCAGGCGCGCGCCGACCCAGTCTTCCAGTTCTGCCAGATACCGCGAAACCACCGGCCGTGAGAGCTCCAGATGATCGGCGGCGGCCGACTGGCTACCGAGGTCGACCACCGTGACGAACACCCGCATTGCTTGTAGACGATCCATGATTTGCCCGATTTCAGAAACAAACTATGTTCCAGCATCGCATTTTTTGTACTGAGTCGTGCAACTAAGCTCTGTTCCATCGCCAAGCACGGCACTCGGACAACGGAGCAACAGATGATCGGTTTCACTTCCATCAAGCGTATTTTGCTGGCCACGGCCGCCCTTGGCTTCGCGGCTCACGCGGCGGCATCGACGTTGACACTGGATGTGTACAACCCGGGCGACAAGGCGATCTTCCCGGTGACCTCGGTTCTGGTCAGTGGCGAGAAAGACGCGATCCTGGTGGACGCGCAATTCGGCAAATCCCAGGCCGAGCAAGTGGTTGAAAAAATCCGCGCCAGTGGCAAGCAACTGACCACCATTTACATCAGCCACGGTGACCCGGATTACTACTTCGGCCTCGACACCCTGACCGCTGCGTTCCCCCACGCCAAGGTGCTCGCTTCGCAAGCGACAGTGGATCACATCAAGAAAACCGTCGACGGCAAACTGGCGTTCTGGGGCCCGAAAATGGGCGCCGATGTACCGGCCAGAACCATCGTGCCGGGCGTGCTTGAGGGCGACAGCCTGATACTCGAAGGGCAGAAGTTGCAGGTGGTGGGGCTGGAGGGCAAGCAACCGGATCGCACCTTTGTGTGGATCCCGTCGATCAAGGCGGTGGTCGGGGGCGTGGTGGTCGCGGAAAACATTCACGTGTGGATGGCCGACACCCAAACCGCGCAATCCCACACCGACTGGCTGGCTACGCTGCACAGCATTGAAACCCTGAAACCGAATACTCTCGTGCCGGGTCATTACCTCGGCAAGAGCGCGCGCTCCCTGGCCGCTGTGCAATTCACTGCGGACTACATCAAGGCCTTCGACGAAGAAACCGCCAAGGCCAAAGACGCTGCGGCGTTGATTGCTGCGATGAAAAAACGCTTCCCGACCCTCGGCGAAGAAAGCTCGCTGGAGCTGAGTGCCAAGGTCGCCAAGGGCGAGATGAAGTGGGGTGAGTGAATTTATGTGATGAACACGCACACCTGTGGCGAGGGGATTTATCCCCGTTGGACTGCGCAGCAGTCCCAAGCTTTGACGACTGCTTTGCAGCCGAACGGGGATAAATCCCCTCGCCACAAAAGCCCTTCTACCATTCAAATTTGCAAAGATCACCCAAGCCAACTGGAGAACATCATGAGCAACATCGCAATCATCGGTGCCACCGGCCGTGCCGGCAGCCAGCTGTTGGAAGAAGCCCTGCGCCGAGGCCATAGCGTCACGGCCATTGCCCGCGATACGTCGAAGATCGGTCAGCGTGCCGGAGTCGTCAGCAAGAAAGTTGATGCCCTCGATGCCGAAGCGTTGCAAGCGGCGGTCGCAGGTCATGACGTGGTGATCAGCGCCGCGCACTTTGCGACCCTTCCAGCCCGCGCCGTCATCGGGCCGGTGAAACAGGCCGGGGTGAAACGTCTGTTGGTGGTCGGTGGTGCGGGTTCGCTGTTGCTGCCGGACGGTACTCGCGTGATCGACAGCAAAGGTTTCCCTGAAGCGTACAAAACCGAGGCCAGTGCCGGTGCTCAATTCCTGGAGAACCTGCGTCAGGAAAACGAACTGGACTGGACCTTTGTGTCGCCGTCGGCGGAGTTTGTCGAAGGTGAGCGCACCGGTACGTTCCGGATTGGCAAGGACGATTTGCTGGTGAGCGGTGCAGGGCGCAGCTGGATTACCTTCGCCGACTATGCGATTGCGATGATCGATGAAGTGGAAGCGCCGAAGCATTCCCGTCAGCGGTTTACAGTCGGCTACTGATCCAGAAACACCGCCCATCCGTAGGAGCAGCCTTCGGCAGCTCCTACGGAGTTTGTCCGCTCAGCGGGCCTGAGCCTGCGCTACCAACCACCCCATCAACTCGCGCAACTGCGGTGAAGGTGCCGGTTTCTCCGGGAACACCAGGTAATACGCCAACCCCGTCTTCACCTTCAATTCAAACGGCATGACCAGCCGCCCGGCACTCAGGTCGTCGCCGATCAACGACCAATCGCCGATCGCCACACCGGTCCCTTGGGACGCCATCGACATCGCCAGGTCCAGGGTCTCGAAATGCTGGCCTTTGCTGACGTTGCTCAATTGCAGATCCGCCGCTTTCAACCAGGCATTCCAGTCGCGCTCATCCCGTGTCGGGTGCAGCAACAAGTGTTGTTGCAGATCTGCCGGTGTCTGCAACGCCGTCGGCCCGTCCAGCATCGGCCGTGAACACACCGGCGTCAGTTGCTCATCGAACAGCAGATAAGACGTCAACGCACGGTCCGGTGGCGCGCCATACATCACCGCCGCATCGAACTGTTCGCGATGGAAATCCACACCGTGCTTCACCGTGGTGGTCAATTCCACGGGCACGTCCGGACGCTCCCGTTGCCACTGCAACAGACGCGGCAACAACCAGCGCATCACGCAGGTCGGCGCCTTGAGTTGCAGGGTTTCGCGCTTCTCGCCGATCTGTTCGACTGCCTCGTCGATCAAGCCGAAAATCTGCTGCACCCGTGGCAGCCACTCCCGCCCTTCAGCCGTCAAATCCAGGCCGCGGGCCTGGCGAATGAACAGCTCATAACCCAGATGTTCTTCCAGCCCGGCGATCTGCCGACTCACCGCGCCCTGGGTGATGAACAGCTGTTCGGCCGCTCGGGTGAAGTTGCAGCACTGCGCGGTGATCAGAAAAGTGTGCAGCGCCGGCAGGGGAGGCAATCGTTTCATTGGGATCCAAGGTATGACGTGAGGACATGGCTAGTATGACTTTTTATCCATTGTTACGGCTACGTGTCGCCCGTTCCAATGAGGCCATCCCTGGACCTGCCCATTCATCATAAACACTGCGCAGGCCCGGCGTCTCAAACGAACAAAAAGGGCAAAAGACATGGCGACGTGCGGCGAAGTATTGGTCAAGTTACTCGAAGACTACGGGGTTGAGCAGGTGTTCGGCATTCCCGGGGTTCACACCGTGGAGCTTTATCGCGGGCTGGCCCGTTCGAGCATCAACCACGTCACTCCGCGTCACGAACAGGGCGCCGGTTTCATGGCCGACGGCTATGCACGCACCAGCGGCAAACCGGGTGTGTGCTTCATCATCACCGGCCCTGGCATGACCAACATCACCACCGCCATGGGCCAGGCCTACGCCGACTCGATTCCGATGCTGGTGATCTCCAGCGTGCAGACCCGCAACCAGTTGGGCGGCGGTCGCGGCAAGCTCCATGAGCTGCCGAACCAGGGCGCATTGGTCGGTGGCGTGGCAGCGTTCTCCCACACCCTGATGTCGGCGTCCGAATTGCCGGGCGTATTGGCCCGCGCCTTTGCCCTGTTCCAGGCCGGTCGCCCGCGTCCTGTGCACATCGAAATTCCGCTGGACGTGCTGGTCGAAGAGGCCGATGACCTGCTCGCCAGCCGGCCGGTTAACATCGACCGCGCCGGTGCTTCGCCAAGCGCGATCAGCCGCATGACCGACCTGCTCGCCGGCGCCAGGCGCCCGCTGATTCTTGCCGGTGGCGGCGCCATCGATGCTGCCGCGGAACTGACGGAGCTGGCCGAACTGCTCGACGCGCCGGTGGCCCTGACCATCAACGCCAAAGGCATGCTCGAATCCAGCCATCCGCTGCTGATCGGCTCGACCCAAAGCCTGGTCGCGACCCGCGCCCTGGTGGCCGAGGCCGACGTGGTGCTGGCGATTGGCACCGAACTGGCGGAAACCGACTACGACGTCACCTTCGCCGGCGGTTTCGAGATTCCCGGTGCGCTGTTGCGCGTGGACATCGACCCTGACCAGACCGTGCGCAACTACCCGCCGACAGTCGCCCTGGTGGCCGATTCGCGCAACGCTGCCCAAGCCTTGTTGAGCGCGCTGTCCCACAAGTCGCTGGCCGAGCGCCGCAACGATTGGGGCCAGGTCCGCGCCGCACGTCTGCGTGAAGACCTCGCCGCCACCTGGGATGCCCCGACCCTGGCCCAGACCCGCTTCCTCGAAACCGTCCTGCACGAATTGCCGGACGCCGTGTTCGTCGGCGATTCGACCCAACCGGTGTACACCGGCAACCTGACCTTCAACCCGGAACGCCCGCGCCGCTGGTTCAACTCGTCCACCGGCTACGGCACCCTCGGTTACGCCTTGCCGGCGGCGATTGGCGCCTGGCTCGGCGGCAGCGTTGAAAGTGGCGCACGTCCTCCGGTGGTGTGTCTGATCGGTGATGGCGGTCTGCAATTCACTCTGCCGGAACTGGCCAGCGCCGTTGAAGCGCGCACGCCGGTGATCGTCCTGCTGTGGAATAACCAGGGCTACGAAGAGATCAAGAAATACATGGTCAACCGCGCCATCGAACCGGTTGGCGTGGACATCTACACCCCGGACTTCATCGGCGTCGCCAAGGCGCTGGGCTGCGCGGCTGAAGCGGTCAACGGTGTCGATCAATTGCGCAATGCACTGCGCTGCGCTACCGATCGCCAAGGCCCGACCCTGATCGAAATCGATCAGACCCAGTGGATGAAGGCGGTGTCGAAATGAGTTTTCCAACCACCCTGGATGGCTTGTTCATCAACGGTAAATGGTCGGCCGGCAGCGAACATCTGCGCGTGATCAACCCGGCCACCGAAGCGCTGCTGACCACCGTGAACGGCGGCGATGCAAACGCCGTCGATGACGCCGTGAACGCAGCGACCGAAGCCTTCTTGGCCTGGTCGCAAACCACCGGCACCGAGCGTGGTGCGATCCTGCGCAAGATTGCCGCCGGCGTGCAGGCCGGTCGCGAGCAGTTGATGCAGTTGCAGTCGAGCAACAACGGCAAACCGCTGTTCGAAGCGGCCATCGACGTCGATGACGTGATCGCGACGTTCGAGTACTACGCCGGTCTGGCCGAAGGCCTCGATGCCAAACAAGACAGCAATGTCGAGTTGCCCACCGATGACTTCAGCGCCCGTGTGCGCCGCGAGCCGTGCGGTGTGGTCGGCCTGATCGTGCCGTGGAATTTCCCGATGGTCACCACCGCGTGGAAACTCGCCCCGGCCCTGGCCGCCGGTTGCTGCGTAGTGCTTAAACCGTCCGAAGTGACGCCACTGCCGGAGCTGGAACTGGCGGCGATCATCGCCGACGCCGGATTGCCGAAGGGCGTGTTCAACGTGGTCTGCGGCACCGGCCTGGCAGTGGGTGCGCCCCTCTCGGCAGACCCGCGCATTGCCAGGATTTCCTTCACCGGCAGCAATGCGGTCGGCGTGCAAGTGATGCAACGCGCTGCCGAAACCGTGAAGGGCGTGAGCCTCGAACTGGGTGGCAAATCTTCGTTGCTGGTGCTCAAGGACGCCGACATCGCGTTGGCGGTGGAAGTGGCCTGTGGCGGTGGTTTCTTCAACGCCGGGCAAATGTGCTCGGCCACCAGCCGCGTGCTGGTCGCCGATGAACTGGCCGACGAATTCCTCCTGCGCCTGAAGGCCCGCGCCGAAGCCATTCGCGTTGCCGACCCGTTCGACCCGAACGTGGAAATGGGCGCGCTGGTCAATCAGGCGCAATACCAGCGCGTGCTCGGTCACATCGATCGCGGTTTGAGTGCCGGCGCCAAGCTGATTTGCGGCGGCAATCGCCCCGCAGACCTGCCCCGCGGATATTTTTTGCAACCGACGATTTTTACCGAAGTGCCCCTCGACAGTGCGTTGTGGTGTGAGGAGATTTTCGGCCCGGTGATCTGTGTGCGCAGTTTCACCACCGAAGCCGAGGCGATTGCCTTGGCCAACGACAGCCAGTTCGGTCTGGTCGCCAGCGTTGTGACGCGCGACGCCGAGGCGGCGGATCGGGTCGCCAACGCTTTGCAGGCGGGACTTGTGTGGATAAACGCGCCGCAAGTGATCTTCCCGCAGACCGCCTGGGGCGGCTACAAGCAGAGCAGCATCGGCCGCGAATTGGGGCCGTGGGGCTTGCAGGCTTTCCAGGAAATCAAACACGTGATTCGCGCCGTCTGACGGCACGAAAAAGGTGAGTGCATGCTTCGTATAGAGGCATGCACTGATGTCATGGCTTCGATGAGTTTTTATCGATAGTCAGCTTTTTTGCACGACCTCAGGATGAACTCACTGGTTCAGCCAAACCCCCGAAAATACGAGGGATAGCGCTGGTCCGGCCGCGCGGATGCAACAGTTTCGACCTGCCTTATACCTACAAAAACAAAGGGAGTCCGTAATGGGCGAGCATGATCTGAACAGACGTCAATTTATCAAAACCGTGGGCGTGGCTTCGGTTGCAGCGGCGGCCATGAGCTTGCCCTTCGTCAAGGCCAATGCCAGCGACACCCGTTTCCAGGGCAAGACCCTGCGCTTGCTGACCTGGTCTGATGACACCGGCCTGGCTGCGCTGCGCAACATTGCGGCGACTTTCGAAGACAAGTACGGCTGCAAGGTCATCGCTGACCGCACCGGCAGCACCTCGGAAATGGTCGCCAAACTCAAGGCCGCGGGTGATCGTCCGCAGTACGACATCATCACCCTGGCTGGCGTCGGCGCCGAAGGCCTGGCCGCCGCCAACCTGCTGGAAAAACCCGACCTCAACCGCATTCCCAACCTGGTCGACGTCCCGGAGAAATACCGCACCGGCGCCAACGGCCACGGGATCGGTTACCTGCTCTGGTGCAACAGCCTGGTCTACAGCACCCGCACCATCAAGGAAGCGCCGGACAGTTACGCTGCCCTGTGGGACGCGGAGCTGTCGCCGAACATCTTCCTGCCGCCGCCAAACTGGACCGAGGCCATGGACCTGATCATCATCGCCGCCAAACTGGCCGGTGGTGACGAGCACAACATCGAGCCAGGCTTCAAGAAACTCGCCGAGCTGAAAGACCGTGTGGTGACCCTGGGTGAAAACCCGAACCAGATCGCCGAGCTGTTCCGCACCGGTTCCCTGGACATGGGTGGCCTGTACGCCCCGGCGTTCTTCCCGAAACAGATCCGCGATCCGGCCTACGGCCTGGGTGCCACGTTCGGCATGAAGGAAGGTTTCTACACCGACCTGATGCTCTCGGTAATGCCGAAGAATCGTCCGGGCGATACCGACCTGACCTACGCCTTCATCAACCACTCTCTGGACCCGCTGGTGCAGGGCAAGATGGCTGAAGATATCTACAACGGCCCGGTCAACGCCAAGGCGATCATCTCCGCCGAAGCGCGCAAGAGCCCGTACATCCTCACGCCAGAGCAGATTGCCGAGAAGGCGATCATGCACGACAACGCCTTCCTGGCCTCCGTGCATGACCAATGGATTCGTCGCTACACGGAAATCTTTTCTTCCTGATTCTTGAGGTCTGAAGATCCATTGTGGCGAGGGAGCTTGCTCCCGCTCGGCTGCGTAGCAGCCGCGAAACCTGACACCGCGTTTTGTCTGAACGGGCGCGGTGAATGATCAGGGCCGCTTCGCGACCCAGCGGGAGCAAGCTCCCTCGCCACAGGTTTTTGCCTTATCTCAGTCTTGCTGCTTTCCATTGACGAGACCCTTGCTATGGAACACCAACCTCTGACTCATCCGGTCGTTACCGCTCCGGCGCGCGCCCATCGGGGTGTTTCGCCGACGACTCGCGCCTGGTTTTTCCTCTCGCCGTCGATGCTGTTTCTGGGCGTGCTGATTGCCGCCAGCCTGCTGGTGCTGCGCATGAGCGTGGGCACCAAAGGCGCGGAATGGACCGGGTTCAGCCTGGCCAGCTACGCCCAGTTGCTGGAACCGTACTACCTGAAATCCCTGCTGCTGACCTTGCGTCTGGCGCTGATCAGCGCAGTGATCGCCGTCGTGCTGGCGATCCCGGTGGCCTACACCATGTCGCGCCTGACCTCACCGTTCGTGCGCCGGATCTTCCTCGCCGCCGTGCTCTTGCCATTGCTGGTCAACCTGCTGCTGCAAAGCTACGGCTGGCTGGTGATTCTCGGCCCGGGCGGGATGCTCAATCAGGCACTGATGGGCCTGGGCCTGATCAAGCGACCGATCATGCTGCTGTACAACCAGAACGGCGTGCTGATGGGCCTGGTGCAAACCGCGTTCCCGCTGGCCGTGTTGCCGATCGCCAGCGCCATGCGCGGCGTCGCCCGTACCTACGAAGAGGCCGCCGCCACGCTGGGCGCCAGTCGTTTGCAGGTGTTCCGTCAGGTGGTGTTGCCGATGAGTTTTCCGGGGATCATCACCGGTGCGACGTTGGTATTCGCCTACAACGCCAGCAGTTTCGTGGTGCCTTTGCTGCTCGGCGGCCGGCGCGTGCCGATGCTGGCGGTGATGGTGCATGACCAGATCGCCCCGCTGATGAACTGGCCCGCTGCGTCCGCCGCCGGTGTGGTGCTGATTGTCACCACGCTCGCGATCATGACCTTCTCCGAATACATCACCGGCCGTCGTCGCCGCATGCTGGAGGCTTCGCAATGAGCGCTGTGATCAAGAAGCGTCATTCACTGTTGCCGGGGGATACCGGCAAGTTCGCCGGCATCCTCTCGGGTTTCATCCTGCTGCTGGCGGTGCTGCCGATCCTGACCATGATCGTCATGTCGTTCAGCGGTGCGTCGAACCTCGACTTCCCGCCGAGCAGCTACAGCCTGCAATGGTACAAGGCCGCCTGGCACACCTTCGTTTCGCCGGATTCCAGCGATGTGCTGAGCCTCGGCAAAGCCATGACCACCAGCCTGATGGTCGCGTGCCTGACCATGGTCTTCGCCACAATCATCGCGGTGCCGGCGGCTTATGCGCTGACCCGTTGCGAGTTCCGTGGCAAAGCCGTGGCGCTGCAATTGATGTCGCTGCCACTGGTGTTTCCGATGGTGGTGTTGGGCCTGGCGTTGTTGCTGGTGTTCGACAGCCTGCCGTTCCAGATGACCACCTCGCGACTGGTGATTGCCCACGTGATCCTGGCGTTGCCGTTCGTGGTGAAAAACTGCACCGCGGCGATGCTTTCCATCGGCAGCGAAGTCGAAGAAGCCGCGCAAATGCTCGGTGCTTCGCCAACGCGAGCGATCATTGATGTGGTGGTGCCGCTGATGAAGTCGGGGATTCTGGCGGGGATGCTGCTGGCGTTCATCGTCTCGTTCAACGAATTCACCGTGACCTATTTTCTCTACACCATCGACGTGATGACCGTGCCGATCTGGATGTACAGCCGCACTGTGTCGTCGCTCGACCCCACCGTATTTTCGTTTGCCGTGCTGATCGTGCTGATCGACTTCGTCCTGATCTGGGCGCTGGAGAAGCTGGTCGGTGAAGGTGGCGTTTCGTTCTGATTCTTGAGGTGATTCATATGTCTGGTCTGATTCTGGAAAACGTCGAGAAACATTACGGCTCGGCCTGTGCGGTAAAGGATGTGAACCTGCATTTGCCGGAAGGCAAACTGGTGTGTTTCCTCGGCCCTTCGGGTTGCGGCAAAACCACGCTGCTGCGGATGATCGCCGGGCTCGAAACCCTGACCGGCGGCGAGATTCGCCTGGACGGTGAAGACATCGGCCACACACCGGCGCATCAGCGCAATTTCGGCATGGTGTTTCAATCGTTGGCGCTGTTCCCGCACATGACCGTGGGGGAGAACATCGCTTATCCGCTGAAACTGCGCGGGGTCAGCAAGGCTGACCAGCAGGCGCGGGTGGTGGAATTGCTGGAACTGATTCAGTTAAAGGAAATGATTGATCGCCCGGTGGCGAAACTCTCGGGCGGCCAGCGCCAGCGCGTGGCGATCGCCCGGGCGATTGCCAACCACCCGAAAATCCTTCTGCTGGATGAACCGCTGTCGGCGCTGGACGCCAAGCTGCGCGAGTCGATGCAGGTGGAAATCCGTCAACTGCAACAGCGCCTGAACATCACTACCATCATGGTGACCCACGATCAGCGTGAAGCCATGACCATGGCCGACATCGTCGTGGTGCTGGGTGAGCATCGTGTGCAGCAGGTCGGCACGCCGATCGAAATTTATCGTCATCCGGCCAACGAATTCGTCGCGGACTTCATCGGCTCGGGCAACATCTTTCCGGCCACGGCGCTGGGTAACGGCAAGGTGGGCTTGCCCGGCGGTGATGCACTGGAAGTGCCGATCTGCAGCAGTATCGTGGTCGGTGAGAAAGTGAAAATGCTGATCCGCCCTGAAGACCTGCAGCTGTCGCACCCGCAGGCGACGGCGGGGAATCGGTTGCTGGGCAAGGTGACGTTCGTGCGTGATATCGGCGCGACCATCGAGACGACCGTTGAGTGTTCGGGCGTGTCGTTTACGGCGTTGAGCACGCCGTGCCAGGGGTTTGGGCTGAGCATTGGCAACCCGGTGTCGGTGACCTTGCCGGCTGAGGCTTGCCGCGTACTGGGTGCCTGATCCGGATTTGATGTCGGCCTTACTGGCCCCATCGCTGGCAGGCCAGCTCCCACAGGTTTATCGGTGTTCACACGATTTTGTGATCACCCACAATCCCTGTGGGAGCTGGCCAGCCAGCGATGGGGCCATCCGTTACCCCCTCAAGGCTGAATCAGACCGTCAACCGCAACCGCGCCAAATCCCGCAACGGCGGCGCCCCGAACAACCGGCTGTACTCCCGGCTGAACTGTGACGGGCTTTCATACCCGACGCGATACCCCGCCGCCGACGCTTCCAATCCTTCCGCCAGCATCAACCGCCGCGCTTCCTGCAACCGCAACTGCTTCTGATACTGCAACGGACTCATGGCCGTCATGGCCTTGAACCGGTGATGCAGCGTCGACACGCTCAAATTCACCTCCCTGGCCAAATCATCGATGCGCAGCGGCTGCTCATAATTGCCATTGAGCCATTTGATCGCCTGGCTGATGCGATGGCTCTGACTGTTGGCGATGGCAATTTCATACAACCGATAGCCCTGCTGACTGCGCAACAACCGATAGAGAATCTCCCGACGAATCAGCGGCGCGAGCATGGCGATGTCTTTCGGTGTGTCCAGCAATCGCGCCAGGCGCAGCACCGCGTCGAGCATCGCCGTGTCGATCCGTTCGACATACAGGCCACGCCCGGTCGGACGGGTTGGTACGCCGAGCGGGCCGGCGTCGGCAATCAGCGCGGTGATTTCCGCCGGGTCGATGTCCAGCCGTACCGAGAGGATCGGTTCATCAGACGTGACGTTCACGATCCGCCCGCTCAGGGGCATGGAAACCGACACCACCAGGTAATTCAGCGGATCGTAATTGAAGAATTCGTCCGCCAGCCTGACCTCTTTGCGCCCCTGCGCCATGATGCACAACGCCGGTTGCGCCAGCACCGGGGCGAAGTCATGGGACTTGCTGTGTTTGCCCAGAAACAGCGAACCGACGGCGGTCTCATAATTGCCATCCTCCGTGGTGTTACGACGGATGATGGCCGCCAGTTCCGCGCGCTGTTTCTCCATGTCGGCGTCCAGCGGGGCTTGAAAGTGATCGAGCGACGACATGCAGGGCATCCTCGGCGAAGCAGTGGGAATGAGCTGAGCTTAAATTTGTGCAAGGCGCAGCGGTAGACACATCCTGCCAAAAGCTTGCCTGATTCTGCACGAGGTTGCAGAGGCGGGTGGTTCTGCCGGTTTAGCACAGGGAAAACTTGCTCGAACCTCGTGTTTCAGCGCCGTGACAGGTTTTACACATTGTTACAGGTGCTGAAGGCAGCTTCGCAGGATTGTGCAACAAGCCGGCAGGAATCGACTAACAGGGCAGCGTGCGGGCGCTTAACCTTGGATCCTGTCGCAGCCCGTCCCACGGCTGCCACTCGAGTACCTGGGAGGGTTGAACATGTCTACGCAGATCCCCGTCAGTCATATGGCCTTTGTCCGCGCCCGCGCCGGGCGTTCGGCGGAGCTCGGTGCGCGCCTCAGCGCCTTGATCGAACCATCGCGCACCGCGCCCGGATGCCTGAGCTTTACCCTGCAGCATTCGCAATGCGATCCGGAGTTGTGGCTGGTGTCCGGTTTCTGGACCCATCAGCAAGCCATGACCGCTTATTTCAGCACGCCGGCGATGGAGATTTTCGCCGAGCTGGTGCAGGAACTGGTGGTCAACAGTCTCGATTTTCATACCTTCAAAGAGGTCTCGGCTGTCCAGGCGCTGGGTCAGACCCAGTCCTGGGTACACAAAATGGCGGGTTGAGGGTTTAATGGCTCGACTTTCCATCAGCCAGGATCCGCGACATGGCACGCAAAGCCTTTGACACCTTCGAAGCCGTATCCGCTGTAGTGCCCCGCGAAGGCGGTTACTACGCGGCGATTGCCACCAAAGCCATCGGTGGCTCGGCTGCACCGCGCTTCAACAAATTGCTGGAAGAGCAAACCTTCAAGACCGCCAGAGAAGCGGACGAGGCTGCCGCCCTGCAACTGACGCACCTCAAGGGCGTCGGCGAACACGGCGAGCTGATCTGGTAACTACTTGACCGCCCCCGGGCGGAACATCTTGAACAAGGCCTCAGGCCCCAGCTGGAAATAATCCGCGGGTCCGCCACCGCGCAGAATCGGTTCTGCCGCGGCGGTGTCGTACACGCCGTCCTTCAGCAGCCATTTGGCAATGTGCACGGCCACCACTTCGCCGAGAATCAGCCAGCTCGGCACTACGTTGCCGTCGGCCCGCTGCAACTGAATGATCTGCGTGACCTTGCACTCGAAGGACACCGGGCTTTCGGCAACCCGTGGCACCTGAATGACTTTCGACGCCACAGGCGTCAGCCCGGACAACTCGAACTCGTTGACCTCCGGCCCGACCATCGCGCAGCTCTGGTTCATCTGTTCGGCCAGTGGCCGGGTCGCCAGGTTCCAGGCGAACTCGCCGGTCTGCTCGATATTGTTCAGGCTGTCTTTGCGCCCGACGCTGGAGAACCCGATGATCGGCGGAATGTAATTGAAGGCGTTGAAGAAGCTGTACGGCGCCAGGTTCAGGCGGCCGTCGGCATCCTGGGAAGAAATCCAGCCAATGGGGCGCGGGCCGACGATGGCGTTGAACGGGTCATGGGGCAAGCCGTGGCCGTTGGCGGGTTCGTAGTAGTGGATGTCGTCGGGCATGGCATATATTCCGGGAGGATCGGGAGGCAGTCATGGTGCAAGGACGAACGGATAATTTCCAGCGATGAGATTCAAATATGGGAGCGAGCCTGCTCGCGATAGCGGTGTGTCAGTCAGCCAATGTGTTGCTGATACGCCGCTATCGCGAGCAGGCTCGCTCCCACAGGGTTTTGTGTCGGGCAAAGAAAAGGGGCAGACCCGTTAAGGTCTGCCCCTGTTTTTGTGGCGCTAACGAACTCAGTCCGTCTCGATTCGCGAATGCTTGCGGGTGTCTTTCATGGTGATGTACACCAGCAACGACACGGCGATGCACGCGGTGACATACCAGTAGTAACCGGTTTCCATGCCGATGCTCTTGAACCACAGCGCGATGTATTCAGCGGTGCCGCCGAAGATCGACACGGTCAGCGCATACGGCAAGCCAACGCCCAGTGCGCGGATTTCGGTCGGGAACAGCTCGGCTTTCACCACCGCGTTGATCGAGGTGTAGCCGCTGACGATGATCAGCGCCGCCATGATCAGGAAGAACGCGCCCCACCAGCTCTGGATGGTGTGCAGGGTGGTCAGGATCGGCACGGTGAACAGCGTGCCGAGGATGCCGAAGGCAATCAGGATCGGCCGACGACCGACTTTATCCGACAGCCCGCCGATGATCGGTTGCAGGCACATGAACAGGAACAGCGTGGCAGCGGAAATGGTGGTGGAGTCGGAGATGCTCATGCCGACGGTGTTCACCAGGTATTTCTGCATGTACGTGGTGTAGGTGTAGAACGCCAGGGTGCCGCCCATGGTCAGGCCGACCACGGTCATCAGTTCCTTTGGATGGCGCATCAGCGTGCGCATGGCGCTTTCTTTTTTCTCTTTCTTGACCTTGGTGAACGACTCGGTCTCTTCCATGCCACGACGCAGGTACAGCGCGACCACGGCACACAGTGCGCCGATAGCGAACGGGATGCGCCAGCCCCAGGCATACAGCTCTTCGGTGGTCAGGAAGTTTTGCAGCACGATCAGCACGCCCAGCGCGATGAGCTGGCCGGAGATCAGGGTCACGTACTGGAAGCTGGAGAAGAAACCGCGACGGTCCTTGGTCGCCATCTCGCTGAGGTAGGTGGCCGAAGTGCCGTACTCGCCGCCGACCGACAGGCCTTGCAGCAGACGCGCGAAAATCAGCAGGATCGGCGCGCCGATGCCGATGGTTTCATACCCCGGGCTCAGGGCGATCAGAAGTGAGCCGAAGCACATCAAGTACACCGAAGCCATCAGCGCTTTCTTGCGCCCGGCCTTGTCGGCATAGAGACCCATCAGCCAGCCACCGATCGGGCGCATCAGGAAGCCCACGGCGAAGATCGCAGCGGTGTTGAGCAGTTGCGCGGTGGTGTCGCCTTTGGGGAAGAAGGCTTTGGCGAAGTACAGCGAGAAGGCGGCGTAGACGTACCAGTCGTACCACTCGACCATGTTGCCGACCGAGCCGCTGAAAATCGATTTGATGCGACTGGCGGTGGTTCTTTCTTTGGCCGGCACGGCAGCCGACCCAAGGGGCAGGGCGTTGGAGTTATCCATTGAAGGATCCTTCGTTTAATTGTTTTTGTGGAGCGCGTTGAAACGCAGCCTGCGTGGGCTATAGCAGGAGCTGTGCCAACGGAATGAGGGCCGGTTTAGAGGGGTGTTGAGGTTTGAGTGAGCGGAAATCCGCTTATTGGGAATTGGGGGTGAGCGGATAATCGCTTATGGCCCTGGGATGCCGGCCTCATGGCGAGCAGGCTCGCTCCCACAAGGGGCCGGTGTACACAGTTCAAATGTGGGAGCGATCCTGCTCGCGATGAGGCCGGATCAGGCAACAAAAAATCAGCTGTCTTGCAGGAACATCTCCCGCGTGAGCCCATGCCGCTGCATCTTTTCATTAAAGGTCCGACGGGGCAGTTGCAGCTCTTCAAGCACTGCCTTTACATCGCCCTTGTGTCGGGTCAGCGCCGCGCGCAGGCAATGTGCTTCGAACGCTTCCGCTTGCGCCGCCAGCGATTGCCCGGGATCCATCCCGACCGGTTCCGGCTCAACCAGCCCCAACACCTGCCGCTCGGCCACGTTCGCCAGTTCACGCACATTGCCCGGCCAGTCATGGCTCAGCAGATGGCTCAATTGCGGGCCGCTCAACGGCGGGAACGTGCGGCCCAATCGTTCGGCAGCGCTGTGCGCAAACGACTCGAACAACAGCGGAATGTCTTCGCGACGCTCACGCAGCGGCGGCAAGCGCAATTCGGCGACGTTCAGCCGATAGGCCAGATCCTCGCGAAACCGCCCGGCCCGCGCCTCATCCAGCAGGTCGGGTTTGGTCGCAGCGATGATCCGCAAGTCCACGCGGATGCTCTGATTGGAACCCAACCGTTCCAGCTTCTGCTCCTGCAACACCCGCAACAGTTTCACCTGCTGGGCCAGCGGCATGCTTTCGATTTCATCGAGAAACAGCGTGCCGCCATCGGCGTATTCGAGCTTGCCGATGCGTTTGCCCTGAGCACCGGTGAAAGCGCCGCTCTCGTGACCGAACAGCTCGGCCTCGAACAACTGCTCGGGAATCGCCGCGCAATTGAGCGCGACAAACGGTTTGCCGGCGCGCGGCCCGAAGTCGTGCAGGCACCGGGCAACCAGCTCCTTGCCGCTGCCGGTTTCACCACGGATCAACACGTTGACCGGCAACGCCGCCAGGTCCAGCACTTGCCGACGCAGCGTCTGCAAGCCACGGGACACACCCAGCAGCGTCGCGTCGAGTTTGGCGCGGTTGTCGGCCTGCTCATGCAAGGCGCGGTTTTCCAGCACCAGCCGGCGCTTGTCCAGCGCCCGGCGCAGGCTGCCCAGCAGGGTTTCCGGGCTGAAGGGTTTTTCGAGGAAATCGTAAGCGCCATCGCGCATGGCATCGACGGCCATTGGCACATCGCCGTGGCCAGTCAGCAGAATCACCGGCAAGTCGGCGTCACGGCGCTGCACTTCGGCCAGCAGTTCCAGCCCGGTCATGCCGGGCATGCGCACGTCGCTGAGGATCACGCCGGGGAAATGCTTCGGCAACTGCGCCAGGCACTCTTCGGCGCGGCTGAACAGTTGCACCTCGAAACCCGACAGGCTCAGCCATTGTTCGACGGCGCTGCGGATACTGCTTTCGTCGTCGACCACCATCACTGAATTCAGCATGCGCCAGGCGCCTCCGGGTCGATGGGCAGGGTGAGTGTGAACACCGCGCCGTTGTCGTGATTATCGGCGCTCAAGCGTCCGCCCGATTCGTGAACAATGGCAAAGGATACGGCCAGACCGATGCCCAGGCCATCGCCCACCGGTTTGGTGGTGAAAAACGGGTCGAACACCTTCGCAAGATTTTCCTCGGCGATGCCACTGCCGTTGTCGATGACATTCAGGCGCCACAGTTGTTCGTCGGCTTCGAGGCGGATTTCCAGGCGTTTGCAGGGTTTGTCCTGCATCGCATCCAGCGCATTGCGCAGCAAGTTGATCAGCACCTGTTCCAGACGAATCGCATCGCCGCGCACCCAGGCCGGGCGCGTCAGGTGCAGCACGGTGCTGACCTGTTCATCGCGCAGGCGCGTGTCGAGCAGCTCGAGCGACTGATCCACCACCGCTGCCAGGTCCAGGCGTTCGCGCAAGCCGCTGGGGCTTTTGCGGGCGAAGGTTTTCAGGTGGCCAGTGAGGGCGGCCATGCGCGTCAGCATGTCATCCACCGGTTTCAGTGCCTTGTAGGCGTCGTCGATGCGGCCGTGATCGAGCAGCAGACGCAAGGTCGCGAGTTGCATGCGCTGGGCGGTCAGTGGCTGGTTGATTTCATGGGCCAGGGCGGCAGACATCTGGCCGAGGGCCGCGAGTTTGGCCGATTGCACCAGGCCGTCCTGAGCCGTGCGCAGGTCGCGGGTGCGTTCTTCCACCAGTTGTTCGAGCTCTTCGCGACTGCGCTGGCGAATTTTCGCCAGGCGCCAGCGCTGGTTGAGGAAGAGCAGGAGAAACACCAGTGTCAGCCACAGGCCGGCAGCGGCGAGTGCGGCGTTGCGACTGTCTTCGAACGCCACCTGGGGGCGGCGCAGCAGGTGCAGGGTCCAGCCTTCGGTGGTCAGCGGCAGGGATTCCCACAGGTAATCCGTTTTGCCGTCCGGGCCATCGACCTGCGCCAGCTCACTGTTGTCGTCGAAGCGGCGCAGCGATTGATAGTCCAGCAGTGTCAGCGGTTGCTTGTCGTATTGGCGGGTGGCCTTGAGCTCGGCGTGATCGCTCTCGCTCAGCGGTTTCAATTGGCGATAGCGCCAGCCCGGCCGATTGGCGATGAAGATGATTCCGCGTGCATCGCTGACCAGCAGCGTGTCGCTGCCCTGACGCCATTCGCGTTCCAGTTCCGGAAACTCGAGTTTCACCACCATCGCGCCGAGAAACTTCCCGTCGTCACCCGTGACGGCGCTGGACAGGAAGTACCCCGGAATCCCGCTGGTCACCCCTACTGCATAAAAGCGCCCGGTGCCCTGGGTTCGGGTCTGGCTGAAATAGGGACGAAAACCGTAGTTGTGGCCGACATAACTGCTGGGCAAACGCCAGTTGCTCGCCGCCACGGCAAGGCCGGTGTGATCAAGCAGTTCCAGGGTGGAGGATTGCGCGGCACCGTTGATCTTTTCCAGTTTGCGGTTCAGCACATCCTGTTGTTCGGGCGTTACCGGCCCTTTGAGCGCCGAACGCAGTTCCGGGTCCAGCGCCAGCACGGCGGGCAGGGCGCGGTAGCGTTCGATCAGGGTATGCAGGGAGGTGGCGTACAAACCCAATTGCAGATTGGCGCGGGCCGCGTCTTCCACCAAGGCCTGACGCTCGGCGTGACGCATGGCCAGGGTCGCGGCGAGGGCTGCACCGGCGAGGATAAGACAGGTGTACAGCGTCAGGCGCAGGGTTCGGGAAATCGGAATCATGGAGCGCGAGTCAGACTGACGATAGGAGGCGCAAGATAGCATGTGGGCTGTCTTGCGCCAGCGATCATCTCATGACATCGGCCGCCTTCTTGACTTATCAGAAGTTGATTCTCTGGCGCATGCGTTCCATTTCTTGTGGCAGTTGCCCCAACGACACTACAGCACGTCTGTTCGATCTCAGATCATCAATACTCAAATGTGCTTCATGCATTCTGTTGGCCAGCCCGGTTTGACTGGACGGGCTGCTGGTGGGTTCGGCATCAAGGTGTTGAAGCATTCTTGGTGTATTGAGTATCAGGTTTTCAAGCAAGGAGACGCCACCTACATCTTTGGCATCGATCTCATAGAAATAATAACCATTTGGCGATTGTGCTGCGTAAAAAAGCGCCCCTTCGAGCGTCTCCGCGACAATCAACGCCTCGTTACAGATCATTTTACTGACGGCAGTGAACTCAGTTGAAGCTTCGAACCCCTCGTTTAGCACCTCTTCAGGCTTACGCCGATCTGCCCGGTACACTTTGCCGCCAAAGCTGGTTCTTTCCAGCAAGTTTGCATCGTTCCAATGGTGATCGGGTTGATCGGGGTCCGCATTCAGAATGTCGAGGACGGCCTTTTGATCAGCCGTCGGTGGGGGCGGCGGGACCTGGCTTTTAGCAGAGTCCTGATAATCCATGGACTCATCATTCAGTTCGGGTGCAGGAGAAGGCAGCGCTTCATATTCAACTCTATATTTGAATAATTCTTCTACATACTCATCGTCAGCCGGCCCCCACGTACGCCCATCAGAATCTGTCCTGCAGACGGGGTTATTGCCGCAGAACCAATACAAGTTGAGGCCGTCCACCGAGCCAGCGGGATCCGGATTCACCCATCGCCCCAACCACGGCGCGTAATACCGAAACCCATAATAATAAAGCCCGCAAGCATTCCGTTCCTTGCCCGAATACCGAATGGTCTTGTAATCGGCATCAACACGCGAACGAGCCGCCCACCAGGCTGTACCGCCAAATGGGTAATAGCCTTCATGACTGATCACACCTGCGTGCTCGTCCAGTTCCAGACTGCAAGACCCCACATGATCGTCGACGCTGTAGCGCAGTTGATCAGCGTCGATATCATCGGGTTTGCCCTTGACCCAATGCAGGCACCGCACGCTGCCACGAGCCAGTGGAACGCAGATGACCTGAAGTTCTTCGTCGTCTTCGGTTGTGCGCACTTCCAGCCCCGGAAGGTAATGAACGACACGTCGATGAGCTACGGCACGGGCCTGCTGGGTACTGAATTTAACCACCCGTTCACCGCTAGCGCTGTAGCGATACCCTTCACCGTCATCGGCGGCGGTCGGGCGGCGAACGGTGGTCACGCTTTGTAGCTGATTCAGCGCATCCCAGTTCATCGCCTGAGCACCGGGAACCAGCCGTTGCAGATTGCCATTCGCGTCGAAGTCACGCAGGAAGTCCGGTTCGTCGTCACCCTCGTTCCAGGGCAAGGCGCGGTTGCTGTGCGGATCGACGCGCAGCTGTTGCCTGAACGGATTTCTATCGCTGACATGGCGCAACCCGGTGCGGTTACCGCCCGCGTCGTACTCGTAATACTCGGTGTAGTTGAGTAGCCTGCCAGGATCGATGGGACTGGGAATGATGAGTTCCGGCAAACCGGGGGGCTGACCGGCATTGGCGGTCTCATGACCCGTGGCGCAGGTCAGCTGGTAAAGGCTGTCGTAGGAAAAAGTGTTTGCTGCCTCTACACGCTGGTTGGCGAAGAACGTGATGGGTTGGGTGTGGTCCAGTAGTCGCAGAATGTTGCCGACCGGGTCGTACTCAAAGCGCAGATCCTGCAAACGAACGCCTGCGGAGGTGATGGCGGTCAAGCGTTCCAGCCGACCGCCTGCTGCCTCGTAGGTCGCACTGCTGGTGACGTCGTTGCCGGTCAGCTGAGTCAGCAGTTGGCCTTCGGCGTTGTAGCTCGCCGCTTTCAACAGCGGTTGCCGGCCTTGAGATTCGAGGGTCAGGTCAATGCGCTGCAATTGCCCGGCGCGATCAAGGCTGAAGTGCTTACGGTGACTTCCGGCATCGGTTTGCTCAAGCACTTGTCCCAGCGACCCGAAGCGGGCGGTGGTGGTGTACCCCACGCCGGGTTGCAGCAGGGTGTCGCGTTCCGCTTCGACAACGGGCCAGTGGGGATGGACTTCGCATTGGTCCGGTAAAAACCGTCGACGTTGCCGGACGACTCCGCCGCTGAGTGCCTGCTGGTCGAGCCACACTGCACCGGCTCGATCATCGTGGCGGATCAGTTGCCCGCACTGGTTGCGCTTGGCAAATTCGCCCGCGTTGTCGGCATAGGTCAGGCGTTCAACGGTGCGTACGGTCAAGCCCTGCATGTGCTCATGGACTGCTGTCAGCCGTCGCTGTACGTCGTAATCATGCTGCCAATGACTGCCTCGACCATCCCAATGCTCGCGCATTTGCCCGGTCCCGTCCGGTAAACCCAGGCGCCATCCGGCGTCGAGATTTTCAGTGCACAACGCAGTGCCGGACAAGCTGTAAACGGTGGCCGTGTTCGGGCGGGACCCAGGCGCGAGGAAGCGCGGATCCCGTTGCGCAACCAAACGGCCGGCCGCGTCGTACTGCTGAGCCGTCACCCGCGATTCAGGCTTGAGTTCGCTGGCGTCCCGCCGCCAGTACGCCACCTCACGTACTGACAGGTTACGGTTGTCGATGACTCCAACGTGTGGAGTTTGTTCATCAATGGCTGGCATCAATGCAGCGTTCTGTTGAGGCGCCGTGTTGCTGCGGGTGGTTCATCAAACAGATCGTTTTCATCGAAGGCGATGACGTACCAGCAGCGGTAGCGCTGTTCCCGGCGCAACGGTTTGAGTTCCGAATTTTCGCCTTGCGGCATTTTTTTTGCCAGGATGGTGTGGGTCGGTCGGCCGGCGGCGTCGTAGAACTGCTGGTCGTGATAGGCGAACACGCGTAGCGAGTCATCGTTGATACGTCGGAACTGATCCGCGAAGTAAGGCCGGTAGATGCGCACTTTCTCGCCCTTGTTGTTGTATTCGACCGGTTCGCTGACCCGCCAGCGCCGTGTGGCTTCGGCTTCTTCCGGCTGGCCATCTTCCTTGAGTTTCAGCGTGCCGTCTTCCAGCACCACCCAGGCCTTGCCAGGCTCGACTTCCTGTTTGGTTTGCAGCACCCGGCCAAAGCCATCCTGATGGAGGATGGCGATGCGAATCTGTAACTCCGGATCACCCGGGTAACGGTCCGCTTGCAAGGTGGCGACGTGAACAGGTTCTCGGTGGGCGGCGTCGACGTATTGCTGAAGAAGCTGTTCTTGCGCACTCGGGTTTTCGAGCGCCAGCACGTGCTGGCGGGCGCGATCGCAGAGATGCCCGCTGGGCAACACAAAGCCTTGTTCCCGTGCCCAGGCCAACCATTGCGCACCCGGTGACTCGGTCTTGGGGATTTGCCCCATCCAGCTCAATGCATCGCTGAACATGGCCATGGCGAAGTTGCCGATGGCAACCTTGGGCGATTCGATGGCGTGAGCCGGGCTGCGATCTGTAGGGCGCACGTAGTCCTGTAGCGGATCGAAGCCCACTGGCAGGCCCAGTTCGGTGCCATGAAAACTGGTGACCAACACTTCGCCAAAGGCGTTGTAACACGCTTCCTGAGTGTTTTGGTTGGGGTCTTTGATGGCTGCGGGCAAGAACGTGCAGTAATCGACATCGAGGATCTGGGTGACACAACCGTCCGGTAACTCGATTGCCGTGTGCAGGCACCAGTAGGGGTCATACGTGACTTTCGTGACGCCGTGACTTTGCGTCTGCTGGAAGGATTCGACATTGTAGAAACCCTCCGGACCAAGGTAGCGCGGGAAACCACGGTGCACGGACCACAGGTAGTTTTTCGCATCGGTCGGATCATCAGGCTCGGCCTGTTCCACCTCGGGCAGGAACCACTTCATGATGTGATAGCCCACTTCGGGGGATTCAAGCTTCTCCTTGAGATTGAAAGGCATCTGCCCCTGATCATCCTTGAGTTTGTCGTAAGCGCTCAAGGCGTGGGCATCCAGTTCGGCGATTTCCACGTAGCCAGGCAGCGCGTGAATTGTCGCGTCGCCTTTTTCCATGGTCTGGTGGGTGGCAGGGTCAATGTATAACTGCATCGACATGCCGGCGAGCACCGACTGCTTCGCCCACTCCCCCTCGTCCTCGCTCCACGCCAGGAAATTCTCGTGATGGATATCCTTGATACTTAACTGCGCCTTTTCCAGTACCAGCGCATTCCCGCGCTCGCGATACGGCAACCCCAGTCGAAAAGGCGTTCCCGGTTTCCAGGTCGCTTCATCGTACAGATGGATGAGTTCGGCCTTGGACTCGGTCAGATACCAGCGCTGTTGCGCCTCATCGTGGGCGTCCTTCCAGTATCGGTTGTCATGCTCGTCGTCGAAGGGCGGTGTTTCGTCGGTTTTGCGCCGTGCGTAGTAGACGATGAAGGCGTGCAGCGGACTGCCGAACTCATCCCATTTCAGATTGAGGGTGTGCTCGCAGCGTGGATCGTCGGGCATTTCAGGTTCGTACTGATAGCTGATCGATTCCAGCGCCATGGGTTGCAGCACGGCATAGGGGTAGTGCTCGTTTTTCGCCCGCAGCAGGCGTACCAGGAAGCGAGCCTCCGACACCGCATAGGGCACCACTGGATTATCCAAAGCGAACACTTCAGAGCGCAATGTCGAGCCACTGAGCGATCGTGCGATCTGGCGGGTCGTTTCCTCGTCAGGCTCAAGCGGTTCTCCAACCCTGTCTCGTAGATGGAAGCGTTCCAGTTTGGTCGGTTGCAGCGCAACAGCCTGCGCATCGTCGCTGTAATACCCGACCCTTGGCTGATTAATGGATTTGCCAACGTGAAACCAGGTTTTACTCAGGATCGGAGCGGTGAACCCCAAGGTTGCACGTACCGCTTCGGTGGCTTCGGTGTCGGTCTGCAATAACAGGCCAAAACCGCGAAACTCCCGTTCGAAGGGGTCGTAGTAACCCTGGCGGTAACTCATGAGCTGGGTCAGTTTATTGCCGGTGATTTCATCGACCTGAGTCTGGCGCTTGACCAGATGCATGGCGAATGGCAGTTCGGACTCGACGACGGCGTCCTTGTCGATCAGGTGATGTTCGTATTCCTCATCGAGGAACTCCTGCGCCGAACTGCGATAGTCGATAAAGCTGAGGGCGCCCATGTTGTTGTTGCTGCGGTTGACCAGGTAGGGCTTGGCGTTGACGAAATCGTAGCGCCAGTGCCGGGGAGACATGTGCGGTACGGTCAGGATCAGGCTGGTGCAACCCATTCCCAGCAGGTCCGCCGTGGTGACCTGACACAACCGATCGTAGCGCACGCCTTCGGGCCAGGGCACTTCGACAGGTTCGGTGACGAAGCCCTTGCCGCAGTGGTTCATGAAGATCAGAAATCCGTCGGATTGCAGGTAGATCAGGTCCGTTGCGCCTGAACCGTCGAGGTCCGCCAGGAGCACTTGCGAGGCATTGAATGTCTCGTAAGGGAACGTTGGTGAGCTGAGCACGATTCTTGTCCCGAAGCGCCCATGGCCGAGGTTGGGCCAGCACTCCAGGCTGTTGTGACGGATACGGAACAGGTGCTGTTTGCCGCTGCCCAGTACATCACTGAAGCCCACCACTTCGGTTTCTGAATTGCTCGGCAGTGGCAGGGCATCGTCTTTGTCGTGTTCAACATTCCGGCCGGCACTGAACCCCTGGTCATCGCCCAGATTTGTGTACAAACGCACACTGTTGCTGCCGATCAGGGCCACGTGAGTGCGACCGTCGCCGACCAGATCGGTCATTTGCGCCTGAGGATGGAAATATTCCAGCGGAAAGGCTTTATAGGGGACAAATCCTGACCACTGGCGGTCAGGATTCAGGGTGAAACAGCCGTTCATGGTCGGGGCGTGTACGCCCCATTCGAGCTTGCCGTCACCGTTCAGGTCAGTGAGCGTCTGACGCAGCGATTTACTGCTGTCGGCCAGCGGAATGTATGGCAGTTCTTTCAAGTCGCCGTAGCGAACGTCATCGCTGGGGTAGTTATCGCGCAACGGTTCGCGGTAATACCAGGCCTTGTCATAGCGGCATAAAATGCCGGGCATACCTTTGCTGTACAAATCCACCAACTGGTAACGCTGACCTTCATTGAGGCCTGGCATCTGCGGGAACGCTTTCCAGCCGGGTTGATCAGCTTTTTCCAGATCGAAGGGCGCGTAGTTGAATTCGAACGGTGGCCGGCTCTCGATATCGTCTTGCTTGCCGTAAGCCTGAAGATGAGCGGCAGTCAGATGGTTGTAGTCCAGCGCGCCTTGGTGGTGCTCCAGAAGAAGCCGTTGAACCAGTTTCGGTGAGTTACCCAGTTCGTCGCGGAAATGGTGAAACATCATGACTTGTCTGCACAGACGTCGAGTGCCCAGTTCAAATCCGTAATCGTGATTCCAGAACGGGTCGCTGCGTTCCAGCCATTCGCCGTACTGATCGCCGCCCGATGTGTAAGGTGGACCGTATACCGGTATTTGCGTCAGGTCGTGACTGCGTTCGCCGTAATCGAACAGCAGATGAAAATGGAAGTCGACGTCTTTCCATTCACCGACTTTCAGCGAGTACAGTTCAGGCTCCGCCACTGCATTGCCATAGAGCACCCGGTGCAGATACCGCTGGGCACGATAGTCGCGAAAATCCGGCGCGACCGGTTTTTCCGTTTCGGCCTTGTATTCATAGACGATGTGCTCACCGCGGGGAGTAACGGTTTCGTCCAGCAGCCAGACCCCGACGCGTTCAGGTTCCAGCGCTTTGCTCTCGTCCCTTGGTTCCGCCCGGCGCGACGCCAGTGTCTTGCCATAGACATGGCGATTGCCATCGGCGCTATGAATCAGCCAGAAACCTGCCGCATCGTCGTCACTGATCAGCCGTTCGATTTTGGCAAAACCACCCTCGATGCGTGGCTGATAGCGAATGGCTCGATAGCTGGTTGTCCCGAGGGTGACGAGTCTGTCAACGATCTCGCCGTCGGCATCCAGCTCCGGCATCCAGGTTTCGCCGTCGGCGCCGACCAGCAGATCCTTGCGCTTGTCGTACAGCGGAACGCCCTTGCTCGTGCGCACCGTTATTGCATTCACGGTCAAATGCCAGCCGATACCGAAAATACTGTTGCCCACGTGACTGCTGTAGCCAAGCGAAAGGGCCGGCACCATTTCCCGGTTGGGCGCCTGGGAAACGGGCAGCGGTATGGCCAACGAGGCCGAACCTGTCGTGCCCACTGCCCCCCAGCCGCCAAAGCTGGCAATGGCGCCACCGATTTTCGGTTGGGCGGGAGCTGAAATATTGATAGTGCCTTTTTGTTCTTCCGTGGCCATTTCCGTTTCCACCTGACAAGGACGCACAAGTGCATTCAACTTATCAGGGGGCGCGGTGGTTGTGACCTGTCATATCTGACAGGTCTGCCTTGTTGGCCGGAAAAATCCCTGGCGTACTCCAGGCGAAAAAAAACCGGCTGTCGTCACCAACAGGCCGGTTCTTTTCAGGGGGGGGGCAGCGTAACTTACTGCACTTCCACCGCCAGACTCTCACTGATCTTCTTCTGCCAGATAGCAGGCCCAGTGATATGCACCGACTCACCCTTGCTATCCACCGCAACCGTCACCGGCATGTCTTTCACGTCGAACTCGTAGATCGCTTCCATGCCCAGTTCGGCGAAAGCCACCACGCGAGACTTCTTGATCGCTTGCGCCACCAGGTAAGCCGCGCCGCCCACTGCCATCAGGTAAACGGCCTTGTGGTCCTTGATCGCGTCGATCGCGGTAGGGCCGCGCTCGGATTTGCCGATCATGCCCAGCAGGCCGGTTTGCTCGAGGATCTGACGGGTGAACTTGTCCATCCGCGTTGCAGTGGTCGGACCGGCAGGGCCAACGACTTCTTCGCGCACCGGATCAACCGGGCCGACGTAGTAGATGAAGCGACCTTTGAGGTCCACTGGCAGGGTTTCACCCTTGTTCAGCATCTCGACCATGCGCTTGTGCGCGGCGTCGCGACCGGTGAGCATCTTGCCGTTGAGCAGGACGGTTTCGCCCGGCTTCCAGCTCTGCACGTCTTCCGGGGTCAGGGTGTCGAGGTTGACGCGACGGGCCGACGGGCCGGCTTCCCAGACGATTTCCGGGTAGGCGTCCAGCGGTGGCGCTTCCAGGGTCGCCGGGCCGGAGCCATCCAATACAAAGTGCGCGTGACGGGTGGCGGCGCAGTTCGGGATCATGCACACCGGCAACGAAGCGGCGTGGGTCGGGTAATCCATGATCTTCACGTCGAGCACGGTGGTCAGGCCACCCAGGCCCTGGGCGCCGATGCCCAGCTGGTTGACCTTCTCGAACAGCTCCAGGCGCATCTCTTCGATACGGTTGGACGGGCCGCGCTTTTTCAACTCGTGAATGTCGATGGATTCCATCAACACTTCCTTGGCCATCACCGCGGCTTTCTCGGCGGTACCGCCGATGCCGATGCCGAGCATGCCCGGTGGGCACCAGCCGGCGCCCATGGTCGGAACGGTCTTCAATACCCAGTCGACGATCGAGTCGGACGGGTTGAGCATGGCCATTTTCGACTTGTTCTCGGAGCCGCCGCCCTTGGCCGCCACGTCCACTTCCACGGTGTTACCCGGAACGATGGAGTAGTGGATAACAGCCGGGGTGTTGTCCTTGGTGTTTTTACGAGCGCCCGCCGGGTCGGCGAGGATCGAGGCACGCAAGACGTTTTCCGGCAGGTTGTAAGCCCGGCGCACGCCTTCGTTGATCATGTCGTCCAGGCCCATGGTGGCGCCATCCCAACGCACGTCCATACCCACGCGGACAAACACGGTGACGATGCCGGTGTCCTGGCAGATCGGGCGGTGGCCGGTGGCGCACATGCGCGAGTTGATCAGGATTTGCGCCATCGAGTCACGGGCCGCTGGCGATTCTTCGCGCAGGTAGGCTTCGTGCATCGCCTGGATGAAATCAACGGGGTGGTAATAGGATATGAACTGCAGGGCGTCGGCAACGCTCTGAATCAGGTCGTCTTGCTTGATCACGGTCATGAGTCGCGCTCCTCTAAAAGACGGGAACATTCAATAAGGTGCTTGCAGCTTGGGTGCATCGGTCGGTTGCAAGCACCTTTCAAGGCACGCCGGGCATGCTGGCGCGACGCTAAAAAGGCGCGGCAGTATAACGCGCCTCGCAGGCCGGCACACGCGCCGGCAGTCAATCTTGTGGCGAGGGGATTTATCCCCGTTCGGCTGCGAAGCAGTCGTCAATCCGACACACGCGAAATACCTGACGCACCGAGGTGCATGTTTTGGGGCGGCTACGCCACCCAACGGGGATAAATCCCCTCGCCACAGATAATCCCCCTCACCACAGGAAATCGGTTCATTGGGGTCATCGCTTTGACGCCAGTTTTATGCGTTGAAAATTGAATGGTCATTTGTCAGACACGCCACTAAAGTGGCATTCGGTCTGTAGAGTAGGACACTCGGTCAGCCTCCTTTCGCACGGTGAGTCAACGATTGACCCATAACGCCATCCAGCGCCTTTTGCTCAAACGTTTTGCCCTCGCAGCCGGCACCTACGCCCTGGCCCTGCTGCTGCTGTGGCTGGCGTTTTTTACCGGCCATTACGATGAGCCCCTGGCCAATGTCGCTGTCGGCAGCGCGCTGGTGGTCATCAGCCAGGCGACGTTGTTCGCGGTCTTCTACAGTGGCTGGAACCTGCGGTTCTCCGACCCCAGCCTGACCGAAGCGCAAGTGTTGCTGGGGCTGGGTTGGCAAACCTGGCTGGTTGCCAATCTGGATGAGGCACGCGGCGCTTTTCTGGTGTTCTACGTGCTGATTCTGCTGTTCGGGCTGTTTCATCTGTCGCGCCGGGCCTTTGTGCGGTGCGCGCTGTTGGTGTTTTTCAGTTTCAGCGCGATCACGCTGTGGGAGGGCTACCACTTCCAGTTGGCCGACCCGGCACTGGCCGCGTTGCAGGTGTGCGTACTGTTTATCGTGCTGGTCTGGCTGGAGCTTTACGCCCGCTACGTACAGGCGTCACGCCAACGGATGCGCCAACGCCGCTTCGCCTTGCAGGCGCATCAGGACACCCTGCGCGGAATGATGCGCCAGCTCGAAGACCTGGTCGCCACCGACGAGTTGACCGGGCTGTTCAACCGTCGGCATTTCCTGCGCCTGGCCTCACGCGAACTCAACGCCATGGAGCTCGGCGTGGTGCATGGCCTGGCGCTGATCGACCTCGACCATTTCAAACGCATCAACGATGTGCACGGCCACGCTGCCGGCGATCAGGTGCTGCAAGCCTTTGCCGGTGTGGCCAGCGCCTGTCTGCGTGAGGGGGACGTGCTGGCTCGTTATGGCGGCGAAGAGTTCGTGTTGCTGCTGCCCGACTGCAGCCCGGAACGCCTGACTTCCTGCTGCGAGCGGTTGCGGATTGCTTTCACCGACGTCGAGTTGATCGGCCTGAAGGTCGGCAATCTCAGCCTGTCGGCAGGCATGACCCTGCTGGAGCTGGGCGATGATCTCGACGACGCTTTGCAGCGCGCCGACCAGGCGCTGTATCGCGCCAAGCGCGACGGCCGCAATCGTTGCGCGGCGGCGTGGGAGAACGTCGATGCCTGAGTTACGGGTCGGCGATCGTCAATGGTCGGTGGCGTCTGGCAGCAACCTGCTTGATGCGTTGAATCAAAACGGCGTGTCCGTTCCTTACAGCTGCCGCGCCGGCAGTTGTCATGCGTGTCTGGTGCAATGCACGCAAGGATTGCCGAGCGACAGCCGGCCCGATGCCCTGAGCGCAGAGCAGCGTCAGCAAGGCTGGCGCCTGGCGTGTCAGTGCCAGGTGGTTGAGGATTTGCAGGTGCATGCTTTCGACCCGCAACAGGACGGTCGTCCGGCCGAGGTCGCCGCCGTCGATTGGTTGAGCAGCAGCGTTTTGCGTCTGCGCCTGACGCCGCAACGCCCGTTGCGCTACAGCGCCGGGCAGCATCTGGTGTTGTGGAGCGGCAACGTGGCGCGGCCTTATTCCTTGGCCAGCCTGCCGGAAGAAGACCGCTTTCTGGAGTTCCATGTCGACTGTCGCCAACCGGGCGAATTCAGTGAGGCGGCGCGTCAGTTGAAAATCGGCGATCCGCTGCGTCTCGGCGAATTGCGCGGCGGGGCCTTGCATTACGATCCGGACTGGCACACCCGGCCACTCTGGCTGATGGCCGCCGGAACCGGGCTGGGCCCGTTGTTCGGCGTCTTGCGCGAAGCCCTGCGCCAGGATCACCAGGGCGGCATCCGCGTGATTCACCTCGCCCATGATGCCGATGAGCATTATCTGGCCAAACCTCTGCAGGCCATGGCCGCCAGCCGCCCGAACCTCAGTATCGAACTGTGGACGCCGACCGAGTTGCCCGCGGCTTTGGCGCAACTGCGGCTTGTTTCCCGGCAAACCCTAGCCTTACTCTGCGGGTCCCCCGACAGCGTCGATGCCTTTGCCCGGCGCCTGTATCTGGCGGGACTGCCGCGCAATCAACTGCTGGCCGACGTCTTCCTGCCTCGCGGTTGAGCGCTGACTTTGTAGCGAGCAAGCACTCTCGCCACAGTTGATCCTCTCAGATCAGGACACGCCATGCCCGATGCCATCCAGATTGAACGCGAACGCGGCCTGCTGACGCTATGCCTGAACCGCCCCGACAAGAAAAACGCCCTGACCCGCGCCATGTACAGCCATTTGGCCGAAGCGCTGGAACAGGCTGACACCGACCCCGAAATCAACGCGGTGCTGATCACTGGCAGCAGCGAATGCTTCACCGCCGGCAACGATATTGCCGATTTCCTGCAAGCGCCTCCGAGCAACCTCGACAGCCCGGTGTTTCAGTTCATGCTCACCTTGCTTGAATGCCGCAAGCCGGTGATCGCTGCCGTGGCAGGTGCAGCGGTGGGGATCGGCACGACGTTGCTGCTGCATTGCGATCTGGTCTACATCAGCCGCGACGCTCGACTGCGCATGCCCTTCGTCAACCTCGGTTTATGCCCGGAGTTTGGCTCCAGCCTGCTTTTGCCTCGATTGCTCGGGCATGCCAAAGCGGCGGAACTGTTGCTGCTCGGTGAAGGTTTCAGTGGTGAGCAAGCGGCCGAGTGGGGCATCGCAACCGAAGCGCTGGGCAGTGGTGAAGCGGCATTGGCCAAGGCGCGGGAGATGGCGCTGCGTTTCGAATCGCTGCCACCGGAAGCGGTGCGCATCAGCAAGCAATTGATGAAAGCCCCGGATCGCGAGCAATTGCGCAAGGTGATAGAAGAAGAGGGCGCGTTGTTCACCCAACGGCTGCGCTCGCCGGAAGCGCTTGCGGCGTTGTCGGGGTTTATCAACCGACATTGAATCGACGGGGGCCGGGCGGGCCTCATCGCGAGCAGGCTCGGTGCACCACAAATCCCCTGTGGGAGCGAGCCTGCTCGCGATGAGGTCCGCCCAGACACTGCAGCTTCAGGATCAGAAACCAAAAGCCCCGCCATTCACATGGCAGGGCTTTGTTTTTTCAGCAGCCGGTCACTCAGACCTGCGGATCGCCAACGTGCAGGATTTTCATCCCGTTGGTGCCGCCGGTGGTGTGGTAGCTGTCGCCCTTGGTCAGGATGACCCAGTCGCCTTTCTCCACGACGCCGCGCTTGACCAGCTCGTCGATCGCCTTCTGGCTGACTTCGTGTGGCTCCAGCGAGGCCGGGTCGAACGGAATGGTGTACACGCCACGGAACATCGCTGCGCGCGCCTGGGTTTCGCGGTGCGGCGAATACGCATAGATCGGCACCGAAGAACGGATGCGCGACATGATCAGCGGGGTGTAGCCGCTTTCGGTCAATGCGATGATCGCTTTGACGCCCGGGAAGTGGTTGGCGGTGTACATGGTCGCCAGCGCGATGCTCTCGTCGCAGCGGGTGAATTCCTTGCCGATGCGGTGGCTGGAGGTCTTGCCGGTCGGGTGCTTTTCAGCACCGACGCAAATGCGCGCCATCGCTTGCACGGCTTCCAGCGGATACAGGCCGGCGGCGGATTCGGCGGACAGCATCACGGCGTCTGTGTAGTCGAGCACGGCGTTGGCCACGTCGGACACTTCGGCACGGGTCGGCATCGGGTTCTGGATCATCGACTCCATCATCTGGGTCGCCACGATCACAGCCTTGTTGTGGCGGCGTGCGTGCAGAATGATTTTCTTCTGAATGCCCACCAGCTCGGCGTCGCCGATTTCCACGCCCAGGTCGCCACGGGCAACCATCACCGCGTCGGAAGCCTGGATCAGACCGTCGAGGGTTTCATCGTCGGCCACGGCTTCGGCGCGTTCGATTTTCGCCACCAGCCAGGCAGTACCGCCGGCCTCGTCGCGCAGTTGACGGGCGTAGTTCATGTCGGCCGCATCACGGGGGAAGGACACGGCCAGGTAGTCGACCTGCATTTCTGCGGCGAGCTTGATGTCGGCCTTGTCTTTCTCGGTCAGGGCCGGAGCAGTCAGGCCACCGCCGCGACGGTTGATGCCTTTATGGTCCGACAGCGGGCCGCCGATGGTCACGGTGCAGTTCAGTTCGGTGGCGGTGGCGGTATCGACGCGCATCACTACACGACCGTCGTCGAGCAGCAGCTCGTCGCCCACGCCGCAGTCCTTGACCAGGTCCGGGTAATCGATGCCGACCACTTGCTGGTTGCCTTCGGTCAGAGGATGGCTGGTGGAGAAGGTGAATTGATCACCGATCTTCAGCTCGATCTTCTTGTTGGCGAATTTGGCGATACGGATTTTCGGGCCTTGCAGGTCACCCAGCAGGGCCACGAAGCGGCCGTGCTTGGCAGCGAGGTCACGCACCAGCTTCGCGCGAGCCTTGTGCTCGTCGGGGGTGCCGTGGGAGAAGTTCAGGCGGGCGACGTCCAGGCCAGCCAGAATCAGCTGTTCGAGAACTTCCGGCGAGTTACTGGCCGGGCCAAGGGTAGCGACGATTTTGGTGCGACGGACGGACATGCATAGACTCCTGAGTTCAAGCGCTGAGTGAGGCTACTATGGTCTCCGGTTGTAGTCATTGTTCGTTTGCACTACTTATTCGTTTATATCTTTAAACGAACAATCTTGAAGATTTTGCGCCACGGGTCGATACAGAGCTCAAGACAGGAGAACCCCCATGCGATTCGTGCTCATAGCCATTCTTGCCCTCAGTGTTGTGGGCTGCACCCGTTTTTCGATGAACCATCATTTGAATAATGCCTACAAGGCTTATGACCGTGGCAATTGCGAGCAAGTGACGCTTGAACTGTCCAAAGTCGAACGCGCCAGCCGCGCGCGGTCTTACGTATGGCCGGAAGTGTCGATGCTGCGCGGTTTGTGCCTGGAACGGCAGAAGCTGTTTGTCGATGCGGCGCAGACCTACCAGTTCATCATTGCCTCCTACCCGCAAAGCGAGTACGCCTATCGTGCCCGCGCCCGACTGGAAACCTTGCAGTCGCTGGGTCATTACCCGCTGCGCAACTCTGCCGCCGTGGTTCGCCCGACCCGGTTCTGATTGCATCCAGCGGCTGGCTCACTGGCGGTGGTGAGCTATAGTCGAATAAGCCGGTTTAGAGCCTTGCTGTCAAGCCGACGTAACACCTGTGATCGGCAGGAGTAAGCGACAGCGGTTCCATGGACTGTCGCACCGGGATCGGGGAGAGCGCGCCCATTGCCTATCTATAAAGGCAGGCCCGTTCCGAAGCATTAGTGCGGCCCTGCTTAAGGGCCTTGCTGGGCGAATTGCGCATGTTCACTGACCGCCGGATCGAGCGGCATCAACTGCCGTATTTTCTGAAAGTGTTCAACAGCGTCACCGACAAACCGATTGGTTTCCTGGGCAACGTCTCTGAAGACGGGCTGATGCTCATCAGTCAGTTACCGATGATGATCGGCGCCGATTTTGATCTGCGCTTGAAAATCCCCATGGCCGATGGCTGCCAGCAGGTCATCGACCTCAAGGCCTGCTGCCTGTGGTGCCACGAAGACGCGACACCTCACCACTATGACGCCGGGTTCAGCCTGCAATGGGCACCGCCGGAGTATGGGCAACTGGTGGCGGCGTTGAAGCAGTACTTCAGTTTTCAGCCGTTGCCGGCTTCGGCCTGACGTTTTGCGGCGCCGGTGCAATTGCTTTCGTCGAAACGCCGCCCGGAGCTTGCTCGCGAAAGCGCCGGACCAAACAACACATCCTGAACGTATAGAGACTAAGCCGCGCTGAACGCCTGTCCGTTTTCCAGCGACTTCTCCACCCGCAACAACCCAACTCACTCAATTGTTAAATCGCCACTGCCAGATGCCGGGGGATTGTCTTCAAGGCTCTCGGCCAAATCAAGCTGCCTGAGGGGAGCCACTCGTCGGGACTGTCAGTTATTACAGGTAGCCATTCGCTGTTTGGTTAGGTAGCAATAGCCAGGAGAACGCTATTCAACCGCAGGAGAGCGAAAACATGACAGCAGTTCAGAATGACCCGAAATCCAATCTAGCGGCCCCTGTTGTAAACACACCTCAATCTCATAAGGCCTACTACGCCCATGCTGGTCGTAGCCTGAGAGTTGAACTTGAGGAAGGAGAAGGAGGGCGTTTAACACCTGATGGTTTTCAGATCGACTTTCATCCTTCTGGGCCTATGGGAACATACAAAAATCTACACGATAGGCACTTTTGGCAGGATCTGTCGCCGGGGCCCCACCAACTGCATGCGGTCAGTAAACGGCAAGATCAGGATAATTCCCCTTGGACCTTTGTTGAATGGTTCTATGTATTGACCCCCCCTGCGACATCCTCTCTGGACTATGCACCGCACAAGATCGAAGACCGTTCATCGTGACTGTCATTTATCACAGGTTACGGCTTGCTCCTGAATCGCTTAAACCTGTAGCACGAAGTCTCCCCCGTCGCTTTCAGGAAATCTCCCATGACAAAGGAAACCAGCGGTAATTCACTCATTTCACAACTTTTCGATTCGACGGTCGGCCAGGAGCGGATGCAAAGCCTGACGCAAGACCAGCAACTCACCGCTGATAACTGCTCGGTCTTGCAACTGGTGCGGATGGGGCATCAGGGATTGATGGATACGTTCGGCCTGTCCAGCCATGAAGCCAGACTTGTACAGAACAAATCCAACAGTGTGCTGGTGCATGTTGCACGCCAGTTTCGCAATCACCGATTGACTCGCCATACACCGCGCAACGCTTTGCACTACACCGGCATCAGCGCGCTGGTCGATGGCCCGAACCATGAAAAACTGTTCAATCCCGCCTGGGGTGAGACCACGCTGCCGGGTAACCTTGATGCCAACGATGCACCGGTGGCGTACTTCGTGGAGCTGTTCACCAAGGCCCTTGAACTCGAAGTGCGCGCAGATGCAGGTTGTGCAAAAAAAATAACAATGGCGGTCCGGCGGCCTGATCTGGGAACCCGTGTCATCGATCCGACAATGGCTTACCAGATGACACCGACGGTGGTGTTGGTGAACAAAGTACTGAGTCACATCATCGAAAATCAGCCTGAAGACCCTCTTCTGGCCGATGAAGTTGTTGAGGACCGGCTGCTCCAGGCACGCTATCCCATGACCACGTTGCCGTTCGAATGGTACCGGGTGCAATGGAACCATGTGCTGCAGCAAAAGGGTTTGAGCCTGGGGGATGTGGTGCGGATCGCCGATCCGAAATATCCGTACTGGAAAGAAGCAGGGGCTCACGGAGGGCGCTCCAGTATTGCCATGCGCCAGGCCAGCGGCCTGGGACCGGCGATGCAGGCGTTGCTGTCGGAGAATAAGTACGTCATGACGGAGGAGCCCGAGGAAGTGAAGCTCCAGCGAGTGGATCGCCGTACAGGCCGTATCGATCCTGATCCGCAAGCCACCAACGACGATTTTTTCAAAGACAATTTCGGTGCCAATTACGACGATTTGCTTGATGTAGTGACGTTTTGCACCCAGACCTCGATCAATTCGGATCAGTTGGCCAGCTTGTTGTCGATTGAACGTTATGCCCCCCACATTTCTCCGAATGTCTCCTCCCCTCCCATGGCGGACGCGAAAACGTTCGGCTCGGTGTTTATCAACGCGGAAGGCAATGCAGATGCAATCAGCGTGTCCCAACCTTCGGGCGCGGTGACAGACAGGAAACTGATAAACGCGACCAAACGGCACTTCGACCTGATTAACCGCATGCTTCGCCTGGCTCGGCACATCGATCTGCCGTACGACGAATGCGATCTGCTGTTGGTGGCCGCCGGCCGTGCCCAGGCACGCAAATCGGCGAATGAGCCTGTGGCAAAAGAGCTAGCGACTCAATCCTACAAAATCACCGACAGTACGCTGCGAGCCATTGGGCTTTTTCAGGATTTCCGTCGGGAGTTCAGATGCACAGCCGAGGATTTTGCGGCATTGATCGACGAGATGAGCGTCTGTGCTCGCGGCGAAGAGCAATCTCAGTTTGACCGCGTGTTTAACGGCCAATCGTTGTTCGACACACCGCTTCGCCTCGATGGCGGCAAGTTTGCCATTCACCCGCAAACCGACAGTGATCGTCGCACGGTAGATCAGATCTGTAGTGGCTTGGGCATTAATCTGGAAACCTGGCGTTATCTCGCTCGAGTGGTCGCCGAATGTTACGGCATGCGCAATGAGCTGGAGCGTAGTGTCAGGGTCGTCTCAAGCTTTTATCGACTGGTCAGGCTGTCGTCTTTCTGTGGGGTGACCTCGATAGAGCTGGCAGCGCTGCTGGAAACCATGAGCCCCATGGGCAGCGATTGGCTGCGTGAGTTGTTGGGGCACCCCCACATTGGTAGCTATAGAACGATCGGCAGGGCCGACGTGCTGGATGTACTGCATGCCGTTCAGTCCTGCGTGAAATGGTGCCGGGAAAATAACCTTGAGGTGATCTGGCTGGTGCAACACGTGTCGCCGGTCGAGGTGCCGACAGCGGCTTCAGAAGCCGAATTGGCGCTGTTGCAAGAATTGCGCAAGCGTCTGGAACCGACTCGCCTGACCGAAGAAGCGCTGTTGGGCGCAGGCATTCCACCGGTTCGTGCAGAGCTCGGCACGAATTGGCTGGCCTTGCTGAACGAGATCGTTGAAGAAAAGGGCTTGATCGTCAAAGGTCATGCTGTAGATGACGCGTCGTACGAAAGCTGGGCCAAAGACGAAATCAACGGTGCGGTCGAAATGGCGGAGGTTGATGAAACACAGGCTGAGCGAGTACGGGCGACCGTTCTGGCGGTCGTGTTGCAGACCCGGGCGGCGCAGAGTGCCGTCGTGCAAGAGAGTCTGGCGGTTTATCTCAATGTCGAACAGGACCAGGCCCTGGCCGTGCTGCGGTGGGTAGAGTCGGACGGGGTCTTCCTGCTGCTCAATGAAACGATGCGGGTGTTGGGCGATGCGACACAAGCGGAACAAACCATCGCCGTCGGTGACGATATTCTCAAGATGCTGGCGCATCTGGTTCGCCGTACCGCCGTGGTGAAAAAACTGGCATTGAGTTCCGCGATGCTGGCCACGCTGACGACCCAAGAGCATTGGCGCTGGTTCGGGCTTCGGCAAATCGAGGAACTGACCCTCGATACCTTCTACTTGTTGACCATCTACGGTCGCGCAGTCATTCACACCGAGGAGCCGGCCGAGAAACTGCTGGCGTATTTGAAACTGGTCAATGAGCTTCCGCCCCAACTGACCCCGGAGGACATTCGGCTTATTCGCGATGGTGCAGCGAGCTCACTGGCACAGGCAGTCAAATGGGGCATCAAGGAAGTATTGGAGTGTGCGAATTATCTGGCGCCCGATCTGCCACTGATTCGTGAGTTGTCGCAGATTGACTTTGTGATCCGTGCGCGAGGCTGTGCCGCGACCACAGGCCTGGACGCCAAGGCCATTTTGGAATTGGGCATGCTGAGTCCGGAAAGCGATGTGCAGAGCTGTCGCCAGGCGGCAGAGCACGCCGTGCAGTGTTTGTCTGAGTCGGCTATCCAGAGCAAAGCACAGGAGTTTGGTGAGGTTGGACAAAGTGTAACGGGCACTACGACGGTCTCGACTAACCGACTGATCGCTAACGCACCCGGCGAGTACGCGCGGATCGAAGTCATGCTGCGAGACTTCCAGGGCGAGCCTCTGGCCAACATTACAGTGACCTGGGAGTGTGAACGCAGCGGCTTGCAAGAGGTGACGTCGGTCACCGATCACGCAGGGAGAGCGAGCGTGCGCTTCAAGGCGGGAAACTGGATGGGCCTGGCCAAAGTCGTTGCCCGCTATGGCCTGGGGCAGCGGGTGTATGCCGAACCTATTTTGATTGACTGTGACGAAAGTACTATCGACTTCGTAAAAGAGGACACCAGCACTGGGCCTTTCGAGCCGAAACTGGCCGGGAACCTCGAATACCTTGAGCTTCAGGTAAGGCTGGATGACAGGTTTTATAATTTTGCTGCAGATCGCCCTATTCAATGGGCATGTACAGGTGGAACTCTGGACCCGGTGGTGTCTTATACCGACAAGGACGGCTTTGCCCGAACCCGTTTGCGCAGCCGGGAAGCGGTGGCCGATCTCACAGTCACCGCGCGGTACGAAGACAAGGACCCTGTGAGATTCGAAAAAATCAGTTTTGTTGATCGGCCTCGCATTACGGTGCTTAAGGTGTTGTCACCTGCTGTGGCGGGACTGTCGCTGGAGTTGAGCTGTCTAGTGATTGGACTGGATGGCAGGCCTTATCAGGGTGCGAGAGTCACTTTCTACCGGGGCGAAACCCTGCTTGGCAGCGACGACAGCGACGAGAACGGTGAAGCGACGTTCACCGTGTCATCCGTTACAGCTGGGCCGCTGACAGTGAAGGCCTCTGTAACCCACGGCAGTAAATCCCTTGAGCTCGAGGTGGCCAGCGGCGCTGTGATGCATGGTCAATCGGCCGATTATCTCTTGCCGGTTGCAGGTTCTGACCGCGCCAGCCAATTGTGGATTGAAGTCCGGGAGCTGGCGGACAACGACGCTTCGCCGATCGCCCGTTATCCGATTGAGTGGGTTGTTGAGTTTCTGGATCCACCGGAAGAGGGGGAGCAACCCGAGCTACCTGAAGAAGCTTTGGTGCCTACCGATAGCGACGGTCGTTCGATGTTCCCGTTCCTTGCTGCCAAAGCGGGGCGCTATAAAGTCACGGCCCGCATGCAGGGGCGCACTGACAAGCGGGTATTCGACCTTGAAGTGGTTGAGCCGCTGCAGTGGCGCATCAAGCTCATCGACCTGACTGACGCAACAGCCCCCGTCGAGCAAGTCATCGAACCGGGTGACCTCCTGAACCTTACCCGCAATCGCAAGTATCGACTCGATCTTACTCCTGAAACCACGCATGACCTCAATGGGGCACGTGCTGCGCTGGGCTGGAGTGCGCCTTTCTCCGCGAAAGCCATGGGGATGACGTTTGCACCACTCACGGGGGAATACACCATCGTTTCGGGCGAGACCATGAGTTGGTCCATCGATTGCGCCGACTTGCGCGATGGCAGCTTCGAATTGACCTGGTTGTGCAACCGGATTGATCAGACGCTGGTATTGAAGGGGCATTTGTGGTCCGGCGCGGCCGTGGTCCAGCATCCGCTGCCCGGTTCGGAGGTGGAGCAACGAATGGTGGTGGGAGGTACGGGCGCGAAAGGCAGCATTGTTGAGGTTTTTATCGGCAAGGATTTGCCTTATCGGGCACGGACTCAAGTCGATGATCAGGGTCGATGGTGTGTCCAGCTACCGCAACCCCAAGCGGCGGGTCCGTGCACGCTGTCCGTCAAGCAGTTGTCTGCCGCGGGTGCCGAGTATTGGGCACCGGATGTCATGGTTACCGTTAAAGAGAATTCCTTTAAACCGCCCCATATCCAGTCACCCCGCAGCGGCGCCAAAGTTGCTGCCAATCCCGTATTTTCCGGATTCGGCCGTCCTGGAGCCACCGTGACACTGGTCAAGGGGTGGGAGCAGACAATTATTTATGGCACCGCCACCGTTATGCCAAGCGGAGGTTGGGAGTTGCAATCAAAAGATATGGAGCAGCCGGGAAGTTACAGTCTCAATGCGAAATTGTCTGTTGCCGGTATCGGCGATTCAGCCTGGTTGCCAGATGCATACAGCGTCGAAGTCGTCGCCACTGCATCCAATGAAAAAGCCCCCTGATGCTTCGATGAGATCATCGATCTATTGAGTTTGCATTGACCGTACAACAGGCATAGCGCCCTGCGACGTAACTCACAGACATTACGGCTGGAATGGAGAATTGATAATGAAAAAGTCCGTTATCGGGGCATTGGAAGAGCGCCGTCGTGATGCGCTGGTGGATTACTATCGTGGACACGTCGCTAACCCGGTGTTGGGGCTGAAAACCATTGCCGAAATCGAACAGTATCTGCTGATGGACACCCAGATGACCGACAAAGTCGACACGTCACCCTTGGCGGAGGCGATTGCCTGCCTGCAGCGTTACCTGGGAAGAATCTATAACCGGATGGAGCCCGGCTACGACAAGAAGTTTTCTGACGATGACCTGGAGTACTGGTACAAGCGCTTGTGCAATATCAGCGATTGGTCGGGTTACAAGATGCTGCAGAATGACCCGCATAATTACATTTCACCCGGTCTTCGGCTGAAAAAAACCAAGTCATTTATCGACCTTGAAAACAACTTGTCACAAGCCCGTATCAGTGACGCGTCGGTGCAAACTGCTTTGTATGAGCACTTGGGCAAATTTGAAAAAGTGTGCAACTTGCAGTTGATTTCCGGGTACATCGACAGCACCGACAAACCAGCCCCAGTCGATAAACCTGATGAGCCCACTTTCCGGAACACCTTCTATTACATGATCGGCCGGCAGACCGAGCAACCTTACGCTTACTACTGGCGCAAGGTTCGAGTGCACATTAATCAGGCGAACCAGGACACGGAATACCTCAATCCGGCAGACTGGACAGAATGGGAAGAGTTGCAGTTGCCCTCGGGTTTAGAGGTGCTGGCGGTTCGCCTGGTGGTGTTCGGTGGTCGTTTGAGCGTGGTGTATATCGAAGGTGAACAAGCCCCGGATGAGAAGGATAAGGACGGCATTGTCACCAAGCCTGGCGCATGGACGGTAGAGGCCAAGCTTGCCTGGCTGGGGTTGAACGACATCTGGTCCACGCCGGTCAGCTTGCGCAAAGAGCAATTCGCCATTCTGAAAAAAGAAACCATGCGTTTGGTGGCCGTCACGGTCGCGGGCTCGCGCAAAGATGTCGAGGACTGGCTGGCCGTCAGTTTTACCTCCCTCGATGCAGCCCCGGGTGTGCAAGCCTGGCGTGATGATACCGCTCCGGGTTGGCTGTTTGCCTGTGTCGATGCTTTGTTCCAGCCACAGGCAATCAAGGTTGCGACGTTGCAGAGCTGGTCCAGTGGGCGGTTCAAAGATCAGCGTTTGTTGCAGCACAAAGTCATTCGTGATGAATACGCGGCACTTGATCGGGTCCTCGCGGCACCGGCCAGTGGAGGAACTGTCGAGGGTGATCTAAGTGGCACGCTGGGGATCAGCCTTAATTTCGACAGTCGACTGGATGCGCAGAACGTCATTCAGAACACACTGCAGGTCCAGGGGGTGTGTCAGGCGTCGCGGCTCGATTTCGATTTGAAGGAAATCGTGCTGCTTTCTCAGCACAGATTTGAAGGGGAACCGGCTTTCTTCGAAATTTCATACGCCGGGCCCTGGTCTGTTCTGTTGACATGTCATCTTCTGACACCTGCTGCGATGCACATCGAGTTGCTGTTCAACAATATCGCCGGGCAGGAAAGTGTCCTGGGTAGTATCCCGGCCGCGGAGTTCACTGCGGTAGAGGGAAGGTGGTGGCGCGCGACGAAGGAGATTCAGTTGTCGCAGCAAACGCTGGAGCAACTGGCCCTCAAACGACCAGACGAAGCGTTCACTGGCGCTGGATTGTCAATTCGCACGCCACAGGGTGCGGCCAGATTCAGCGATTCGGTTAATAAAATCAGCGTCAATGCACAGCCTCAAAAGTTGACATTCGGTTTGAGCCTGTTCGATGGAGCAAACAAGGTCAAGGGGCAGGAGTTCACGTTCGATCTGGTGAACTGGTATGCCTCTGGCTGGATTGAATACAAATGGTCCGGAGACCCGGCTGGCAAAATACTGAATGTAACCTGGGGTGATGACAAGGGCGCGCGCGGCCGTGACAAGTATGAGGTGACCATCAACCAGGCGCCCACGGCCAGCAGCCTGCCGCTGCTCGACACGCAGGCCTCGGGTGCACAGTTTCTGGATTTGCAGGCGCTGGGTTTGAGTAAACTGCGCTGGGTTCGCCTCAACTCGCTGTTTGGTCCGGTCCTGAAATCGAAAGTGGCCGTGTCGATTGATGAGTTATTGTCTTGGGAAACCCAGCACTCTCCAGAGCCTGCGCCAACTGCCGTTGCTGGTGGTTATGCTTCTGTACCCATGGATTTCAAAAGCGCTCATGGGGTTTTTTACTGGGAACTGTTCTTCCACCTGCCATTTCTGATCGCCCATCGATTGTGTGAAGAACGCAATTATCTTGAGTCCCAACGCTGGTATCACTACCTGTTCGACCCGCAGAACAAGCGTGAAGAAGAGTCGACCAACATTGATCTGCACTGGTACTGCCGTCCGTTGCTGGAGCCCGGTTATGCCGGTGCCGAAGCGAACAATCTGGTAGACCCGGATGCCATGGCCTACGCCTGCCCTGTCATCTATCGCAAAACCATCTTCATGAACTATGTGCGCTGCATCCTGACCAACGCCGATGAACTTTACCGCCGCTTGACACGCGATGATCTGGTGGCCGCGAAGTTGCTCTATGAGCGAGCTCTGGCGCTGCTCGGGCCCAAACCTGATGCTGCCCCCATGAGTCACTGGGTGCCGAAATCGGTCAAGGATATTCTCACGCCCTCCACGCCTCGCGGGCCTTCGAAGCTGGAACTGTTTGCGCAACAGATCGAGGTCAATGTCGCAACATTGCCCGAACGGGTTGTTGGCACGCCGCAGCTGGCCGGCCTTGAACTGGATGAGTTCCGTCCGCCGATAAACGAGATGCTGCTGGGTTTGTGGCTGCATATCGAGCAATGCCTGAGCAACATGGCAAACAACTTGACCATCGATGGCAAGCCCATGTTTCTGCCCTTGTTCGCGCCACCAACCAACCCATTGGATTTGTTACGGGCTCAGGCAGGGGGATCTTCCGGAGCATCGCGCAGCGCTGGTGGCTGGTTGAACATTCCGCATTACCGTTTTCGCCCGATGCTGTCCTCGACACAGAATGCGGTGCAGACCTTGATGCGTTTCGGCCAGCAGGTGCTGCAGTTCATGGAGCAGCGTGACAGCAGGCAACTGGAGGAATTGCACCAGGTTCATGTGATGGAATTGAGTAAATTCGCCACGAAAATTCAACAGGCGACGATTGATCAGTTGAAAGCGGCGAAGGAAGGGTTGAGCAAGAGTAAAGCGGTTATCGAGCAACGGGAAAACTACTACAAGGACTTGCAAAAGGATGGGCTGATAGAAAGGGAAAAGGCTGCGGACGGCTTGGCTGTCGCTAGTCGGGTAACAAGTGCGGGAGCCTTTATTCCTGAGGTCGTCGCCGGGGTCGGCAGGATTTTTCAGAAGGTTGGTGGAATGGCTGGGTTGATTTTCGGCGTGCCGTTCATTTCTGCCACAAGTGAAACTGGGGATAAAGGGGCGCCTCCTGCGCACATGGCTTCAATTCTAGCCGGATCAGGGGCTATTAGTTATGGGGTTTCTGAAAGCTTACGAATCACGGCTTTCAATGATCGCCGGTCTGCTGAATGGCGTTTTCAGGAGCAACAAGCCCAAGCAGAAATTGAAGTAATTGATCAGCAAATCATCGCACAGGAATCTGCGATTCATGGTGCCGAAGCCAGTCTGCGCCATGCCAAGAAAAGCGCCGAACAAGCCCAGGCCATTTACTCGTTCCACAAGACCCGAACCACCAACGTCGAGTTGTATCGCTGGCTGGTGAGCCAGATGGCGACCCATTACTACCAGGCCCACGATGCCGTGGTCGGCATGTGCCTGAGCACCCAGGCTTCCTGGCAGTATGAAATGGGCGACTACGACACCACCTTCGTTCGCCCCAATGTCTGGATGGACAAACATCACGGGTTGATGGCTGGCGAATCGATTGCCCTTGATCTGTTGCGCATGGAATCCGCGTTTCTCCACCGGCACGAGCGGCGTCTGGAAATGACTAAAACCATTTCCTTGCGTCAGTTGTTCGATGCCAAGGCAGCGGAAGAAGGGAGTGAAGATAATTGGGAAAAAGTTCTGAAAAAATTTGGCGACGACGGGGTAGTCGACTTTGAATTTACCCAGAAGATGTTTGACCTGGATTATCCCGGTCATTACTGCCGGCAGATCATGACCGTTGAGGTGACGTTCCCCGCAGTGTTGGGTCCCTATCAGGATACTCGCGCCATTCTTACCCAACTTTCCAGTACCACGGCGGTAAAGCCGGTCGAGAGTTCGCTGGATTACTTGTATGCCCCGGATGCCGCGCGCACGCCTTTGGACATCAAGCTCAATCTGCGTAACAGCCAACAAATAGCCGTGTCCAGCGGCGTGGACGATCTCGGCGGGAACATGCAGCAGGATGAACGTTACCTGCCTTATGAAGGTACCGGCGCGGTATCGAAATGGAAGCTCGAGTTGCCGATGGGCAAAGACCATACGCAGCAGGCACTCACTAGCAGCCTGACGGACATCATCATTCGTGTCCGCTACCTGGCGCTTGCCGGTAACACAGCGTACACCCAGGCCGTGATCGAGAAGCTCAAAGGCAGCCGTGCGAATGTGCGATTGCTGCCACCGCAAAACCAACCCGTTTCATCGTCGATAAATGTTTGAACGTGGAAGCTGTTACTAACGACAACAGAGGAGAGGTCATCATGACTAGTAATGAGTTGGTCGAAGGAAGGAATTTGATTGAGCACGGCGGCTTCTCCTCCGGGTGGCAAGATACCTGGACTGTCGAGGGTTCACATCTGGTGCGTGAGGACAGTGTGACGGGCAAGTTTTATCTACAACTCAACAACGAGGCGACTGTCCGTTGCAGTGTTGATCTGCCGATAGCTCCAGCTCCCGATAAGAAGGCTCTCTATTGGTTTTCGTTCAGCTATGAGGGGTTGGGCGCCAGACCCAGCAACGTCACGATACAAAACGAGAGCGGAGACGTCATTTTTGACGAGGCTTTCATGAGCAGAAAATCACAAGACAACTCAGGGACGGCAGATCCTGCACCATTGGCTGAACTTAGACCTTATCCGCCAATAGAACTTGAAGGACTATTACCCACGGATAAAAAGATCGATCTGGTGGTGACCGCTGCCACGGGAGGGAGTCGTGAAGGTATCAACGTCACGGACTTCAAGTTTGATCTGCGACTGGCTCCTTTGGAGTTGAGGTCGATGTTATTGGATGGCCGAGAGATTCTACCTGCCGTTTTTTCCACGTCGGCGGTGTCATAGTTTTCCGGCCCGCTTCCAGCTCAGATAGTGCGTTACCAGTTGTGCGCCTAGCGTGTTGGAACGTGTATCCACCACCGGCACGCCATGAGCGTTCAACCGCTCATGGCATTCGGCCCGCGCATTTAAATAATCCACGGTCCCGCAATACGTCAGCGCTTCGTTCAACGTTTGCACGGGGGACTCGCGCAGGCTGTCGAGTACGTCTTCTCTCAGGCTGGCGACAAGTACCCGATGTTGCTTGTTCAGCCGATTGACGGCGGTGAGGAGTTCTTCATCGTCTTCGTCGCGTAGATTTGTGACCAGAATCACCAATGCCCGGCGTTTTTGTCGGGCCAGCAGTTGAGTTGCAGCCGCTTGATAGTCCGCACTGCGTTGAGTGCTGTTCAGGTCGTAGACCGTGTTGAGCAATACGTTGAGTTGGCCAGTGCCTTTCACCGGCGCAAGATAACGTGGCTGATCGCTGGCGAAGGTGTAGAGCCCCACCGCATCCCCCTGACGCAACGCCACGTAACTAAGCAACAGGCACGCGTTAAGCGCGTGATCGAAATGCGCCAATTCACCATCGTGGCTGCGCATGCGTCGACCGCAGTCGAGCATGAAAATGATTTGCTGATCGCGTTCGTCCTGATACTCCCGGGCAATCGGTGTGCGTTGGCGAGCGGTGGCTTTCCAGTCGATCTGGCGCAAGCTGTCGCCTTCGCGAAATTCCCGTAGCTGATGAAACTCCAGGCCCAGGCCGCGTCGCTGCCGCTGGCGCACGCCGAGCTGGCTGAGCCAGTTGTCCACAGCCAACAGTTGGCCGCCGTAAAGGCGGGCGAAGTCGGGGTACACGCGGGTGTGGTCGGACACCTTTGGCAGACGTTTGCCGGACCATAGGCCCAAGGGGCTCGGCAGGTTGATTTCGCAGTGTTCGAAGGTGAAGTGGCCGCGCTTGAGCGGGCGCAGGCGATAGCCGGCCTGGCTGTGCTGGCCGGGTTGAAGTTCGAGCGACAAGGGCAGGTTTTCGAAGCTCAGGCCGTCGGGTACGTGGTCAAAAATCCGGATAGTCAGTGGCTGGGGACAGTCGTGTTCAACCTCCAGTCGCACTTCCCTCCAGCGGCCGAGTGCCAGGCTGCCGGGCATTTGTCTTGTTATCCGGGGCGAGGGCAGGCGTTTGAGGCGTACAGCATCGAGTATTGCCAGGGCCAGTAGCGCCAGCAGCAACCCCCAGTTGATCGACAACAGCGTGGATGAAACGGCGATGTCCAGCGCCCGCAATGTACCGAGCACGATGCCAATGGCCAGCAGCAATGCCAGCCAGATCAGCAGCAGACGCGAGGGTTTCATCTGCGCACACCTTTTGTCGCCGGAGTTCTTTTTGTGGCGAGGGAGCTTACTCCCGCTGGGTTGCGCAGCAGCCCCAAAATCAGTCGACGTGGTTTGTCAGGCACATCGTAACCGCCGGGTTTACGACTGCTGCGCAGACGAGCGGGAGCGAGCTCCCTCGCCACAGGGTGTGTGTGTGACAGAGATGTGATCACAAGCGCGGCGCCGGCACTTGATCGAGCAATTGCTGTAGCACGTGATCGACCTCCAGCCCTTCGATATCCAGCTCCGGCGCGATGCGTACGCGATGGCGCAGCACCGCCAGCGCGCAGCCCTTGATGTCGTCCGGAATCACGAATTCGCCGCCACGCAGCAAGGCGCGCGCCCGAGCGCAGCGCACCAGCGCAATGGAGGCCCGAGGCCCGGCGCCGAAGGTCAGGCCGGGCCAACTGCGGGTCGTGCGCGCGAGGCGTACGGCGTAATCGAGAACCTGGTCGTCCAGCGGCAGATCGCTGGCGATGCGCTGCAGGGCCAGCACGTCCTTGGCTTGCAACACAGTGCGCAGCGGTTGCACGTCGAGCATGTCGGCCCGGGTCGAGCGGCTGACCTGGCGCACCATGTCCAACTCCTGATCGGCGTCGGGGTAGTCCATGCGCACTTTGAGCATGAAGCGGTCCAGCTCGGCTTCCGGCAGGGGATACGTGCCTTCCTGTTCGATGGGGTTTTGCGTGGCGAGCACCATGAACGGCTGCACGATGGGCAGGGCCCGGCCTTCGAGGGTGACTTGCCGTTCCTGCATGGCTTCGAGCAATGCGGCCTGGGTTTTCGCCGGGGCGCGGTTGATCTCGTCGGCGAGCAGCAGGTTGGTAAACAACGGACCTTTGCGCAGTTTGAATTGCTCGGTCTGCAGGTCGTACACCGCGTGCCCGGTGACGTCGCTGGGCATCAGGTCCGGGGTGAACTGGATACGCGCGAATTCGCCGCCGAAGCAGCGGGCGAGGGCGCGCACCAACAAGGTCTTGCCCAACCCCGGCACACCTTCGAGCAGCACGTGGCCGCCGGCAATCAGCGCGGTGAGTACATCGTCGATCACCGTGTTCTGGCCGATGACGGCTTTTTGCAGCTCCGCTCTTACCGCTTGGGCCAACTGACTGGCGCGCTGGCGTTGCTGCGCGGCATGGCTCGGTGCGCCGGGCTCGATCTGTTCACTCATAAGGCATTCCTCAAGGTTTGCAGGTGGGCGACCTGACGGCTGAATTCAACGCTGGACAGCCGTTGCTTCGGTCGCGGGCTCATGGCCTGGCTGATAGCGCGTGTGGGTTGACCGGTCAGGCGTGCGAGCACCAGCCATTGTTCGGCGACGCCGAGTTGTTCAAAACCGGGATGACGGCGCCGCATCCGGCGCAGGATGTCCTGCTGCAAGGCTTGCAACAGGCTGGCTTGGCCGGTGCGGCGCCACATGAAATAGGCGCTGGCTCGCAAGTGTTCGTGGAGTTGCCGGCGAGCGCTCGGGGCGGGTTCGATCAACGGGCCGTGGCGCACGCCGACATGCCACAGACACAGGCCGATCAGGGCGATGAGGGCCACCAGCGCCTGGGGGAAGTAACGCAACAACAACGCCAGCAGGCTGTCGTGATCGGTGTTGAACAGCAGGGTCACCTTCGTGTCCGCGGTCAGGTACCAGAGCAGCCAGGCGTTGTCGTACCGGTCGATGGCCGGGGTTTTCCACAGGTCGGCATCGGTGACCACGATGATCGAACCGAGCCCGTGGTTCAGCTGCATCATGTGCGTGGCCTTGCCGCTGTTGGCCCAGGCTTGGGCGAGATTTTTCGGGTCTTCGAGATGGAACGCGGTATCGAAGGTGGCATAGGCTGGCGCGTCTTCGTCCTCGAGGTACAGCTTGGTCAGTTTGGGGTAGGGGTCCTTGCCGGTGTCGGGCGGCGGGTCCTTCAGGTCTTTGCTCAATGACTGGTGCAGCTGGACCCGGTCGAGCAACAGGTCATTGCTCTGGCCCAGTTTTTCATCCCACAACGACTCGGCGATGAATAGAAGACGGCCACCGGCGCGGGTCCAGTTCAGCACTTGATCGATCTGGCGCGGGGTCATGCCGGAGCGGTCGCCGAGCAACAACAGGCTGCGTTGCCGGGGCTCCAGCGTGGGCAGGAGATCGAGGCTGTTGGCGTGGCTGACGGTCAGGCCCTGTTGGCGCAGGAAATGTTCGGCGGCCAGATAAGGGTTGGCCTGGGCTTCGGGTGAAGGGCCGTGATCGATATCTGCCTGATAGGGCGTCGCCCTGGCGTACAGATAAAGACTCAACGCGCCCAGCAGCACGGCGATGAATACGCCGGCGGCGAGCCACAATCGGCGGTTCAATGCGTAGCCCCCGGACCGAACAAGGTCCGCCAGCCGTCACACAGTTCCTGTTGTAAATGTGCCGGTGGCAGGCGATGCCCATAGGCCATGTTTTGCCAGTGCCCGGTCAGGTTTTTGCTGAAGGCCAACAGGGCGGGCTGTTGCAGTTTTTCGACACGCTCCAGCACCTGGCCCTCGGTGTCGGCAGGTTTCAGCGCCATGTTGTAATCGTGCAGCAAATGACTGAGCAGCGCGCGATAGAGCAAGCCGAGCGCCTCGCGAGGGCTGGATTGCCAGAGGCTTTCGGCGCTGGCAGCAATGTCTGCGGGCAGGGTTTCGCGGCTCAGGTCCAGGCCGAATGCCTGCTGCGGTAACGGCCGCGTGACTTTGCCCTTCAACGCCGGTCGGCGACTGACGAAGGCCTGCAACCATGCCCGGTAACGCCAGATCAATAAACCGATCGCGCCGATGACGGCGCCCCAGAGCAGCACTTCAATCAAGGTCGCCAACGCGCCGAAGCGCTGGTTGTCCAGCAACTTGAATAGGGTCTTCAGCCATTCAGGGGCTTTGCCATCGTCAGGGTTTTCGGCGGATGGCTTGTCCTCGCCAAAACGATAGCGCGTGACGGTTTCCTTGTTCTTGAACGGTGGCTGATCGAGGATCGCCTTGATGCTGTCCCGGGACGCCTGGCTGGTCAGTGGCTGGCCCAGCAGACGCGGACTGTCGGGAGCAATGGCCGGTTCGGCGGCCCAGAGGTTTTGCCCGGTTGGCATCAATAGAAATGCTGCCAGCAGTAGCGTGAGGGCGGCACCGCTCACCCGTTGGCGCAGGCGGCGGAATACCAGCTCGATGTCCCAGGCCTCCAGCACCGTGCGCCGGTTCAGGTAAAGACTGAACCCGCAGGCCACGTAGATCGGTTCCCACACCACCAGCACCATCACGTAAAACGCATTCGTCAGGTGCTCCAGCCAGCGCCAGTCCTGTGTGGCGGCGGACAGCAAGGTCTGCCAGCTCCAGTCGAGTTCGACTTGTGGCGGCAGGAGCAGGTAGAACAGCACCATCAGGCCGATCCACAGCGCACTTTCCAGATGTACGCCGATGATCGTCAGCCACCGCGCTGCACCGCCGTCGCGTTGCAACAGCACTTGCAAGCGCTGTTGCCGCGCTTGGCCACTCAGGCCTTCGAGTTGCACCACCGGCAACAGGAAACTGCGACTCAGGCTCAAGCGTCGCCAGGTCAGGCTGGCCAGCAGTTGCGGCTTGAGCAGGCGTGGCCACTGGCGCAACGCCTGTTTCAGCGTGGGCGTTTCACCGAACATCGCTTTGGAGAGTATGTGCAGCGGCAGACGTTCAAACGCCGGTTTCAGCCACCAGAAGATAAACGCGACGAGTGAGGGAGAATCCCACAGCAGCAAGGTGAGCAGGGCGAAAACCGGCAGGGTCATGATGGCCCAGCTGGCCATCAGCAGGCGTCGGTGCCGCTGGCTCAGCAGCACGCCCAGGTCCATGGCTTCCCAGGTGGTTCGAGGGCGGATCACCACGGTCGCGTCACTCAGGCGCATGGCGGGTCCGTCCGGCAAACAGCAGGTACATCGCTACCAAAAACCACAGCGACGCGCCGACCAGATATTTGGTCATCGGTGCTGGCCCGGTCATCGACGACCAGTAGGCTTCGATAAAGGCCGCGATCAACAGAAACAGCATGACCCCGCAGATCAGCAGCACACTTTTGCGCGCCGCCACGCGCAGGGCTTCGGCGCGCGGCAGTCGTCCCGGTGCAATCAAGGCCCAGCCCAGTTGCAGGCCGGCGGCACCTGCCAGGGCAATGGCGCTGAGTTCGAAGGCACCGTGGCCGATCACGAAGGACCAGAAGGTTTGTCCGTAGCCGATCTGAGTCAGATGCCCGGCCACCGCGCCGATCATCAAACCGTTGAAGAACAGGAAAAACGCGCTGCCCAGGCCAAACAGCAAACCGCTGGCGAAGGTCTGAAAGGCAATGCCGATGTTGTGCATGATGTAGAAACCGAACATCACCCAGTCTTCACTGGCCGCCCGTTCCGCCGAGCGTCCAAGGTGGCCGGCGACAGGGTCGTACATGCCTTGCATTTCACTGACCTGTTCGGCCGGGATCAGGTTGTAGACCAGGTCCGGGAACAGATACACCAGCACGGCAAAGCCGATCAGGCTGCCAAAAAACAACAGGCTGGCGGCGAGCACGAAACGCCACTGCTCACGTACCAGTCGCGGGAAGTCCGCCAGGATGAAACCCAGCGCGTTGGCACCCAGTCGGCTGCGATGCTGATAAAGCTGTTGGTGCCCGCGCAGCACCTGTTGCTGCAACGAGTCGATCAGAAAACTGCTGTAGCCGCGTTCCTGGGCCAGAGCCAGATGCTGGCAGAGCCTCCGATAGTCTGTCGGAAAACTGGCGATCCGTGTGGTGTCCTTGTTCCGCTCCAGCCTGTCGAGCAGGAGGGAAAATTGCGCCCATTCAGCCTTGTGGCGATTCTCGAAAAGACTTTGCTTCATGCGGGGCCCAACAAGCCGCGGGCGATGCCGTTGAGTTCCGCCACGGCGCGTGGTGCTGAAACCTTCAACGGTTGCGCGAGGATGGAAGCGAGTTCCGTGACCCGCGCTTCGGAGAGTTCGCCCTGGCGTTCGGCAAACCCGAGGATGGCGCGTTGCTCGGGCAGCGTCAGGGCAAACGGCGGACGCCGCGGCTCGGCGTCCGGCAGTTGCGGTCGGGTGAGCGGCTGCTCGCGGTAGATCACCAGCGTACCGGCGGCCAGGTCGCCGAGGCGTTTGAAGCTGGGGTGTTGCAGGCAACTGATGGCGCCGAGGAAATAGCCGAACGGCAACAGGTCGACAAAGCGCAGCAGGTTGCGCAACAACGATGCGGACCAGCCGATCGGCGTGCCATCGTCCTGCACCACCCGCAGGCCCATCCATTGCTTGCCCGGCGAGCGCCCGTGATTGAGCACCTCGAACAGCACCATGTACCACCAGCTCACCCCGAACAGCAGGATAGAGCCCAGCCCGGCGCCAAGTTTTCCCAGGAACGCGAGGACAATGAACAGCAGGCCCAGGATCAAGCCGCGCAGTCCGAGATCGATGGAGAACGCCAGCGCACGCACCATCAACCCGGCCGGGCGCAGTGGCAAGTCGATGCCTTCCGGCGTTTCAACCTGATACCGCGTATCCAGTGGCGGGGACAGCGTCGCTTTCCTTGGCAGTGCTGCGGTCTCGAGCATGGGCAACCTGATGATGTGGCCTGATCGGGATTCTCTGTCCGGCCGATGCTAGCAGCCTCTTGGGGGAAAACGACATAACTATGTATTGCACGGTGCGTGGCGAGAGGTGATTGAATGCAAGATCACTGGCCGGGGCGGGATGCAAACGCCTAGACTTCGCCGATCTTCAGTTCAGGAATAGCCCGTGACCTCGATCTTCTGGTACGACTATGAAACCACCGGCATCAACCCCCGTTGCGACCGTCCGCTGCAAGTGGCGGGGCTTCGCACTGACTTCGATCTCAATGTCATCGACGAGCCGGTCAATCTTTACTGCCAGCCCAGCGAGGACATCCTGCCGCATCCGGCGGCTTGCGCGATCACTGGCATCACACCGGGCCAATTGGCCGGGCACGGTTTGAGCGAAGCGGATTTCATGACCCGGGTGCATGCCCAACTGGCGGCGCCGGGCACGTGTGGCGCGGGTTACAACACCTTGCGCTTCGACGACGAGATGACTCGTTACAGCCTGTATCGCAATTTTTTCGACCCGTACGCGCGCGAGTGGCAGGGCGGTAACAGTCGTTGGGATTTGATCGACGTGGTGCGCGCCGCCTATGCCTTGCGTCCGGATGGCCTCGTCTGGCCCAAGGATGACGAGGGGCGGGTAACGCTCAAACTCGAACGCCTGACCGCCGCCAATGGCATCGATCACGGCAATGCTCACGAAGCGCTGTCGGACGTTCGAGCGACCATTGCGCTGGCGCGTCTGATTCGAGAAAAACAACCGAAGCTGTACGACTGGCTGTTTCAGTTGCGCGGTAAACAAAAAGTGATGGATCAGATTCGGCTGTTGCAGCCGATGGTGCACATTTCCGGGCGCTTTTCGGCGGCACGCAGTTATGTCGGCGTGGTGCTGCCGCTGGCCTGGCACCCGCGCAACAAGAACGCGTTGATTGTCTGCGACTTGCACCTGGATCCCCAGGGCTTGCTTGATCTGGATGCTGACGCCTTGCGCCAGCGCCTGTATACCCGTCGCGATGATCTGGCCGAGGGCGAGTTGCCGGTGCCGCTCAAGCTTATCCACATCAACAAATGCCCGGTGGTCGCGCCCCTGTCGGTACTTCGTCCCGTTGATCAGCAACGCCTGGGGCTGGACATGGCGTTATATCAGGAGCGCACGCTGCGGCTAAGTGACGCACAGCAAGTTTGGCGAGATAAAGTTCAGGCCATTTATGCCAGCGAGGATTTCACCCAGAGCAAGGACCCCGAGCAACAGTTATACGATGGTTTTATTGGTGATCGGGATCGGCGCCTTTGTGAGCAAGTCCGGGCAGCTGACCCGGCGCAATTAGCAAAGGTACAATGGCCTTTCGATGATGAACGTTTACCCGAATTATTGTTTCGATATCGAGCACGTAACTTTCCCGACACGTTGAGTTTCGAAGAGCAAGAACGTTGGCGAATATTCTGTCAGCAACGTTTGTCAGATCCTGAGTGGGGAGCGCCCAATACGCTGGAAACTTTTGCAGAGGCCGCAGCCCACTTGAACATTACGGCGACGCCATTCCAGCAAGAGGTGCTCAACGAGTGGAGCAATTATGTCCAGGCATTGCGCAAACGTTTGAATCTTTGAAACTGAAATGCCCGGCACTGAATGCCGGGCATAAAAAAACGCCAGCGTTTGCTGGCGTTCTTCTTTTGCAGCGAAAAGCGTTGTGGCTTAGCCCAGCAGGGTAGCCCAGCCTTCAACCACGTCACCGCCCCACTTGGCTTTCCACTCTTTCAGAGTCTTGTGGTTGCCACCTTTGGTTTCGATGACTTCACCGTTGTGCGGGTTTTTGTATTGTTTAACTTTGCGAGCACGCTTGGTGCCAGTAGTTTTTACTGCGCCGCCGCGTGGTGCCTTGGTTTTGGATTCTGGATCCAGCAACGCGATGATGTCACGCAGGGACTTGGAGTATTCGCCCATCAGGGTGCGCAGTTTGCCTTCGAATTCCAGCTCGGTTTGCAGTTTGTCGTCTTGGGACAGGTTCTTCAAACGGGCTTGCAGCTCTTTGATAGCTTCTTCGGTGGCGCGATATTCGTTGATCAAGGACATGGGGACTACCTTATGTTAAGCGCTGGATGGCAGGTGACAGTGCGGCAATAATAGTCAGGGTGTTTCATCAAGTAAACAATTAAACCGGAGTTTATTTGAATTAGTTGTCGTGAATAGGGCGCACGCTGGATGCGCAGTTAAATAGTGTGACCCAGGTATCACAGATATTCACAATTGAGCACTTGAAGATTGGCAACAAGAGCACCATTGCGCGGGTGAGCGAGTGCTTTCAACGCGTGTGCCTGCCATCCCCGCACAACGCAAGGTGTCATCTATACTGCAGTTTTTCCGCGCAATCGCTAGAATGCGGCCTTTGCGAAGTTCTGGAGTTTCCCCCCCATGCGCACTTTTCGGCTGGTGATTGCTTGCCCGGACCGCGTCGGCATCGTTGCTAAAGTCAGTAACTTTCTGGCGTCACATAACGGCTGGATCACTGAAGCGAGCCATCACTCGGATAATCTCAGTGGCTGGTTCTTCATGCGTCACGAAATTCGGGCCGATTCGCTGCCTTTTGGTATCGAGGCCTTCCGCGAAGCGTTCGCGCCGATTGCCGAAGAGTTCTCGATGAACTGGCGCATTACTGATACCGCGCAGAAAAAGCGCGTGGTGTTGATGGCCAGCCGCGAGTCTCATTGCCTGGCAGACTTGCTGCACCGCTGGCACAGCGATGAACTGGACTGCGAAATCTCCTGCGTGATTTCCAACCATGACGATTTGCGTAGCATGGTCGAGTGGCACGGTATTCCTTACTACCACGTGCCGGTCAATCCACAGGATAAAGAACCGGCGTTCGCCGAAGTCTCGCGCCTGGTCAAACAGCACGAAGCCGAAGTGGTGGTACTTGCCCGTTACATGCAAATCCTGCCGCCCGAGTTGTGCAGTGAATATGCGCACAAGGTCATCAACATTCACCACAGCTTCCTGCCGTCGTTCGTCGGCGCCAAGCCTTATCACCAGGCTTCCCTGCGTGGGGTAAAGCTGATCGGTGCGACGTGCCACTATGTCACTGAAGAGCTGGATGCCGGCCCGATCATCGAGCAGGACGTGGTGCGTGTCAGCCACAGCGACAGCATCGAAGACATGGTGCGTTTCGGGCGTGATGTCGAGAAGATGGTGTTGGCTCGTGGTCTGCGTTATCACCTGGAAGACCGGGTGCTGGTGCATGGCAACAAGACCGTGGTGTTCTGATCCCCGCACGACACGGTTGAAATTCGAAGGGCCTGGGCGTTCAATCGCTCAGGCCCTTCGCCGTTTCTGCACTGAGGACATGACCATGGCCGATCCACTGGACAAAGCTACTTCCAAGGCCCCCGCGACATTGGGGGAGGGGTGTTTGAGCCGCTACGACCCGGATGACTTGAGCCCTGAAGACGGGACGGAGTTTCCGGGGGCGGCGGAGTTGTGGGAGGCGTTGAATCCGGATTCTGGCCCTGAAGGAGCTGGATTGCCGGTGAAGCGGTCTTGAGGTTTGGCGTGCGGTCGCTTTTTGTGTGCATATCCGTTGCTGCAGCACCGGATATGTATGCAACAAAAAACACCCCCCCTAAGCCTGCCTAAACCTCATCAACTTCTTCAACAACGGCCGCCCAAGCATCAACAAAAACACCGGTCCCCCAACCACCAGATAAAAGTAATAAGTCACTGCCCGCCAAATCAGAATCGCCGCCGCCGCCGTGGATTTCCCCACCATGGGTGCCAGCAGCGCGGCCGAGGTCAATTCCGCAGCCCCTGCGCCACCCGGCAACAGGCTGAATTGCCCCGCGCTCAGCGAAAGCATCTGGATCAGAAAACTCCAGGCCCACTGCAAATCCGCACCGAGCCCGCGCAACGCCAGGTACAACACGCTATAGCGCAGGACCCAATGCACACAGGTCAGGACAAACACCTTGATCAACGTCTGAGCGGGCAACTTCAGCGTGTCAGTGAATGCCGCCAGAAAATGCAGGAGTTTTCGTGCCCAACGCATTCGCGTGCTGCCTTTGACATTCAGGCGCACGAGCAAGCGTCCACTCAGGCGAATCAGCAGCCGATGATAGCGCGCGATCACCACGCAACTGAGCAGCCCGCCAAACATCGAAATGGCACTGACCGTCAGCAGCCATTCCATGCGTTCGCTGAGGTGCTGGAACAGCGCATAAATCAGAATCCCGATTAACGCGCAGAGAAAGAACAGCAGGTCGCTCAGTTGATCCATGGCGAAGACGGCGCTACCCCGTGCCGGGCGCACGCCGTTGCGTGCCAGCAGCGCCATGATCGTCAGCGGTCCGCCGCTGCCGCCCGGCGTGGCGCAGTAGGCGAACTCGGCCGCCATCACCACGCCAAGGCTTTTGACCGGACTGACCTTGTCGCGCTGATCACCCAGCAACAGGCGCAAGCGCATCGTGTTCACCACCCAGCACAGCAGGATCATGCCGAACATGATCAACAGCCAGTTCAATGGAAAACTCTGCAGTCGCGACCAGGTCTGGTTACCGCCAAGTAACAGAGGAATCAGCACCGCAACGAGCAGCGCGACAAACAACACAATTGCGCGGCTCATGCGGCGCGACCGACGCGGTCGGTGTGCAGCGTCAGCCACCGCGCCTTGGTCATCGGCACACGGCCCTCGTCAAGCAGGCGCTTGAGGGTTTGCAGCCAATAATTGCGTGAGAAAGGGTGACGCATGTCCACCGGGTGCAACCCCAGGCGAATCACCGCAGCGCGACGCCAGCGGTGTTCACGCTGATCGCTGACCAGCTTCGATACACCCCGACGCCAGGCACTGCGTGCACTCCACACCAACCCCGGCGCATCGACCGGGGTGAAATCCGGCAGGCGATACAGGTGCTGCGGATCGCTGGTGTAACTCAAGGGTAACTGGCGCAAGGCCTGGCGCGTTCCTTCGCTCATCAGCCAGGCCGGGGCGACAAAACCCTCCAGCGGCCAGTGGTAGCGATGGAACACTTCAATGCCGGCATGCAGACGTGCGAGGGCGGCTTCCTGAGACAGGCTGTAAAACTCGCCCTCGTGGGTGTAGATGCGACGCATGAACCAGTCTCGCGGTGTGTGGGGGGGCGGGCTTTCATCGCAATGAAAATAGCCGTGCAGCGCCAGTTCGTCACCTCGGGCGACACGGCGGGTGAGCATCCGTCGAAATCCCGGATGGGCCTCAAGATCGTTGTGTTTGTGAAAGTCCGGCACCACCAGCCAGGTCATCGGCACTGCGCCCAAGGCGTCGACGGCTTCGACAAAGGGTTGGTAGTCGGCCCAGGTTTGTGGGGCGACGTCGTGCAACACCAATAGCAGGCTGGGCGCGTTCATGGGCTCAGCCATTGGCGATCCGCGGCCATTGGCTGCCGAGGACGGCGTAATAATGGCCCAGCAGACTGTTGACCACCGTGTCCCAGGAATAATGGCGCTCGACATGACTGCGAGCCTGTTGGCCCAGAACGGCACTGCCCGAACCGAACAACTCCCGAACGGCGTTGGCCATCGCCATTGAGTTGTTCGGCGCGCAAAGCAGGCCGCAGTCTGAGTTGATGATTTCCTGAAAGGCCCCGGCTGCCACGGCCACCACTGGAATGCCGCAAGCCATGGCTTCGAGAATCACCAGGCCGAAGGTTTCCTGATCGCCGGCATGCAGCAGCGCGTCGGCACTGGCCATCAGCCGTGCCACTTGCGTCGCCGGGCAGAACTCATCGACCACCGTCACGTTGTCCGGCACCACCGCCGGCATCGACGAACCCACCAACAACAAGTGATAGCGGCGGCCCAGGCGCTTCATGCAGTCGAGCAACACCGGCAGGTTTTTTTCCTTGGAGCCGCGTCCGGCGAAAATCAGCAGATGGGTATTTTCATCGATGCCCAGTTCTGCGCGCAGGCCCGGGTCCCGTGCATCGGGATGGAAGGTGTGCAGGTCGACACCCAGGGGTTGGACGAAAACGTTCTTCACCCCCAGGGTAATCAATTTGTCGGCCATGATCCGGCTCGGCGCCAGCACCCGGTCGAAATTACCGTATAGCTTGCTGACGTAGGCCTCGACATTGGTGGTGACCCAGTTGCCCATGCGGTTACTGACCAGCAGCGGCAGGTCCGAGTGATAAAAGCCGATCACTGGCACATCGAGTTGTCGCCGGGCGTCGAGCGCCGCCCAGGCCGTGAGGTACGGGTCGCCGACTTCGATCAGATCGGGTTGCAAATCCTGAAGGACATTGCGCCAGGGCGCGAGGCGCAGAGGGAAACGGTAACCCTTGCCGAAGGGCAGGGCGGGGGCTGGAACCGTGTAAATGCCATCCTGTTCACCCAAGTGTGCGCCGGGGATCAGCAGGCTGTGACGAATGCCGGGCTTGATACCCAAGCGACGGTGTTTAGCATCCAGATACGTGCGCACGCCACCGCTGGCAGGGGCGTAGAACATGGTGATGTCAGCGATATGCACGATGAGCATTCCTCCGATCCGTTGTTCTCCGTTGGTTGACCTTTATGAAGGATAGATGTTCGGTTGGGGTTTTGTGGCGGGGGCTGGAACTTTGGACCGTTATGTGGCGAGGGAGCTTGCTCCCGCTCGGCTGCGAAGCCGTCGTCATTCAGACGGTGCGTCAGATCTGACACACCCACAGAATGTTGGGCTCGCTTCGCGACCCAGCGGGAGCAAGCTCCCTCACCACAGGTCCGGGAAACACTAAATACGGAAACTGCCCACCAATTGCTTGAGGCGCGCCGCCTGCTGCTCCAGGTCCGAACACGCCCGCAATGTCGATTGCAGGTTTTCCACGCCTTCCTGGTTCAGCGTGTTGATCTCGGTGATGTCGACATTGATCGACTCGACCACCGCCGTCTGTTCCTCGGTTGCCGTGGCCACCGACTGGTTCATCCCGTCGATCTCGCCAATGCGCAAGGTCACGCTGTTCAGGCGCTCGCCCGCCAGGTTGGCGATTTCCACGCTGTCCTGGCTGTGACGCTGGCTGTCGCTCATGGTGCTGACGGATTCGCGGGCGCCGACTTGCAGCTCCTCGATCATGGTCTGCACCTGTTGCGCCGATTCCTGCGTGCGGTGCGCCAGGTTGCGCACCTCATCGGCCACCACGGCGAAACCACGCCCGGCTTCACCGGCACGAGCGGCCTCGATCGCAGCATTGAGCGCCAGCAGGTTGGTTTGCTGGGAAATGCTGGTGATCACTTCGAGGATCTGCCCGATGTTCACGGTTTTGCTGTTCAGCGATTCGATGTTGGTGCTGGAGGCGCTGAGCATGCTCGACAGTTGGTTCATCGCGACAATGCTGCGATCCACCACTTGCTGGCCGTCTTCGGCGAGGCTGCGGGCGTCGCTGGCCTGACTCGAGGCCTGGGCGGCGTTGCGCGCAATTTCCTGGGCCGCGGCACCGAGCTGGTTGATGGCGGCGGCGACGCTGCTGGTGCGCGAAGCTTGTTGGTCGGAGTTGTACATCGACGAGTTGGAGGCCGCGACCACGCGCAGGGCGACTTCGTTGACCTGGCCGGTCGCCGACGACACTTCGCGGATCGAACCGTGAATGCGCTCCACGAAACGGTTGAACGCGGTGCCGAGCACGCCGAATTCATCGTTGTTCTGGATAGTCAGGCGTTTGGTCAGGTCGCCCTCACCATCGGCGATATCGGCCATGGCGCGCGTCATGACGTGCAGCGGCTGGATCAGGAGGCGGATCAACATGCCCAGCAGGGCGATGATGATGGCGACCGCGATGATGGTCGCCACGACCGCCGAGGCGCGGAATTCGCTGAGCTTCGCAAAGGCTTTGCCTTTATCCGCCGACAGACCGATGTACCAGTTGACGGAATTCAGGCCTTTGATCGGCGTGAACGTGACGATGCGGGTTTTGCCATCGACTTCAACTTCACTGAAATCGCTGCTGATGCGCGGTGTATCTTTCGGGTACGCCTCGGCCAGTGATTTCATCACCAGCGCTTTGTCCGGGTGCACCAGAATCTTGCCGTCGGCGCTGATCAGGAACGCATAACCCATACCGTTGAAGTCCATCGCATTCAGGCTGTCGGCGATCACTTGCAGGCTCAGGTCGCCGCCGGCCACGCCGATGTTCTGACCGTCCTTGAGGACGCTATTGACGATGGAGATGACCAGCTGGCCGGAGGCCAGATCGATATAGGGTTCAGTCAGTGCCGGGCCGCTGGTGCTTTGGGCGCTTTTGTACCAGGGACGGGCGCGGGGGTCATAGCCCTCCGGCATTTTGCTGTCCGGCCGGATGATGAAGGTGCCATCCTTGTTGCCCAGATAGGCACCCATGAAGGTCGACGTCACTGCTTTCTGCTCCAGCAGCTTGGCGACGTTGTCGATGTCGGCGTTCAGCGCGATGCTTTGTGAGAGGTTTTCGATCAGCAAGCTGCGTCCGGTCAGCCAGGTCTGGATATTGTTGGCAGCCACACTGCCCATTTCTTGCAGATAGTTGTCCAGGTCCTTGCGAATGGCGTTGCGCTGCAGATAGTCGTTGTACAGTGTGAACGAGGCGAACGCGGCAATGACGATGAGTGCCGCGGCGAGCAGGATTTTATGGCTGAAGCGCAGATTTTTGTTCATGGCTCGGGGTTCCGCTAAGGTCTTAAGGCCCAAGGCGTGCTTTTATAGAAAAAGCGCAGTGGGCGATCATGAAAACAAGCTGATATTTCCGTCCTCTCCTTAGGGGGATTACCGACGCTTTTCAGTCTTTTATATCGGCCGTGCAGCATTAAAGATTAACCATGGGTGACCAAATGCCTGATTCATCGCAACTCGTTATCGGTGCCGATCTCGCGGGGAAGCCGATCGCCCAGGCCATGCGCCTGGCGAACCGTCACGGTCTGGTCGCGGGGGCTACCGGGACCGGCAAGACCGTCACCTTGCAAAAACTGGCCGAGGCGTTCAGCGATGCTGGCGTGGCCGTGTTTGCCGCGGATATCAAGGGTGACCTGTGCGGTCTTGGCGCGGCCGGCAACCCTCAAGGCAAAGTTGCCGAGCGCATCGCCGGGATGCCCTGGCTGAACCACACGCCTCAGGCTTATCCGGTCACCCTGTGGGACATTCACGGCCAGTCCGGTCATCCATTGCGCACAACCTTGAGCGAAATGGGACCGTTATTGATCGGCGCCCTGCTGGAACTGACTGACAGTCAGCAGTCGGCGTTGTACGCCGCGTTCAAGGTCGCGGACCGTGAAGGCTTGCTGCTGTTGGATTTGAAGGACCTCAAGGCACTGCTCAATCACCTGCGCGACCACCCCGAATCGCTGGGGGACGACGCCGCGCTGATGACCACGGGATCGAGTCAGGCCCTGTTGCGGCGCCTGGCGATTCTGGAACAACAGGGCGCCGAAGCACTGTTCGGCGAGCCGGCGTTGCAACTCGAAGACATTTTGCAGCCGACCGCCGAGGGGCGGGGGCGCATTCATTTGCTGGATGCCAGTCGCCTGGTGCACGAGGCGCCCAAGGTCTACGCGACGTTCCTTTTGTGGCTACTGGCCGAACTGTTCGAACAACTGCCGGAACGCGGCGATGCTGACAAACCGTTGCTGGCGCTGTTTTTCGATGAAGCCCATTTACTGTTTGCCGATACACCCAAGGCATTGCAGGAGCGTCTGGAGCAAGTGGTGCGGCTGATTCGCTCGAAAGGCGTCGGCGTGTATTTCGTCACCCAGTCGCCGGGCGACTTGCCGGATGACGTGTTGGCTCAGCTTGGCCTGCGCGTCCAGCATGGCTTGCGCGCGTTCACGGCCAAGGAACAGAAATCCCTTCGGGCCGTGGCCGATGGCTTCCGCCCGAACCCGGCGTTCGATGCCTTGTCGGTGTTGACTGAACTGGGGATTGGCGAAGCGCTGGTCGGCACGTTGCAGGACAAGGGCACGCCGGAGATGGTCCAGCGCGTATTGGTCGCGCCGCCGCAATCGCGGATCGGGCCGCTAACCGAGACGGAACGCACGCTGCTGATCGCCGGCTCGCCGTTCAAGGGGCGGTACGACAAACCGGTTGATCGGGAATCGGCGTATGAAGTGTTGATGGGGCGTAAAGGATTGGCACCAGAGCCCGAAGCGGCGCCGGGCAAACCTGCGGCGGAGGAACCGAGCTTCACCGACAAGGCTGGGGAGTTCCTCGGCACGGCGGCAGGGCAGGCACTGAAATCGGCAATGCGACAGGCGGCCAATCAGTTGGGGCGGCAGTTGGTGCGCGGGTTGATGGGCTCGCTGCTCGGTGGCAGTAAACGCCGCTGAAAGCAAAAGATCGCAGCCTTTAATCCTTGGGTTTGGCGTGCGCCGCCAATCGCTCCAGCGCCGCTCGCAGATTCGGATCACTGATCCCCTCCGCCGTGGCCTGAATGGTCGCGCCCGCATCGCTGGACAAACTGATGGTATGCCCCGCCGCCCCTTGCTGAACGGTCGGTGGCTGCACCTTGAACAGAATCCGGGTCAGGCTGGCGAATTCATCAAACATCTGTAACTGCCGTTGCAGACGCTTCTGTTGATAACGCAGACGAGTTGCCCAATGACCATCGGTGACAATCAGCAACAAACTGCCTTCGCGCCACGATGCCACGTGGCAATGCTCGCGGGCGGCAGGCTGCAATTGGCTTTCCAGCAGACGTTGTAAATGACCCAGGCGTTGAGCATGGCCAAAAATGGCTTTCAGCGGTTTGGCTTCGCGAAGCAGAACGGCGGGTGCTCTGGCCGTAAGAGGGCGAAATGCCATGATCAGACACCTGAAGTAACAGAGGCGCCATGGTAGCAGAAAGCACCGGATGCACCCGACCCATTGCTTTGCGCGCGCTTTACCCATTAAATCAACAAGTAACTTCTGCCGTAACTGGCTTGAAGTTCAGCAAAACGCCCTTATTTTAAGTGAGCCCCGTTACAGCGCAGTGCATGCATCGTGGAACAACGCCACTTTCCTCACCATCGTTTCCGGGTAGAATGCTCGTTCGCATGCGGCCATGAGGGCTGCACGGGCGACTCACGGGGCCGCCCTCCATCCCTTTAGTGTGGAAGATCCTGCCGATATGTTTGCGCCTTTGTTAAAGAAACTTTTTGGAAGCAAGAACGAGCGTGAAGTCAAACGCATGCTCAAGACGGTGCAACTCGTCAATGCCTTCGAAGAGCAAATGGTGGCCCTTTCGGACGATCAATTGCGTGCCAAGACAGATGAGTTCAAGGCCCGCATCGCCAAAGGGGAAACCCTCGACAAGCTGCTGCCAGAAGCCTTTGCGGTCGCCCGCGAAGCCGGCAAGCGCGTCATGGGTATGCGCCACTTCGATGTCCAGCTGATCGGCGGCATGACCTTGCATGAAGGCATGATCGCGGAAATGCGTACCGGTGAAGGCAAGACCCTGGTGGCCACACTGGGCGTTTACCTCAACGCGCTGTCCGGCAAGGGCGTGCACGTTGTGACCGTGAACGACTATCTGGCCCGCCGTGACGCCAACTGGATGCGTCCGCTCTACGAATTCCTCGGCATGACGGTCGGTGTGGTCACGCCATTCCAGCCGCCGGAAGAGAAACGTCAGGCCTACGCGGCCGACATTACCTACGGTACCAACAACGAATTCGGTTTCGACTACCTGCGCGACAACATGGCGTTCAGCATGGAAGAAAAATTCCAGCGCGAACTCAACTTTGCCGTGATCGACGAAGTCGACTCCATCCTCATCGACGAAGCCCGTACCCCGCTGATCATTTCCGGTCAGGCCGAGGACAGCTCCAAGTTGTACATCGAGATCAACAAACTGATCCCGCAGCTTGAATTGCATGTCGAAGAGGTCGAAGGCGAAGTCACCAAGGCCGGCCACTACACCGTTGACGAAAAGACCCGTCAGGTCGAACTCAACGAAGCCGGTCACCAGTTCATCGAAGACATGCTGACCCGCGTCGGCCTGCTGGCAGAAGGCGAGAGCCTGTATTCGGCGCATAACCTGGGCCTGCTGACCCACGTTTATGCCGGCCTGCGCGCTCACAAGCTGTTCAACCGCAACGTCGAATACATCGTGCAGGACGGTCAGGTCGTCCTGGTCGACGAACACACCGGTCGTACCATGCCGGGTCGTCGTTTGTCCGAAGGCCTGCACCAGGCCATCGAAGCCAAGGAAAACCTGAACATCCAGGCCGAAAGCCAGACACTGGCGTCGACCACGTTCCAGAACTACTTCCGTCTGTACAACAAGCTGTCCGGCATGACCGGTACCGCGGACACCGAAGCGTTCGAGTTCCACCAGATCTATGGCCTGCAGGTCATGGTCATCCCGCCGAACAAGCCTTTGGCGCGTAAAGACTACAACGACCTGGTGTTCCTGACCGCCGACGAGAAATACGCGGCGATCATCAACGACATCAAGGAATGCATGACCCAGGGCCGTCCGGTGCTGGTGGGTACTGCGACCATCGAAACGTCCGAGCACATGTCTGCGCTGCTGCAGAAAGAAGGTATCGAACACAAGGTCCTGAACGCCAAGTTCCACGAAAAAGAAGCCGAGATCATTGCCCAGGCCGGTCGCCCAGGCGCACTGACCATCGCCACCAACATGGCCGGTCGTGGTACCGACATCCTGTTGGGCGGTAACTGGGAAGTGGAAGTCGCGTCGCTCGAAGACCCGACGCCGGAGCAGATTGCCCAGATCAAGGCCGACTGGCAGAAACGTCACCAGCAAGTGCTCGAGTCGGGCGGTTTGCAGGTGATTGCGTCCGAACGTCACGAATCGCGCCGTATCGACAACCAGCTGCGTGGTCGTGCCGGTCGTCAGGGTGACGCCGGTTCCAGCCGTTTCTACCTGTCGCTGGAAGACAGCCTGATGCGCATCTTCGCCTCTGACCGGGTGAAGAACTTCATGAAAGCATTGGGCATGCAGTCCGGTGAAGCGATCGAGCACCGCATGGTGACCAACGCCATCGAGAAGGCCCAGCGCAAGGTTGAAGGCCGCAACTTCGACATCCGCAAGCAACTGCTCGAGTTCGATGACGTCAACAACGAACAGCGTAAAGTGATCTATCACATGCGTAACACGTTGCTGGCCGCCGACAACATCGGTGAAACCATCGCCGACTTCCGTCAGGACGTACTCAACGCGACTGTCAGTGCACACATTCCACCGCAATCGCTGCCCGAGCAGTGGGACGTGGCCGGTCTGGAAGCGGCATTGCAGAGCGACTTCGGTGTTTCGCTGCCGATCCAGCAATGGCTCGACGAAGACGATCACCTGTACGAAGAAACCCTGCGCGAGAAGCTGATGCAAGAGCTGATTGCGGCGTACAACGAGAAAGAAGACCAGGCCGGCGCCGATGCGCTGCGCACCTTCGAGAAGCAAATCGTTCTGCGCGTGCTGGACGACTTGTGGAAAGACCACCTGTCGACCATGGACCACCTGCGTCATGGCATCCACTTGCGTGGCTACGCCCAGAAGAACCCGAAGCAAGAGTACAAGCGCGAGTCGTTCACGCTGTTCTCCGAGCTGCTGGATTCGATCAAGCGCGATTCGATCCGTGTGCTGTCGCACGTCCAGGTTCGCCGCGAAGACCCGATCGAAGAAGAGCAACGCCTGCGTCAGGAAGCCGAAGCACTGGCGGCGCGCATGCAGTTCCAGCACGACGAAGCACCGGGTCTCGAGCAGCCGGACCTGCTCGGTGAAGAGGTCGATGTAGCCCTCGCCACCGCACCGGTTCGCAACGAACAGAAGCTGGGCCGTAACGAGCTGTGCTACTGCGGTTCGGGCAAGAAATTCAAGCATTGCCACGGGCAGATCCAGTAAAACCCGTTTCATACGCTGAAATACCCGCGCCGCGACCGGCATCAGCCGTCGCGGCGTTTTGCCATTTACACCACCGTTCTTCCTGAAAGCGGTGCTGACATCATTTATTAAGGAGCGCATTCATGGCTGTTGGTCTTGGTCCTTTGCCAACGTTGCACCCGGTTGCCGGTTTTGAACTCGGTATCGCCTCGGCCGGCATCAAGCGTCCCGGGCGCAAGGATGTCGTGGTCATGCGCTGCGCCGAAGGTTCCACCGTCGCAGGCGTGTTCACCCTGAACGCCTTTTGCGCAGCGCCGGTGATCCTGGCCAAGCAGCGCGTGCAAGGTCCGGTGCGTTACCTGCTGACCAACACCGGCAATGCCAACGCCGGCACTGGCGAACCTGGCCTGGCTGCCGCCGAACGCACCTGCGCCAAACTGGCTGAATTGACCGGCGTCGACGCCAGCCTGGTGCTGCCGTATTCCACCGGCGTGATCGGCGAGCCGCTGCCGGTCGAGAAGATCGAAGGCGCGTTGCAAGCCGCGCTCGACGATCTGTCGGTGAACAACTGGGAAGCTGCCGCCACCGGCATCATGACCACCGACACCCTGCCGAAGGGTGCCAGCCGCCAGTTCCAGCATGACGGCGTGACCATCACCGTCACCGGCATCAGCAAAGGTGCGGGGATGATCCGTCCGAACATGGCCACCATGCTCGGCTACATCGCCACCGACGCCAAAGTCTCCCGCGACGTATTGCAAAACCTGTTGCTGGACGGCGCCAACAAGTCGTTCAACCGCATCACCATCGACGGCGACACCTCGACCAACGACTGCTGCATGTTGATCGCCACTGGTCAGGCGGCCTTGCCGGAAATCACCTCCGCGAGCGGTGAGTTGTTCGCCAAGCTGAAACAGGCCGTGTTCGAAGTGTGCATGGACGTGGCCCAGGCCATCGTTCGCGACGGCGAAGGCGCGACCAAGTTCGTCACCGTTGAAGTCAACGGCGGCGGCAATCACCAGGAATGCCTGGACGTCGCTTACACCGTGGCGCACTCGCCGCTGATCAAGACCGCGCTGTTCGCATCCGACCCGAACTGGGGGCGCATTCTGGCTGCCGTTGGTCGTGCCGGCGTACCGAACCTGGACGTGAGCAAGATCGACGTGTTCCTCGGCGACGTTTGCATCGCCAGCCGTGGCGCCCGCGCATCGACCTACACCGAAGCCCAGGGCGCAGCGGTGATGCAGCAGGAAGAGATCACCATCCGTATAGAGCTGGGTCGCGGCGATTGCAGCGAAACCATCTGGACCACCGACCTGTCCCACGAATACGTGAAGATCAACGCCGAGTACCGTACTTAATACCGAGTCGACCCCTTCGCGGGCAAGCCTGCTCCCTCAGGGTTAGCGCAAATCCTGTGGGAGCGGGATTGCCCGCGATGACGACAGACCAGACACTCAAGAGGCTGGTCTGTACCCCTCATCAAAAGGTCCCGAACATGAGCCTCCACCTGATCATCGGCGACAAACTGCTTTCCTCCTGGTCCCTGCGCGGCGCCCTGGCCCTCGATCTGGCCGGCTCTCCGTACACCGAAGAGCTCATCAAGCTGAACCAGCCGGACACCCGTGAACGTCTGCTCAAGCATTCGCCCACCGGTAAAGTCCCGCTGCTGAAAACCGCACACGGCACCATTGCTGATTCCCTGGCGATTGCCGAGTACCTGGCCGAACAATTCCCGGATGCTGGCCTCTGGCCCAAAGATGTCGCCGCCCGCGCCCAGGCGCGTTCGGCGTGCGCGCAGATGCACGCAGGGTTCTTCGCCATGCGCGGCAACATGCCGTTCGACCTGAGTCGCGACGCACCGTTGTCGCCGGCCCCGGCCGACATCCAGGCGGACATCGAACGCATGCTGGCCTTGTGGGCCGAATGCCGCGCAGCCGCGACCGAAACCGGTCCGTTCCTGTTTGGCCGCGCGACACTCGCCGATGCCTTCTTTGCCCCCATTGCCGTACGCCTGCGCACCTATCAGGTGAAATTGCCGGCGGCGGATGAGGCCTACGTCGAAACGATCTACCAATGGCCAGCCTTCAAGGCGTGGCAAAAGGCAGGTCTGGAGGAGATCGGGCAGTGAAACGAGTACACGTAGCGGCCGCCGTCATCCGCGATAACAGCGGCAAGATCCTCATCGCCCGCCGTGCCGACACACAGCACCAAGGCGGTTTGTGGGAGTTTCCCGGTGGCAAGGTCGAGGCCGACGAATCCGTCGAAACCGCCCTGGCCCGCGAGCTTCACGAAGAGTTGGGCATTGTGGTCAGCGCGGCGCGTCCGTTGATCAAGGTCCGCCATGACTACCCGGACAAGCAAGTGTTGCTCGATGTCTGGGAGGTCTCGAATTTCACCGGTGAACCCCACGGTGCCGAAGGCCAGCCTTTGGAATGGGTTGCGCCCCGTGATCTGTTGAATTACGAATTCCCGGCGGCCAACCAGCCGATCGTTGCGGCCGCACGCTTGCCTGCGCAGTACCTGATCACGCCTGAAGACCTGGAAACCCCGGCGCTGCTGCGCGGTATCCAGAAAGCCATCGCCGGCGGGATCAAGCTGATCCAGCTGCGGGCGCCCAACGGCTACGACCCGAAATACCGCGATCTGGCGGTGGATGCGGCGGGGCTGTGTGCCGGCAAGGCACAGTTGATGATCAAGGGGCCGTTCGAGTGGCTGGGCGATTTTCCGTCGGCTGGTTGGCACATCACTTCGGCACAACTGCGCAAATACGCGGCGGCAGGTCGTCCGTTGCCAGCCTCGCGTTGGTTGGCGGCGTCCTGCCATAACCCTGAAGAGTTGGCATTGGCCGAGCAGATGGGCGTGGACTTCGTGACGCTGTCACCTGTAGAGCCGACCCTGACTCACCCGGGGGCTCAGCCGTTGGGTTGGGAGCAGGCGTCGACCCTGATCGAAGGCTTCAGCAAACCGGTGTTCTTGCTGGGTGGTGTTGGGCCAACTGAGCAACAAAAGGCTTGGGAGGCGGGCGCCCAAGGTGTCGCGGGGATTCGAGCGTTCTGGCCTGACGCATGATTTTGCGTTGAAGCGGATGACCTCATCGCCAGCAGGCTGGCTCCCACAGATAAACGCAGTCTCCCGTGGGAGCCAGCCTGCTGGCGATGTGGCCCAGACAGGCGCCGGTCAACCCTGAGGTTTCGCCGCCGCCTGCCAAAGAATCTCTGCAATCCCCTGGCGCTTGGCAATCAACCGCGCCGCCACAAACAACAAGTCCGACAGTCGATTGATGTATGCCAACCCGACCCCGGCCAACGGTTCAATCGCATTCAAATGCTGACACCTGCGCTCGGCACTCCGCGCCAGGCTCCGGCACACATGGGCCTGGGCAATCAGCGCCGAACCGCCCGGCAGAATGAAATTCTCCAGCGGTCCCAGCTCTTCATTCCACACATCGATCGCCGCTTCCAGGCGTTCAATTTCTGCCGCGTTCAGTGCCTGATACACCGGCATCGCCAGCTCTCCACCGAGATCGAACAGCCGATGCTGACAAGGCGCCAACACCTCGATCACTTCGTTCAATCCTGGAAACTGGCCACGTTGCGCTTCCAGCCCGGCCAACAGCACGCCTACCTGACTGTTCAGCGTATCGACTTCACCAATGGCCTCGATCCGGGGATGGTCCTTGGTCACGCGGCGGCCGTCGCCCAGTCCGGTTTCGCCTTTGTCGCCAGTGCGGGTGTAAATCTTCGACAAGCGAAAGCCCATGGTTACCTCGATAGCTGATTGAATTCTTGAGAGACGAGCGGGGTGCTCGCCAACGGCAGGCGCAAGGTGAAACACGTGCCCTGGCCCGGTGTCGATTGCACTTCCATCTGCCCCTTGTGGTTGTTGGTGATGATGAAATACGAGACCGACAGCCCAAGCCCGGTGCCCTGACCGATTTCCTTGGTGGTGAAAAACGGCTCGAAGGTGCGTTTGCGCACGCTCTCGCTCATGCCGATGCCGTTGTCTTCGACCTGGATTTCCGCCCACGGCGGATTCAGCTTGGTACGCAGGATGATCCGCCCGGGCTCACGGTCATCTTCACGTTGGTGAATGGCTTGCGCGGCGTTTTTCAGCAGGTTGAGCAGCACTTGTTCGAGTTCGTTGGCGGTGCCGGGCACCGGGCCCAGCGCCGGATCGAACTGGCGAATGATCGCCTGGCCCTTGAAGTCGAAGCCGATCGCCAGGTCGAAATCGTTGCCAGCAATTTCCACGGCCTGATCGATCAGTGCCGGCAGATCGCACGGGGCCATTTGCCGGGTGCTGCGACGGCTGAAACTGAGCATGTGGGTCACGATCTTCGCCGCCCGGGCGCCGGCCTGCTGAATACCGTCGAGTAACTGCGGCACTTCCCGTGCTTTCAGGTACTCGTTAACGGTGTCCAGCTCGATGCCGATTTGCTCGGCTTGCTCGAGGTTTTTCGGTAGATCGGGGGACAGGCGTCGGCGAATGTTCTGCACGTTATGCAGGATCGCCCCCAGCGGGTTGTTGATCTCGTGGGCCATGCCGGCGGCGAGGCCGCCGACCGAGAGCATTTTTTCCGACTGAACCATCATTTCTTCCAGGGACAGGCGCTGGGTGATGTCGTCGATCCGGATCACCACACCGCGCCCGGCTCCGCCCATCAGCGGGTAAAAGGTCAGGGCGTAATGCTTGGGTTCGTCATCCTTGAACCAGGTCACGCGCTCGATTTTTGCTACGGTGTGTTGCTCGACGGTCTGTTTGAGCTGTGGCAGAAACGGCTTGAGCGGTTCGAAGGCGAGGAAGATCGGCTGGTTCAGCGCCTCGTCCAGTCGCGTGCCGGAGAGGGCGCTGGCCTCCTGATTCCATTGCGTTACGTAAAGCTGCTCGTCGAGGGCGATCAGCGCCGATGGCATGGAGTCGATGATGCTGTTGAGGTAGTTCTGGAACCCGGTAAGTTTCTTCTCGATCTTGCTGCGCACCTGGACTTCGAGTTCCAGTTTGCGGTTGGTGTGACGGGTTTCCTCGGCCAGCCCCTGGGCCTGGTCGTAGGCCGCCTGGGAATCGTCACGCGCGCGTTTGAGTTGCTGCTCCCGCGCTTCGATTCGCGAGAGCATGGTGTTGAAGGCCTCGGCCAGGCTGCCGATTTCGTCGTGATTGCCCCGGGAGGCGCGCAGGGCGTAGTTCTCTTCCCGGGTCACTTGCCGGGACAGTTCTTCGAGTTGATGGATCGGCCGGGTAATCAGGCGTTTGATCTGCCGGGCGATCACCAGCCATAACAGCACACTGAAGATCAGGATCCCGAGGCTCGCGGTCAGGGTCCCGGTGTAGAAGGCCATCGGCAGTTCGCTGCTGGCGACCAACAGCAGGTGGCCGGGCGCGGTGCCGGGGCGGGGCAGGGTGATCACTTGATTGCTGCGAAATTCGGTGGCCTGCCAGGCTTCGATGTGGCGGTAACGCTCCGGCAGGCCCAAATGATCGCCGCGCTGCAACTGCGCCAGTCTTTCGCCTTTGCCGTCATACAGGGCTGCCGCGCGCAGCGGTGAATAACTGTTGAGCTCATTCAGCAGTCGTTCGGCATTTTGTGGCGATTGCAGCGCATCAGCCACCAGGCTCGGGTTGGACACCAGTCGGCCGATGGTCTGCAAGGCCTGGGGCGCCATGCTTTCCTGGGAAATGTAGTACGCGGCGCTGATGAAGGTCAGGTTGGCGACCAGCAAAACGGTGGTCAACAGCACCAGCAGGGCGGCCAGTAGTTTCTGGCCGACCGGAAGGTTTTCGAGGCGCTGGCGCAATGGCATCAGTTTTATCGCAGAAAAGGAACAAGTGGCCAGCGTAGCCGCTGCTCAGTCGCTGGGCAATCCAAGGCTGTGCAGATGGGTGATCAGCCGCTGTTGCAACTGGTTGAGGTGCGGAAGGTTCAACTGATGCCGCGAGGCAACTTTGCAGACATAGCCCAGCAGGTAGCTGATTTCGGTTCGGCGCCGATTCGCGACGTCCTGGTACATCGAGGAGAAATTGGCCGCGGTGGCGTGAATTACCCGCTCGACTTCCTGCTGGAGGTCCTCGGCCGCTGCCGGTTGGCCACAGCGTTCAAGCACTTCGGTCAATTCACCGCAGAGGGTGGCGACTTCGCAGTGGTGGTCTTGCAAGCCGCCGTTACGGCAATCGTGCAGCACGGTCAGCGGATTGATCGCACAGTTAAGCGCGAGTTTGCGCCACAGCCGGGTGAGAATGTCGGTGCTCCATTCGTGGGGAATGCCTGCTGCGCTGACATCATCCAGCCAGATCGGCGCCACCGGATGTCCGGCATCCCCCAGCCAGGTGTAGCCGTGACCCGCGAACACCACACGCCAGTCACCGTCGCGAAACGCGCCTTCGGTGCTCGAAGCATAAATACAGCGTGCCTGCGGAACCTGTGCGGCAACGGCGTCCTGACTGCCGAGGCCGTTCTGGAGCAAAATCAATTCGGCGTCGGGCGCCAGGCGCGGCGCCAGTCGGGCCACGGCCTGCTCGGCATCGTAGGCCTTGCAGGCCACCAGCAGGCGATTGATCGGTTCGTCGCTGTCGGTGGTTTCGCCGGGTATGTCCCAGGTGGTTGCTTCGCCATGCTCCACCAGCGTCAGGCCGCCCGCCGCCTGATAAGCCTGTAAACGCGCCGCATCCCGCACAATCAGCCTGACCGGCACCCCGGCCCGCGCCAGACGCGTGGCCCATAAGGTGCCGAGGCTGCCGGCGCCCAGGACATGCCAGGTGGTGGACATCAGCTTTTTGCTCTGTTTAAGGCGTGCATCGGAGGCTCGCAGTGAATGATGGGAAAGACCCGTTATAATCAGCGCGGATTTTAACCGCAAGCCAGGCGTGCTCGATCTTGATCGAGCGCGCCCTTTATTGGAGAGATTACATGCCGTCGTTCGACGTGGTATCCGAACTGGACAAACACGAAGTCACCAACGCGGTCGAAAACGCCGTCAAGGAACTCGATCGTCGTTATGACCTGAAAGGCAAGGGCACCTTCGAGTTCAAGGAAAAGGACCTGACCGTCAACCTGACCGCTGAAGCCGATTTCCAGCTCGAAGCGATGATTGAGATCCTCAAGCTGGCGCTGGTCAAGCGCAAAATCGACGTGCAGTGCCTTGAAGTCAAGGATGCCTACGCGTCGGGCAAGCTGATGAAGCAGGAAGCCGTCCTCAAGGAAGGCATCGACAAAGAGCTGGCGAAGAAAATCGTCGCTCACGTCAAGGACGCCAAGCTCAAGGTTCAAGCGGCCATTCAGGGCGAGCAGGTGCGCATCACCGGCAAGAAGCGTGACGATTTGCAGGAAGCCATCGCGGCTCTGCGAGCCAAGACATTCGACATGCCGCTGCAGTTCAACAACTTCCGCGACTGATTGTTCAAGCGGGAACCTCTCGGCGTTTTCGGCGTCCGAGGCCCAAGTAACGGCAGAAACGATCGGGTCCGCAAGGGGCCGGTCTTTCTGCCGCTCATTTTTCGCGTGCCGGGTAGCCGGAAATCAGGAGAACGTAGATGGATTTGAATGCTGAAGTGGACAACCTGGTCAAGGCGTCCCAAGCCTGGATTCCGATGATCATGGAATACGGCAGCCGCGTACTGCTGGCGATCATCACCCTGGCCATCGGCTGGTGGCTGATCAATAAAGTGACGCAGAAACTGGGCGGTTTGCTCGCGCTGCGAAACGCCGACCTGGCGCTGCAAGGGTTCATCAGCAGTCTGGCGAACATTATTCTCAAGGTTTTGCTGATCGTCAGCGTAGCCTCGATGATCGGCGTGGAAACCACCTCCTTCGTCGCGGCGATCGGTGCGGCGGGCCTGGCCATTGGTCTGGCGTTGCAGGGCAGCCTGGCGAATTTCGCGGGTGGCGTACTGATTCTGTTGTTCCGTCCGTTCCGTATTGGTGACTGGATCGAAGCTCAGGGTGTTGCCGGTACGGTCGACAGCATTCAGATCTTCCACACGGTGCTGCGTACAGGCGATAACAAAACCATCATCGTGCCTAACGGCAACCTGTCGAATGGCATCATCACCAACACTAACCGCCAGCCGACCCGCAAGGTTGTATTCGATGTGGGTGTTGATTACGAGGCGGACCTGCAAAAGGCTCGTCAAGTGTTACTGGACCTGGCCAAGGATGAACGCATCCTGGCTGAACCGGCACCACAGGCTGTCATTTCTACCCTGGGCGACAGTTCGATCACTGTTTCCTTGCGCGTATGGGTGAAGACGGCGGATTACTGGGATGTGATGTTCATGTTCAACGAGCAATCCCGGGACCGGTTGAAAGCGGCCGGCATCGATATCCCGTTTCCACAGCGGGTGATTCGAGTGGTTCAGGAATCTGCGGTGCAGTAAGCAAAAAACCAGGCAACAAAAAAGGCCCATCCGAAGATGGGCCTTTTATTTTGTTATCGCAAACTAACTGGATGCGATTACAAGATCGACAGTGGGTAGTCGACGATCACACGGAACTCTTTCACGTCGCCTTCACCTTCGTCGGCGTTAGCAAAGTGCCAAGCTTGACGGAAGCGGACGGACAGATCTTTTGCCGGGCCAGACTGAACAACGTACTTGGCTTCGAAGTTGGTTTCGTTGTGCTTGCCATTGTCGCCGTACAGGCCGGTGTAGGCGCTGCCAGCTGGAGTGTTGGTACCGTCGATGTCCCAACCTTTCACGTAACGGGTCATGAAGCTCAGACCAGGAACGCCGTACTCAGCCATTTTCAGGTCGTAACGGACCTGGGCCGACTTCTCGCCAGGGGCGTTGAAGTCAGAGTACTGGATGGAGTTGGCGAGGAAGATCGAGTCGCCGCCGCGGTTGTTCTTGCCGATACCGATGTAGTCGAACGGGGTATCGCCATTAACCTTTTGGAAGGCCAGGGTGATGGTGTGCGCTTTCAGGAACGACAGAGCGGTTGCCAGCGAGAACGCGGTGTTGCTGATGTCGCCAGCTTTCGCGTCACCGGTATCGGTGGTGCGATAGATGTTGAAATCGGTGTTCAGCGAAGTGTCACCACCAAACGGAGTGGTGAGGTTCACGTTGGCGTAGTACTGGTTCCAGATGTCTTCCAGCTTGGCGCCATACAGCGATGCGGAAAGGTTATCGGTAATGCCGTACTTGCCACCGAAATAGTCGATGGTGTTGGCTTCAACGCCAGCGTAGGTTGCATACAGGCCGCCGTCACGGGCGTTTTTGTCCTGGCTGGAACCCGAGTAGAAGTGACCGGCTTCGAGGTCAAGGTCTTTGACTTCGCTGCTTTGCAGTTGGAAACCGCTGGCAACTTGCGGAAGGATACGGGAGCCGCCAACAGCAAATACTGGAGCAGTGCTTGGCGACATGTCGCCGACTTTCAGCTCGGTTTTGGAAACGCGGAATTTAACGGCAGCGCCGGCTTTACCCTGGCTGTCGTTAACGTCGCGGCCACCGTTGGCGTTGACAGTGTCGCTACGGCTCATGTTGCCCGAACCGGAAGTGCCATCGCCGCCATCCAGTTTGATGGCCAGGTAACCGAATGCATCAACGCCAACGCCCACAGTACCCTGAGTGTAACCGGAGTTGTAGGTGCCCCAAAGACCTTGTGTCCAGTCTTTGACGTCGCGGCCGCCATCTTTGTTGTCACGGTTGAAGTAGTAGTTGCGAACCAGCAAGTTCAGCGTGCTGTCTTCAACAAAACCTTTGGCTTCAGCCTGGTCACTTACGAAAGGTGCGGCCATAGCCACTTGAGTACTGGCTGCTGCTGCAACTGCCAGTGCGATCATGCTCCACTTCATCACGCGCATCGTGATTTGCTCCTTTGGTTTTAGAAGAGTACTGCCGTCCCACCTGTTTTATTATCTGGGCGGCTCTTTCTTTTTGTGTCGGCGCAAACTTATATCACGCCGACCATGTTGGCGATACTTGCGCATCTAACCTTTCAGCTTCTTTACGACCCTGTCGCAAATGGCTTGGTAGATGTCGCAAATTTACGGCCCCAATGCAATAGGAATGACAACTTCAGCGCTGTTTTCCGGGGCTTGAGCATCGGTAAAAAGAGTCCTTGGTGAAACGTGTGAATCTCCATCGGGCAACCCTGCCACTGTTTTTATTGCCTTCAAGGCGTCCACTTCCAGCGGACGCCTTGAAGGCGATGTGAGTGTGAATGCAACAAGCGTGCACAAATCAGCAATTCGCTGTTTTTTTTTCTGAACGTCTGCCTGTTACCGTAAAAACCTCATAAAACCGGGGGTTACAAGCACTTTTTGATGGGGCTTGACGCCATGGTTTGCATGGTGTTGCACCTCCCTGGCCGACTGCGCGACAACCAAAAACGTTACCGGTTCACCCCGCGGTGAGTACTTGGCGGATGCCCGACGCACAGAGCGTAGACGCACTGTGCGGTTTTGGTGCAAAAATTTTTAATCGTCGTCCTGAATCATACAGTGTTGGCTGTTGTGAAACGTGAACAGGCCTTGGTTTGTTGGTCACTTGAGTGTTTTTTGCGTGGCTGACGGTTCTGTAATGGTGCGCTCGCGCAAAAAATGTCTCATGTCGGAGCGCTCTCGGCGTCGATGCCTGTGCTTCGACAGTCGTGCGTCGTGAAGCCAGCGACGTTCGCAGGTATGCTGCCTTCCTGTCGCTTGGTGCGCCATCTCACGGGATGGGCGCTAAGCTGAAAATGATGAGCTACCGGGAGTGCGCGCAGTGTTCGCTTTAGATCCACGACTTCAACAAGACACGTTACAGATCGGGGATTTCCCGCTCAGCCGGTTGCTGTTGTCCAATGATTCGAACTACCCGTGGTTCATCCTGGTGCCGCGTCGCGACGATATCAGCGAGATATTTCAGTTGGATGTCGCCGATCAGCGGCAGCTGTGGCAGGAAACGACCGCGCTGGCGGAAATGCTCAAGGACTCGTTCGACGCGGACAAGTTGAATGTTGCGGCCCTGGGTAACGTTGTCAGTCAGTTGCACATGCATGTGATTGTGCGCAAGCGCGAGGATGCTGCCTGGCCCGCGCCGGTGTGGGGCAAACACCCGGCCAAACCGTACACGGCGGAGCAGATCGCGGTCATTCGCGAGCGGCTGCGTCTTGTGTTGACTGAAGACTTCACGTTTCTGGAGGGTTGAATCATGAGCCTGGAAGAACGCGTTACCGATCTGGAGAGCCAGCTGGCGTTTCAGGATGACACCATCCAGGCATTGAGCGATGTGCTGGCGACGCAGCAGCGCGCCGTGGAACGCTTGCAACTGCAAATGGCCGCCCTGCTTAAGCGGCAGGAGGAAATGGCTGGCCAGTTCGAGACTTTTGAAGAAGAAGCGCCACCGCCGCATTACTAGCTTTTGTTTCAAGGCTCTTTCGTTTGAACAAAAGGCAATAAAAAACCGCGAACAGCCAGGCTGCTCGCGGTTTTTTTTAGCCTTGAGTCAGCGTCGCGGCAGCGCGGCGATCACGTCTTCGGCTTGCAGGCCCTTGTCACGATTCATGACGGAGAATTCCACGCGCTGGCCTTCGACCAGAACGCGATGGCCTTCGCCACGGATGGCCCGGAAATGCACGAAAATATCATCGCCGGAATCACGGGAAATGAAGCCGAAGCCCTTGGATGTGTTGAACCACTTGACGGTGCCGGTATCGCGGTTGCTCATGTCATAGCTTGGCGAGGCGGTGGCCGGTGAGGATTTGTAGAAGCTGATGGCCAGGTGCAGAAGAACGGCGATCAGGGCAGCCACCAGGCTGAACAGAACGGCAGGTTGGCCGGCGATGACAGGCATCGGCGCGAGCAGCGTCAGGGTTTGCAGAACAACAGTCAGAACCAGCAGGGCACTGACCAGGTTTTGCAGTTGATGACGCGGACCTTTGTTCCAGTATGGGATGACAGGTGCGAGGGTGAGGTTGAGCAGGCCGAAAAAGGCCAGGTACAGCGCATCGGGTTGTTGCAGGTAAGGAACAGCCTCGGAACGCAGGCTAGGGATGAAGGACAGGAGCAGGGCTGCTGCGCCCATTAGCAGGTGGACGATTTTCAACATTTTGATTAACTCACGTTAAGACGGATCGCAAGGAAGAGCTGATGGGGCGCGGTTCGCTTCAGAACTAAAAGAGGCGTTGGGCACGCACCCGGTATCAGCCTATGCGCAGCGCCCGAAAAAATAGGCACCTGCGACACACTGCCTATTTAACAGCAAAGCTTGCAGCTACTCAAATCAGGGAGTCCAGCGGTGCATCGGGGGCGATTTGTCGCAGGCCTGGAGGGCAATCCGGGCTGCGGTTGCGCGGCAGGCTTGCTAGAGTGGTCCTGCACCTGTCGGATGAAATTCATCACCTTTAGGGGAAAAACATGGCAATCGATATCGGTATCAGTGAAGAGGACCGCAAGTCCATCGTCGAAGGACTCTCGCGTCTGCTGTCGGACACTTATGTACTTTATTTGAAAACCCATAACTTTCACTGGAACGTCACCGGTCCCATGTTTCGGACTCTGCATCTGATGTTCGAGGAGCAATATAACGAGTTGGCCCTGGCGGTCGATTCGATTGCCGAACGAATTCGTGCGCTTGGCTTTCCTGCTCCGGGCGCCTATTCGATTTATGCGCGCCTGTCTTCCATCAAGGAAGAGGAGGGTGTGCCCACTGCGGAAGACATGATCAAGCAACTTGTCGAAGGGCAGGAAGCTGTCACGCGGACTGCGCGCGGGATCTTTCCCCTGCTCGACAAAGTCAGTGACGAGCCAACGGCGGACTTGCTGACCCAGCGCATGCAGGTTCACGAGAAAACCGCGTGGATGTTGCGTTCATTGCTGGACCAGTAACGTTGCCAGAGCGCGGATCACGCTGTTCCTGTGTTGTTCGCGCCCTGTCTTGGGGGGCAGTTAGTTGAGCGATCTTGCCCCCGATTGTGTAGGACTTTGTCCCGACTAGGACGGTCTCCATGATCTGCCTTCAGTTGTTGGCTTATCCTACGTCGATGGTCATAAAGTCATCTGGATATAACTTTGCGCCTGCGCTTTTATAAGACCCGCAACATGGCTCTTATCGAAACCAGGGATGGCAAAGGAGTGTCAACGGATGGTTTATGAAAGCAGGTTAAACGACGCAAGGGTGGGGCCGTTCAAGGAAGTAAGGATCGATCCGTTTATCAGTGAATTCGACATGGGCCTGGCTCGGCCATTATCCCGGTCGATACGTTTGAATGGCTTTGCCACCTGCTTGCGACTGGAGCAGGTGTATTGGGATATTTTGGGGGAAATGGCCAGGATCAATTGCTGCTCGGTCAGTGCCCTGCTGTCCCACGTGGATCGCGAAGTGCATTTGCGCCACGGTGGGGTAAAGAACTTCAGCGGGCTGGTGCGGGTTGTCTGCGTGGTGCACAGCCTCAAGGAAGGGAATTGCGTCGTCATGGCGTAACCCGTGGCAGCGCAATGCGTCGAGTGTCGGTCTGTGCAGTCTTACGGCTGCACAGGCTGCATTTAATGGATATAATCCCGCTCTTTGCCGCAAAACCCAGCGTGCGCGGTAGCAATCTGATCGCCGAGACAACCCCCATGCCGATGTACGACTATCAATGTGCTTCCTGTGGTCATCAGTTGGAAGCCATTCAAAAGATCAGCGCAGCACCGCTGGTCGACTGCCCTGCCTGCCAGGCGCCAGAGCTTAAGAAGATGCTGTCCATGCCGGGCTTCCGCCTCAGTGGCACCGGCTGGTACGAAACCGATTTCAAGACCGGTTCCAAGAAGAATCTGGCCGGCGGCGACAAAGCCGACTAGGGTCTGGAGCCTGAGTTGAACGACACGTGCGAGCTCTTGCATCATCCTGAATGCAAGGCCTCCAACCGAATTTCGAATTACGAGAAGTGAAACCACTACCATGATGCGCAGCCATTATTGCGGCCAACTGAACGAAAGCCTGGAAGGCCAGGAAATTACCCTTTGCGGATGGGTTCACCGTCGCCGTGACCACGGTGGGGTGATTTTCCTCGATATCCGTGATCGTGACGGTCTGGCCCAGGTGGTGTTCGACCCGGACCGCGCCGAGAGCTTCGCCGCCGCCGATCGCGTGCGCAGCGAGTACGTCGTGAAGATCACCGGCAAGGTGCGCCTGCGTCCGGCCGGTGCCACGAACGCCAACATGGCCTCGGGCATGATCGAAGTCCTGGGTTACGAACTTGAAGTGCTGAACGAATCGGAAACCCCGCCGTTCCCACTGAACGAGTTCTCCGACGTCGGTGAAGAAACCCGCCTGCGTTATCGTTTCCTTGATCTGCGTCGTCCGGAAATGGCCGAGAAACTGCGTCTGCGTTCGCGCATGACCACCAGCATCCGCCGTTACCTGGACGAGAACGGCTTCCTCGACGTCGAGACGCCGATCCTGACCCGCGCCACGCCTGAGGGCGCACGTGACTACCTGGTGCCAAGCCGTACTCACGCCGGTTCGTTCTTCGCCCTGCCGCAATCGCCTCAGCTGTTCAAGCAATTGCTGATGGTCGCCGGCTTCGACCGTTACTACCAGATCGCCAAATGCTTCCGCGACGAAGACCTGCGTGCCGACCGTCAGCCTGAATTCACCCAGATCGACATCGAAACCAGCTTCCTCGATGAAAAAGACATCATGGGCCTCACCGAAGGCATGATCCGCACCCTGTTCAAGGAAGTGCTGGATCTGGAATTCGGCGAATTCCCGCACATGACCTTCGAAGAAGCCATGCGTCGTTACGGTTCCGACAAGCCGGACCTGCGTAACCCGCTGGAGCTGGTGGACGTTGCCGACCAGCTGAAAGAAGTCGACTTCAAAGTCTTCAGCGGTCCTGCCAACGATCCGAAATGCCGTGTTGCCGCCTTGCGCGTTCCAGGCGCGGCGAGCATGCCGCGCAAGCAGATCGACGACTACACCAAGTTCGTCGGCATCTACGGTGCCAAGGGCCTGGCGTACATCAAGGTCAACGAGCGCGCCAAGGGTGTCGAGGGTCTGCAATCGCCGATCGTCAAGAACATCCCTGAAGCCAACCTCAATGTGATCCTTGATCGCGTTGGCGCGGTTGATGGCGACATCGTGTTCTTCGGTGCCGACAAAGCCAAGATCGTCAGCGAGGCCCTGGGCGCGCTGCGGATCAAGCTCGGCCACGACCTGGAGCTGCTGACCTGCAAGTGGGCGCCAATGTGGGTCGTTGACTTCCCGATGTTCGAAGAGAACGACGACGGCAGCTTCAGCGCCTTGCACCACCCGTTCACCGCACCGAAGTGCACCCCGGAAGAACTGGAAGCCAGCCCGGCGACCGCTTTGTCCCGTGCCTACGACATGGTGCTCAACGGTACTGAGCTGGGTGGCGGTTCGATCCGTATCCATCGCAAGGAAATGCAACAGTCGGTGTTCCGTCTGCTGGGTATCAATGAAGCGGAACAGGAAGAGAAATTCGGCTTCCTGCTCGACGCCCTGAAATACGGCGCGCCGCCACACGGTGGCCTGGCGTTCGGCCTGGACCGTCTGGTGATGCTGATGACCGGCGCCCAGTCGATCCGTGAAGTGATTGCCTTCCCGAAAACCCAGAGTGCTGCGGACGTGATGACGCAAGCACCGGGCGTGGTGGATGCCAAGGCGCTGCGCGAGCTTCATATTCGTCTGCGCGAAACGCCAAAAGCTGAGTAAGGCTGACCGCAAAGGCGCATCCTTCCCGGATGCGCCTTTTCTTTAGGTCAGGATTTTTGTATTGCTGGCTGGCGCATCGTGCACAGCGGGCAACGTTTCAAAGAGAATTCGGAGCGAGTTATGGCGGGTCATTCCAAGTGGGCGAACATCAAGCACCGCAAAGAACGTCAGGATGCCAAGAAGGGCAAGATTTTCACCAAGTGGATTCGTGAGCTGACCGTTGCGGCCCGTCAGGGCGGCGGTGATCCGGGCTCCAATCCGCGTCTGCGCCTGGCCCTGGACAAGGCGCTGGGTGCGAACATGAGCCGCGACATCATCGATCGGGCGGTGGCGCGCGGTGCCGGTGCCGCCGATACCGACGACATGGTCGAACTGAGCTACGAAGGCTACGGCCCGGGTGGCGTGGCGGTGATGGTCGAGTGCATGACCGACAACCGTAACCGCACCGCAGCAGCTGTTCGCCATGCGTTCAGCAAGTGCGGCGGCAACCTGGGTACCGACGGATCCGTGGCTTATCTGTTCGAGCGCAAGGGGCAGATTTCCTTCGCGCCGGGCGTTGATGAGGATGCCTTGATCGAAGCGGCCATGGACGCGGACGCCGATGACGTGGTGACTAACGAAGACGGTTCCATCGACGTGTTCACCTCATTCGCCGGGTTCTACTCCGTGCGCAACGCGCTGGAAGCGGCAGGTTTCAAAGGTGATGATGCGGAAATCGTCATGTTGCCGACCACCAGCGCCGAACTGGACCTGGAAGGCGCCGAGAAAGTCCTCAAGCTGATCGACATGCTTGAAGACCTGGATGATGTACAGAACGTCTATTCCAATGCCGACATCCCCGAATCGGTGGCTGCGCAGCTCGGTTAAGGGCGACTAAGATCCAATGTGGGAGCGAGCCTGCTCGCGAATGCGGATATTCAGGCAGTATCGTTGCTGAATATAAAACCGCTTTCGCGAGCAGGCTCGCTCCCACACTTGTTATTCGTGTATTGGATATCGTGCTTTTACCTAACCCGCAGGCGTTATGACTTTAATTCTTGGTATCGACCCCGGTTCGCGCATCACCGGTTACGGCGTGGTACGCGATACCGGGCGTGGCTGCGTGTACGTCGCGTCGGGTTGCATTCGCACCGGCTCGGGCGAGCTGCATGAGCGTTTGCAAATCGTCTATCGCGGCGTGCGAGAAGTCATCCAGACCTACGGCCCGGTGACCATGGGCATCGAAAAGGTGTTCATGGCGCGTAACGCCGACTCTGCGTTGAAACTCGGCCAGGCGCGCGGTGCGGCGATCGTTGCCGGCGCCGAAGAAAACCTCGAAATCGCCGAATACACCGCGACCCAGGTCAAGCAAGCCGTGACCGGGACCGGCGCGGCCAATAAAGAGCAGGTGCAGATGATGGTCATGCACATGCTGAAACTGATCAGCAAGCCGCAAATCGATGCTTCGGACGCCCTGGCGATTGCCATATGCCATGCTCATACCCGTTCCAGCCTTCTGCCACATGGCTTGGGCACGGCACGCAGTCGTGGCGGGCGCCTGCGTCTCTGATAGCATCAGCAGTCATTTTTACGGAATGAGGGTTTTGCGCCTGTGTTGTCGGCGCAAAACCCTTGTTCTGTCAGTCGCCAGCACCGGTCTGGCCAACGCTCAAGGATCTGAAACGTGATTGGACGCTTGCGCGGCACACTGGCTGAGAAACAGCCGCCGCACCTGATTCTGGATGTAAACGGTCTGGGGTATGAGCTTGAAGTGCCCATGACTACGCTGTATCGCTTGCCGTCGGTCGGTGAACCGCTGACGCTGCACACCCATTTGGTCGTACGCGAAGACGCGCAGTTACTCTATGGCTTCGCCAGCAAGCGTGAGCGAGACTTTTTTCGCGAGTTGATCCGTCTCAATGGTGTGGGGCCGAAACTGGCGCTGGCCTTGATGTCGAGCCTGGAAGTCGACGAACTGGTACGTTGCGTGCAATCCCAGGACACCTCGGCGCTGACCAAGGTGCCGGGCGTGGGCAAGAAGACGGCCGAGCGTCTGCTGGTGGAACTCAAGGATCGCTTCAAAGCCTGGGAAACCGTACCGGCGATGTTCGCGTTGGTGCCCAATCAGCCGGGCGGGCCAGATGCGCCGCATCCGGTTGCTACCGCCGAAAATGACGCGGTCAGCGCGCTGATCTCCCTGGGCTACAAGCCGCAGGAAGCCAGCAAGGCGATTTCCGCGATCAAGGAGAAAGGTTTGAGCAGTGAAGACATGATTCGTCGTGCCCTTAAGGGAATGATCTAAGTGATTGAAGCTGATCGTCTGATAGCCGCCACGCCTGGCCCTCGCGACCGTGAGGAAGTTCAGGATCGGGCGATTCGTCCTGTCAGTCTGGCCGAATACATTGGTCAGCCGACCGTTCGCGAGCAAATGGAGCTGTTCATCCAGGCTGCCCGTGGACGCAATGAATCCCTCGACCACACGCTGATCTTCGGCCCGCCAGGCCTGGGTAAAACTACCCTGGCCAACATCATCGCCCAGGAAATGGGTGTGTCGATCAAAAGCACCTCGGGCCCGGTCCTTGAGCGTCCCGGTGACCTGGCCGCACTGCTGACCAACCTTGAGCCTCACGACGTACTGTTCATCGACGAAATCCATCGGCTGTCGCCGATTGTCGAAGAAGTGCTGTACCCGGCCATGGAGGATTTCCAGCTCGATATCATGATTGGCGAAGGGCCGGCTGCGCGTTCGATCAAACTGGATTTGCCGCCGTTTACGCTGGTAGGGGCGACGACTCGCGCCGGCATGCTGACCAACCCGCTGCGCGACCGCTTCGGGATCGTCCAGCGCCTCGAGTTTTACAGCACGGCTGATCTGGCGACGATTGTCAGTCGTTCGGCGAACATCCTCGGCTTGCCGCTGGACCCGGAAGGCGCCTTCGAAATCGCCCGTCGTGCCCGTGGAACGCCGCGGATTGCCAACCGTTTGTTGCGTCGGGTGCGCGATTTCGCTGAAGTTCGCGCCCAGGGCCACATCACCAAACCGATTGCCGATCTGGCCTTGAATCTGCTGGATGTCGATGAGCGTGGCTTCGACCACCAGGACCGACGTCTGCTGCTGACCATGATCGAGAAGTTCGACGGTGGGCCGGTCGGCGTCGACAGCCTGGCTGCTGCGATCAGCGAAGAACGCCACACCATCGAAGACGTGCTGGAACCGTACCTGATCCAGCAGGGCTACATCATGCGCACACCGCGGGGGCGGGTGGTCACCCGGCATGCCTATCTGCATTTCGGTTTAAATATTCCGTCACGATTGGGCGAGATGCCCGTGGTAGACGAGTTCCTTGATGCCGTGGACGATTAATTAACATTTGCGGGCAGAATTTTCGGGCATTGTGCTGTCCTAGGACCGTACTTTCGCGAGAAAGCCGTGAATCAATGAAAAACAGTTGCCTGGCCGGATTGGCAACCTGAGGAGTAAGCACTAGAGTATGCGCGCGCAAAACGGGCTTGAGCCTTTCGCACTTCGTTGTCGCGTTTATTACGAGGACACCGATGCGGGCGGCATCGTGTATTACGTTAATTACCTCAAGTTTATGGAACGGGCTCGAACCGAGCGGCTCCGGGAGCTGGGCTTTGCCCAATCCCAGCTGGCGGGAGAGGACCTGTTGTTTGTCGTGCATTCCAGCGAAGCGCGTTATCACGCGCCGGCGCGACTGGACGACGAACTCCTGGTAAGCGCTGAAGTAATCGAATTGAACCGTGTCAGCCTGCGCTTCAAGCAGCAGGTCAGGCGAGCCACGGATAATGTGCTGCTCTGCGAAGGGCAGTTTCTGGTGGCCTGTGTGCGCACTGAAAGTTTAAAACCCCGGGCCATTCCCGAAGCTCTACGTGCGGCCTTTGCCGACGTGAGCGGCGCGGGTACTCACTCAAAGCAGGAGATAAAGCGTGGAAGCTAACGTCGTCGACCATTCCTCCATGTGGAGCCTGGTCAGCAATGCCAGTATCGTGGTGCAACTGGTAATGCTGATCCTGGTAGCCGCATCGGTGACCTCATGGATCATGATCTTTCAGCGCAGCAACTTGCTGCGCGCGGGTCGACGTGCCCTGGAGAGCTTTGAAGAGCGCTTCTGGTCGGGCATCGACCTGTCCAAGCTCTACCGTCAGGCCGGCAGCAACCCTGATCCGGATTCGGGCGTAGAGCAGATCTTCCGTGCCGGCTTCAAGGAATTCTCCCGTCTGCGCCAGCAGCCAGGCGTTGACCCGGAAGCGGTCATGGAAGGCGTGGCCCGTGCCATGCGCGTAGCCATTTCCCGCGAAGAAGAAAAGCTCGAGCAGAGCCTGCCGTTCCTTGCCACCGTCGGTTCCGTCAGCCCGTACATCGGTCTGTTCGGTACGGTCTGGGGCATCATGAACTCCTTCCGTGGTCTGGCGACTGCCCAGCAAGCGACCCTGGCCACCGTGGCTCCAGGTATTGCCGAGGCGCTGATTGCCACCGCGATCGGTCTGTTCGCAGCCATCCCGGCCGTTATCGCTTACAACCGTTTTGCCGCTCGCAGCGAAACGCTGATCAGCCGTTACTACACCTTCGCCGATGAATTCCAGGCGATCCTGCACCGCAAAGTGCACACCAGCGAAGAATAAGCAGGTAATTTCCAATGGCTTTAATCGCTCGAGCTCGCAAAAAGCGCAAGCCGGTCGCCGAGATGAACGTGGTGCCTTACATCGACGTGATGCTGGTACTGCTGGTCATCTTCATGGTGACCGCGCCGATGCTCAATCAGGGCGTGAAAGTTGATCTGCCCAAGGTTTCCAGCGAAGCCTTGCCGCAGGACAACAACACCCAGGTCCTGACCATTTCGATCAAGGCTGACAAGACCTACTACTGGAACCTTGGCAGCGAAGTCGACACGCAAAAGCAGCAGGACAAGGCAATGACCTTGCCGCAAATGACTGACGCTGTGACCAAGATCATTCGCGCCGGTACTGAAGGCGGCAAGCGTACCCAAGTGTTCATCCGCGGCGACAAGACCGTTGATTACGGTTCCGTCATGGGGGCGATGGGCGGGTTGCAGAAAGCCGGAGTCGGTAACGTTGGCCTGATTACCGAGGCGCCCTGATGCAGCAACAGCGAGAGCCAACAGCCTCGGAAAGCTACTTCTGGCCTAGTGTCTGGGCGATTGTCTTACACGTGCTGGTTTTCGGCATGCTGTTCGTCAGTTTCGCCTTCACACCGGAGCTCCCGCCGGCCAAGCCGATTGTCCAGGCAACCCTGTACCAGCTGAAGTCGAAAAGTCAGGCGACCACCCAGACCAATCAGAAGATTGCGGGTGAGGCGAAGAAATCCGCCGCGCGCCAGACCGAAGTCGAACAGATGGAGCAGAAGTTGATCGAGCAGGAAGCGATCAAAGCCGCGGAACAAAAGAAGGAAGACGCGGCTCAAAAAGCCGAAGAATCCAAGAAAGCCGACGAGACCAAGAAAGCGGAAGAGGCTAAAAAGGCTGACGAAGCCAAAAAAGCCGATGAAGCGAAGAAGACCGCGGAAGCCAAAAAGGCCGAAGAGAAACAATTGGCTGATATAGCCAAGAAGAAGTCTGAAGAAGAAGCCAAGAAAGCGGCTGAAGAAGAGGCCAAGAAAGCGGCCGCGGAAGAAGCCAAGAAGAAGATTGTCGAAGACGCGAAGAAGAAAGCCGCGGAAGACGCCAAGAAGAAATCTGAAGCTGAAGAGGCGAAAAAGAAAGTCGCCGAAGACGCGAAGAAGAAAGCTGCTGCCGATGCTGCGAAGAAGAAATCGCAGGAAGCGGCACGTAAATCCGCCGAAGAGAAAAAGGCTCAGGCCCTGGCAGATTTGCTTTCCGACACGCCGCAGCGCCAGCAGGCCTTGGCGGATGAGCAGGGTGACGAAGTCGCCGGCAGTTTCGATGATTTGATTCGTGCTCGTGCAGCGGAAGGCTGGGCTCGTCCTCCTTCGGCACGCAAAGGCATGACGGTCGTTCTGCAAATCGGCATGTTGCCGGACGGTACGGTGACTTCGGTCACTGTGTCCAAGTCCAGTGGTGATGGTCCGTTTGACGCTTCGGCTGTAGCGGCGGTGAAGAATATTGGACGTTTGACAGAAATGCAGGGAATGAAGCCGGGCGATTTCGCCCCGTATCGTTCATTCAAGATGACATTCACACCTGAGGATCTAGCCTTGTGAGAAACCTTCTTCGAGGAATGCTTGTCGTGATCTGCTGCATGGCAGGGATAGCGGCGGCAGATGAAAAAAACATTCTGGTCACGAGCGGCAGCGATCGGGCAACTCCGATCGCCGTTGTACCGTTCGGCAACCAGGGCGGCAGCGTGCTGCCGGACGACATGGCCGAAATCATCGGTAACGACCTGCGCAACTCGGGTTACTACTCGCCGATTCCAAAGCAGAACATGATCAGCCAGCCGAGCCAGGCCAGCGAAATCATCTACCGTGACTTCAAGGCGCTGGGCGCCCAGTACGTCATGGTCGGCAGCATTGCTCCAGCGGGCGGTCGCCTGCAGGTTCAATATGCTCTGTTCAACGTCGCCACCGAACAGCAAGTGCTGACCGGCAGCGTGTCGGGCAGCGTTGATCAACTGCGCGACATGTCGCACTACATTGCGGACCAGTCGTTCGAAAAACTCACCGGTATCAAAGGTGCGTTCTCGACTCGTCTGCTGTACGTGACTGCGGAGCGTTTCTCCGAGAAGAACACGCGCTACACGCTGCAACGTTCGGATTATGACGGTGCCCGCGCCGTGACCCTGCTGCAGTCGCGCGAGCCGATCCTGTCGCCGCGTTTCGCACCGGATGGCAAGCGCATCGCTTATGTGTCGTTCGAGCAGAAGCGTCCACGTATTTTCATGCAGAACATCGACACCGGTCGCCGTGAGCAGATCACCAACTTCGAAGGCCTGAATGGCGCACCAGCCTGGTCGCCGGATGGCAATCGCCTGGCTTTCGTGCTGTCGAAAGACGGTAACCCGGACATCTATGTGATGAACCTGGGTTCGCGTCAGATCACTCGCGTCACCAACGGTCCCGGCATCAACACCGAACCGTTCTGGGGCAAGGATGGTTCGACCCTGTACTTCACGTCAGACCGTGGCGGCAAGCCACAGATCTACAAGTCCAGCGTTAGCGGCGGCGGTGCGGAGCGTGTGACCTTTATCGGTAACTACAACGCCAACCCGAAGCTTTCGGCTGATGAAAAGACCCTGGTGATGATCCATCGCCAGGATGGTTTCACTAATTTCAAGGTGGCGGCCCAGGATTTGCAGCGCGGAAGCGTAAAAATCCTCACTGATAGCACTCTGGACGAGTCGCCTACTGTTGCGCCCAACGGCACCATGGTAATCTACGCCACCCGCCAGCAGGGCCGGGGAGTCTTGATGCTCGTGTCCATTAATGGACGCGTAAGGCTCCCGCTTCCTACCGCACAAGGCGAAGTCAGAGAACCTTCCTGGTCCCCTTACCTGAACTGACGCGGCGCTACACGTTTTACTTAACACACTGGGGTTCATTAGGAGTTTCACGATGGAAATGCTGAAGTTTGGTAAATTTGCTGCGCTGGCTCTGGCCATGGCTGTAGCTGTAGGTTGCTCGTCCAAAGGCGGCGACAACGCCGGTGAAGGCGCTGTTGATCCAAACGCTGGTTACGGCGCTAACACTGGTGCCGTTGATGGCTCCCTGAGCGAAGAAGCTGCTCTGCGCGCAATCACCACCTTCTACTTCGAATACGACAGCTCGGACCTGAAGCCAGAAGCCATGCGCGCTCTGGATGTTCACGCCAAAGACCTGAAAGCAAACGGCGCTCGCGTTGTTCTGGAAGGCAACACCGACGAACGTGGTACTCGTGAGTACAACATGGCACTGGGCGAGCGTCGTGCGAAAGCCGTTCAACGCTACCTGGTACTGCAAGGTGTTTCCCCAGCTCAGCTGGAACTGGTTTCCTACGGCGAAGAGCGTCCAGTTGCTACCGGCAACGACGAGCAGTCCTGGGCTCAAAACCGTCGCGTCGAACTGCGTAAGTAATTCGTCATGCGAACGTGCCGTCGTGCTGTAACTGTTTTGGCTCTCAGCCTCGCACCGCTTGCGGTGTGGGCTGCGGTTCCTGTGGTCGAGGACAACTCCGGCTATAACAATAGCGGGAGCAGTTATCCGCCTGCGGGTTACGGTACGAACGGCGCCTATGCCGGGGGAGGGGTTTCGGCCCCTGTCTCGGCACAGGGCGAGCTGTTCAACCAACTGCAATCGATGCAGGAGCAGATCTCGCGCCAACAAGGCATCATCGAAGTTCTGCAAAATGATGTAGCGCGCATGAAGCAGGAAAACCTGGAGCGATATCAGGATCTTGATCGGCGCATAGGAACCGGCGTTGCACCAGCCGCGACTCCTGAGAATTCTTCCTCCGGTGGCAATTTGAACGCCCCCGGTGCTGCAGCGGGTGCAGGTGCAGGGGCGGCTGCCGCTCAAGCGCCTGCCGCGGGTAGCGAGCCGGCGGATCCGGCGAAGGAAAAACTGTATTACGATGCAGCCTTCGACCTGATCAAGGCCAAGGATTTCGACAAGGCCAGCCAGGCTTTTGCCGCTTTCCTGCGCAAATACCCGAACAGCCAGTACGCGGGTAACGCCCAGTACTGGTTGGGCGAAGTGAACCTGGCAAAAGGCGATCTGCAAGGTGCAGGTCAAGCCTTTGCCAAGGTGTCGCAGTTGTACCCCAAGCACAACAAAGTGCCTGACTCGCTGTACAAGCTGGCTGATGTAGAGCGCCGCCTCGGTCATCCCGACAAGGTCAAAGGCATTCTGCAGCAGGTGGTGTCCCAATATCCGGGCACTTCCGCCGCTCAGCTGGCCCAACGCGATCTGCAACGCATGTAAGCCCGCTTGACCCATTTCGAAGAAACCCGCGCTTGTCGCGGGTTTTTTCGTTAGAATTCACGCCCTTTTTATGAAACACGCTTTTTGGGATCTGCGCATTGGCGGGGTTCCTTGAAGTGCCTGACGGAGGCGGACAGCCTGTTTAGCTGTTACGCCCGTGGCGACTATGCAAGACACATTGAGAATCACCGAAGTTTTCTACTCGTTGCAGGGTGAAACGCGGACTGCCGGGCTGCCCACTGTTTTTGTGCGCCTGACCGGTTGCCCATTGCGTTGCCAATACTGCGACAGCGCCTATGCGTTCTCTGGCGGCACTGTCCGCACGCTCGACGATATCCTCGAGCAAGTGGCCGGGTTCCGCCCGCGTTATGTGTGTGTCACCGGCGGCGAGCCGCTGGCGCAACCTAACGCCATCCCATTGCTCCAGCAGTTGTGCGACGCCGGTTACGAAGTGTCACTGGAAACCAGTGGTGCGCTGGATATCTCGGCGGTAGATTCACGGGTCAGTCGTGTTGTCGACCTGAAAACCCCGGGTTCGAAGGAAGCGCATCGCAACCTTTACGAGAACATCGAGCTGCTCACGCCCAACGATCAGGTGAAATTTGTCATCTGTTCGCGGGAAGACTACGACTGGGCCGTATCGAAGCTGATTCAGTACGGTCTGGACCGGCGTGCCGGCGAAGTGCTGTTCTCGCCAAGCCACCACGACCTGAATGCTCGGGACCTGGCGGATTGGGTGGTGGCGGACAACCTGCCAGTGCGCCTGCAATTGCAGCTGCATAAATATCTTTGGAATGACGAGCCGGGGCGCTGATATGACTGAACAATTGAACACCACTGAAAAACGTGCGGTCATTTTGCTGTCCGGCGGCCTGGATTCGGCCACTGTCGTGGCCATGGCCCGGGCCGAAGGCTACAGCTGCTACACCATGAGTTTCGACTACGGCCAGCGGTCGCATGCCGAATTGCACGCCGCCGAGCGTGTTGCCCGGGATTTGGGTGTGGTCGAACACAAGGTGATCGGCCTGAATCTGAACGGTATGGGCGGCTCGGCACTCACCGACAGAAGCATCGACATCCCCGAGGAGTTGGGGGAGGGCATACCCGTCACTTATGTACCGGCGCGCAACACGGTGTTCCTGTCGCTGGCGTTGGGTTGGGCTGAAGTGCTCGGTGCGCGTGACATCTTTATCGGTGTCAACGCCGTCGATTATTCCGGCTACCCAGACTGCCGTCCGGAATTCATCGAGTCCTTCGAGCGCATGGCCAATCTGGCGACCAAGGCCGGTGTAGAGGGCAATGGTTTCCGTATCCAGGCGCCACTGCAAAACCTCAGTAAGGCGCAGATCGTCCAGGCGGGCGTTAAGCTGGGCGTCAATTACGGGCTGACTGTTTCCTGCTATCAAGCCGACGATAATGGCCGTGCATGCGGTAAATGCGACAGCTGCAGGCTGCGTGCTGAAGGCTTCGCAGCGGCCGGAATCAGCGATCCAACACCTTATTTTTGATTTATTTCAAATTAGGTGTTGAATAGTCCTTAAAAATCAGTATTATACGCGCCACCACACAGCGGGTCGTTAGCTCAGTTGGTAGAGCAGTTGGCTTTTAACCAATTGGTCGTAGGTTCGAATCCCACACGACCCACCATTTTTGTAGCAGTTTTAAAAGTCTGGAAGGCCCACGCAAGTGAGGATTTCCGGATTTTTTTTTGCCCGCGATTTAAGGTCGGCGCCGTTCGGGCTGCACTGCGTGACACAGGTCAGAATCATCTTTTGCATCCACTGGATATTCTGTAGCCTTGCGCAGCTTCAACGCTATCCGTGCCTGATGATTACCCACTCTCCCGGCGGTACCCCTGAAGGGGCCGGAGCCGGGTGTATACTCGACTTTCGCGCGTAAGCGCTTGCAGGTCTTGCGAACATGACGCAGATTTCCGAACGCCTTCTGGTTCAAGCCCACCTCGACGCCAAGCAGCCCAAGCCGCTGACAGCCGAGGAAGAGGCCTATTACCGTGCTGCCATTGCCGCCGAGCTCAAGGCTCAGGACGCGGTGCTGGTTGCCCACTTTTATTGTGATCCGGTTATTCAAGCCCTGGCTGAAGAAACCGGTGGCTGTGTCTCCGACTCGCTGGAAATGGCCCGCTTCGGCAATGCTCACCCGGCCAAGACCGTGGTGGTCGCCGGCGTGAAGTTCATGGGCGAAACCGCGAAAATCCTCAACCCTGAAAAACGCGTGCTCATGCCGACCCTGGAAGCGACCTGTTCGCTCGACCTGGGTTGCCCGGTAGACGAGTTTTCGGCGTTCTGCGATCAGCACCCGGAACGTACCGTCGTGGTGTATGCCAATACCTCGGCAGCAGTCAAAGCCCGGGCGGACTGGGTGGTGACGTCTAGCTGTGCACTGGAAATCGTCGAAAGCCTGATGGACAACGGCGAAACGATTATCTGGGGGCCGGACAAACACCTCGGCACCTACATCCAGCGCAAGACTGGCGCGGACATGTTGCTATGGGACGGTGCCTGCATCGTTCACGAAGAGTTCAAGTCCAAGCAGCTTGAAGACATGAAGGCCCTGTATCCGGACGCGGCGATTCTGGTGCATCCGGAATCGCCGACCTCGGTGATCGAATTGGCGGATGCCGTCGGTTCCACCAGTCAGCTGATTGCTGCGGCACAAAGCCTGCCGAACAAGACGCTGATCGTCGCCACCGACCGTGGCATCTTCTACAAGATGCAGCAGTTGTGCCCAGACAAGGTCTTCATCGAGGCGCCAACGGCGGGTAACGGCGCGGCGTGCCGCAGTTGCGCACATTGCCCGTGGATGGCGATGAATACGCTTGAGCGCGTGCTGAAGAGCTTGAAAGAAGGGACGAACGAGATCTTTGTTGATCCGGCGTTGATTCCTCAGGCAATTCGGCCGTTGAAGCGGATGCTCGACTTCACGCAAGCAGCGCGGATGAAGCTGGCCGGTAACGCTTAAAGGCAATATCAAAAGATCGCAGCCTTCGGCAGCTCCTACAGGTGAACAAAAAACCGTGTAGGCGCTGCCGCAGGTTGCGATCTTTTTTGTGGCCGTTATTTGGTTTTCTTCGGGATGCGCACCAGTTGGGTGTTGGAGTACATGTCATGCCAGCTGCGTTTCTGTTTATCAAACAGTGACCAGATGAACCCCAGCCCAACGCATAGCAGCGACGCGATCGACACCACAAACCGCAGCAGTGCCTGCCACAGGCTGATGGATGAGCCGTCGGCGTTCTGTACGCGGATGCACCACACTTGCATGCCCAGGGTCTGGCCGGACCAGGTCCAGAACTTGGCGAAGAAGCCGAACAGCACGAACAACAGCACCGTCGACAACAACGGATCGCCGTCCAGCGCGCCGGCTTCGGTCAGGGTGCGCATTTGGTCTTCGCCGATGATCGCCATCTGGATCATCTTGTAAACGCCGCTGGTGACGATCAGCAGGGCGGTGCACAGCAGGAAGTCATAGAACATCGCTGCCAGGCGACGACCCAGGGTTGCGGCGGGAAAGTCGCCCTGAGGGTTGAGCAAGTGTTTCGACATGGCAGGGCTCTCGACGAAAAAAGAAGCCATTTTACGGATTTACGCGCACAAAAAAGCCCCTGATGTCAGCATCAGGGGCTTTTTCGTAACAGAAGGTTAGGCTTCTGCTTGTACTTCGTCAGCCTGCATGCCTTTTTGGCCTTGCACGGCGATGAAGGTCACTTTCTGGCCTTCTTTCAGGCTCTTGAAGCCGTTGCCCTGAATAGCGCGGAAATGCACGAACAGATCCGGACCGCTTTCTGGAGTGATAAAACCAAAACCTTTCTCGTCGTTAAACCACTTGACGGTACCGCTCTGACGTTGGGACATTTCTTATTTCCTTTGACGCAAAAATTAATGACAGTCTCCTTCTCATGAAAGAGTACTGGTGCTGGTTGCAGGAGAGTAAGAAGACGTCGAACGGGATGTAGCTAACTTGTAGGCTACTGCCCAGGTCACGATTCCAAGCGACCCATGCAAACACAGTGAACAAACTCTACGCCAACTACGGGAGAAAAAACAAGCCCTGTGAAAGGCCCGGTTTTGCTCGCGTTGGTGGCCTTCGAGCGCCAACTAGCGCTGGCTTATGCGAAGGAGGTGTTCAATTGTTTTCGATCGTTATAAGCAAAGTTCATAAACGAAGCTTAGAGCTAAAGGAATGCACTGTTTTATGGCGGTTGCGTTACACATTAGTGCACTGTTAACGCAACCTCGTTACTTATAGAAACAGTCAATCAGCCACGATAGTAGCGTTGTGGAACAAATGGCATTTTGCTTACAAGCAGAGGCACCTTTTTCCCACGAACGATCGCGAACACAGGTGTATCGATGGCGATGTAGGCGCTGTCGAGGTAACCCATGGCCAAGGGGCCGCCCAAGGTCGGACCGAACCCGCCACTGCACACGGTGCCGATGATCTCGCCCGCGTCATTGACGATCTCTGCACCCTCGCGCACGGGCGTGCGTTCCTGAGGCAGCAGGCCTACGCGCTTGCGGCTGACACCGGCTTGTTGCTGGGTAAACACGGTTTCAGCGCCAGGGAAGCCGCCAGCCCGTGCGCCATCGGCACGACGAGGCTTGGAGATGGCCCACAACAGGCTGGCTTCGATTGGGCTGGTCTCGGTGTTCATGTCGTGGCCATAGAGGCACAGGCCCGCTTCCAGGCGCAGTGAATCACGGGCGCCGAGGCCGATGGCTGCGACTTCCGGTTCGGCCAGCAGAGCGCGAGCCAGGGCTTCGGCGTTGGCGGCCGGCACCGAGATTTCGAAACCGTCTTCACCGGTGTAGCCGGAGCGGCTGACAAAGCAGTCCACACCCAGCAATTTCACACGGGTGAACTGCATGAAGGTCATCTTCGCCACTTCAGGCGCCAGGCGTGCGAGCACGGTGACTGCTGCCGGACCTTGCAACGCCAGTAAGGCGCGCTCTTCGAACAGCGGCTCGATGGTGCACTGATCACCGATGTGCTGACGCAGATGCGCCAGGTCCTGATCCTTGCAGGCGGCGTTGACCACCAGGAACAGTTCGTCGTTTCCGAGGTTGGCGACCATCAGGTCGTCGAGGATGCCGCCGGTTTCGTTGGTGAACATGGCGTAACGCTGCATGCCCACCGGCAGGTCGATAATGTCCACTGGCACCAGGGTTTCCAGGGCCTTGGCGGCATTGGCGCCGGTCAGGCGGATCTGACCCATGTGGGAGACATCGAATAGCCCGGCCTGATCACGGGTGTGCTGGTGCTCTTTCATCACGCCCAGCGGGTATTGCACCGGCATGTCGTAGCCGGCAAACGGCACCATGCGGGCGCCGAGTTCGATGTGCAGTGCGTGCAACGGGGTTTTCAACAGTTGTTCGGTGGACATATCCAGCTCCTGAAAATGTGTGCAGATGCGAATGAGCGCGCATCAGCACTCGATAATGTTGACCGCCAAACCGCCACGGGCGGTTTCCTTGTATTTGCTTTTCATGTCGGCGCCGGTCTGGCGCATGGTGCGGATGACTTTGTCGAGGGAGACGAAATGTTGACCGTCGCCGCGCAGGGCCATGCGCACCGCATTGATCGCCTTCACCGAACCCATGGCGTTGCGCTCGATGCAAGGCACTTGTACCAGCCCGCCAATTGGATCGCAGGTCAGGCCGAGGTTGTGTTCCATGCCGATTTCGGCGGCGTTTTCCACTTGTTGCACGGTGCCACCAAGCACTTCGCACAAGGCGCCGGCGGCCATCGAACAGGCCACGCCGACTTCACCCTGACAGCCGACTTCGGCGCCGGAGATCGAGGCGTTCTCTTTGTAGAGAATGCCGATGGCCGCGGCCGTCAGCAGAAAACGGACGACGCCATCTTCGTTGGCGCCGGGGATGAAGCGCATGTAGTAATGCAAAACCGCCGGGACGATACCCGCTGCGCCGTTGGTGGGCGCGGTGACCACGCGCCCGCCGTTGGCGTTTTCTTCGTTGACCGCCAGGGCGTAGAGGTTGACCCAGTCCAGCACCGACAGTGGATCGCGCAACGACGATTCCGGGTTCTTGCACAGTTGCCGATGCAGCGCTGCCGCTCGACGTTTAACCTTCAAACCGCCCGGCAGGATGCCTTCGTTCCTGCAACCGGCGTCGACGCAATCCTGCATCACTTGCCAGATTTTCAGCAGGCCGGCGCGGGTTTCCGCCTCCGGACGCCAGGCGCTTTCGTTGGTCAGCATCACCTGGCTGATCGACAAGCCATAGGTGGTGCAATGACCGAGCAGGTCCTTGGCGCTTTTGAACGGGAAGGTCAGCGGCGTGGCGTCTTCGACGATGCGGTCGGCGCCGGCGGCGTCTTCATCGACCACGAAACCGCCGCCAACCGAGTAGTACTCGCGGCTGCGGATCTGCAGGCCCGCTGTGTCGAAGGCGCGAAAGATCATGCCGTTGGGGTGATAGGGCAATGGTTTACGGATCATCGCCAGGTGTTCTTTCTCGTTGAACGCAATGCTGTGTTCGCCGAGCAGGTTCAAGCGACCGTTGCCGCGAATCTCTTGCAGACGGGCGGCGACGGTTTCGGTGTTCACGGTGTCCGGGTGTTCACCTTCCAGGCCCAGCAACACAGCCTTGTCGCTTCCGTGTCCTTTGCCGGTAGCGCCGAGCGAGCCGTAGAGCTCGACTTTGACGCAGGTGGTGGCAGTCAGCAGCCCTTCACGGCGCAGACCTTCGGCGAAACGCGCAGCGGCGCGCATCGGGCCGACGGTGTGGGAGCTGGAGGGGCCGATGCCAATCTTGAACAGGTCGAACACGCTTAACGACATGGTTGTTCTCCGGTTTCTTGTTATAGGAATTCACGGAATTTCAGGCTAGGCACGATTCTGTGGGAGCTGGCCTGCCAGCGATAACGGAGTGTCAGACAGCGGAAATGTCGACTGACCCACCGCTATCGCTGGCAGGCCAGCTTCCACAGAGTCTTGCAGTGTTCTCGAAGGTGGGGGCGAGCGAACCCGCCCCCTTATTCGTTTAAGCGTAGCTTTCGATCGACGGGCAAGCGCAAACCAGGTTGCGATCGCCGAAGACGTTGTCGACGCGACCGACCGGCGGCCAGTACTTGCCTTCGATCAGCGATGCGACCGGATACACCGCTTGCTCGCGGCTGTACGGGTGCGTCCACTCGCCAACGATTTCCGCCGCGGTGTGCGGAGCGTTTTTCAGCGGGTTGTCATCCTTGTCCAGCGTGCCATTTTCCACTGCGCGGATTTCTTCGCGGATGCGGATCATGGCGTCGCAGAAGCGGTCCAGTTCTTCCTTGGATTCGCTTTCGGTCGGCTCGATCATCAGTGTGCCAGCCACCGGGAACGACATGGTCGGGGCGTGGAAGCCGAAGTCGATCAGACGCTTGGCGACGTCATCGACGCTGATGCCGCTGCTGTCTTTCAGCGGACGCAGGTCGAGGATGCATTCGTGCGCCACCAGGCCGTTGCTGCCGGTGTACAGCACAGGGTAGTGCTCTTCGAGGCGACGGGAAATGTAGTTGGCATTCAGGATCGCCAGTTGCGAAGCGCGCTTGAGACCCGCGCCGCCCATCATCCGAATGTACATCCAGGTGATCGGCAAAATGCTCGCGCTGCCGAACGGTGCCGCGCAGACCGCGCCTTCCTTGCGCTCCATCTGGGCGTGGCCCGGCAGGAACGGCGTCAGGTGCGACTTGACGCCGATCGGGCCAACGCCTGGCCCGCCACCGCCGTGAGGGATGCAGAAGGTTTTGTGCAGGTTCAGGTGGGACACGTCGCCGCCGAACTTGCCCGGTGCGCAGAGGCCGACCATCGCGTTCATGTTGGCGCCGTCGATGTACACCTGGCCGCCGTTGTCATGAATGATGCCGCAGATTTCGCGGATGCCTTCTTCGAACACGCCGTGGGTCGACGGGTAGGTGATCATCAGCGCGGCGAGGTGTTCGCGGTGCTCGATGGCCTTGGCGCGCAGGTCTTCGATGTCGACGTTGCCGCGGGCATCGCACGCGGTCACGACCACACGCATGCCAGCCATGTTGGCGGTGGCCGGGTTGGTGCCGTGGGCGGACGACGGGATCAGGCAGATGTCGCGGCGGTCTTCGCCACGGCTCTGGTGGTAGGCGCGAATCGCCAGCAGACCGGCGTACTCACCTTGCGAACCGGCGTTCGGTTGCAGGGAGATCGAGTCGTAACCGGTGGCGGCGCAGAGCATCGCTTCCAGTTCATCGGTCAGTTGCTGGTAACCGGCACTTTGCTCGGCCGGGGCGAACGGGTGCAGGGCACCGAACTCAGCCCAGGTCACCGGGATCATTTCGCTGGCGGCGTTGAGTTTCATGGTGCACGAACCCAGCGGGATCATGGTGCGATCCAGGGCCAGGTCCTTGTCGGCGAGCTTGCGCAGGTAGCGCATCAGCTCGGTTTCCGAGTGATAACGGTTGAACACCGGGTGGCTGAGGATTGGCGATTGGCGAACCAGAGCGGCCGGGAGGGTGCTGACTACAGAAGCGGCGAGGGCGGTGAATTCCGGCAGTGCCTTGCCGTCGGCGAACAAGGCCCACAATGTTTCGACGTCAGCTTGCGAAGTGGTCTCGTCGAGGGACAGGCCCAGACGCTCGCCATCGACTACGCGCAGGTTGATCTGCTGCGCACGTGCCTTGTCGTGCAGTTTGGCGGTGTTGGCGCCGGTGTTCAGGGTCAGGGTGTCGAAGAAGCTGGCTTGTTCGACGGTCAGGCCCAGTGCGCCCAAGCCTTTGGCGAGGATCGCGGTCAGGTGATGAATGCGGTTGGCAATCTGCGTCAGGCCTTTCGGGCCGTGATACACGGCGTACATGCTGGCGATGTTGGCCAGCAGGACTTGGGCGGTGCAGATGTTCGAGGTGGCCTTCTCGCGGCGGATATGTTGCTCGCGGGTCTGCATCGCCAGACGCAGGGCCGGCTTGCCGAAACGGTCCACGGAGACACCGACCAGACGGCCCGGCATGTCACGCTTGAACGCATCCTTGGTGGAGAAGTAAGCGGCGTGCGGGCCACCGAAGCCCAGCGGCACGCCGAAGCGTTGTGCGCTGCCGATGGCCACGTCAGCGCCGAATTCGCCCGGTGGGGTCAACACGGTCAGGGCCAGCAGGTCAGCAGCCACCGCTACCAGAGCATTGGCGGCGTGGAAGCGTTCGGTCAGTTCACGGTAATCAAACACGTCACCGTTGCTCGCCGGGTATTGCAGCAGCGCGCCGAAGAACGGCGTTACGTCTGCCAGTTCAAGCTCGTCGCCGACGACGACGTCGATGCCCAGCGGCTCGGCACGGGTGCGCAGCACGTCGAGGGTTTGCGGGTGGCAATGAACCGATGCGAAGAACGCGTGGCTGCCTTTGTTCTTGCTCAGGCGTTTGCAGAAGGTCATGGCTTCGGCAGCGGCGGTGGCTTCATCCAGCAGCGAGGCGTTGGCGATCGGCAGGCCGGTCAGGTCGCTGATCAGGGTCTGGAAGTTCAGCAGCGCTTCGAGACGGCCCTGGGAGATTTCTGGCTGGTACGGGGTGTACGCGGTGTACCAGGCCGGGTTTTCCAGCAGGTTGCGCAGGATCGGCGACGGCGTGTGCGTGCCGTAGTAGCCCTGGCCGATGTAAGTCTTGAACAGTTGGTTTTTGGCGGCGATGCCTTTGATCAACGCCAGGGCGTCGGCTTCGCTCAGGCCGTCGTCCATGCCGAGGACGCTGGTGCCTTTGATGCTTTCCGGAATGACGCTGGCGCTCAGGGCTTCCAGCGAATCGAAGCCGAGGCTGTTGAGCATGGCTTGCTCATCGCCGGAACGCGGGCCGATGTGGCGCGCGATGAATTCGTTGGCGGTCGTAAGGTTTACTTGAGTCATGTCAGCGCTCCTCAGGCTTCGGCGTTGGCTTTGATCAGACGGTCGTAGGCGTCCTGATCCAGCAGTTTGGCAACTGCCGAGGCGTCGGTTGGCTGGAAGCGGAAGAACCAGCCTTCGCCCAGCGGATCTTCGTTGACCAGTTCAGGGCTGCTGTCCAGCGCCGGGTTCACTTCCAACACTTCACCGTCCAGTGGCATGTACACGCCGCTGGCGGCTTTTACCGATTCCACGGTGGCGGCTTCTGCGCCTTTGTCGTAGGACTGCAGCTCAGGCAGTTGTACGAAAACCACGTCGCCCAGGGCATTCTGCGCGAAAGCGGTGATGCCGACGGTGACAGTGCCGTCAGCTTCGGTGCGCAGCCATTCGTGATCTTCAGTAAAACGCAACTCGCTCATGGAAACTCCTAGGGGGCCAGACTCGTCTGGTGGACGCGATTGAATGCTTGGGCAAAAGCCCTTCTTTATGGGTGGTTACTTAGCAAAATCGCGGCCAATGTTAATAAATCCTTATAAATCAGTGTCTTGAGTATTTATGAAGTGCGAGCGAATGGAATGACTGTAGCGAAATCGCTACACTCGGAAGCGAAGAAAAAAGCGTAATGGGATCAAAGCCTTGTACAGCGCTGATTAGGAAGAGCTGTATCGATATCGTTCCGCTGTAGCGCTTTCAGTACAGGTGGAGGTCGTATTTGGAGAGGGATTTTCTGTGACAACAGAAAACCTGTGGGAGCCAGCCTGCTGGCGATGAGGCCATGACAGTCGACACCTTTTTGCCTGTTACACCGCAATCGCCAGCAGGCTGGCTCCCACAGGGGGGCTGCGGTGTTTTGGGGACTTCAGGGTTTGTTTGGAATGCCGTACTTGCGCAACCGATGAGCAATCGCGGTGTGGGAAGTTTGCAGGCGGCTGGCCAGTTGCCGGGTCGAGGGGTAGCTGACGTAGAGCTTTTCGAGCAGGGTCTTTTCGAACTCTTCCATTGCCTGCTCCAGGCTGTCGACTTCGCTGTCGCTCTGGCGCGCCACGGAGGTGCCGGCAATGTCGAGGTCGCCGATGTCCACCAGGCTGCTCTCACAAATCGCGGCAGCGCGGAAGATCACGTTCTGCAATTGCCGCACGTTGCCTGGCCAGCGGTTACCCAGCAGTGCAGGATAAGTCCCCGGCGCCAGACGACACACCGGTCGCTGGATTTGCGCACAGGCCTGCTGCATGAAATAACGGGCCAGCAGCAGGATGTCCTGGCCACGCTCGCGCAGCGGCGGGACTTCGACATTCAGGACGTTGAGGCGATAGAACAAGTCTTCGCGGAACGTGCCTTCGCTGACCATTTTTTCCAGGTCACGGTGCGTGGCGCTGAGGATCCGCACGTTGACCTTCACCTCACGATCGCCGCCCACGCGGCGGAAGCTGCCGTCGTTCAAAAACCGCAGCAGTTTCGCCTGCAGGTACGGTGACATTTCGCCGATTTCATCGAGAAATACCGTGCCCTGGTTCGCCAGTTCCATCAGTCCCGGTTTACCGCCCCGTTGCGCACCGGTAAAAGCGCCGGGGGCGTAGCCGAACAGTTCGCTTTCGGCGAGGTTCTCCGGCAATGCCGCGCAGTTCAGCGCCAGGAAGGGTGAACTGTGCCGCGCACTGATGGCGTGACAGGCGCGGGCGACGAGTTCTTTGCCGGTGCCGGTTTCGCCCTGGATCAACAGCGGCGCATCAAGGGCTGCCACGCGTTGGGCACGGGCCTTGAGGGTGCGAATGGCCGGGGATTCGCCCAGCAGCGCGTCAAACCCTTCGGCATGGTCGTGGTGCAGCGCCGAGAGGCGTTCGCCGATGCGATTCGGTTGATACAGCGTCAGCAACGCGCCGGCATCGGTGATCGGTGTCGCGTCCAGCAGCAGGGTCTGGCCGTTGACGGTGATCTCGCGCAGCGGCAGGCGAAAGCCTTGTTCCAGCAGGGTATCGAGCAGGGCGGGATCGGCAAACAGATCCGCGATGCTTTCACCGGCCGGTTCGCGACCATACAACGCGATCAGCGCCGGGTTGGCCAGCAGCACTTTGCCGTCACTGTCCAGGGCCAGCACCGGGTCGGTCATGGCGGCGAGCAGCGCATCGAGCTGCAAGTGCCGCCGTTGCCCCGGAAGGATGTCGACCACCGTCATCGCTTGCACGCCGCGCACGCTGAGCAACGCATCGCGCAGCTCTTCGAGGACTTCCGGGCTCAGGGTCGGGGCATCGATGTAAACGTTGGGCGGGACCATTTCCACCGCATCCAGATTGAGATTGCGCCCACCGAGCAGGGCCAGGACTTCCTGGGTAATGCCGACGCGGTCGATGAAGCTGACGTGGATACGCATGGGGCGGTTTTCAATCTGGCAAGCGGAGGGGGCAAGTATGCCTTGGGGCGGGTCTCAGGTGAAATGCACGTGTTCAACCTGCAGGAGCGAGGCTTGCCCGCGAAGAGGCCATCAAGACGGCTAAAAGCTTCGCGGGCAAGCCTCGCTCCTACAGGTCGTGGGGTCGCAGTCTTTCAGTCGGCATCCATAGCGAATGAAAGTCCGTCATCGCGAGCAGGCCCGCTCCCACAAGGGGACGCAGGCTACTCAAAGTTTTTGAGGTCTACCGGGTCGCCGGATTTCATATCCAGCTTCTTCCGAATGTCTTCAAACACCTGGTCGTAATTTTTGTGAGCCGAGCCGATTTGGCTGTGGGTCCTTGGAATACCGTACTTCTCGGCGATATTCGTTATGTTGTTGGCGAAGTTGTAGGCCTCAACCTTGGGAAGAAAGAAGGTTTCGCTCATATCCTTTCCCAGAATGCTGCCATGCATGGTGAACTGGATGCCTTTTTCCCCTTTGTCGTTATTGCTGACCTCATAGTCGAAGTGCAGGTTGTAGCTGACATCATCCGAGGTCAGCGCGTGGCGCTCGATGTGCAAGTGACCGGGGGCGAACGTTGCCATTGACGTTTCTCCTTATAAATAAGTAATGCCAGGTGTCGCCGTGCTGATGCGCGTGCCGGCCTTGCCCTGGACGATCGCTTCGATGTCCGAGAGTGAACCGATCACCGCGGTTTTTCCAGTATGGCGGGCGAACTCGCAGGCGGCCTGCACCTTCGGTCCCATGGAGCCGGCGGCGAAGCCGAGTTTTTCCATTTCGTCGGGGTGGGCCTGGGCAATGGCTTTCTGGGTCGGTTTGCCGAAGTCGATGCAGGCGGCGTTGACGTCGGTGGCGATCACCAGCAGATCGCTTTCCAACTGTTCGGCCAGCAGCGCCGAGCACAGATCTTTGTCGATCACTGCTTCCACACCTTGCAGTTTGCCGCTGGCGCCGTACATCGTCGGGATGCCGCCACCGCCCGCGCAGATCACGATGCTGCCTTTTTCCAGCAACCATTTGATCGGGCGGATTTCGAAGATTCGTTTCGGTCTCGGGCTGGCCACCACACGACGGTATTTGTCGCCGTCCGGGGCAATCGCCCAACCTTTTTCGGCGGCGAGTTTTTCCGCTTCGGCCTTGGCGTAGACCGGGCCGATGGGTTTGGTCGGGTTCTGGAAGGCCGGGTCATTGGCGTCGACTTCGACCTGGGTCAGGAGGGTGGCGAAGGGCACTTCGAAGTCCAGCAGGTTGCCCAGTTCCTGTTCGATGATGTAGCCGATCATGCCTTCGGTTTCGGCACCGAGCACGTCCAGCGGGTACGGCGAAACCGAGGTGTAGGCCGCCGCTTGCAGCGACAGCAGGCCGACTTGCGGGCCATTGCCGTGGGCGATGACCAGTTCATTGCCGGCATGAATCTTGGCGATCTGTTCGGTGGCGACGCGGATGTTGGCGCGCTGATTGTCCGCGGTCATGGGCTCACCACGGCGGAGCAGGGCGTTACCGCCCAGGGCAACGACGATACGCATAATGCAGTCCTTCTAAATGAGGTGACTCGGTCTCCCTGGTGAAACCCGATCAGTGTGGGAGTGAGCGTGCTCGCGATGACTATTTAACACTCAACAGAGACGTTGACTGTTACTCCACTTTCGCGAGCAGGCTCGCTCCCACAGCGGCTTTGTTCCAGCCGGGAGAGCCGGGTGGGCCGTTAGATATCCGCCAACGCCGACACCAGAATCGCCTTGATGGTGTGCATGCGGTTTTCCGCTTGCTCGAAGGCGATGTTGGCCGGGGATTCGAAGACTTCCTCGGTCACTTCGACGCCATTGGCCAAGTGCGGATACCGCGCGGCGATGTCCTTGCCGACCTTGGTTTCGCTGTTGTGGAACGCCGGCAGGCAGTGCATGAATTTCACCCGCGGGTTGCCGGAGGCTTTCATCATCGCGGCGTTGACCTGGTACGGCAGCAGTTGCTCGATACGCTCGTCCCACGCCTCAACCGGCTCACCCATCGACACCCAGATGTCGGTGTGGATGAAGTCCACGCCCTTGACCGCTGCTTTCGGGTCTTCGGTGATGGTGATGCGCGCGCCGCTTTCTTCGGCGAAGGCTTTGCACTGGGCGATGAAATCAGCGTGTGGCCAGAGCGCTTTCGGCGCGGCGATGCGCACGTCCATGCCCAGTTTGGCGCCGATCATCAACAGCGAATTGCCCATGTTGTAGCGAGCGTCGCCGAGGTAGGCGTAGCTGATGTCATGCAGCGGTTTGTCGCTGTGTTCGCGCATGGTCAGGGTGTCGGCGATCATCTGCGTCGGGTGGAATTCAGCGGTCAGACCGTTGAACACTGGCACGCCGGCGAACTTGGCCAGCTCCTCGACGATTTCCTGTTCGAAGCCACGGTACTCGATGGCATCGAACATCCGCCCGAGCACGCGAGCGGTGTCTTTCATGCTTTCCTTGTGGCCGATCTGCGACGACACCGGGTCGATGTAGGTGACGTGGGCGCCCTGGTCATGGGCCGCGACTTCGAAGGCGCAACGGGTGCGGGTCGAGGTTTTTTCGAAGATCAGCGCGATGTTCTTGCCTTGCAGGTGCGGACGCTCGGTGCCGGTGTACTTGGCGCGTTTGAGGTCGCGGGACAGGTCCAGCAGGTAGTTGAGCTCGCGAGTGGTGTGGTGCATCAGCGAGAGCAGGCTGCGGTTGCGCATATTGAAAGCCATTTTGGATCTCCTTGGGTTTCGGTTATCCGCCTGCTTCACGCTTTATGGGCGCGAAGCAGGGATAAGCATTAATAGTCGATAGGGTCGCGAATGATCGGGCAGGTCATGCAGTGGCCACCGCCACGGCCGCGTCCCAGTTCGCCGGCGCTGATGGTGATGACTTCCACACCGGCCTTGCGCAGCAGGGTGTTGGTGTAGGTGTTGCGGTCATAACCGATCACCACGCCGGGCTCCACGGCCACCACGTTGTTGCCGTCGTCCCATTGCTCGCGTTCGGCGGCGAAGCTGTTGCCGCCGGTTTCCACCACGCGCAGCGCTTTGAGGTTGAGGGCCTTGGCGACGGTGTCGAGGAAGTTGGTTTCTTCGCGGCGGATGTCGACGCCGCCCGGCTTGCTTTCGTCAGGGCGCAGGGTGAAGGCGACGATCTGGTTCACCACTTCCGGGAAGATCGTGACGAGGTCGCGGTCGCAGAAACTGAACACCGTGTCCAGGTGCATTGCTGCGCGGGACTTCGGCAGGCCGGCGACGATGACTTTCTCCACGGCTTTGTTCTTGAACAGGTTCACCGCCAATTGGCCGATGGCCTGACGGGACGACCGCTCGCCCATGCCGATCAACACCACACCGTTGCCGATTGGCATCACGTCGCCGCCTTCCAGGGTGGCGCTGCCGTGATCCTGGTCCGGGTCGCCATACCAGATTTCAAAATCGGCGTTGGTGAACTGCGGGTGGAATTTGTAGATGGCGGTGGCCAGCAGGGTTTCCTGGCGGCGCGCCGGCCAGTACATCGGGTTCAGCGTCACGCCACCGTAGATCCAGCAGGTGGTGTCGCGGGTGAACTGAGTGTTGGGCAACGGCGGCAGAATGAAGCTTGAGTGGCCCAGAAAATCGCGGAACATCTGGATGGTCTTGCCGCCGAAGCTGTCCGGCAAGTCATCGGCGGAGACGCCGCCGATCAGGAACTCGGCGATATGGCGGGGCTCCAGGCTGCGCAGCCACGAACCCACTTCGTTGATCAGGCCGAGGCCGACCGAGTTGGCGGTGACCTTGCGTTCCAGAATCCAGTCGAGGGCTTCGGGGATGGCGACGATGTCGGTCAGCAGGTTGTGCATTTCCAGCACATCGACGTTGCGTTCACGCATCTTGGTGACGAAGTCGAAATGGTCGCGCTTGGCCTGGGCCACCCACAGCACATCATCGAACAGCAGTTCGTCGCAGTTGTTCGGGGTCAGCCGCTGATGGGCCAGGCCGGGGGAGCAAACCATGACTTTACGCAGTTTGCCGGCTTCGGAATGGACGCCGTACTTAACTTTTTCGGTGGTCATTACCGTGATCCTCCAGATAACAAATTACAGGGTCAGGAAGCCGTCATACAGGCCGTAGGCCGCCACCAGGGCGCCGACGATCACTGCGGCGAAAATCAGCTTCTCGACGTTGGTGAAAACCGGTTTGTTGAGTTCCATCTTGGCCTTGGCGAACAGGATCGCGCCGGGGGCATAGAGCAGGGCGGAGAGCAGCAGGTATTTGACGCCGCCGGCATAGATCAGCCAGACCGCGTAAATCAACGCGACGGCACCGATGAACAGGTCTTTGCGGCGTTCGGCCGCGGCGTTTTCATAGCTCTCGCCACGCACCGCCAGCAGCAGCGCGTACGCCGCCGACCACAAGTACGGCACCAGGATCATTGAGGTGGCGAGGTAGATCAGTGACAGGTAAGTGCTGGCCGAAAACAGGGTGATGACCAGAAACAGTTGCACCATCGCGTTGGTCAGCCACAAGGCATTGACCGGCACTTGCTTGGCATTTTCCTTGCGCAGGAACGCTGGCATGGTGTGGTCCTTGGCGGCGGCGAACATGATTTCGGCGCACAACAGCACCCACGACAGCAGTGCTCCCAGTAACGAGATGACCAGGCCGACGCTGATCAGCACCGCGCCCCACGGACCGACCACATGTTCCAGCACGGCAGCCATCGACGGGTTCTGCAGCTTGGCCAGTTCCGGTTGGGTCATGATGCCCAGCGACAGCACGTTCACCAGCACCAGGAACAGCAGCACGGTGATGAAACCGATCACGGTGGCTTTACCGACGTCGCTGCGTTTTTCCGCGCGGGCCGAGAAAATGCTCGCGCCTTCGATGCCGATGAACACCCACACGGTGACCAGCATCATGTTGCGCACCTGGTTCATCACGCTGCCCAGGTCCGGGTTTTTCAGGCCCCAGATGTCGGCCGTGAAGATGTCCAGTTTGAATGCGAAAACTGCGATCAACACAAACAGCAGCAGCGGCACGACCTTGGCGACGGTGGTCACCAGGTTGATGAACGCTGCTTCCTTGATCCCGCGCAGCACCAGGAAATGCACGGCCCAGAGCAGCACCGAAGCGCCGATCACCGCAGCAACTGTGTTGCCTTCGCCGAAGATCGGAAAAAAGTAACCGAGGGTGCTGAACAGCAGAACGAAGTAACCGACGTTTCCCAGCCAGGCGCTGATCCAGTAACCCCAGGCGGACGAGAAGCCCATGTAGTCGCCGAAACCGGCCTTGGCGTAGGCGTAGACACCGCCGTCCAGATCAGGCTTTCGATTGGCCAGCGTCTGGAACACGAAGGCCAGCGTCAACATGCCGACGGCGGTGATGGCCCAACCGATCAGCACGGCGCCGACGTCGGCACTGGCGGCCATGTTCTGCGGCAAAGAGAAGATCCCGCCACCAATCATTGAGCCGACAACCAACGCAACCAGTGCACCGAGTTTCAGTTTTCCGGGGGATTCAGACATTGCATGACTCCAATGCAGGAGAAAAGAGACGACAGATTAATTCCGTTAGCCATTCGATCATCTGACATAGATCAGTGCATGCTCACATTCCATTGTTAATGAAAGACTTATGAATCTTTCCCGGGCATAAAGGTATCGCCGGAAAAGCCCATTCCAGAGGCCTCGGACAAGTCAGGCGGGAATAACGGGTATTGCTTGGAGTTTTTACGCTAGTTGGTTTTACGGTTTCCGCAAATTTTTGGACGGTTGTTGCAGTGTCGAATTGATTTATTAGGATCTACAGACAAGACTGCTATTGCCGGCTATGGGCATAGAAGTATCGGCTATAAATAAAAGACGTGAGCTGCCATTAATTAACTAACGTTATTACCGTTTACCTATTTAGTTAAAGTTATCCACTTGTAGCGAGGGAGCTTGCTTCCGCTGGACTGCGAAGCAGTTCCTTTTGTTGAGGTCGTTCCGCAACCCGGCGGGACGGTGCGGCGTTCCGACAAGCACCCCGCCACAGGTTCAGTGCAAGAAAAAGGGAGACGCTGGGATGTCGCAACCGACGCAAAAACTTCCTCTGAGTGCGCTGATCGCGCTGGTGGTGGGATCGATGATTGGCGGCGGGATTTTTTCCTTGCCACAGAACATGGCCGCCCGAGCCGACGCCGGGGCGATCTTGATCGGTTGGGCGATCACCGCCGTGGGCATGCTGACGCTGGCCTTCGTGTTCCAGACGCTGGCCAATCGCAAGCCCGAGCTGGATTCCGGGGTGTATGCCTACGCCAAGGCGGGGTTCGGTGACTACATGGGGTTCTCGTCCGCCTGGGGTTACTGGATCAGCGCCTGGCTGGGCAACGTCGGCTACTTTGTGTTGCTGTTCAGCACCCTCGGTTATTTCTTTCCGGTGTTTGGCCAGGGCAACACGCCCGTTGCCATTGGCTGCGCGTCGGTGCTGCTATGGGCTGTGCACTTTCTGGTGATGCGCGGGATCAAGGAAGCGACGTTTATCAATCAGCTGACCACCGTGGCCAAGATCGTGCCGCTGATCATGTTCATCGTGATCGCCGCCGTGGCGTTCAAGGCCGACATCTTCACCCGTGACGTCTGGGGCCGCAGCAACCCGAATTTTGGCGGCATCATGGATCAGGTGCGCAACATGATGCTGGTCACCGTGTTCGTGTTTATCGGCATCGAAGGCGCGAGCGTCTATTCAGCGCGGGCGGAGAAACGTTCGGATGTCGGGCGCGCGACGGTCATCGGTTTTCTTGGCGTGCTGGCGCTGTTGGTGCTGGTGAATGTGTTGTCGCTGGGGATCATGAGTCAGCCGGAACTGGCCAACCTGCAGAACCCGTCGCTGGCGGCCGTGCTGGAGCATGTCGTAGGGCCTTGGGGCGCTTTGTTGATCAGCATTGGCCTGGCGATTTCGCTGCTGGGTGCACTGCTGTCCTGGGCGCTGCTCTGCGCCGAGATCCTGTTCGCCACGGCGAAAAACAACACCATGCCGGCCTTCCTGAAAAAGGAAAACGCCAATCATGTGCCGGTCAACGCGCTGTGGCTGACCAACGTGATGATCCAGATTTTCCTGCTGATCACGCTGTTTTCCGCCGGCACCTACACCAGCCTGATCTACCTCGCGTCGTCGATGATCCTGGTGCCGTACCTGTGGTCGGCGGCGTATGCGGTGCTGTTGAGCGGGCGGGGGGAAACCTACGAACACGCTTCGGCGGAGCGCACCAAAGACTTGCTGATTGGCGGCATCGCGCTGAGTTATGCGGTGTGGCTGTTGTACGCCGGCGGGGTGAAGTATTTGCTGCTGTCGGCGTTGCTGTACGCACCGGGGGTGATCTTGTTCGCCAAGGCCAAACATGAGCAGGGTGAACCGCTGTTTACGCCAATCGAGACAGGTATTTTTACCGCTGTCATCAGTGGCGCCGGGCTGGCGGCGTATGGGTTGTACAGCGGCTTGTTGTCGCTGTGAGGTTGTTGCTGGCGTATCAGCCGCCCTATGACTGGCCGGCGATGCTGGGTTTTCTGTCGGCGCGGGCCGTGGTCGGGATGGAAGCGATTGTCGATGGCGTGTACTCGCGCAGCATCGGGTTGAACGGTGTTCACGGTACGTTTTCGATCAAGCCGGTGGCGGGCGATGCGTTGCAAGTGACGCTGGATTTTCCTGACGCGGCGGCGGTGCCGGAGATCGTTGCACGGTTGCGGCGAATGTTTGATCTGGATGCGGACCTGCCGACGATCCATCGCCCTTTGAAGACAGATCCGTTGATGGCGCGGTTGATTGCCGAACGGCCGGGGTTGCGGGTGCCGGGGGCGTGGGACGGCCTGGAACTGGCGATTCGTGCGGTGTTGGGTCAGCAGATTACGGTGAGCGCGGCGATCCGGTTGGCGGGGAAACTGGTTGCACAGTATGGACAGCCCTTGGCGTCTGTTTTGCCCGGCATCACGTCTGTGTTTCCTGAAGCGGCCGTTTTGGCAGTGGCGGATCTGGCGACGCTGGGCATGCCGAAAACTCGTGGCCGGACGTTGTCGGGTGTGGCTCAGGCGTTGCTCGATGATCCGCTGTTGTTTGAGCCGGGGCGTGAGGGCGGCGTGGCACGGTTGCTGGCGTTGAACGGGATTGGCGACTGGACGGCGCAGTACATTGCGTTGCGGCAGTTGCGGCAGTTGCGGCAGTTGCGGGAGATGGATGCATTTCCGTCTGGGGATGTGGGGTTGATCAAGGCGCTGGTGGCGCTTGAAGGTGAGCGGGTGACGGCTAGGGAGTTGTCGGCGCGGGCTCAGGACTGGCGACCTTTTCGAGGGTATGCGGCGCAGCTTCTTTGGACATCGCTGAGCCGGATGGATTGAGTTTTTTGTTCCGGCCTCATCGCCAGCAGGCTGGCTCCCACAGGTTTTGTGATCGACATAAATCAACTGTCTTGATTGTGATGATTTGGTTTGGCTGGCTCCCACAGATTTTGTGAATGATGCAGATTCACTGTGGGAGCCAGCCTGCTGGCGATGGGGCCAGAGCGGTCACCACCACTGCGCGCGATGGGAACCCAGTTCAGCTGTTGGAAGGGCCCACTGCAACGGCGTTCCGGTGATTTTTAGCGGCACATGCAGCCGATGTGCTGGCCCCCAGGGCGTTTGCTCAACCAACAGGCCTTGATCCTTGTCGTCCTCAGCACGCAGCGTTTCATCCGTTCCTGCACCGTTTTCAATCAACAACTTCGCCGTGCGCGCCAACGACAATCTGGCTGACCCAGCACGTCCCAATAAAGTAATCGCCGCCGCCGCCATCAAGTACCCGGTCGCATGATCCAGCGCCTGTACCGGCAAGGGCATCGGCTTGTCCGCGTTCTTCCACCGCATCCCCGCCTCGGCGATCCCGCTACTCATCTGCACCAGGCTGTCGAAGCCGCGACGGTTCTGCCACGGACCGCTCCAGCCGTAGGCGTTGAGGCACACATCAACCAGGCCGGGCGCCAGTTTTTGCCGCTCGGCGACACCGTAACCCAACCTTTCCAGTGCGTCGGCGCGGTAGCCGTGGAGCAAAATGTCGGCGTCCTTGAGCAGGCTGTCGAACACGGCTCGATCGTCAGGGGTGTGCAGGTCCAGCCTTGCGCAGCGCTTGCCCAGCGTGACTTCCGGCACCACGCCCGGTTCGTTCCAGGTCGGCGGGTCGATGCGCAAGACATCGGCGCCGAGGCCCGCGAGAAAACGACTGGCAATGGGCCCCGCGAGCACGCGCGTAAGGTCCAGCACTTTGATCCCGGCCAGCGGTTGCGCCACCGAGCCTTTCCAGGATTTCGGTGGTTGCGGGTTACCGGCGCTGAACTGAATCAACGGCTCGGCGTTTACGGCCAAGCCCTGGGGGTGCGCTTGCCATTGCGCCCAGGTACGCATTTCAGCGGCGCAGCCACCGGCGTCGACCACGGCCTGTTCCAGATCGGTTTTCGACCATTGCGCAACCTTGCTCGCCACGTCTGCGCGGTCGGCACACGCGCCGAGCACGCTTTCGGCGGCGGCGCGATGATGAGGTGCGTTGGTGTGCAGGCGGATCCAGCCATCCTTGGTCGCATAGTCGCCAGCAACCGGGTCCCAGAGTGGTGGAACGCTCCAGCCGACGGGGCGGATCGACGTTGCGAACCAGAAGGAGGCCAGGCGCCGGTCGACTTCAAGGTTGGGCAAGCGACCGGTCTGCTGCTGCAGTAATTCGCTGGCAGCCTGGCCGGCGGCGGCGATGCTGGCGCAGGCGAGGTCGGTGACGGCGAACGCCGAGGGCAGGGCGCCACTCGAGGTGAGCGGAATCGGGGTGCGGGGCAAGCCGAGTGCGGCTTGAATGGACGTGAGTAAACCAGTCATCGAAGGCCCTCCGGAACGAGAGCCCGATCATAGATCAAAAAAATGCCCGGCCGGATGAAATCCCCAAGTGTCGACCGAACATCTGAACCCGTGGGAGCTGGCTTGCCTGCTCCCACCGTATTGTGTGCGGGTTCTCTACACCCGGAACTGATCCATCAATTTCATCTGGTGGTTGGTCAGGGCGTTGAGCTGGCTGCTGATCTGCGCCGATTCGGTGGCCTGGCCGGTCAGGGTTTCAGTGACGGTGCGGATCGCCGAGACGTTGCGGTTGACCTCTTCGGCCACGGCGCTTTGCTGTTCGGCGGCGCTGGCGATTTGCAGGTTCATGTCGCTGATCACGGTGACCGCGTCGCTGATTTTGCTCAAGGCTTGCACGGCTTGCTGGATCTGCCCGGCGTTGCTGTGGGCCTGGGTCTGGCTCGAATGCATGGTGGCGACCACGCCGCGGGTGCCCGATTGGATGCGTTCGATGACGAGGCGGATTTCTTCCACCGAATCCTGGGTGCGTTTGGCGAGGTTGCGCACTTCGTCGGCCACCACCGCAAAGCCGCGACCGCTTTCCCCGGCACGGGCCGCTTCGATGGCGGCGTTCAGCGCCAGCAAGTTGGTCTGTTCGGCGATGCTGCGGATGACTTCGAGCACCGAACCGATCTGCTCGCTGTTGACCGCCAAGGCTTCGACTTCGGTGACCGCCTTGCTGACTTCGTCGGCCAGTTGATTGATGTCGCGAGTGCTGCGTTCGATGATCGACATGCCATCGCGGGCCGATTGATCCGCACCTTTGGCCGCGTTTGCCGCGCTCGATGCGCTGTTGGCGACATCGTGGGCGGTGGCGCTCATTTCGTTGGAGGCCGTGGCCACCTGGTCGATTTCGCGGAACTGCACCTGCATGCCTTCGCTGGTCTGGCGGGCGATTTCAGAAGACTGGTCGGCGGTGCCACGGGCGTCGGTGATGCTCTGTTTGATCTGGGCGATGGTCGGTTGCAGCTTGTCGAGGAATCGGTTGAACCAGCTGACCAGTTCCCCCAGTTCATCTTTCTTGCTGTAGTGCAGACGCTGCGTCAGGTCGCCGTCGCCACTGGCAATTGCCTTGAGCATCTCGGCCACGCTGTTGATCGGCCGGGTCACGCCCGATGCGGTGAGCCAGATCAGCAACAGACCGACGAGGCCGGCAGCGACGGCCACCAGCACCGCTTTGATCGTGCCGCTTTGCTGGGCGTCATCGAGGACCGCTTGCAGCTTCACCGAATCGGCCAGCAGCACTTGTTTCGGCAGGTCGATCACCACGCCCCAGGCTCTGGAGTCACTGATCGGGCTGACCGGGTACACCGCACGAATCACATCACCTTGTTCGAGAATTTTCGGTGCGCCACCGCTGAGCAATTGCAGGACATCCTTGCCCTCTGCACCCAGGGTCTCACCGATACTTTTGCCGACCTTGCTCGCGTCGATGCTGTAACCGGCGAGCACGCCGCTGCCGGAGACAATCAGCATGTGCCCGGTGTTGTTGAACAGGTCACGCTGGGAATCGATAGCCGCGGCCTGCAGCGCGTCGAGGGCGATGTCCACACCGACCACGCCGATGGATTTGCCGTCCACCAGCAGCGGGACGGAAATGGTGGTCATCAGCATTTCCTTGCCGCCGACGGTGTCGGCGTACGGGTCCAGCAGGCAGGTACGCTTGCTGTCGCGAGGGCAGGTGTACCAGCTGTTGTAAGGCGTGCCGCTGAGGCTCAAGGTGGTTTTGGTCATGTCGTCTTCGACCATGATCGTGTTGAGCGCGGCACCGCCGGCGCGGCTCCAGTAACTGGCGAAACGACCGGCTTCGTTGGACTGGCGAGCGGCGTCATTGGCGAACTCGCTGTCCTTGCCGTCCAGGCCGTTGGGCTCGAACGCCAGCCAGATCCCCAGCACTTTGCTGTTGCGCTCGAAGGCGGTTTTCAGGCTCTGGTTCAACTCTTCACGCAGGGCACCGGCTTCAAGCGAACGCTTGGCCGCCATGTTGCGCATGTCCTTGATCTGGTCCGCCAGGGCGGTCACCACCAGCAGGCTTTCGCCGAACGTTTTCTGCACCCGCACCGCCTGCTCGGCGGCCTTGGCCTGAAGCAGGTCCTGCACGCTGTCGGTGAGCATTTTGCTGCTGGAGGTGCTGACCAGTTCATCGTTCTGGTTGGTCTCGTAGAAGTTCATGCTGACGATCAGGACGATCACGCCCAGGAGGCAGAGTCCGGAGAGCAGAACGATTTTCAGGCGGATGGACAGAGAGTCGAACATAGGACGAGCTCGCAAATGAATGAGGTGTTGACTGTGAGTCGAGGTCGACCCGGTTCGCCAAATCCATTCAGCGCCATTCATTGCAATCGGCGAGGGGCGGGGATGCATGATGGTGGCTCCGACGAACGGTCATGGTTTAACGTTTGCGCGGAAAAATGTGCCGAAAAGCGGCGTAAAACGGAGGAAAATCGCGGTGTTGTCAGGAGGGTGACGGCATTGATTCCGGGCGTGACCAGATCCACAGATTGCCCAGGCTCATGCCGGCGATGGCGAGGTAAACCGGCCAGCCGTGATCGAGCATGAGCCACATCACAGCGGCGCACAGCAGCATGCTGAGGGTGGCGCTGACCTTGGCGCGACGTGCGACGATCTTGCCGTTGCGCCAGTTGTAGAGGATCGGACCGAACAATCGGTGGTTTTCCAGCCAGGCGCTCAGGCGCGGCGAACTCCTGGTCGCGGCCCAGGCGGCCAGCAGGATGAACTCGGTGGTGGGCAGGCCGGGGACGACGATGGCGACCAGGCCGATACCCAGACTGATGTAAGCCAGTAGACCGAAGAGGAGGCGGGCGAGTTTGTTGGGAACGGGTAGAGGCATGGGCTCGGGCGAACGCGTGTCAGGCTTGATGGAGAATCTTGCGAGTTGCTCAGTTTCTGTGGGAGTGGGCTTGCCCGCGATGGCGGATTAACATTCAACACAGAGGCTGAATGTTATATCGCTTTCGCGGGCAAGCCCCCACAAGGGCGTGCATTCAGTCAGGCGAGTTCGGGGGTGGTGGCGTAAGCCTGTTCAAGCAACACCGTGAACCGGTTGAACGCAGCGATGGCGCCTTTATCCAGCTCGGCCTCTTCCTGCTCGGTGAACTCCAGGCCATCCAGGGTCTTGACGAAGCTTTTCCAGCCTTCGGCGCGGCCACCGGCCGGTTCGCCGAGGTGACGGGCGCCGAAGGTTTCGCTCAGGCCCAGGCCGACCGCACGTTTGATCAGGAACGCTGCGCCAAGCTTCGAGCCTTCGGAAACAAACAACCACCCCAATGCTTCGGCCTTGCCCGGATTCTTCACTGCGCCCGCGACGGGCGCCGGCACTTCGGTTTCCAGATCGGCCAGGTCAGCCTTGGCCGCTTCGGCACGGCAGCGTGCCGCCAGATCAGGAACGATGGCGATCAGTTCGGCATCGTTGTACAGCCCCACCAGTTCCGACTGGAACCAATACTGCGCCACCACGAAACGGGCGAAACTGGCCTGGGTTTCGAACGGCGCGTGGGCTTTGACCAGCGCATCGAGTCTGGTGTGGGGTTCGTTGGTGATCTGGTTCAAACGTTGCGAACGCAAAGCCGGGTGTTGAGCAGTGTCCTGGGTCGTCATGAGAAATCCTTGAAGAAAAGAGGCGCCTGGTAACGAGACGAACAGGAAGGCGCCTGAGCGTAAAAAAAACTCACTGTGCGGCTCTATAAAATGCCGCGCAGCGAGAGGGCAGGATCAGATGTCCCAGACCAGGTTGACGGCAAAGTTGCGCCCCGGCTGAGTCAGGCGATCCAGGTTGGCCGGGCTGATGACCGACGCCTCGCCGACGCCGTCGTAACCGCGCACGTCATCCCACAGCCAGTACTTCTTGTCGGTCAGGTTGTAGACCCCGGCGCTGACAGTCACGTCGTCGGTCACCTTGTAGAAACCGGTCAGGTCCAGCACGCCGAAACCCGGCGATTTGAACTGGCTGCTGACGCCGTCCGGCGACTTGAATGTGCTGTCGTCGACACGATCCTTCTTTTTCACCAGCGTCCAGCTGAGCAAGCCACCGTAGTTGTCCTGGTCGTAACCGAGGCCGAACACACCGGTCAGCGGGTTGACGCTGTTGATCGGTTCACCGTTGTCGTTGTTGCGACCGTAGGCATAGGCCACCGAGCCTTGGGTATACAGCCCTTGTGGCGCGCCGAATACGTCGAGGTTCAGACGGCCCTTGACCTCTGCGCCCTTGATGGTGGCGTGCTTGATGTTGGCGCTCTGGAAAGTCAGCTCGCTGTAACCGGGGGTGATGGCGTCCTCTTCGATGAAATCGCGGTACTTGTTGTAGAACACGGCGACATCAAAGGAGCCGGATTCGAATTGACCGCGCAGGCCGGTCTCGAAGCCTTTGCTGGTTTCCGGCTCGAGGTTCGGGTTCGGTTCCACGCGATACCCGGTGGTGGTGTTCTCGAAGCGCCCGAACAGTGCCTTGGCCGTCGGCGTGCGGAAGCCTTCGGCGTACTGGCCGTACCAGGTGTAGTGGTCGGTCAGGGCGTAGGTCAGACCGAATTTCGGCGACACGCGGTGCCAGGTCTTGGTGTCGTCACTGACAGTACCGCCAGGGGTAGCCGCCACCGTATTCATGAATTCCTGGGTGATGTGCGGCTTGAGCTGGGTGTAGTCGTAGCGCAAGCCCGGCAGGAAGGTCCATTTGTCCCAGCTGATCTGATCCTGGGCAAACAGGCTGTAGGTATTGACGGTCGGGTCCGGGAAGTCGCTGGATTTTTTCAGGACATCCAGTGGGCTGACGGCACCGACGACGCGGCAGGTACCAAAGGACTGGTAGCAGGTGCCGTTGCCGCTGCGCGAACCGGTGACTTTCTGTTGCTTGATCGTGGTGCCGTAGGTCAGCAGGTGCTCGGTGTCGGCAATGCTGAAAGCCTTGTCCAGTTGTGCGTCAAACACCCACTGCTTTTCTTCGTAGAGGGTTTCCCGGGTGCGCAACACTTTGCGCGAGAACGGGAAGTAGAACTCTTCGGTGCTCTGGTCCGTTTTGGCGACCTGATGGTTCAGGCTCCACTTGACGTTGTCGACCAGCAGGCTGTCGAGGGCGAAGCTGTGTTCCAGGCCGAAACGCTCGCGGGTGACGGTGTCATTGCCGGTGCGCCACTGGTACATGCCGCCGGGCAGCGTACTGTTCGGAACGGTTGGTGCGCCTTGGAAGTAAGGACCGCCGTAGGCACTTTTCTGATCGGTGTCACGATCGTCCTTGTACTTTTCGTAGGTCAGGCCCAAACGCGAATCTTCGTTGTAGTTCCAGCCGATCTTGGCCAGCACGTTGCTGGTGCGCACGTCTTCCGGGTTGGCGGCGGTGCGCGCCAGGCCGGTGCCGTTGTGGCTGCCGTAGGATTCGGTTTCGTGACCGTCGCGTTGGCTGTAATGCAGCAAGCCATCGAACTGGTCGGCGCGACCGGCCACGGTGGCAGACTTCAGCCAGCTGTCGTCGGCAGAGCTGTAGCCGGTTTTCAGGCGGGCGCCGACGTCCTTGCCGGGCTTGATGATGTCGTCCGGGTCGAGGGTGAAATAGCTGACCGCGCCACCGATGGCGTTGCTGCCATAGAGCACCGAGGCCGGACCACGCAGGATTTCGACGCGCTTGATGATCTCCGGGTCGACGTAGTTGCGCTGGGTCTTGGCGTAGGGGCCGTTAAAGAAATCGTTCGGCACTTCGACGCCATCGACCTGGGTCAGGATCCGGTCACCGTCGATGCCACGGATGTTGTAGCCACTGATCCCGCCGCGCTGACCGGCGCCACCCACCGAAACACCGGGTTCGTAGCGCACCAGATTCTTGATGGTGTTGACGTTGTTGCGGTCCAGCTCTTCGCGGGTGTGAACAGTGACGGTGCCAGGCACGCTTTCGACGCTTTGTTCCTGGCGAGTGGCGCTGATGGTCACCTGTTGCAGGTTAAGGGCGGCGCTGCTCTGGCGCTTCTCCAGGACGATGTTGTTGTTGCCCAGTTTGCGATAGCTCAGTTGGGTCCCCACCAACAGGCGATCCAGGGCTTTCTCCGGCGACAGGGACCCGCGCACGCCCGGCGATGCCACGCCTTGCCCCAGCTCCGCCGGCAAGCCGACCTGCCAGCCCGTCACGGCAGTAAAGGCATTGAGTGCCGAGACCAGCGACTGTTGCGGGATGGCGAACGCGTAATCGCCCATGTTGCGTGTCGGCTGCTCGGGGGCGGTGGCGGCCATGAGCGGCGCGCTGCCGGCCATGAGGATCGCGGCGGTCAACAGCGAGAGCACGCGGGACGGTGAAGAGGAGTGGCGGGTAAGGCGAGAGGACATCGATAGCGCTCCGTGTCGCACGAATCTTTATAGGTGCTGACTGGCATCTGAAGATGCGAATCAATTGCATTGGCTATAACGAGACGTACGGGCTTCGACTATCGAGTAAAAATAATTCTCATTTAGTTCAGGATCACCAGCGCCGGGAATTCCTGGAGCCTCGCCGAGGTGATGTGCGCCAGCGAGCGGACCACGTCCAGCGGCTGGTCGAGACGGTAATTGCCGGTTACGGCGACGTCTGCCAACTGTTCGTTGGTGTTGATGATCCAGCCCGGGTAGTAGCGCTGCAGCTCCGCCAGCACCTGGCTTAGCGGGCAATTCTCGAACACCAGTCGGCCCTGGACCCAGGCCAGGTCCGTCGCGGCATCGAGCTTGGCGGGCCGGTCGAAACCGTTGGGGCCGATGCGGATGCTTTCGCCGGCGGACAAGCGGATTCGCGCGTCGTCGCGAGTCGCGCGCAAATCGACATCGCCGCGCTGCACGCGAACCTGGGTCACGCCATCGAGGTAACGCACGGCGAACGCCGTGTCGTGCACGCTGGCCTTCACCGGGCCGGCATCGATTTCCAATGGCTGGCCGAGACGGGCCGGCACGTCGAAAAACGCTTCGCCCTGATACAAGCGGGCGACACGCCTTTGATCATTGATAGTGCTGGAGAACGCCGAATTGGTATTGAGCAGGACCTTCGAGCCGTCTTCCAGTTGCAGGCGCTGACGTTCACCGACCACGGTCAAGTGATCGGCCTGAAGGCGCATCGGCAAACTGCTGAAGCTGAACAAACCGAGGATCAGCACGGCAGCGGTGGCCAACGGTTTCCAATGCGGGCGCAGGCGCGACAGCACGGTCACCTTGGGTGGCAGGGTGGCCAGGTTTTGCGCACAGTGCACGACTTGCGGGCCATCCCAGATTGCCTGGGCCTTGGCGAACGCCTCGGCATGCAAGGGGGCGGCGTCCAGCCATTCGTTGAACTGGCGAGCCTGTTCTTCGCTCGGACTGCCCATGACGATCAACCAGTCCAAAGCCTGGTCCATCGCGCTTGCGGCGTCCCGCGCCGGGGAGGGCGGAGGGGAGCGGTGGGTGTCCGTCACGGTGTTTCCTCGGCGGTGTCTGTGCACGGCTGTTTTTTAGTGAAGCCTGAAATCGGGCAAGGGTAGCAAAGCCTGGCGTGCTCAGTCGCCGTTTAACCGCTCGGCGACACCGATGCAGATGGCCATGATCAGCTTCAACTCCTTTTGCACGGTGCTCAACGACACACCGAGCTTCTCGGAGATCTCCAGATAACTGTGCCCGTGCAGGCGACTGAGGATGAAGATCTGTTGCTGGCGGGCACTGAGTTCACCGAGGCTCACGTTCAAACGCTCCAGCAATTGTTCGGCATGGGCGGCGTCCTCGGCACTGCTGGCGGGGGCGGCGATACTTTCCACCACGTCCGCCGGCACGTCGTCGAGCATCGTGCGGGACTGAATGCGCCGCGCACGCAAATGGTCCAGCGCCAGGTTGCGGGCGGTCTGGAAAACGAAGGGTTCAAGGTGATCGATGGATCGCTCGCCGAGCGCTCGGGTCACGCGCAGGTAGGTTTCCTGCAGCAGGTCTTCGGCGGTGCTGTGATTGTTGACCATCCGCTCCAATGTGCGCAGCAAGGAAACCCGCTGGGCGATGAAGACGTGATTGAAGCGCGATTGACTCACGGGGGGACCTGATCCATTTCGAGCAAATGATAATGCTTATCATCCGCTCGAGTGGTCAAGTATTCATTTGTGAAGGTTTAAGCTCGGCCCAGCAAATAAGTCGCGTAATCGGGGATGCGTTGTGAGTGCGCCTGCTCCATCAGTGGACTGCTGAGCAGGTAGTCGGCGCTGCATTCGTTGCAGGCCACCGGAATGTTCCAGACCGCAGCAACCCGTAGCAACGCCTTGATGTCCGGGTCGTGGGGTTGCGGTTCGAACGGGTCCCAGAAGAACACCAGCATGTCGACCCGCTGTTCGGCGATTCGCGCGCCGAGTTGCTGGTCGCCGCCCAATGGACCGCTGATCATGCTCTCCACCGGCAGGTCGAGGCGTTGTTGCAACAACAGCCCTGTGGTGCCAGTGGCGACCAGCTCATGTTGAGCGAGCTTGTCTTTGTGCCGCTCGGCCCAGTCCAGCAAAAACACCTTGCAGTGGTCATGGGCGACCAGGGCGATACGCTTGCGCGCCGCCACGGTCTTTTGCGTAAAGCTGATTCCGATCATGGGTGCTGCTCCAGGACGTAATGAACGACGCAAATACCCGTAGGAGCTGCCGCAGGCTGCGATCTTCTGATCTTGATTTTCAGCAATCCCGAAAAGATCAAGATCAAGAGATCGCAGCCTGCGGCAGCGCCTACTCGTAAGCTTCGCCTACTCGTAAGCTTCGCTTACTCGGCGTTGCACAGCGCCAGGCAGTTATCGAGCATGCGGTTGGAGAAGCCCCATTCGTTGTCGTACCAGGCCAGTACCTTGAGCAGCTTGCCGCTGGACTTGGTGTGGTTGGCGTCGAAAATCGACGACAGCGGGTTGTGGTTGAAGTCGCTGGAGACCAGCGGCAGGGTGTTGTAGCCCAGAATTTTCGAATGCTGGCTGGCTTCCTTGAGCAGCGCGTTCACTTCATCGGCCGACGCTTCGCGTTTCAGTTGCACGGTCAGGTCCACCAGCGAGACGTTGATCACCGGAACGCGCACGGCCATGCCGGTCAGTTTGCCCGCCAGTTCCGGCAGCACCAGGCCGACCGCTTCAGCGGCGCCGGTCTTGCTCGGGATCATGTTCTGAGTGGCCGAACGGGCGCGGTACGGGTCGGTGTGATAGACGTCGGTCAGGTTCTGATCGTTGGTGTAGGCGTGAATCGTGGTCATCAGGCCGCTTTCAATGCCCAGCTCGCGGTGCAGGACCTGAGCCACTGGCGCCAGACAGTTGGTGGTGCACGACGCATTGGAAATAATCTGGTGGGATTGGCGCAATATGTCGTGGTTAACCCCATAAACCACGGTGGCGTCGGCGCCTTTGGCCGGGGCCGAGATGATCACTTTGCGTGCGCCGGCCGTAATATGCGCAGCGGCTTTGGCCCGGTCGGTGAACAAACCGGTGCATTCGAACACGACGTCAATCTTTTCAGCGGCCCAGGGCAGCTCGGCCGGGTTGCGAATGGCACTGACAGCAATACGGTCGCCGTTGACGGTCAGGCTTTCCTGATCGTGCTGGACATCGGCATCGAACGTGCCGTGAACGGTGTCGTACTTGAGCAGATGGGCATTGATTGCGCTGTCGCCCAGATCGTTGATGGCCACGATCTGCAGATCCTGGCGATAGCCTTGGGTATACAGTGCGCGCAGGACGTTGCGGCCAATTCGGCCAAAACCATTGATTGCGATTCGAAGAGTCATTTAACAGGGCCGCCGTCGTTTTGTTGTTGGAATTACAAGATTATTCGCATAAAAATAGAAAACAAGCCTTTTTAATGGCAATATTTTGTTCAATCTACAACGAGTGACCTGAATCAACTGGTCCGACCGATCAAGAAAACCGTCTGTCATCCCGACAACAACGGCTCTTGCTCAGCATAGACAATCAGGTCGCCACATCCGTTAGCCTGGAGTTCTACACATGCATCCCCGCGTCCTTGAGGTCACCGAACGGCTTATCGCCCGCAGCCGCGCAACCCGCGAGGCTTACCTTGCGCTCATTCGCGGTGCAGCCAGCGACGGTCCGATGCGCGGCAAGCTGCAATGCGCCAACTTCGCCCATGGCGTGGCCGGCTGCGGCACTGAAGACAAGCACAGCCTGCGGATGATGAACTCCGCAAACATTGCGATTGTTTCGTCATATAACGACATGCTTTCGGCGCACCAGCCGTACGAAGTCTTCCCTGAACAGATCAAGAAAGCCCTGCGCGAGATTGGCTCTGTCGGCCAGTTCGCCGGTGGCACCCCGGCCATGTGCGATGGCGTGACCCAGGGCGAGCCGGGCATGGAACTGAGCCTGCCGAGCCGTGAAGTGATCGCGCTGTCCACCGCTGTTGCCCTTTCCCACAACATGTTCGACGGCGCGCTGATGCTCGGCATCTGCGACAAGATCGTCCCGGGCCTGATGATGGGCGCGCTGCGTTTCGGTCATCTGCCGATGATCTTCGTGCCGGGCGGGCCGATGGTCTCGGGCATCTCCAACAAGCAGAAAGCCGATGTGCGCCAGCGCTATGCCGAAGGCAAGGCCACTCGCGAAGAGCTGCTGGAATCGGAAATGAATTCCTATCACAGCCCCGGCACCTGCACTTTTTACGGCACCGCGAATACCAACCAGCTGCTGATGGAAGTCATGGGTCTGCACTTGCCGGGCTCGTCTTTCGTCAACCCGAACACGCCACTGCGCGATGCCCTGACCCGCGAAGCGGCGCATCAAGTGACGCGCCTGACCAAGCAGAATGGCAACTTCATGCCGATCGGCGAAATCGTCGATGAGCGTTCACTGGTCAACTCCATCGTGGCACTGAACGCCACTGGCGGTTCGACCAACCACACCTTGCACATGCCGGCCATCGCCATGGCCGCCGGTATTCAATTGACCTGGCAGGACATGGCCGACCTCTCCGAAGTCGTGCCGACCCTGAGCCACGTCTACCCGAATGGCAAAGCCGACATCAACCACTTCCAGGCCGCGGGCGGCATGTCGTTCCTGATCCGCGAGCTGCTGGACGCCGGTCTGCTCCACGAAAACGTCAACACGGTCCTGGGCCATGGCCTGAGCCGCTACACCCAGGAACCGTTCCTCGATAACGGTGAGTTGGTCTGGCGCGAAGGCGTGACCGAAAGCCTCGACGAAACCATCCTGCGTCCAGTCGCTCGAGCGTTCTCGCCTGAGGGCGGTTTGCGGGTGATGGAAGGCAACCTCGGTCGCGGCGTGATGAAAGTCTCGGCGGTGGCACTGGAAAACCAGATCGTCGAAGCACCGGCAATGGTGTTCCAGGATCAGCAGGACCTGGCCGATGCGTTCAAGGCCGGTTTGCTGGAGAAAGATTTTGTCGCGGTGATGCGCTTCCAGGGCCCGCGCTCCAACGGCATGCCGGAACTGCACAAGATGACGCCGTTCCTTGGCGTGCTGCAGGATCGCGGCTTCAAAGTCGCGCTGGTCACCGACGGGCGCATGTCCGGTGCGTCGGGGAAAATCCCGGCGGCGATACACGTCAGCCCTGAAGCTCATGTGGGCGGTGCTTTGGCGCGGGTGCAAGAGGGCGATATCATTCGCGTCGATGGCGTCAAAGGCACCCTGGAGCTTAAGGTGGACGCCGACGAATTCGCGGCGCGCGAACCTGCCAAGGGCCTGTTGGGCAACAACATTGGCAGCGGTCGTGAGCTGTTTGGTTTCATGCGCATGGCCTTCAGCTCCGCAGAGCAGGGCGCCAGCGCCTTTACTTCTGCCCTGGAGACGCTTAATTGAAACTGGCTTTGGTCGGTGACATCGGTGGGACCAACGCACGATTCGCGTTGTGGAAAAACCAGCAACTGGAATCGGTCCAGGTGCTGGCGACGGCCGATCACGCCAGCCCGGAAGAGGCGATTGCGATCTACCTGGGCGGGCTCGGTCTGGCGCCGGGTTCGATCGGTTCGGTGTGCCTGTCGGTGGCGGGACCGGTGAGCGGTGATGAATTCAAGTTCACCAACAATCACTGGCGCCTCAGCCGCAAGGCGTTTTGCCAGACCTTGCAGGTCGATCGACTGCTGCTGGTCAATGACTTCTCGGCGATGGCGCTGGGCATGACCCGTTTGCAACCGGGCGAATTCCGCGTGGTGTGCGAAGGCACGCCGGAACCGTTGCGGCCGGCGGTGGTGATTGGTCCCGGCACGGGCCTGGGCGTTGGCACCTTGCTCGACCTGGGCGAGGGCCGCTTTGCTGCGTTACCGGGCGAGGGGGGGCACGTCGATTTGCCGTTGAGCAGCCTGCGTGAAACGCAATTGTGGCAGCACATCTTCAATGAGATTGGGCATGTCAGCGCTGAAACGGCGTTGAGCGGCGGCGGCTTGCCGCGCGTCTATCGGGCGATTTGTGCGGTGGACGGGCACACGCCTGTGCTCGAAACGCCGGAAGCGATTACCGCTGCCGGTCTGGCGGGTGATCCGATTGCGCTGGAAGTGCTGGAGCAGTTCTGCTGCTGGCTCGGTCGAGTGGCCGGCAACAACGTACTGACCACGGGTGCACGAGGCGGTGTTTACATCGTTGGTGGGGTGATTCCACGGTTTGCCGATTTTTTCATTGAAAGTGGTTTTGCCCGGTGCTTTGCTGACAAAGGCTGCATGAGCCATTACTTCAAGGGGATTCCGGTGTGGCTGGTGACAGCGCCGTATTCCGGGCTGGTGGGCGCGGGTGTGGCGCTGGAACAATCCAGCCTCGCCTGAAAAAAATAACGTGTGGCAAGGGAGCTCGCTCCCGCAGGGGTGCGCAGCAGCCGCAAAACCTGACACCAGGAGTCGTCAGTCAGGCTGTAATCATCAGGTTTGGGAGCGCTTCGCGCTCCAGCGGGAGCAAGCTCCCTCGCCACAAATGCTTACTCGTTTTCAAATCTTCATCAGGCATAATCCGCCCAATTCCAATAACAAGGACGCCGCCCCGTGAGCTCAGTCAACAAGTCGATTTTGTTGGTCGATGACGATCAAGAGATACGCGAGTTGCTGGACACCTACCTGACCCGCGCGGGTTTTCAGGTGCGCACCACGCCCGACGGCGCCGGTTTCCGCCAGGCGCTGAACGAGGCGCCGAGCGATCTGGTGATCCTCGACGTGATGCTGCCCGACGAAGACGGCTTCAGCCTCTGCCGCTGGATCCGCCAGCACCCGCGGCAGGCGCAGGTGCCAATCATCATGCTCACCGCCAGCTCCGACGAAGCCGACCGCGTCATCGGCCTGGAACTGGGCGCCGACGACTACCTCGGCAAGCCCTTCAGCCCCCGTGAATTGCAGGCGCGCATCAAAGCCTTGTTACGTCGTGCGCAGTTCGGTCAGGAGCGTTCCGGCAGTGAAGTACTGGCGTTCGATGACTGGCGGCTGGACATGGTCAGCCATCGGCTGTTCCACATCGATGGCGAGGAAGTGATTCTGTCCGGCGCCGATTTCGCCCTGCTGAAACTGTTCCTCGATCACCCCCAGGAAATCCTCGACCGCGACACCATCGGCAACGCCACCCGTGGCCGCGACCTGATGCCGTTGGACCGGATCGTCGACATGGCGGTCAGCCGTTTGCGCCAGCGCCTGCGCGATACCGAAAAACCGCCGCGGCTGATCCGCACGGTGCGTGGTAGCGGCTACCAACTGGCAGCCAATGTGGTTGCCAGCAATGGTCACTGAGTTTTTCCGCAAGCTTGCGGCCAAGGTGCCCGTGCCACGTTCGCTGCTCGGGCGGATGTTGTTGCTGACGTTGCTGGCGGTGCTGTTCGCCCAGGCGTTGTCGAGTGTGATCTGGGTTTCGCAACTGCGCGCTACGCAGCTCGAAGGCCTGGTCACCAGCGCCCGCAGCCTCGCCCATTCGATGACCGCCAGTGTCAGTTATTTCCGCTCGTTGCCGGTTGCCTTCAGGCCGCTGGTGCTAGACCAGTTACGCAGCATGGGCGGCACCCGTTTTGTCGTGACCCTCAACGACAAACCCTTGGGCATGGATGTGCTGCCGGTCACCCCGCGCAAAGAAGCGGTGCTCAAGGCGGTGGATCAGGTGTTGCGCGATTCCCTCGGCCACGACACGGATATCTCGGTGACCTTCGTCAGCCCCGAGGATCTGCGGATCTTCAATAGCGGCCTGAAACTCGATGAGCTGCCGCGTTCCTGGGCGCATTACGCACTGACCCTGGAGCCAGTGAACCCGCCGGTGCTGGTCACGCAAATCCAGATGGCGCCGGGGGAATGGCTGTACATCGCTTCGCTGCTGCCCGAGCCGTACACCAGCCTTGAGGAGCAAGGTCTGCCAGCGCAACAAGTCTGGTTCATCGTCCTCACGAGCGGTTTCTTGCTGTTGTTCATCGGCCTGCTGGTGCATTGGCAAAGTCGTCCGCTCAAACGCCTGGCGCGGGCAGCGCGAGACATGTCCCTCGGTGCCGAGGTCGAACCGGTGCCCGAGGGCGGCGGCAGTGAAGTGGTTGAAGTGGGCCGCGCTTTCAATGCCATGCGCGAGCGCATCAGTCGTTACTTGACTGAACGCAGCCAGTTGTTCAGCGCAATCTCACATGATTTGCGCACACCGATTACCCGCTTGCGGCTAAGGGTTGAATTGCTTGAAGACGAAAAGCTGCAAGCCAAGTTCGGGCGCGATCTGGATGAGCTGGAACTGCTGGTCAAAGGCGCGTTGCAATGCGTGAAAGACACCGACATCCACGAAAACATCGAACCGGTAGACCTCAACCATGTGCTCGATTGCCTGGTGGAGCCGTACCTGGCGCCCAACGGCAATGGTCGCGTGACCCAGCAGGGGCGGGCACTGGCGGCGTATCCGGGCAAGCCGCTGGCGCTCAAGCGTTGTATCGGCAACCTGATCGACAATGCCCTGAAGTACGGACAGAACGCGCACTTGCATATCGATGACGACGAGAACGCATTTGTCCTGCATGTCGATGACGAAGGTCCGGGTGTGCCGGAGCAGCGTCTGGAGCAGGTGTTCGAGCCGCACTTTCGCCTGGCCGGGCAGCAGCAGGGTTATGGGTTGGGGTTGGGGATTGCGCGCAACATTGCCCATAGCCATGGTGGGGAAGTCAGCCTGCAGAATTTGCGTGAAGGTGGATTGCGGGTGACCTTGCAGTTGCCGCGCTCAGTCGATTGACACCGACCCTGTGGCGAGGGAGCTTGCTCCCTCGCCACAGGTGATCACTCGCTGCAGTGAATGTCACCACCCGGTGACATAACTCGCCCCCTTCGTTACAAGCCCGTCCCCGCCCGTTGTTTAGACTGCCCGCAGTCATAACAACAAAAAAGGCACCCCATGGACACCTTCCAACCCGCCTTCAGCAGTTGGCTGAACGCACCGGCCCATCAGCAATGGCTCGCTACCGAAGGCCTGCGCCTGCTGGCGTTTGCCAAGGCCTCGAAGCTCCCCGAAGGCTTCGGCAATCTCGATGAAAAAGGCCGCCTCCCGGCCAACGCCCACGCCGAAACCATGAACACCGCGCGCATGACCCACAGCTTTGCCATGGCGCATATCCAGGGCCTGCCGGGTTTCGCCGAGCTGGTGGATCACGGCGTCCAGGCACTCAGCGGCCCGTTGAAGGATGCCGAACACGGTGGCTGGTTCGCCGCCCCTGAACACCGCGACGGCAACACGGGCAAAGCGGCTTACCTGCACGCGTTCGTCGCCCTCGCTGCCAGTTCTGCGGTAGTCGCGCAACGCCCCGGCGCGCAAGCCTTGCTCGATGACGCGATCAACATCATCGACACGCATTTCTGGAGCGAGAAGGAGGGCGCGATGCGTGAATCCTTCAACCGCGACTGGAGTGAAGAAGAACGCTACCGCGGTGCCAACAGCAACATGCACGCCACCGAAGCCTTCCTCGCACTGGCCGATGTCACTGAAGACAACCGCTGGTTGTGCCGCGCGCAACGGATCGTCGAGCGCGTGATCCATGGTCACGCCGCCGCCAACGATTACCTGGTGGTCGAGCATTTCGACCACGACTGGCAGCCGCTGCGCGAGTACAACCATGACAACCCGGCCGACGGTTTTCGTCCTTACGGCACCACGCCGGGCCACGGTTTCGAATGGGCGCGGCTATTGCTGCACCTCGAAGCGGCGCGGGTGCAGGCGGGGATGCTGACGCCGGGCTGGCTCGCCACCGACGCGCAAAAACTCTTCGAACACAACTGCCGTCACGGCTGGGAAATCGATGGTCTGCCGGGGATTGTCTACACCCTCGACTGGGACAACCGCGCAGTGGTTCGCCATCGCCTGCACTGGACCCATTGCGAAGCCAGCGCCGCCGCCAGCGCGTTGCTCAAACGCACGGGCGAGGCGCACTACGAAACCTGGTACCGACTGTTCTGGGACTTTTGTGACAGTCATTTCATCGATCGATGCGATGGCAGTTGGCACCATGAACTCGATCCGCAGAACCGTCCGAGTGCGGATATATGGGCCGGTAAACCCGATCTCTATCACGCCTGGCAAGCCGTGCTGATTCCGCGCCTGCCACTGGCGCCGAGCATGGCCAGTGCCTTGGCGAGGTTGTCCCAGAGCGGTTCTATGTAACCATGCGGTGACATTCACGCGTCCCTTCGTTACCTGCGAGGGGATGACTCCTGTTTAAAATCCTATGCAGCGCAAGCACCAGACTTGCATGCATAACAACAAGAAAGGTAATTCTAGATGAATGCGATTTCTCGCCTCGCTACTGTCATTTCTCTTGCCTCATTGCTTCCAATCTCTGCATTCCCCCTCAGTGCACTTGCCGCCGATTCCAAGGGTTCGGTAGAAGTCGTTCACTGGTGGACCTCCGGCGGCGAAAAGGCTGCGGTCGATGTGCTCAAGGCCCAAGTCGAAAAAGACGGCTTCACCTGGAAGGACGGCGCTGTTGCCGGTGGTGGCGGTGCGACGGCCATGACCGTGCTCAAAAGCCGCGCCGTTGCCGGTAACCCGCCGGGCGTAGCGCAGATCAAAGGTCCGGACATCCAGGAATGGGCGTCCACCGGCTTGCTCGATACCGACGTCTTGAAAGACACCGCTAAATCCGAGAAGTGGGACAGCCTGCTCGACAAGAAAGTCTCCGATACCGTGAAATACGAGGGTGACTACGTGGCCGTGCCGGTGAACATTCACCGGGTCAACTGGCTGTGGATCAACCCGGAAGTCTTCAAGAAAGCCGGGATCGAAAAAGCCCCGACCACCCTTGAAGAGTTCTACGCCGCTGGCGACAAACTCAAGAAAGCGGGCTTCATCGCCCTTGCCCACGGCGGCCAGCCTTGGCAGGACAGCACCGTGTTCGAAGCGGTGGTGCTTTCGGTCATGGGCGTCGACGGCTACAAGAAAGCCCTGGTGGACCTGGACAACGCTGCGCTGACCGGCCCTGACATGGTCAAGGCGCTGACCGAGCTGAAGAAAGTCGCGACCTACATGGACGTCGATGGCAAAGGCCAGGACTGGAACCTGGAAGCGGCCAAGGTCATCAACGGCAAGGCCGGCATGCAGATCATGGGTGACTGGGCCAAGAGCGAGTGGACAGCGGCCAAGAAAGTCGCCGGCAAGGACTACGAGTGCGTAGCTTTCCCGGGCACCGAAAAAGCGTTCACCTACAACATCGACTCCCTGGCCGTGTTCAAGCAGAAAGACCAGGGTACTGCTGCCGCTCAGCAGGACATTGCGAAAATCGTGCTGGGTGAAAACTTCCAGAAAGTCTTCAGCATCAACAAGGGCTCGATCCCGGTTCGAAACGACATGCTGAGCGACATGGGCAAGTACGGTTTCGACGCCTGCGCCCAGACCGCGGCCAAGGACTTCCTGGCAGACGCCAAGTCCGGCGGCCTGCAGCCGAGCATGGCGCACAACATGGCGACCACGCTGGCGGTACAGGGTGCGTTCTTTGATGTCGTGACCAACTTCATCAACGACCCGAAAGCCGATCCGGCCACGGCCGCCAAGCAACTGGGCACGGCCATCAAGGCTGCCAAGTAATGCTTGGCCTGTAGGCGCGAGCCTGCTCGCGATAGCGGAGTGTCAGGTACTCAATGTGCGACTGACACAGCGCAATCGCCAGCAGGCTGGCTCCCACAGGGAATGCGCTTGTAATCCTTTCTCTACATACTGGATTTTCCCATGAGTTCTGTTGCTGTGTTCAGCAAGGCCTCGCCGTTCGATGCATTGCAGCGCTGGCTCCCCAAACTGGTGCTGGCGCCCAGCATGTTCATCGTTCTTGTGGGCTTTTATGGCTACATCCTGTGGACGTTCGTGCTGTCGTTCACCAGTTCGACCTTTCTGCCGACTTACAAGTGGGCGGGTCTGGCGCAGTACCAGCGGCTGTTCGACAACGACCGTTGGTGGGTGGCGAGCAAGAACCTCGCGGTGTTCGGCGGCATGTTCATCGGCATCACCCTGGTGATCGGTGTGCTGCTGGCGGTGTTTCTTGACCAGCGTATTCGCCGCGAAGGCTTCATTCGCACCATCTACCTGTACCCGATGGCGCTCTCGATGATCGTCACCGGCACGGCCTGGAAGTGGCTGCTCAACCCGGGCATGGGCCTGGACAAATTGTTGCGTGACTGGGGCTGGGAAGGCTTTCGCCTGGACTGGCTGATCGATCCCGATCGCGTGGTGTATTGCCTGGTGATCGCTGCGGTATGGCAAGCCTCGGGCTTCATCATGGCGATGTTCCTCGCCGGCCTGCGTGGGGTTGATCAATCGATCATCCGTGCCGCCCAGATCGATGGTGCGAGCATGCCGCGCATCTACCTCAAAGTGGTGTTGCCGAGCCTGCGTCCGGTGTTCTTCAGCGCCGTGATGATCCTCGCTCACATCGCGATCAAGAGTTTCGACCTGGTGGCGGCGATGACGGCCGGTGGCCCGGGTTACTCCTCCGACCTGCCTGCGATGTTCATGTACTCCTTCACGTTCAGTCGCGGCCAGATGGGCATGGGCTCGGCCAGTGCGATTCTGATGCTCGGTGCGATTCTCGCAATCATCGTGCCTTACCTGTACTCCGAGCTGAGGACCAAGCGTCATGACTAGTTTCGCTGCCAAACCTTCCATCAGCCTGAGTCGCATCGCGATCTACGGCGTGCTGATCCTGGCGGTATTGCTTTACCTGATACCGCTGGTGGTCATGCTGTTGACCAGTTTCAAGACACCGGAAGACATCAACACCGGCAACCTGCTGAGCTGGCCGACCGTGGTCAGCGGCATTGGCTGGGTCAAGGCCTGGGGCACCGTCGACGGGTATTTCTGGAACTCGATCAAGATCACCGTCCCGGCGGTGCTGATCTCCACCGCCATCGGCGCGCTGAACGGCTATGTGCTGTCGATGTGGCGCTTTCGCGGTTCGCAGTTGTTCTTCGGCCTGCTGCTGTTCGGTTGCTTCCTGCCGTTCCAGACCGTCCTGCTGCCGGCCTCGTTCACGCTCGGCAAAATGGGCCTGGCCAGCACCACCACGGGCCTGGTGTTCGTGCACGTGGTCTACGGGCTGGCGTTCACCACGCTGTTTTTCCGCAACTACTACGTCAGCGTTCCCGATGCGCTGGTGAAGGCCGCACGGCTGGATGGCGCGGGTTTCTTCACCATCTTCCGGCTGATCATCCTGCCGATGTCCACCCCGATCATCATGGTCTGCCTGATCTGGCAGTTCACCCAGATCTGGAACGACTTCCTGTTCGGCGTGGTGTTCTCCAGCGGTGATTCGCAACCGATCACGGTGGCGCTGAACAACTTGGTCAACACCAGTACCGGGGCCAAGGAATACAACGTTGATATGGCGGCGGCGATGATCGCCGGGCTGCCGACCCTGCTGGTCTATGTGGTCGCAGGCAAGTATTTCGTGCGCGGTCTCACGGCCGGCGCAGTCAAGGGGTAATCATGGCAACGCTCGAACTTCGCAACGTAAACAAGACTTATGGCCCCGGCCTGCCGGACACCCTCAAGAACATCGAACTGTCGATCAAGGACGGTGAGTTCCTGATCCTGGTCGGTCCTTCGGGCTGCGGCAAATCGACCCTGATGAATTGCATCGCCGGCCTTGAAACCATCACCGGCGGCGCGATCATGATCGGTGATCAGGACGTCAGCGGCATGAGCCCCAAAGACCGTGACATCGCCATGGTGTTCCAGTCCTACGCGCTGTACCCGACCATGAGCGTTCGCGAGAACATCGCCTTCGGCTTGAAAATCCGCAAAATGCCTGCCGCCGACATCGAAGCGGAAGTGGCGCGGGTCGCCAAGCTGTTGCAGATCGAACACTTGCTCAATCGCAAGCCGGGCCAGCTCTCCGGTGGCCAGCAACAGCGCGTGGCGATGGGCCGTGCGTTGGCGCGGCGGCCGAAGATTTACCTGTTCGACGAACCGCTGTCCAACCTCGACGCCAAGCTGCGCGTCGAAATGCGCACCGAAATGAAACTGATGCACCAGCGCCTGAAAACCACCACGGTCTACGTGACCCACGACCAGATCGAAGCGATGACGCTGGGCGATAAAGTGGCGGTGATGAAGGACGGGATCATCCAGCAGTTCGGCACGCCGAAAGACATCTACAACAACCCGGCCAACCTGTTCGTGGCGAGCTTCATCGGTTCGCCGCCGATGAACTTCATCCCCCTGCGTTTGCAGCGCAAGGACGGTCGTCTGGTGGCGCTGCTCGACAGCGGTCAGGCGCGTTGCGAATTGCCATTGGGCATGCAGGACGCAGGGCTCGAAGACCGCGAAGTGATCCTCGGCATGCGTCCGGAACAGATCGTGCTGGCGGGTAGCGAGCCGAACGGTTTGCCGACCATTCGCGCCGAAGTCCAGGTCACCGAACCGACCGGTCCCGACACACTGGTTTTCGTCAATCTCAACGACACCAAAGTCTGCTGCCGCCTGGCGCCGGACGTTGCACCGGCCGTGGGCGAGACCCTGACCCTGCAATTCGATCCATCGAAAGTGCTGCTGTTCGATGCCAAGACCGGGGAGCGCCTGGGGGTGGCCGGTCTGCCAAAGACCGAAGTGCACAGCGCCAACGTGACTCAATTCAAAGGCCGCTGAAGATCAAATGTGGGAATGGGGTTGTGTGGGAGCTGGCCTGCCAGCGATGGCATCAAATCGGTTCGACATTAAACCGAGTCGTTTGCATCGCCGGCAGGCCAGCTCCTACAAAAGCCCGGTCTCACAGGGGCATATGCGGTGAGCGGCCTGTCGCTCTTCGCAACTGATGTAACCGCGTTAGATAAAAACAGTTAATAACAATAAAACGAGGATGTAGGGATGAAGAAGAACAAAAACGCTCAGCTTATCTGCCAGTTGTCGGCGATTGCGGCAATGATGCTGGCTGGCAGTGTGCACGCGGCTGACGCGTTCAGCGCCGATTCCGAATGGATGACCGGCGATTGGGGTGGTGAGCGGACCAAGCTGATCGAGCAGGGCATCGACATCAAGATGGACTACGTCGGTGAAGTGGGCAGCAACCTCCACGGCGGCTACAACAACGACAAGACGGCGCGTTACGCCGACCAGTTCGGCCTGGGCGTGGCGCTCGACCTGCAAAAGCTGTGGGGCTGGGATAACACCCAGGCGAAGATCCAGCTGACCAACCGTAATGGTGAAAACATCTCCAATGACCGTGTTGGCGACCCGCGTGCCGGCACCTTGAGTTCCTCCCAGGAAGTCTACGGTCGCGGCCATATGGTTCGTTTGACCCAGTTGTGGATCAAGCACCAGTTCCTCGACGGCAAACTGGACGTCAAGGCCGGTTACTTCGGCGAAGGCGAAGACTTCAACACCTTCCCTTGCGAGTTCCAGAACCTGGCATTCTGCGGTTCCCAGGTGGGTAACTGGGCGACCAACATCTGGTACAACTGGCCCGTCAGCCAGGCCGCAATCCGCGTAAAGTACAACATCTCGCCCGAGTTCTATGCGCAGATCGGCGCGTACAACCAGAACCCGTCGCAACTGGAACACGGCAACGGCTTCAAGCTTAGCGGCAGTGGTACCAAGGGCACCGTGTTGCCGGTCGAACTGGTCTGGTTGCCTAACCCGAACAACCTGCCGGGCGAATACCGTGTCGGTTACTACAAAAGCACGGCCAGCGCCGATGACGTTCGTGAAGACGACAACGGCAATGATGCGGCCACCAGCGGCAACGCTTACCGCAGCCACAGCAGCAAGTCCGGCTACTGGTTCGTGGCGCAGCAACAGCTGACCGACCACAACGGTGACAAAAGCCGTGGTCTGACCGTATCGGCCAACGCCACGTTCCACGACAAGGACACCAACGTCGTCGACAACTATCAGTCGTTGATGTTTGTGTACAAGGGCCCGTTCGATGCACGTCCGAAAGATGACGTCGGTATCGGTTTCGCCCGTATCCATGTCAACGATGACGTGAAGAAAAACGCCGAGCTGGTCAACGCCGACAATGGTGTCACCCAGTACGAAGATCCGCGGTTTGCGCCACTGCGTGACACTGAATACAACTACGAGATCAACTACGGCTTCCACGTTACCAACTGGCTGACCGTGCGTCCCAACCTGCAATACATCACTCACCCGGGCGGTGTGGATGAAGTCGACAACGCGCTGGTGGCCGGCCTGAAAATTCAGTCGGTGTTCTAACGCTGTTGCGATAAGCTCCTCTCTATGTGCGCATTTTTGCGGACAGCCCAGGCTGTCCGCTTTTTTTTGGGGGCGGCGCACCCCGGTGACAGATGATTTTCAGGACAGTGGCACATGCATGAGCATCCGCTACAACGCTTCTTCAAATCCTTGCGTGAACGTCCGATGTTTGCGTGGGAGCGCTATCAGATGCGCGATGTGCTGGTGATCGATCATCCGCTGTGTCAGGCGGTGTTCAGTCGGCAGGGCGCGCAATTGCTGCACTTCCAGCCCAAAGGGCAGAAACCGTGGCTCTGGTGCGCGGCGAAGTGGCCCCACGTGGGTGCGATTCGTGGCGGCGTGCCGGTGTGTTGGCCATGGTACGGACGGCATCCGAGTGAAAACGCATGGCCATCCCATGGCTGGGCGCGGTTGCTCGACTGGAAACTGCTCGACAGCAGCCATGACGACGACGGCGTGCACCTGCACTGGCAACTGCAGTTGTGTGACTGGCAAGTAGACCTGCATGCCCACCTTGGCGAACGCATGGCGTTGCGCCTGAGTACCGAGCATCAGGACAGCCTGCCGTGCCAATTGAGTCAGGCGTTGCATGCTTACTGGCGTATTGGCGATGTTGGCGAGATAGCGCTGTCTGGGCTCGACGGTGCGCAAGGTTATGACCAGTTGAACCGCCAGGCTTGCCAGCAGGAAGGCGAGTTGCGGGTGGAGGGTGGCTGTCAACGCGTGTTCCAGCATGACGGCGAATTGCAGCTCAGGGATCACGCCTGGCAGCGGGAATTGTGCATTGATACCGGGGAGGATGCGGACACGGTGGTCTGGCATCCCGGTTCGCGTCCGCTATTGGGCGTAAGTTGGAACGAGATTTCCGAGTTTGTCTGTGTGGAGGCGGCGAGCGGTGGGACCGATAGCCTGAGCCTGGCGCCGGGGCAGAAGGCTCATTTGAGTTTGCAGGCGCGGGTGGGAGTTTAGTTCAGGTGCGGCAGTGTCTGGACTACCGCCATCGCGAGCAGGCTCGCTCCCACAGGGGATTGGTTTTGAACACAAATGCTGTGTTCACCGAAGATCCAATGTGGGAGCGAGCCTGCTCGCGATGAGGCCGAACCGGTCAGTAGAGATTTCGGATCAGTTGAACTCATCCCCCACCGGATACCTGCTCGCATTCAAACTCTCTTTGATCTTGCGCAAATGCGGCTGGAAATCCACCCCGCGACGCAACGTCATGCCGGTGGCGAGCACATCCAGCACCGTCAACTGAATGATCCGCGATGTCATCGGCATATAAATGTCGGTGTCTTCCGGCAGCGGGATGTTCAGGCTCAGCGTACTGGCCTTGGCCAACGGCGAACCTTCGGCTGTCAGCCCAAGCACCGAAGCGCCGTTTTCCCGGGCGATACGCGCCACTTCCACCAGCTCGCGAGTACGGCCGGTGTAGGAAATGATCACGAACAACTCGCCGGTGTGGGCCACCGACGCAATCATGCGCTGCATCAGCACATCCGCATGGGCGGTGACGGCGAGGTTGAAGCGGAAGAATTTGTGCTGCGCGTCCAGCGCCACCGGGGCTGATGCGCCGAGGCCGAAGAAGTGGATCTGCCGGGCCTGAATCAACAGGTCGACAGCGCGGCTTATCAGATTCGGGTCCAGGGCCTGCAAGGCACTGTCCAGCGACGCGATGGCGCTGCCGAAAATCTTCTTGGTATAGGCTTCCGGATTATCGTCGGCCTCGACCGCACGGCTGACATACGCCGCGCCGCTGGCCAGGCTCTGGGCCAGCTGAAGTTTGAGTTCCGGGTAGCCGCTGACGCCGAACGAACGGCAGAAGCGGTTCACCGTCGGCTCGCTGACCTTGGAGGCCTGGGCGAGGGCGGCGATGCTGAACCGGGTGGCCTGCTCTGGGTTGAGCAGGATCACTTCGGCGACTTTGCGTTCGGCCTTGTTCAGGTCTTCAAGGCGATTCTGGATCTGTTCCAGCAGATTTCGCACGCGGTCCATATGATTTCCTAGGTTCTGCAATGCAAATAAGGGCTCGGCTATGCAAATTGGGCCTTTGATGCGACCCCAAGCGGTGGCCTATCCTACTGATGGCTCCGACCGACCACCACTCGGAATCTGTATTTTGCGAAAATGTTGTGGTTATTACTACATTTTTGCTTGAGCGATGCCTTGAAAAAAGGTATTTGTAGCTTAACTTGATAAAAGAACAAACATCATGCCTTCGATTACGGTTGAACCGTGCACCTTTGCCTTGTTCGGCGCGCTTGGCGATCTGGCCTTGCGCAAGCTGTTTCCTGCCCTCTATCAACTCGATGGCGCAGGCCTGTTGCACGAGGACACGCGCATCATCGCGCTGGCCCGTGAGCCGGGCAGCGAGCAGGAGCATCTGGCGTTCATCGCTTCCGAGCTGCGCCGCTACGTCGGCGCCAAAGAGCTGGACGAAGCGGTGGTCGAACGTTTTCTGGCCCGCCTGACCTATCTGCACGTCGATTTCCTCAAGTCCGAAGACTATGTGGCCCTGGCCGAAATGGCCGGCAGCGCCCAGCGAGTGATCGCCTACTTCGCCACGCCGGCCGCTGTTTACGGCGCGATCTGCGAAAACCTGGCGAAGGTCGGTCTGGCCGAGAACACCCGTGTGGTGCTGGAAAAACCCATCGGTTCCGATCTGGAATCCTCGCGCAAGGTCAACGACGCCGTGGCGCAGTTCTTTCCGGAGAACCGCACCTACCGCATCGACCACTACCTGGGCAAAGAGACCGTTCAAAACCTCATCGCCCTGCGTTTTGCCAACAGCCTGTTCGAAACCCAGTGGAACCAGAATTACATCTCCCACGTGGAAATCACCGTGGCTGAAAAGGTCGGGATCGAAGGCCGCTGGGGCTACTTCGACAAGGCCGGTCAGCTGCGGGACATGATCCAGAATCACCTGTTGCAACTGCTTTGCCTGATCGCCATGGACCCTCCGGCCGACCTGTCCGCCGACAGCATCCGCGACGAGAAAGTCAAAGTGCTCAAGGCGCTGGCGCCCATCAGCCCGGAAGGCCTGACCACCCAAGTGGTGCGCGGCCAGTACATCGCCGGTTACAGCGAAGGCAAACCGGTTCCCGGCTACCTGGAAGAGCCGAATTCCAACACCCAGAGCGACACCGAAACTTTCGTCGCCCTGCGTGCCGACATCCGCAACTGGCGTTGGGCTGGGGTGCCGTTTTACCTGCGCACCGGCAAGCGCATGCCGCAGAAACTGTCGCAGATCGTCATCCACTTCAAGGAACCGTCGCACTACATCTTCGCCCCCGAGCAGCGCCTGCAAATCAGCAACAAACTGATTATCCGCCTGCAACCGGACGAAGGCATTTCCTTGCGTGTGATGACCAAAGAACAAGGCCTGGACAAGGGCATGCAGCTGCGCAGCGGTCCGTTGCAGCTGAATTTTTCCGACACCTGGCGCAGCGCACGGATTCCCGATGCCTACGAGCGGTTGTTGCTGGAAGTGATGCGCGGCAATCAGAACCTGTTTGTCCGTAAAGATGAAATCGAAGCCGCGTGGAAGTGGTGTGACCAGTTGATCGCCGGGTGGAAGAAATCCGGTGATGCGCCCAAGCCGTACGCGGCCGGGTCCTGGGGACCGATGAGCTCCATTGCTCTGATCACGCGGGACGGGAGGTCGTGGTATGGCGATATCTAATTTGAAACTGCCTCAGGGCGTCAGCGCCCATGAGTTCAAGAGCCCGGTGTTGCTGGCCGATGGTTTGGCGCTGAAGGTGGCCAAGCAACTGAGTGACGCTATCGACGCTCGCGGGACCGCGACGCTGGTGGTGTCCGGTGGACGCAGCCCGGTGGCGTTTTTCCAGAACCTGGCGAAACAGAAACTGGATTGGTCCAAGGTCGTCGTGACCCTGGCTGATGAGCGTTGGGTGCCGGTGGAACACGCCGACAGCAACGCCGGTCTGCTCAAGCGCTACCTGTTGCAAGGTCTGGCGGCCAAGGCTCAGTTCCTGAGTCTGTACAGCGCCAGCGCCAACCTTGAACAAGCGGCCGAGCAAGCCGACCGTTTGCTCGCCGAGTTGCCTGCCATCGACGTGCTGGTACTGGGCATGGGCGACGACGGCCACACCGCGTCGTTGTTCCCGAACAGTCCGAACCTGGCCGACGCCTTGAAAGTCGACGGCACACGTCGTTGCTACCCGATGCTGGCGCCGACCGTGCCGCATCAGCGCCTGACCATGAGTCGCGCGCTGCTGGCTTCGGCCAAACACACCGTTCTATCGATTTCCGGTCAGTCCAAGCTGACCACCCTGAGTGCCGCATTGGCCGGTGACGATGTCGCCGCCATGCCGATTCGCGCGTTTCTGCAACCTACGTTAGAGATTTACTGGTGCCCATGAGCCAAGGAACAGCCGCTATGACAACCCCATCCCCGACCGTTTCCATGGCGGACAAAGTTGCCCTGATCGACAGCCTCTGCGCCAAGGCGCGGATCCTGCCGGTAATCACCATTGCTCGCGAACAGGACGTGCTGCCGCTGGCCGACGCCCTCGCGGCTGGTGGCCTGACAGCCCTGGAAGTGACCTTGCGTTCGCAGTTCGGCCTCAAGGCCATCCAGATCCTGCGCGAGCAGCGTCCGGAACTGGTGACCGGCGCCGGCACCGTGCTCGATCGCCACATGCTGGCCGCCGCAGAAGCCGCCGGGTCGCAGTTCATCGTCACGCCGGGCATCACCCGTGACTTGCTCGAAGCCAGCGTCGACAGCCCGATCCCGCTGTTGCCGGGCATCAGCAATGCCTCGGGCATCATGGAAGGCTACGGTCTGGGCTATCGCCGCTTCAAACTGTTCCCGGCGGAAGTCAGCGGCGGCGTCGCGGCGATCAAAGCCCTGGGCGGCCCGTTCGGCGAAGTGAAATTCTGCCCGACCGGCGGCGTCAGCCCGGCCAACATCAAGAGCTACATGGCGTTGAAAAACGTGATGTGCGTGGGCGGTAGCTGGATGCTTGATCCGGAGTGGATCAAGAACGGTGACTGGGCCCGCATTCAGGAATGCACCGCCGAGGCCTTGGCGCTGCTGGACTGATCTGCTTTTACCTGACACTTCGTTGTGTGTTCTACGGCTTTAACGGTGCGCTTGGTCGGTGCACCGTTTTTTTTTGCCCAATGAAAACCACTGAACCTGTGGCATTCGAGACAGGACATCACGCGATACATAGTTACCGCATCTCGCCGCTCATCCGGCGTTAACCTGCGTTCATCTTATGGAAGAGAGAGCGTCATGGACGACAACACCTCAGTGACATCCGCACAACCGGCTTGCCTGCTGTCACCCGAACAGATCGCCGGCCCGTATTTTCGAAACCCTAAACTGATCAGGCGAAACATCAGCGAAGGCATGGACGGCGTTCCTCTGGTGCTGAAACTGACGATCGTCGATGCGATGACCTGCCAGCCGGTCACCGGCGCCATCGTCGATATCTGGCATTGCAATGCGCGTGGTGCGTATTCGGGCTGGAGCAGGATCGACCCGGACAAGGAAGTCGACAACGGCGATATCGGCGCGATCCCGCGTACCGATGACGATACCTACCTGCGCGGCGGGCAGTTCACGGATCAGAAAGGCATCGTGCGCTTTACCACGATCTATCCGGGTTTCTATGCCGGACGCGCGTTGCACATCCACGTCGCAGTCCGAGTCACCGCAGGCAACAACTATCTCGAAGAACGGCATGTCGCCTGGGTCGGCCAGCTGTACTTCCCTGAAGCGGCTTCGCGTTCGGTGCTCAACACCCGGCAATACAGTGGCCGAAGCGTCGCGCCACTGACCAACGATCAGGATGTTCTCTATGAAACCATGGGCGGCGAAGCCTCGACCCTGACCGTTCACACCCTCAGTCGAGACTCGAAAGAAGACGGGTTTTTCGGCCAAATGACCATTGGCATCGACACGTTCGCGGCGTCATCGCAGATCAAACCGGAGGACTTCGACAAATACACGGTCTGACGTCAGCGCAGTTCGTGCAGTGCCTGGGTCAACACGTCCATATGCGCAGCGGTGGTGGTCAGCCCCGGTGTGATGCGGATGCACGGGCCACTCGCTGCACCGCTGCGCGTCACGGTGAACAGGTTGTAGTCCTTGAGCAGCCGCTCGGCCATTGCCTGCTGATCGGCGTGCCGGGTAAAGCGCATCGCCGTGATGCCGCAATACAGTCGAGGGTCGTCCGGGGTCATGACGTCGATGCCCGCCAGATCGCGTACCGCATTGACCCAGCGGTTGCGCAGGTAATTGAGCCGTGCACCCTTGGCGGCCGAACCGCCCATGGCCCGATGCTCCTCGAACACCAGCGGCAGGGTCAGCAACGCCGGGATGTTGGGGGTGCTGTATGGCGTGCGGGCGCGAACGTCAGTGACCGGGAAATGCATCTCGCCCATGTCCGGGTCGATGTCGGCCAGGCGCTCGGGAGCGATATACATGAAGCCCAGGGTCAGCGGCGCACCGATCCACTTGTGCAGGTTGAAACCGGCGAATGCGACGCCCAGGTCATCGAGTTTGAATTCGATCTGGCCCAGTGCATGAGCGCCATCGAGGATCACGTCGATCCCGTGTTCCCTGGCGGCAGCGACAATCGCCTTCACCGGCATCACCAGCCCGGTGCGGTGAGTGACGTGGGTCAGCGCCATCAGCTTGAGCTTCGGATAACGCGCGAATGCATCGCGATAAGTGGCCAGCAAACTGTCGAAACTGGCGGGGTGCGCGTGATCGATCTCGATGACTTCAACACCGCGATGCCGCGCGAGCCAGCGCATGGCGCCTTTGACCGTGTCGTACTCCAGATCGCAGATCAGCACCTGATCGCCCGGCTGCAGTCGGTTGTAATTGCGGATCAGCGATTGCAGACCGTCCGACGCGTTGCGGGTGAGGGCAACGGATTCTGCGGCCACGCCAATCAGGTCGGCGAGCTGGGCCAGGATCGCAAGGTTTTCGTCCCGTTCGAAGCGCTGGCGTACATGGACCGAGTTGCTGCGGTTGATGAGTTCGATGTTGCGTTGGTATTCCTCAATCACCGTGCGCGACATGCGTCCGAAATAGCCGTTCTCGAGGTTTATCGGGCCGGGTTCGACGGCATAGCGGTCGGCAAAGGTCTGCCAAAACATTTCATCACGGGCGCGGCGGGTGTTATCGGGCATGGGGATGGCTCAATGGCGAGGGGCAGGTTTGCCGTGTTTGGCGCGCAGCGGTTCAAGCAACTCCGACAGGCCGTTGTGATCGATTTCCTGCATCAAGGCCAGCAGTCCGCCCAGTTCGCCATGGGGGAAACCTTCCCGGGCGAACCAGTTCAGGTATTGGCCGGGCAGGTCGGCAATGATGCGGCCCTTGTACTTGCCGAAGGGCATTTGACGGGTAATCAGCAGTTCGAGTTTTTCAGGGTTCATCAATCAGTCGTCTTGAATCGGTCAGGCTGGAAAATACAGGCATTCTGCATGCAGGCCAATTGACAGATCATGCAAATAACGCGGATACAGATTTCTGGGTAAAATTTAAGTTATTGAAATGTAAGCAATAAATTATCAATTCAAAGCTGGCATGCAGGGTGCAATAGCTATTGCATCTTTCATCAACCCGCGAGGAATTGAAAATGACCGACATGAATAAAGAAGCGATCTCTGTACTCAATGACCTGATTGAAACCTGCAAAGACGGTCAGGAAGGGTTCAAGACTTGCGCTGAAGACATCAAGCACCCAGAACTGAAAACGCTGTTCATCCAGCGCTCCGCCGACTGCGCTACGGCCGCTTCGGAGCTGCAAGCGGCTGTGCGTTCGATGGGTGGCGATCCGGAAACTTCCACCAGCGTCAGCGGTGATCTGCACCGTCGCTGGGTCGACGTGAAAGCCATGTTCACCGGCAAGGATGAAGAAGCTGTGCTGAACGAAGCCGAACGCGGTGAAGACCATGCGCTGAAGGCTTACAAAGAAGCCATCGAAAAAATCAACAAGCACAACCTGGTGGGCATTCGTGATCTGGTTGAACGTCAGTACCACGGCGTGCAACGCAATCACGATCAGGTGAAAGCCCTGCGTAACCAGGCTCGCGCACGCTCGTAAGCGCGCAAAGCCTGTCAGAAACGCCAGCCAGTCTGGCGTTTTTTTGTGCCCGGCTTTTAGCGCTGGACGATAGATAGATAGCCAGCTAATAATTTGATTTCAAGTCACTTCGGTGAACCCGACTATCGTTAAATCGTCCTTTGAAGAGTGCTTTACGTGCCTATCACTTTGCAGGCTTTGTTTGCGCCCGACCGCCGTGCCCTGCAGTTCGCGATCAAGACCCTGCTCGGCGGCGGCCTCGCGTTGTGGCTGGCATTGCGCTGGGGGCTGGAGCAACCGGCCTGGGCGTTGATGACGGCGTTCATCGTCGCCCAGCCGCTGTCCGGGATGGTGGTGCAGAAGGGCTTGGCGCGGCTGTTGGGGACGCTGATCGGAACGATCATGTCGGTGGTGTTCATGAGCCTGTTCGCACAGACGCCGTGGTTGTTTCTTCTGGCATTGGCGTTGTGGCTCGGGCTGTGTACGGCGAGTTCGACCTTGCTGCGCAGTGCCTGGTCCTATTCGTTCGTGCTGGCCGGTTACACGGTCGCAATCATCGCCTTGCCCGCCATTACTCACCCGCTGACGGTGTTCGATCAAGCGGTGGCGCGCTGCACGGAAATCTGTCTGGGCATTCTCTGCGCCACCGCCGCCAGTGCCTTGCTGTGGCCAATGCGGGTTGAACGGCAACTGGCGGATCAGGCGCGAGCCGCGTGGCAGAGTGGCATGAATGCCGCGCGCGCGACGTTGGCCGGCGACGGTCAGGCGCGCAAGGGCCTGCTGGAAATCCTCGGTCGAATTGTTGCGGTGGATGCCCAGCGCGAGCACGCCTGGTTCGAAGGCGGACTCGGCCGGCAACGTGCGCGGGCCATCAGCGGACTGAGCCAGAAACTGTTGATGCTGCTGCGCATCGCCCGTTCAGTACGGCGTCAGTGGAAGCAGTTGGAACCGCAGGAAGCCGTACAGTTGGAGCCATGGATGACCGAGGTTCAGGAAGCGCTCGCCAGCCCGGATACAGCGACGTTGCAAGCCTTGCGACCGCGTTTGCTCGATGCCTCCCATGATCCACGGATCAGCTCTGCGCAGAGTTATTGCCTGGTCCGTTTCACATTGTTGATGGATACCGCGATGGCGGCCAACGCGGCGTTGAAGGCGGTGGAGGAGGGCAAGGAAACCGTGGAACCGCCGCGCACCCTGACGCCGCACCGCGACCTGTCATTGGCGCTGGTCTTCGGGGCGCGCAGTGCCTTGGCGTTTCTGGTGGTGTCGTGTTTCTGGCTGGCGACGGCCTGGCCCGCCGCCTCGGGCGCATTGGTGCTGACCTGCGTGGTGTGCAGCCTGTTCGCCAGTCGCGAGAACGGCGCGCAGATCGGCATGAGTTTCATGCGCGGGATTTTTCTGGCGATCCCGGCGGCGTTTATTGTCGGGCAGATTCTGCTGCCGCAATGGAGTGGTTTTGCGTTGCTTTGCATGGGCATGGGCGTGCCGTTGTTTCTGGGCGCGCTGGGCATGGCCAAGCCGCAGATCGGCGCCACGGCCACTTCGTTTTGCCTGCATTTCATCGTGCTGGTGTCACCGCTCAACGCGATGAAGTTCGACGTCGCGACGTTCTTCAACAGCGCTCAAGCCATGGTGGTCGGCGTCGGCGCGGCAGTGTTGGCGTTTCACTTGCTGATTCTGCGCAACCCGGCCTGGCACGGGCGACGTCTGCTGGCAGCAACCCTCGACGATCTCGTGCGCTTGACCCGGCGCAATTTGCCTGGCGCTGAAAGCTGGTTCGGCGGGCGCATGGCCGACCGTTTGCTGCAACTGGCGCGGCACTATCCGGAGTTGCCGGAGCCGGCGCGCAGTCGCTGGGATGACGGCTTGCTCGGTCTGGACATCGGCGACGAACTGCTGCATTTGCGCTTGAGCCTGGCCGTGGCGCAGGTGCCGGTCAGTGCGCCGCAGCGCCGCTATCTCGAGGCACTGGAAAAAGTCCTCGAACAGGGCCCGAGCGGTCGTTATGCCGATGCCCTGGAACAGCCCAGCGAAACATTCTTGAACACCTTGTACGCGTTGCCGCCCAGCGATGCCGTGAAACTGGCACAGGGCGCGGTGCTGCAATTGCAGAACAGCTGGCGCGCGTGGTGCCGTCAACAGGAGCAAAGCCATGGGCTTGCGTGAATGGTCGGTGGGGGGCGTGCTGCTTAGCCCGTTTCTGATTTATGTGCTGCTGGCGCTGCTCGTCACCGGGGCCTTGCGCCTGCTGTTGCGCCTGACCCCGGCCGGCCGCTGGATCTGGCACGAAGCGTTATTCGATTGCGCCTTGTACGTCTGTGTATTGACCCTGATCACCGTCGTCCTCGGACCTTTATAAGGAGTTGAACATGCGTACATCCGTACGTGTCGCGGTTACCCTGTGCCTGGTGGCGGTGGCGATTTTTGCCGGTTTTCATTTGTGGCAGTACTACATGCTCACGCCGTGGACCCGGGATGCGCGGATTCGCGCCGATGTGGTGGTGATCGCTCCGGATGTGTCAGGCTGGGTGCGTGAGCTCAAGGCCTTCGACAACCAGTCGGTGAAGGCGGGCGACCTGTTGCTGAGCATCGACCGCGACCGGTTCGAAGCCGCGCTGGAGAAGGCGCAAGCGGTGGTGCAAACCCGTCAGCAGCAACTCAATCTGCGTGAGCGCGAAGCCAGTCGCCGTGCTGCCCTCGGCCCGCAAGCGATCAGTGCCGAGCTGCGCGAGAACGCGCAAATCAACGCCGGCATCGCCCGTGGTGAACTGCGCGAAGCCCAGGCCGAAGCCAAGGTCGCTGAACTCAACCTCGCCCGAAGCGAGGTCCACGCGCCGCGCAGCGGCCACATCACCAACTTGCGTCTGGCCCAAGGCAATTACGTGAATGCCGGGCAAGCGGTGATGGCGCTGATCGACGATTCAACGTTCTATGTGCAGGCGTACTTCGAAGAAACCAAACTGCCGAGGATTCGCGTTGGCGATCCGGTCAAGGTCTGGTTGATGAGTGCGGGCGAGGCGCTGCAAGGGCATGTGGAAAGCGTCAGCCGCGGGATTACCGATCGCAACACCACGCCGGATGGGCAGTTGCTGGCGGAAGTGGAGCCGACGTTCAACTGGGTGAGACTGGCGCAGCGGATTCCGGTGCGGATCAAACTGGACAAAGTGCCCGAGGGGATCAATTTGAGTTCGGGGATGACGGCGAGTGTGCAGGTGCAGGAAGGCGACCGGTAGCAGTCCCTGTGACGAGGGCGCTTGCTCCCGCTGGGGTGCGAAGCACCCCCAAAATCAGGCACCGCGTTTAATCTGGTGAACCGAGGTGACGTTTATTGCGACTGCTTCGCAGCCGAGCAGGAGCAAGCTCCCTCGCCACAGGGGAGCGGTGAATCAGCCGATGCTGATCGCCGGCAACGTTGGCAACGTCACGGTTTGCTGTTTGCGCGGTGCCAGAATTTCCGCTTCGCCATCCACTACCAACTCATCACGCTGGTTGAACACCCGCGTCGCAATGCGCACACGAAACTTCGGCAGTTTCTCCAGGATCTCCAGGCGCACCGTCAGCGTGTCGCCAATTTTCACCGGCTTCTGAAAGCTCATCTGCTGACCGATATAAATGGTGCCCGGCCCAGGCAACTCGCAGGCAACGGCGGCGCTGATCAGTGCACCGCTGAACATGCCGTGAGCGATACGCTCCTTGAACATGGTGCCAGCGGCGAATTCAGCGTCCAGGTGCACCGGGTTGTGATCACCGGACATCGCGGCGAACAGTTGAATGTCGCGCTCTTCGACCGTCTTGCTGTAGCTGGCGGTCTGCCCGACTTCAAGGGCTTCGTAAGGGGTGTTGGTAACCTGGGTCATCGGTTTCAATTCCTGTGACAAATAAAAAAACCACAAAACACTATTCGGATCGGGGTGGGCGGCGGTGGCTCAGGGCGTGCGCGATCCAGCTCAGCACATCGGCTGTCACTTCATCGCGATTGCTCTCGTTGAACAGTTCGTGCCGTGCCTGCGGGTAAATCTTCAGTTGCAGGCTCTGGCTGCCAGCGGCACGCAGTGCATCGGCCAGATCTTTCAGACGCTTGCCCTCACTCACCGGATCACATTCACCGCCAATCACCAGCAGCGGCAGGCCCGGATCGATCTGGGCGAGATTGGACGCTTTGCTGATTTGCTGCAAGCCGCCGAGCAAATCGATCCAGAACTGATTGGTGCAGCGAAAGCCGCAGAGCGGGTCGTTGGCGTATTTGTCGACTTCGGCCGGGTCGCGGCTGAGCCAGTCGAACGCGGTGCGCACCGGTTTGAACTTCTTGTTGAACGAGCCGAACGACAGCCATTCGATCAGCGCGCTGCGCCCCTTCGGCCCCTGGCGCAAGCGTTCGAGGCGGGCGATTTGCCGGGCGGCGCGATAAAGCGCCACCGGTTGAAAGTTCGAACCACTGAGCACCGCCCCATACAGGCTGGCGCTGTGATGCAGCAGATAGGCCTGGGCGATGTAACTGCCCATGCTGTGGCCGAGCAGCACGATCGGCACGCCGGGATGTTGCTGGCCGATGTGCTGATTGAGGCTGGCCAGGTCACCGACGACCTTGCACCAGCCATCGTCATCGGCGAAATGTCCGAGTGTCCCGTTTTCGGCAGTTTTGCCATGTCCACGCAAGTCAGGTGCGTAAACGCCATAGCCCTGTTCACAGCATTTTTCCGCCAGACGGGCATAGCGAGCACTGTGTTCGGCCATGCCGTGGGCCACCAGGATCACCGCTTTCAATGGTGCGTCGGGCAGCCACTGGTTGACGAAGAGGCGGCTGCGGTCACTCGCGGTCAACCAGAAGGTGTCGTGGATCATGGCGATTCCTTTGCATGGGCTCGGTGCATTGTATAGCGCATCCTTCACCGGGCGTCTGATCAGGCCACGCCACGGCACCAAGATTCACACGATCAATGACGGACGTTGGCATATTTGCCTGATTCGTCATAGCTGCTAGTGTCCGTGAAGCTCCGCTTTTTGCTTTTTGTTTTTCTGACAGTGCAGAGAGTGGCCCCGGATCGGTTCAGGTAAAGAGGACAAGAACAATGCAACCTGATTTCTGGAATGACAAACGCCCGGCCGGCGTACCCCTGGACATTGATCAAGGGGCTTACAAGTCGGTGATCGAGGTGTTCGAGCGTTCCTGCAAAAAATTTGCGGACCGCCCGGCCTTCAGCAACATGGGCGTGACCCTGACCTACGCCGAACTGGAACGCTACAGCGCCGCGTTCGCCGGTTACCTGCAAGCCCACACCGACCTGGTGCCGGGGGATCGCATCGCGGTGCAGATGCCCAACGTCCTGCACTACCCGATTGCCGTGTTCGGTGCGTTGCGCGCCGGGCTGATCGTGGTCAACACCAACCCGCTGTACACCGCACGGGAAATGCGTCACCAATTCAAGGATTCCGGTGCCCGGGCGCTGGTCTACCTGAACATGTTCGGGCAGAAGGTCCAGGAAGTGCTGGCCGACACCGACATCCAGTACCTGATCGAAGCGAAGATGGGCGACATGATGCCCTCCGCCAAAGGCTGGCTGGTCAACACCCTGGTGAGCAAGGTCAAGAAAATGGTCCCCGACTATTCCTTGCCGCAGGCCGTTTCCTTCAAGAGCGCGTTGCGCATGGGCCGGGGCCTGGGCATCAAGCCGCTGGACGCCGGTCTCAGCGATATCGCCGTGCTGCAATACACCGGCGGCACCACCGGCCTGGCCAAGGGCGCGATGCTGACCCACGGCAACCTGGTGGCGAACATGCAGCAGGCGCGGGCGTGCCTGGGGCAGTTCGGCAATGATGGCCAGCCGCTGCTGCGCGAAGGCCAGGAAGTGATGATCGCGCCGCTGCCGCTGTATCACATCTATGCCTTCACCGCGAATTGCATGTGCATGATGGTGACCGGCAACCATAACGTGCTGATCACCAATCCACGGGACATCAAGGGCTTCATCAAGGAACTGAAGAACTGGCGGTTTTCGGCATTGCTGGGGCTCAACACGCTGTTCGTTGCGTTGATGGACCATCCGGATTTCAAGACCCTGGATTTCTCCAGCCTGAAACTGACCAACTCCGGCGGCACTGCGCTGGTCAAGGCCACCGCGGAGCGCTGGGAGCTACTGACCGGGTGCCGCATCACCGAAGGCTATGGCCTGACCGAAACCTCGCCGGTGGCGTGCACCAACCCGTACGGCGACAAATCGCGGATCGGCACGGTCGGCCTGCCGGTGCCGGGCACTACGCTGAAAGTCATCAACGATGAAGGCGTCGAGCAGCCAATGGGCGAGCGCGGCGAACTGTGCATCAAGGGCCCGCAGATCATGAAGGGCTACTGGCAGAAACCCGAGGCCACTGCCGAAGTGCTGGATGCCGAAGGCTGGTTCAAGTCCGGCGACATCGCCGTGATCGATCCGGACGGTTTTGTGCGCATCGTCGATCGCAAGAAAGACATGATCATCGTCTCGGGTTTCAACGTGTACCCGAACGAGATCGAAGACGTGGTGATGGCTCACCCGAAAGTCGCCAACTGCGCGGTCATTGGTGTGCCGGACGAACGTTCGGGCGAAGCGGTGAAGTTGTTTGTGGTGGCGCGAGAGTCGGGGGTCAGCCTTGAAGAGCTGAAGGCCTACTGCAAGGAAAACTTCACGGCGTACAAAGTCCCCAAGCACATTGTGTTGCGTGAGTCGTTGCCGATGACGCCGGTGGGCAAGATTCTGCGGCGGGAGTTGCGGGATATCGCCTGATCGGTCATAGATCCGGGCGGTCCCAAAAGATCGCAGCCTTCGGCAGCGCCTGCAGGGAATCGTATTCCTCCGTAGGCGCTGCCGAAGGCTGCGATCTTTTGCTTTTATGGCCCGGTTTTAAAGGCTTTCAGGGATTTATAGAATTATTGCTCTAAAATGACCGCTTGTTATTCTCGAGTCACAAAAGTGACTGTAGAGGCCGCTTTTGGCTCTAGTCGGCCCTTTGCAAAGCTGCTACTCTCGGCGCGCTTTGGGACCTCTCGGCGGCTTTAACAGCCAGACTCACCCATAATCAAACACCAATAATAACCGCATCAAAATGCGGTATTTGAATTCGCGTTGCTGAGGAGTGGGCTTCCATGATCGAAGACTTCTGGAAGGATAAGTACCCTGCCGGGATTGCTGCCGACATCAATCCGGACGAGTATCCGAATATTCAGGCAGTGCTGAAACAGTCCTGCCAACGCTTCGCCGACAAACCGGCATTCAGCAACCTGGGCAAGACAATTACCTACGGTGAACTGTACGAATTGTCCGGCGCCTTTGCCGCTTACCTGCAACAGCATACCGACTTGCAACCGGGCGATCGAATCGCCGTGCAGCTGCCCAACGTCTTGCAGTACCCGGTCGCTGTGTTCGGTGCCATTCGCGCCGGGCTGATCGTGGTCAATACCAACCCGCTGTACACCGCGCGGGAAATGGAACACCAGTTCAACGACTCCGGCGCCAAAGCCCTGGTGTGCCTGGCCAACATGGCGCACCTGGCCGAGACCGTCGTGCCGAAAACCGGCGTCAAGCATGTCATCGTCACCGAAGTGGCGGACCTGTTGCCGCCGCTCAAGCGCCTGCTGATCAATAGCGTCATCAAGTACGTGAAGAAGATGGTCCCGGGGTATCACTTGCCCAAGGCCGTCAAGTTCAACGACGTGTTGAGCAAGGGCCATGGCCAGCCAGTGGCTGAAGCCAACCCGGCCAGCAGTGACGTGGCGGTGCTGCAATACACCGGCGGCACCACTGGCGTGGCGAAGGGCGCCATGCTGACCCATCGCAACCTCGTCGCCAACATGCTGCAGTGCAAGGCGCTGATGGGTTCCAACCTCAACGAAGGCTGCGAGATCCTGATCACGCCGCTGCCGCTGTACCACATCTACGCGTTCACCTTTCATTGCATGGCGATGATGCTGATCGGCAACCACAACATCCTGATCAGCAACCCGCGCGACCTGCCGGCGATGGTCAAGGAACTGTCGAAGTGGAAGTTCAGCGGTTTCGTCGGCCTGAATACGCTGTTCGTTGCCCTGTGCAACAACGAAGGTTTCCGCAAACTGGATTTCTCGGCGCTGAAAGTCACCCTGTCCGGCGGCATGGCCCTGCAACTGGCGGCGGCCGAGCGCTGGAAAGCGGTCACCGGCTGCGCCATCTGCGAAGGTTACGGCATGACCGAAACCAGCCCGGTGGCGACGGTGAACCCGATCCAGAACATCCAGATCGGCACCATCGGTATTCCGGTTCCGTCGACCCTGTGCAAAATCATCGACGATGCCGGCGTTGAACAGCCGATGGGCGAAATCGGCGAGTTGTGTGTGAAAGGTCCGCAGGTGATGAAAGGCTACTGGCAGCGCCAGGAAGCCACCGATGAAATCCTCGACAGCGAAGGCTGGTTGAAGACTGGTGACATCGCGCTGATCCAGCCGGATGGCTACATGCGCATCGTCGATCGCAAGAAAGACATGATTCTGGTGTCCGGTTTCAACGTGTACCCGAATGAGCTCGAAGACGTGCTCGCGACCCTGCCGGGCGTACTGCAATGCGCAGCCATCGGCGTGCCGGACGAGAAGTCGGGCGAAGCGATCAAGATTTTCATCGTCGCCAAACCGGGCGTGACGCTGACCAAGGAGCAGGTGATGGAGCATATGCGCGCCAACGTCACCGGCTACAAGGTGCCGAAAGCGGTGGAGTTCCGCGATGCGTTGCCGACCACCAACGTTGGCAAGATCCTGCGGCGGGAATTGCGTGATGAAGAGCTGAAGAAGATCAACGCGAAGAAAGCCACCGCGTAATCCAGCAAAAAGCCCCGCAGATGCGGGGCTTTTTGTTTATAGCGATAGGGGCGGGCTTCTGTGGCGAGGGAGCTTGCTCCCGCTCGGCTGCGCAGCAGCCGCGATCACTGCGATGGAGATACATCAGGAGTATCGCGGCGCCTGATTTGGGGCCGCTTCGCAGCCCAGCGGGAGCAAGCTCCCTCGCCACAGTTTGTCTGCGATCGGTGTTACAGGCGGAACGGCGCGAAATTGACGTGGGTGCCCGCCGGGCGCATGTCCTGCAAGTACGAATCCTTGTCCGCACTCAGTTCCAGGCTTAACGCTGCCTTGCGCTTGCCCTGGTTACGCACGACCAGCCCTTCGAGCTTCTCGCGCAGGAACACCGTCGGCACTTTCAGGTGCAGCAGTTCATCGGTGTCCGGTGTGTGCATCAGCAGGTGGATCCATTCGTACTGACCAACGGCCAGGCGTGCCACCGGGATGTCGAACCACCAGATGTTGCGGTTACGGTTCAATTCGGTGAAATGGCAGTTGTTGACGCCAAGCACAGCACCGCCGAGTTCCTGGTTTCTGCGGGCAATGGCCTGCTTTTTATCGAGTTTCATAACATTCCTACGGGATTGGATCTTCAGCGCCACGGCCTGAATACGTTGCGCATTCTCGGGGGTTGCTCGGCAAACATAAAGCCCAACCTGCACGGAACGATGAAATGTCGCCGGGAAAATAAATGAAACTCCGCGCAAACGGCTCCGGTCAATTCTTGTGTAACGACTTTTCTCGTTCAATTGTTCACAGGAGAAACACCATGAGCAGCACTGGCGATAAAGTAAAAGGCATGGCCAACGAAGCCGCCGGCAACGTCAAGCAAGGCGTCGGCAAGGCCACCGGTAACGACAAAATGCGCGCCGAAGGCGTGGTGCAGGAAAGGAAAGGCGAAGCTCAGCAAGCAGTGGGCAAAGCCAAGGACGCGATCAAAAAAGGCATCGACAAGGCTTGATTCGGCCTTGGATGAATATCAGAGGCGGCCATCCACGGATGGCCGTTTTTGTGTCAGCCTGAACTTGCACACTGAAATTGTTTCAAAGTCGCCAAGTAGGCTACTTTGATGTAGAAAACGGCCCCTGAGTCGCCACGACTTCAACCCAATCTGCGGCGAAAGGAGACGCTAATGTTTTTCCCACACATGAAAGGCCTGCGCCTGCACCGTGTCATGGTGCGCACGGTGACCGAGTTCGTCGACGACGAGATGTCGACCTATGCCTCGGCACTGGCCTATCAAATGCTGTTTTCGCTGTTTCCCTTCATCCTGTTCCTGATCGCCCTGATCGGTTTCCTGCACCTGCCGGACTTCTTCTCCTGGCTGCGTCTGCAATCGGAACTGGTCCTGCCGCCCCAGGCGCTGGAACAGGTGAACCCGGTGATCGACCAGCTCCAGCAATCCAAGGGTGGCCTGCTGTCGGTCGGTATCGTCATCGCGCTGTATACGGCTTCGGCCGGCGTGCGCCTGATGATGAGCGCGATGAACGCCGCCTACGATGTGGTGGAGGGCCGTCCTGCGTGGAAGCGTTTTCCGCTGTCGATTATCTACACCATCGGCATTGCCGGCATGTTGCTGGTCGCCGCCGCGTTAATGGTGCTCGGGCCGCAGGTGATGGGCTGGATTGCTGCGCAGGTCGGGCTGGAAGACTTCATTGTCACGGTCTGGACGATTGCTCGCTGGCCAGTCATCGTTGTCCTGATGATGATTGCGGTGGCGTTGATCTATTACGTCATGCCCGACGTCAAGCAAGAGTTTCGTTTCATCACCCCCGGCTCGGTGCTGGCGGTGGCGGTGTGGATCGTCGCTTCCCTGGGGTTCGCGTTCTACGTCAAGACTTTCGCCGACTACAACGCCATGTATGGCAGTATCGGCGCGATCATCGTGCTGTTGCTGTACTTCTATATTTCCGCGGCGGTGCTGTTGCTCGGTGCGGAGATGAATGCGGTGATCGAACACATGTCGAACGAAGGCAAGGGCCCTGGCGAAAAGGTCCCCGGCGAGCTCGACCCTGCACATAAACACCACGTTTCGGGACTGGGTCGGGATCACTCGATCAAGCCGAACACTGACGAAGTCATCAAATGATCCGTGAAATCCTGAAAATGGGCGACGAGCGCCTGCTGCGTGTCGCTCCTCCGGTCCCCGCCGAAATGTTCGACAGCCCGGAGCTGTGGCAACTGATCGACGACATGTTCCAGACCATGGAAAGCGTCGGTGGCGTTGGCCTGGCGGCGCCGCAGATCGGGGTCGACCTGCAGCTGGTGATCTTCGGTTTCGAGCACAGCGAACGCTACCCGGATGCCGAAGCGGTGCCGCAGACCATTCTGATCAATCCGCTGATCACGCCGTTGAGCCCGGTGATGGAAGAGGGCTTCGAAGGCTGCCTGTCGGTGCCTGGCCTGCGTGGCGCGGTAAATCGTTATCAGCAGATTCGCTACGAAGGTTTCGACCCGAAGGGCGAGCCGGTCGTGCGCATTGCCGAAGGCTTTCATGCCCGTGTGGTGCAGCACGAATGCGATCACCTGATCGGCCGGTTATATCCGTCGCGGATTACCGACTTCAGCAAGTTCGGGTTCACCGAAGTCATGTTCCCGGATCTCGATCCCAACGCCGACGATTGATTTCACCGCCGCTCCCACATTAGATCTCCATGCCTCTACCTGACCGGTTCCAGCCCCATCGCAATCATCGGCTTGCTGCGCGCATAGCGGCTCAAGCGTTCGACCATGGCGTAAGGCATGGCCGGATCGAAGGTAAAACCGCGTCGTTCATAAAATCCGCGCAAATCCGGATGGCAGAACAGCCACACCGGTTGTTCGAGACCTTTCACCGCTTCGGCGATCAGCGCCGCCGCAATTCCTTGTTCGCGGCAGGCCGGATCGACGAACAAACCGGTCAGCCAATGCCCGCCCGAGACCGGACGCAAACACAGCGCGCCAATGATCTCGTCGCGCCTGGCGACCCACAATCGAGCGTCGCGCACCGCTTTCATCGACGATTGGTGGGCACGATAAAACTTGTTCATCAGCGGCCATAACGGCTCGGCGAGCAAGGTGTACTGGGTGTCGGGCATGGAGGTGATCTGTCGGTGCGCAAAGCGGGCGATTATAAAAGAACGCGCGCCCGGCGATAGGTGTATACCTGATCTCACATCCCGTATGAGTGGAGTACGTATCATGGCCAAAGGCATGGATTCAAAAAAAGCGGCAAAGAAAAAACCGGCGAAAACCGCCGATGAAAAGCGCGCAGACAAGAAGGCCAAGAAGGTGGATGTGTTCGGTCATTGATTCCTGTGAACCTGTGGCGAGGGCGCTTGCTCCCGCTGGACTGCGCAGCAGTCCCTTTTTTGGGGCCACTTCGTGACCCAACGGGAGCAAGCGCCCTCGCCACACGCATTTATGGAAGCGGGCAAGCCCGCGATGGCCTCAAGGCTTACGCGGATTCTGCGGCCAACGCCGCTTTCACCGCCGACCGCTGATCAATTCTGGCTTGAAACGCCGCCAACGCCGGCCACTCATCCAAATCAATCGCAAACAACGGCGCCCACCGCAACACCGTAAACAAATACGCATCGGCAATGCTGAACCCACCCGCCAGCAAATAATCCTGACGCTCCAGCGTCTGGCACACCACCGCAAACCGCTTGTACAACTTCTCCTTGATCTGCGCCTTCACCTGCTCCGGGAACTGCGCATTGAACAACCAACCCAGCGCGCCATGAATCTCCGTCGAAACAAAGTTCAACCACTCCTGCAACCGCACCCGCTCGAACGTCCCATGGGCTGGCGCCAGGTTCGCCTCGGGGCACAGGTCTGCCAGGTACTGCAGGATCGCCGGGCCTTCGGTCAGCACTTCACCGTTGTCCAGTTGCAGCGCCGCGACGTAACCCTTTGGGTTGATGACGAGGAAGTCCGCTCCGCTCGCGGTCTGTTTGGTGCGGATATCGACGCGAATCAATGCGAAGGGCAGGTCCAGCTCGCGCAGCACAATGTGTGGTGCGAGCGAGCAAGCGTGTGGGGCGTAATACAACTGCATCGGCAGGCCTCTGGTTCGGGGTTATCGCCAGTGTCATAGTGCGCGGCGCCTTCGGTAAAATTAATTCTTAAGAAAACTGCCATAAGGAAAGCTACTGCCATGATGAATCTGATGCACTGGCGAATGGTGGTGGCCGTGGCAGACACAGGCAACATCACCCGCGCAGCCGAGCGCGTCGGCATGACCCAGTCCGGCGCCAGCCAGGCGCTGGCGTTGATCGAGGAAACCCTCGGCGTTCAACTGTTCAGCCGGGAAAACCGCCAGACCCTGCCAACCGCCATTGGTCTGCCGGTCATCGAGCAGGCGCGCACCATGCTCGGCGCCCTGGAAACCATCCGCAGTACCGTCGATGCCGCGAAAGGCATCGAGCGCGGGACGATTCGCCTGGCGAGTTTCCCCATGGTGCTGGCGACGTTCCTGCCGCCGCTGCTGCGCCAGTTCAATCGGCTGTATCCCGGTATTCAGGTGACTGCCCTGGAAGTCAGCGACGATGAAGTGGAAACACTGCTCGGCGCCGGTCTGGTGGACGTGGGGGTGGTGTTGAACCCGGCACCGGAGCGCAATGCCGGCCGTTTGGGGCGCGATGCCTGGGTGGCGGTTCTGCCGGGCGGCCATCCTTTGGCGCGGCGCTCGGTTGAAGAGGGTGTCGCCCTCGCCGAGTTGGCGGAGCAACCCTTTGTGCTGGCCACGGGCGGCTGTTCGACCAATGCCCGCAGCCTGGCCATCGAGGCCGGTTTGCAGTTGCATGACGTCCGGGTCGAGGTTCGCGAGTGGAGCAGTGCGTTTACCCTGGTGCGGGAGAACATCGGTGTGACCCTGGTGCCGGAAATGACCCTGCCGAGCCAGCTCCAGGGCCTGCGTGTGGTGCCGCTGAAACCGCGAATCGATCGCGAGTTCGCCTTGGTGATCGCGGCGAACAAGCCACCCTCGGCAGCGGTGCAGGCGCTAATGGGGATGCTCTCCGAGCAATAATTCATCCGCACCGATTGTCTTGACTGTCAGTTATGACAGTAGACGGCCGCGTGTAATGTTTGGATTCTGCGCTTCAGGTCGCCGGGGTTTTCTCGGCGCTTAACGTGTGGGGTTCAATATGAACATCAAGTGGCTGGGAGTTTGCGCAGCACTGTGTGCCTGTGTCGGTTTGGCATTTTTTTTCTATGCGAAACCGGATGCTGAGGAGCTTGGCAAATATGCATTGTTCAATCCCGAGATGACGGCCGAACAGAAGGCAGATGTTCAACAGCAGATTGATCAACAGCTCAGGAGAAAAACGGGAGGACAACAAGTCAGCTCCACTCAGGTGGCTTACGAAAAAGGAGCCGTTGTGATGACGTTTCCGGTTTCAGGCGCTGAACAAAAAGATACCAACTGCGCCTATGGTTATTTTTGCGTCTGGACGGCTTGGGACTTTGGCGGCACCAAATTAGCACTGCAGAGTACGCCTTCGAATAGTCCGGTAAACCTTTCCGACTACAACATGAGCCGGCAAGTATCTTCCTGGAAGTACAACAATCAGCGGTACTCAGTGATCGTTTACGGTGTGGAAGGACCTGGCGGGCAGGGGAAGGTCATGACATGTACCCTCAAGGATTTCCATTATGAGAATGAGTGCTGTCCGTTGGGCATTCCCGAAAAAACAGAACCTGTCGGTGGGTGGATAGAGATTTATTCCGAGTCCCGCCTTATCCCGAAAAACGACACGATGATCAGTGTGGTTTTTCGCCCGATGTTTAGCAAATAGACTCGAAGCTGAACCGATTTTGTCCTCAATACTGGCCGACTAGTGGCCTTGCAAGCCGATTGCGCCTGACTATGCTCATTCCAAACCATGAAGGTCGCGATATGAAGGCCGTCATGCACTCCTCAAGAGTGCGCAACCCAAGGCACCGACGCGAGCAACAGGGAGCTTTCGACAAAGGGAATTACTTTTGAAAACATCAGGGCTGGCCCGGTCCCGGGCTATCAAGAGACGGATGTCTTGATAAGAGCGTTGCCACATGGACTCTCCGATTCAACATCATCGATCGCCTGACCGTTCCTCCTGTGGAGGAATGTGTGCGCCTGTGCCATGGAACGTTGTGGTGGATACGTTGAAAGACTGAAGAACTTTCATCAATCAAAGGACCGCACTTAGGGTGATACGACCATGTTTAACCGACATCACAAAGCTGACCTGCAGGAAATCGAGCGCTACAGCTGTGCACTGAGCGAGGCCAACGCCAGGCTGGCCGCCGTCAGCCGTTCGATGGCGATGATTGAGTTCACCCCTGAAGGCATCGTCCTTGATGCCAACGAAAACTTTTGCGCCGCCATGGGTTACAGCGTCGAGGAAGTGCGTGGCAAACATCACCGGATCTTTTGCGAAGAAGCGTTTTACCGAAGCGAAGACTACGCCAGATTGTGGCGTGACCTGGCCCGTGGCGAACCGGTCAGCGGCACTTTCCTGCGCTTGAACAAGAAGGGAAAGGAGATCTGGCTGGAAGCCAGTTACATGCCGGTTTTCGGTCCCGACCGCCAGGTAAAAAGTGTGATCAAAGTGGCGACGGACGTCTCCGCCAGGATTTCCAAAGAACACGAAAACGAAAGCAGGCTCGCGGCGATCGGTCGTTCCATGGCGGTGATCGAATTCACTCCCGAAGGCCATGTGATTACCGCCAATGAGAACTTCCTGAAGACCACCCATTACTCGCTCAACGAAGTCGTCGGTCAGCATCACAGCCTGTTCTGCCACCGCGCCGAAGCCGAATCCCAGGCCTACAAAGCGTTCTGGGCCTCATTGAATCGCGGCGAATATCACTCGCACCGTTTTGAACGCAAAGATAAACACGGCCATACCATTTTCCTTGAAGCGTCCTACAACCCGTTGTTCGACACCAAGGGCCGGCTGTACAAAGTGGTCAAGTTTGCCAGCGACATCACGAATCAGGTGACCACCCTGCAAACCGCTGCCGAATCGGCCCACAGCACCTCGGTCCAGAACGACGCCTGCGCGCAGAAAGGGTCGCAGGTGGTGCAGCAAACGGTGCAGATCATCCAGGACATTTCCAAAAACTTGAACGAGGCGGCGTTGAGCATCGACGCGGTCAGCAAGCAGTCCGACATCATCGGCACCATCGTCCAGACCATTCGCGGCATTGCCGATCAGACCAACCTGCTGGCGCTTAACGCGGCGATTGAAGCGGCCCGGGCCGGGGAGCACGGGCGTGGGTTCGCCGTCGTCGCCGATGAGGTTCGCAGCCTCGCCGCACGCACCAGTCAGGCGACGCTGGAGATCGTCGACGTGGTGCGCAAGAACCACGACTTGTCATTGAGCGCGGTGTCGAGCATGCAGTCGAGTCTGAGCCGGACCGGTCTTGGGGTGGAATTGGCGAACGAGGCGGGGGAGGTGATTCTGGAGATTCAACAGGGGTCGCGGCATGTCGTGGATGCGATCAGCCAGTTCAACTCGACCTTGCAGATAAGTTGATGGCGGCAAACTGACAAGGGGCCGGTAGAGGGCACTCAAGAAAGTCTTCAGGCAAGCAAGAAATCTGTGGCGAGGGAGCTTGCTCCCGCTGGGCTGCGTAGCGGCCCCAAAAATCTGACAACCATTACCGATTTTGTGAGTGTTACGCACTCAAGCGGGAGCGAGCTCCCTCGCCACAAAGGTATGCATGACCCAAGAGCGCGCTCAAGTGAACAGCATTACCCGGTGTTGTTAAAGCGACGCGAGAAACTTGTCCACCACTTGCGGGCTGCCTTTCTCGCTCCCACCGTTTTCTTTCTCGGCCTGCGCCAGTTTTACCTTGTCCTGCATGCGTTCGGCCATTTCTTTAGCGACCGCCTGTTGTTGTTCCGGCGACATTTGTGACACTTCTTCTTTAGTCAGGCCCATCTCTTCCAGAATGGCGTCTTGCATGCGCTCTTCCGGGGTTTTGCTCATGTATTCCTTGAATGCGTCTGTGGCCGTACCGCCACTGAATTTGCCTTGCGCATCGGTCGGAAGCGGCGCGTTAGTCAATTGCAGTCCCACGCGTGTTTTCGCGAACGCTTCATCAACGTTGTCGCTGATTTTGCTCGCCTCACTGACTTGCCGGGTGGCGTTTTGGGTGGCGGAATTCTGCACCTGCGCGGAGAGCGGCTGAACGTTGCCTTGTCGTTGCAGCATCACACTCTGAAGACCGGCAGCGGCTTCGGCGGTCGGATCTTCGCCGGGCTTCTTGAGGATTGGCGTCATTAGCGACTGTTTGTTTGCACTGACCAACATGATGAGTAGACCTTGTAGGTGTTTGTGGTGCAGTGCCTTCAGCAAATACTATGCCTGCATTAAAAATTACATGTTTTTCAGTCGGTTAGGTTCTATTTGGCCGGCGAATGGCGCGAATCTCGCGGTTAACCTTTGCCGCCCGGCGGCAGTCGTCGACCGCCGAGAAGCCGGCATGGTTTCAAGGCAGGCCGTTGCATCCATGTTTCAGGAATCCGGGGCGCTGCGCCAACCGTTGGAAATACTCGTCGATGGCAGGAAAATCTGGACGGTCCATCGGGGTCATCAGCCAGCGGTTGACCGACAGCCCGATGACAATGTCGGCCAGTGAGAACCGGGGGCCGGCAACATAAGCTTTGGTGGCCGCGAGCTGATGTTCGAGGATGCTCATCTTCTGGTTCCAGCCGCGTAAGCCAGTGGCAATCCGGTGCGCGTCCTGGAACTCCGGGTCTTTGCGTACCAGCGCTGTAAACGCGTAGCTCCAGGACGAGTTGAGATCAGTGGCCTGCCAATCCATCCATTGCTCCACCCGGGCGCGCGCCGCGGGTTCGTGCGGCAGCAATTCAGCGTGTGAATGTTTGCCGGCCAGGTAACGGCAGATGGTGTTGGACTCCCACAGCACGCCAGCATCGTCGATGATCACCGGTACCTGTGCATTCGGGTTGAGTCGGACAAACTCGGGACTGTGGGTCGACGCATAGCCGCTGCCCCAGTCTTCTCGCTCGTAGGAAAGGTCCAGCTCGTCGCAGGTCCACAGGACTTTTCTGACGTTGATGGACGACGCTTTACCGAGGATCTTCAGTGCATGTTCCATGGAGCTACTCCGTTAGCGATTCGACGCTTCGGGACTCTAACAGTATGCCCGCCCTGGCAGGCGGTAATCGGGACAGGGAGCACCCACAAGATTAGTTGAAAACCTGCGGCATGGATGATGCGCGGCTTGATGGTGCAGATACCGACCGTTGAAAAAAGGGTCGTGAGACCTAATCGAGCGGTATCAGATCAGTCCAGACCGGAGTCGAGCAGGCACTGGGCATGTGCTGATTGAGGATGGGTTGCCTGAGGATCCAGCCTTGAAGCTGTTGATCGATGAATACAGGGGTGGGCTCGATGCACTCGCCCTTGGGGGCCACCTTGACTTGATCCACTGAAACAAACAGCGGGCCTGGCAGATCGAAAACGGTCTGGGAGCGCACTTCCAGTCCCGTATCCTTACTGGAAAAACACACATTTTTACGCCCGGTGAGGTCGGTGGTCATGACGTAAGCCTCTTCAAGACTGGCATGCCCAACACCCATTACGACGGCAGGCCCCTGACCTTGCGGGTGGGCGGCGAGACAGCGTTTGATCGCCGGCATGAAACGTGGGTCGTTCAGGAAACGAGTCCAGTCATCTGGCTCAGAGGCCTGCACCTGTAACGCTTGTCCAAGCGAGACGGCGAGCAGGAGGGCCATGATGATTATCTTGCGCATATACGTGTCCGCCGGGATGGAGTGGGCGGATTTTGCACGAGGCCCTCATGGGGTGGAGGGTAAAGGTGTAACTGATCGTTCCCGTTCAGCCCGCAGAGCGTGGCAACGATCAGTCCTGAACTACGTACTTTCGCGCACTTTCAACTCAAACCCCATGTCCTGCACCGGTTTCGCCACCGTGTTGCCCGCCATCAAGGTCAGCATCTGTTCGGCGGCACGTCGGCCGATGGCCTCGCGCGGGGTGTTGATGCTGCTCAGGCGCGGGACCATGTGGGCCGACATCGGCAGGTCGTTGAAACCGAGGATTGCCACTTGTTCGGGGATTTTGATCCCGCAGCGCATCGCTTCCAGCAGCGCGCCCTGCGCCAGGTCATCGTTGCCGAAGAAGATTGCATCGACATCCGGATGACTGGCGATCAGTTGCAGGAACAGTTCGCCACCCAGACCTACAGAGGAGGCGCGGGGGGTCAGCACTTCCAGGTCCGGGTCATACCGACCGGCCTTCTGCAGGGCTTTGCGGAACCCTTCGCCGCGCAGCAATGTGCGCTGATCCAGTTGCGCGCCGATGTAGGCCAGGCGTTTGCGACCGCGTGACAGCAAATGCTCGGCCGCCGTTTCGCCGGCGGCGAGCTGCGAGAAACCTACGCAATTCAGGCCCGCCGCACTGTCCAGTTCCATCATGTACACGCAGGGAATGTTGCTCGCCTCAATCATCCGTCGCGAACTTTCGGTGCGATCAAACCCGGTCAGCAGCAAACCACGCGGCTGATACGCCATGTAATTGCGCAGCAGGTTTTCTTCTTCATCGCGCGAGTAATGGAAGTTGCCGATCAGCACTTCGAAGCCCTTCGGTCGCAAAACCTGATGAATGGCTTCCAGCGTGTCGATGAACAGCAAGTTGGACAGCGACGGCACCAGCACCACGACGGAATGGCTCTGGGCCGAGGCTAACGCGCGGGCGGCGGGGTTGACCACGTAGTTGAGCTCAAGCGCCGCTTTCTGGACTTTTTCCACCAGGTCGGTGGCCACCGTGCTCACGCCACGCAAGGCGCGAGACGCGGTAATCGGGCTGACGCCGGCCAGTCGGGCGACTTCATTCAGAGTAGGACGGCCAGTGGTTCGCGTATTTTTATCGTTTTTAGGGGAGGTCATCGGGCGGCTTGCCAAACAAAATTCAAGGCACTAAGGTAGCGCTGTCCCGAAGCAGCTGCAAATGCGTAAGCGAGTTTTGCCTGAACCTCGCTTTTCGGCGTCGGGAACGAACACGCTGCAACCCACAAAAATGACAAGAAGGCGTCGGCAACTTCTGCTTTTGAACGAGTGTCATAGCTTTCAAAGGTAGCGCTGTCTGCGCGCTGAGGTGTTACATGAATCATCCCATCACCGCCCTGGTCATCATGGGCGTTGCCGGTTGCGGCAAGACCTGCGTCAGCGAAGCCTTGTGCGAGCTCAGCGGCGCCACGGCCATTGAAGGCGACACTTTTCACCCTGCCGCCAATATCGAAAAGATGAGCGCAGGCATTCCCCTGAACGACGACGACCGTGCCGGCTGGCTCGACAGCCTGTGCGACGAACTGCGCCGCGTCGACGCCACGGGCGCTCGCCCGGTGCTGACCTGCTCGGCCCTCAAACACATTTACCGCGAACGTCTGCGCAGCGCCTTGCCGGGCCTGGGCTTCGTGTTCCTTGAACTCACGCCTGAAGTGGCGGCCGATCGTGTCTCCCATCGGCCAGGGCACTTCATGCCGTCGACGTTGATCGACAGCCAGTTCGCCACCCTTGAGTCCCCTGTTGGCGAACCGCTGACCCTGGCCCTCGATGCGTCGACCCACAGCGTCGACCAATTGGCGAAACAGGCGCATGCCTGGTGGCTGGAACACGGCTTGAAACGCGCCGGTTGATTTTGCTCGAAGAGATAGCGCTGTCCTTATGGCTTTCGAATTACCCGCTTCAATAACAACAACAACCAGGAGACACCCCTAATGTTTGGCATGTCCCACGAGACGTTCCTGCTGCTCGATGCAGTGGTCACGGTGATCGGGCTTATCGTCCTGATCACCAAGTTCAAGTTCCACCCGTTTATTGCCCTGATCATTGCCGCAGCCTTTCTCGGGCTGACCTCCGGCATGCCGATCGGCACCATCATCAAAGCGTTCCAGGACGGCTTCGGTGGGGTGCTCGGTTTCGTTGGGATCATCCTTGCGCTGGGCACCATGCTTGGCAAAATGATGGCCGAGTCGGGCGGGGCGGATCAGATTGCCCAGACGCTGATTCGCGCGTTCGGCAAGGACAAGGTGCAGTGGGCGATGATGTTCGCCGCGTTCCTGGTCGGCATTCCGCTGTTCTTCGAGATCGGCTTCGTGCTGCTGATCCCGCTGGTGTTCATCGTGGCCCGGCGTACCGGCGTGTCGATCATCAAGATCGGTATCCCGCTGCTGGCCGGCCTGTCCGCCGTGCACGGTCTGGTGCCCCCGCACCCGGGTCCGTTGCTGGCCATCGGCGTGTTCGGTGCCGACATCGGTAAAACCATTCTCTACGGCCTGATCGTTGCGCTGCCGACGGCCATCATCGCCGGCCCGATCTACGGCACCTTCATTGCCAAGTACATTCCCGGTCATCCCAATCAGGAACTGGTGGATCAACTGGCGCGCGAGAACGATTCTGCCGATCTGCCGAGCTTCTCCATCACCTTGATCACCGTGCTGTCGCCGGTGTTCCTGATGCTGCTCAAGACCTTTGCCGATGTGGTGCTGCCGGACGGCAACTTTTTCCGCACCTTCATGGACCTGATCGGTCACCCGATCTCGGCACTGCTGCTGGCGTTGCTGCTGTCGCTGTACACCTTCGGCTACAAGCAGGGCATTGGTTCCAACCAGATGCTCAAATGGCTGGACGCGAGCCTCGCGCCAACCGCCGCAATCATCCTGATCATCGGTGCCGGTGGTGGCTTCAAGCAGATGCTGGTGACCAGCGGCGTGGGTAATGTCATCGGCAACATGGCGGTGGCTGCGGAAATCTCGCCGATCCTTCTGGCATGGCTGGTGGCGGCGGTGATCCGTATCGCGACCGGTTCGGCGACCGTGGCGACCATTACTGGCGCCGGCATCGTGGTGCCGGTGGTGGGGATGATTCCGGGTGTGAACCGTGAGTTGCTGGTGCTGGCCACCGGTGCCGGTTCGTTGATCCTGTCTCACGTCAACGACGCCGGTTTCTGGCTGGTGAAGCAATACTTCAACATGACCGTGGCGGAGACCTTCAAGACCTGGACGGCGATGGAAACCATCCTGTCTGTGGTGGCCCTGGGCTTTATCCTGCTGCTGTCGTTGTTCGTTTAAGCACACCGCAAAACCAAATGTGGGAGCGAGCCTGCTCGCGATGAGGGCTTAACATTCAGCGAAGATGTTGAATGTAAGTCCGCTATCGCGAGCAGGCTCGCTCCCACAGTGTTATGTGTCCAGGCCTCAGGATTTGCTGACCAGCCCATCCGCCCTGAACATTGCGCGAATCCCGCGCACGGCCTGGCGAATCCGGTCCTGGTTTTCGATCAGCGCGAAGCGCACATGATCATCCCCATACTCACCAAACCCGACACCCGGCGAGACGCAGACCTTGGCCTCGGCGAGCATTTTCTTGGCGAACTCCAAAGAGCCAAGGTGCGCGTAGGCTTCGGGAATCTTCGCCCAGACATACATCGATGCCTTCGGATTCTCGACCATCCAGCCCAGCTCGTGCAGGCCTTTGACCAACACGTTGCGCCGCTGCCGATACTGCTCGGCGATGTCTTTCACGCACTGCTGATCGCCTTCCAGCGCCGCAATGGCCGCGACTTGCAGCGGGGTGAACGTGCCGTAGTCGTGGTAACTCTTGATCCGCGCCAGGGCGTTGACCAGTTCCGGGTTGCCGACCATGAAGCCGATGCGCCAGCCCGCCATGTTGTAGCTCTTGGACAGGGTGAAAAACTCCACCGCGATGTCCTTGGCGCCCGGCACTTGCATGATCGACGGAGCTTTCCAGCCGTCGTAGACGATGTCGGCATAGGCCAGGTCATGCACCACCAGCACGTCGTACTGTTTGGCGAGGGCGATCACCCGTTCGAAGAAATCCAGCTCAACGCACTGTGCGGTCGGGTTGGACGGGAAGCCGAGGATCATCATTTTCGGTTTCGGAATCGAGCCGCGAATCGCCCGCTCCAGTTCGGCGAAGAAGTCCACGCCCGGAATCAATGGCACCGAACGCACCTGGGCGCCGGCAATCACCGCGCCGTAGATGTGAATCGGGTAGCTCGGGTTCGGCACCAGCACCGTGTCGCCCTGATCGAGGGTGGCCAGCATCAAATGCGCCAGGCCTTCCTTGGAGCCGATGGTCACTATGGCTTCGGTTTCCGGGTCGATGTCGACCTCGTAGCGATCCTTGTACCAGTTGGAAATCGCCCGGCGCAGACGCGGAATGCCCTTGGACGTCGAGTAACCGTGGGTGTCTTCGCGTTGGGCGACGGTGACGAGTTTTTCGACAATGTGCGGCGGCGTCGGACCGTCGGGGTTGCCCATGCTGAAATCGATGATGTCTTCGCCACGACGACGGGCGGCCATCTTCAGCTCGGCAGTGATGTTGAAAACGTAAGGGGGGAGTCGATCTATGCGCGCAAAGCGGCGCGGCGAACCTGGGTTAGCCATTGTTGCCTCGGATAACGTGAGCGCCCGGAACCGTCCGAGCGACGCTGGTCACTGCGGTGACCTGTTGCGGAAGATAAGGGGTGGCATGGCACACTGTCCAGCCAGTGTGTAAACAAATTTTTCCGAAGGATAACGGTTGATGGAATTTAGCAGCGGCTTCTTGCTGAGCCTTTCTTTGTGCCTGGACATCGGCGTGGCCAATATCGCGATGATCACCCTGGCCATGCAGCGCGGCTATTTTCAAGGCTTTGCGCTGGGGTTGGGGACCTGCGTCGGCGACCTGATTTACGCGGTGCTGGCACTGGCTGGCATGACTGTTTTGCTGCAATACGAAACCGTGCGCTGGGTGCTGTGGATCGGCGGTTCGGTGTTGCTGGTGTACTTCGCGGCGAAGATGATCTATTCGGCGATTCACCACGAAGCGGTATTGGCACAGACCGCTGAAGTCGGTCACAACTCGCACCGTAAAGAGTTTTTCCGCGGGATCTTTCTCGCCATGTCGTCACCCAGCGCCATTCTCTGGTTCGCCGCGGTGGGTGGCACGCTGATTGCGCGGTCCGGCGGTGGCGGGGCACTCAGCTCGGCACTCTTTCTCGGCGGTTTTCTCTGCGCGGGATTGCTGTGGTCCGCCGGCCTGTGTTTCGCCGCGAGCCATGGCGGCAAGTTGCTCGGCGACAAGCTGCTGCGTTACTCCTACATGGCATCGGCAGCGATCTTCTGCTATTTCGCCGTGTACGTGATTCTATCGGGCTACAACGAGTTTGTAGGCGTGGCTGCTGTCGAGGCGTTGCACAGCCTCTGACTGGGCTAATCGGGTTTGGCTTCTATACTCCCAGCCGAACCCACTTTTTTGATCCAGGAGTCGAGTCATGGATGAACAACCAGACGTAAAACCGGCCGAGCCACGTTTTGAACACGGGCATTTTCTGCTCATTGCGGGGCTTGGTGGACGATTTACCCAACAGACCACGCAAGGCATTCCCGAACTCTGGGAGAAATTCGTTCCCGAGATTGGCAAGATTCCCGGTCAAAAAAGCGAAGTGACCTACGGCATCTGCTGCAATCCGGATGGCAAGGGCGGCTTCGAATACATCGCGGGCGTCGAGATCGAAAAACTCGACGACCTGCCCGAAAAGTACCGCTGGGTCGAGGTTCAACCCCAGCATTACGCGGTGTTCGAGCACAAAGGCTCGCTGGACCAGTTGCCCGAGACGTTTCAGTACATCTGGAAAACCTGGTTGCCGCAGTCCGGTAAAGAGGCCGCGGACGCCCCGGAATTCGAACGCTACAGCGAAGACTTCAACCCGAAGCTCAAAACCGGCAAGCTGGAAATCTGGCTGCCGCTCAAGGCGTAACGTCGGTATCGAGAGGCGGATCCGCGATTCGCCTCTCGATGTCGTGCCGACGCTGATTTATGATCCCCAGCCTTTCCCCCGCTGATTCCGAGCTGCCATGAACACCGTCATCCGCCACGTCACCCCCGCTGACCTGGACCGCTGCTACGCCATCGAAACCGTTGCCTACGAAGGCGACGAAGCCGCCACCCGGGAGAAAATCGCCACCCGCATCGCCACTTGGCCTGAAGGTTTTATCGTCGCCGAAGTGGACGGTGTTGTAGCCGGTTTCATCAACTCCGGGGCGGCGTTTCAGGTCGAGATGTCGGACGAAGCGTTCAAGGAACTGATCGGCCACGACCCGGCCGGCCCGCACGTGGTGATCATGTCGGTGGTGGTGCACCCGGATTATCAGGGGCAGGGTCTGGCGAAACGCTTGATGGGCGAGTTCATCGAGCGGATGCGTGCGTTGGGCAAGGCCAGCATCAACCTGATGTGCAAGGAGCGGCATATTCCGCTGTATGCCGGGTTTGGCTTCGCCTATATCAAGCCTTCCGCGTCGGATCATGGCGGGATGGCTTGGCATGAGATGGTGCTGACGTTGTAACCAGATTCCATCGAACACCGAAGATCGAGTGTGGGAGCAATATCAGTAGAGACTATCCCGCACCCGCGCCGGCGCTTCCCGGTCATACGTCTCGGCATCAAACGCCCCATCATTCAAGCGCTTGTGAAACGCCCCCGCCGTCGGCAGCGCCGAGCGATCCAGGTGCTTCTCGGGGTTCCACAAATCCGACCGCACGATCGCTTTCGAGCAGTGAAAAAACGCCGCCTCCACCGTCACCAGCATCACCGTGCGCGCCGGTTTGCCGTTGACCGCGAAGCTTTCCAGTAGCCCCGGTTCATTGCTGATCTGCGCTGTGCCGTTGACCCGCAACGTCTCGCCGATCCCCGGAATGATGAACAGCAGCGACACCCGTGAATCGAGCACCACATTGCGCAGTGTGTCGATGCGGTTGTTGCCCGGGCGGTCCGGTATCGCCAGGGTGCGCTCATCGATGATTCGCACGAAACCCGGCGTGTCACCGCGCGGCGAGCCGTCCAGGCCGTCGGGGCCGACCGAGCTGATGATCACCAGTGGCGAGGCGCGGACCATCGCTTGATAGTCCTCGTTCAGAAAGGGGATTTGCTTGCGCATGGCGCGGTCGTGGGGTTGGCCGTAGATCGCTTCCAGTGCTTCGATACTGTCGAGCATAACCACCTCAGAAAATCAGTCCCATGCGCCGTTCGTAACCGATCCGGCCCTTGTAGGCTTCGCCGCTGTCGACCCAGCCGAAACTGGCGTACAGCGCGATGGCGGCCTCGTTGTCCGCATCCACTGACAACTCCAGCGCCCTGATTTCAGGAAATGCCTGGCGCGCCACGTCGGGCAGGGCTTGCAGGCAGGCCTTGCCATACCCTTTGCCTTGATGACGCTGGCCGACTTGCAGTGCATGCAGCGTGGCGCTGTGTTCATCGGCCCAGGCAGGCAGCACCGGCGGACGTTTGAGCAGCAGGAAGGCAACCGGAATGTCATCGGCCAACAGGGCAAATCCTTTGACGCCGGGGCCGGGTTTGGACAACAAGGTGTGCAGCGCACCATGAATGTCGCCGGAGAATCTGATTTGTTCTTTGCGAACTTCGATGGCCTCGACCTGCTGGCGCTGGCGCGCGTTCAGGGTTTCGTAAGGCACGAGTCGGGTTGTCACTGGAGTGTCCTTTTTCCATCAGAAATGAGCCTCGGATTCTAGCGAGTTTGCGCCCATGGATTATTTTTATTTCGACTGTCGATTCGGCATTTCGCCGAACGACTAAGGGTGTCTTCACAACAAAAAACACGGAGAACCACCATGAACGCAACTCACGAAATCGAGACTCTGATCGACACCTATCGCCAGGCGGTCATCGCCAAGGATGTCGAGAAAATCATGGCGTTGTATGGCGATGACATCGTCTCCTACGACGCGGTCAAGGCCCTGCAGTTTCGCGGCAAGGCTGCCTACCGCAAGCATTGGCTGGAATGCATGGAAATGTGCCAGGGCGCGCATAAGTTCGACTTCGATCAGATGAACGTTGTGGCGGACGAGCACATCGCCTTCGCCCATTGGCTGGCCCATTGCGGCGGCACCAACGACAAGGGCGAAACCCAGGCCTGCTGGATGCGCGTGACCGCCTGCTATCGTCGCGAGGCCGGCCAATGGCGCATCGTCCACGAACACTGGTCGGCCCCGTTCGACATGACGAGCGGCACTGCGTTGTTCAACCTTGAACCCTGATCGTCGGGAATCAGCGCCAAAACATCAAACTGCAGCCATAGTTGATCAGTTCGATCGGAGAGCCCCATGAAGTACTTATGCCTGGTCTACAGCAACGAACAGGAATTGCACTCACTGCCCGAAAGCCCCAAGGACGCCGAGTGCATGGCCTATGCCGAATCGATCCAGGGCAGCGGCCGCATGCTCGCCGCCGAAGCGCTGGAGTCGGTGCAGACCGCCACCACCGTGCGCATGCGCAACGGCAAAATGTCGATCACCGATGGCCCGTTCGCCGAAACCAAGGAGCAGTTGGCCGGCTTCTACCTGATCGACGCCAAAGACCTCAATGAAGCCCTTCAGGTTGCCGGCAACATTCCGGCGGCTCGGGTCGGGTGTGTCGAGGTACGGCCGGTTCGAGAGTTGAATCCTTAACGGTCACAGGCAAGGAGATTCCATGGTGACGCAAGGCATGCAGGACTGATGCCCGGGGTGTCGGTCAAGGCTCGGGTCGAGCAGGTTTACCGCGAAGAGTCGCGGCGGATCCTGGCGACCCTGATCCGTCTGCTTGGCGATTTCGACCTCGCCGAAGAGGCCTTGCATGAGGCGTTCTTTATCGCGGTCGAGCGCTGGCAGCGTGACGGTGTGCCGGACAATCCACGGGCGTGGCTGGTTTCCACCGGGCGTTTCAAGGCCATCGATGTGTTGCGTCGCCGCGCGCGGTTTGCCGCGTCCCGGCCAATGCTGATCGCTCAACTGGAGGCGCTGGAGCAGGCCGACTGGAGTGACGACGACGTGGAAGACGATCGCTTGCGCCTGATCTTCACCTGCTGTCACCCGGCACTCGCGGCGGATGCTCAAGTGCCGCTGACATTGCGCGAAGTCTGCGACCTGACCACCGAAGAAATCGCCCGGGCGTTTCTTTCCGCACCGGCCACCATTGCCCAGCGCATCGTGCGGGCCAAAGCGAAAATCCGCGACGCGAAAATTCCCTACCAAGTGCCGACCCTGGCGGAATTGCCCGAGCGACTCGACAGCGTGCTGCGGGTGATTTACCTGGTGTTCAACGAAGGCTACTCGGCGTCCGTCGGCACCGAGCTCATCCGTGAAGACCTCACCCGCGAGGCGATCCGCCTCGGGCGTTTGCTGATGGAACTGCTGCCCGAACCCGAGGTGATGGGCCTGCTGGCGCTGATGCTGTTGCATGAATCACGGCGTCCGGCGCGGACTTCATCGAGTGGCGAGCTGATCCTGCTGGATGAGCAGGACCGTTCGCTGTGGGACGCCGGGTTGATTGCCGAAGGCTGCGCGCTGATCGAGCGGGCGCTGAGTACCCGGCGATTCGGTCCTTACTGTTTGCAAGCGGCCATCGCGGCGGTGCATGCCGAAGCGCCGACGGCGGGGGAGACCGATTGGCTGCAAATTGTGGGGTTGTATGACGTGCTGTTGGCGGCCGTGCCTTCGCCGGTGATCGAATTGAACCGTGCGGCCGCCATCTCCAGAAGGGATGGACCGTTGGCGGGGTTGACGCTGATTGAAGGGATTCTGGGGCGCGGGGATTTGCTGGATTACCACTTGGCACATTCGGCGCGGGCCGAGTTTTGTCGGCAGTTGGGACGGGTGGAGGAGGCACGGGCGGCGTATGAGCGGGCGCTGGAATTGACGCAGCAGGTGCCGGAGCGGCGGTTTATCGAGGCCCGGCTCAAGGCTTTGAAATAAAGTGCCCGCCCCGTCGCGGGCAAGCCCGCGATAAGGTCCGCAGGACCGTCATTCCAGCATCTTGCCCAACAACCAGCTCCCCGCCGGCCCCGGCGGATGCAGCCGCGACCACAGCGCATCGACGAACAGCGGTTTCGGCCATCCGCGCACGTTCAACTCCTGCAACGTCCCGGCGCCAAACCGTCCCACCAGCCACCGCGGCAACGGCGCCCAACCGAATCCGCCCTGGGCCATTTCCAGCAGCATCAAATAACTCGGTGCCGACCAGACGCGCCCCTTGGCGCGGCTTTCATACGGATTGACGATCGTCGCCAGACGCAACTCCCGGTGCTGTTGCAAGATGTCCTGATCGATGACAGCCAGCGTTGCCAACGGATGCTCGCGGGACACGAACAGGGCGATTTCGGTGCGCTCTGCCACCGTCGAGCTGACCAGATCCGGTGGGTAACTTTCCTGTTGCTCGGCGAACGCCACATGCGCCCGTCCGCTTTGTACCAGCGCCACCAGGTCATCGCATTCGGCGATCAGGCATTCGAGTTCCAGGTCCGGGTATCGCTGCTCGAACGCACTCAGCGCCGCTTCGAAACGGTCGGACTGATAGGTGTCGGAAATCGCCACGGTCAGCTTCGGCTCAACCCCTTGAGCCAACTGGCTGGCGGTCATTTCCAGACGGCTGGTGGCCGCCAGAATCTCCTCGGCCCGCTGCAACATCACATGCCCGGCCGGTGTCAGGGTCGGCTTGCGGCTACTGCGGTCGAACAGGATCAGATCCAGATCAATCTCCAGGCTCGCCACTGCGGCGCTGATGGTCGACTGACTGCGCCCGAGCTTGCGCGCCGCGGCGGAAAACGAGCCTTGGGTCGCCGCTTGCACAAACGCCTGCAACACTTCCTGGGACGCCATGAACTATCGCCTTGATCGATGGTTATTGGTTATGAAGTATCGGTGCGGGAGTGGATCATGACAACTACAGTCACTCAGGGGCTCTGCTCATGAACATGCAAAAATCCATCACCGAACGTATTTTCCAGGCCATCGGCTTCGAGCTGTTGGCCATCGTGATCTGCACCCCGTTGCTGGCGTGGATCATGGACAAACCGATGCTCGACATGGGCGTCGTCACCGTCGTGATCGCGGCGCTGGCACTGGCGTGGAACGTGCTGTTCAACGGGATATTTGATCGTGTGCTGCAGCGTTTCGACATCGTGCACAACGCTTGGACGCGAGTCGTCCATGCGCTGTTGTTTGAAGGGGGGCTGGTGGCGGTTGGCGTGCCGCTGATTGCCTGGTGGCTCAATGTCAGCCTGTGGCAGGCGTTCCTGCTGGATATTGGTGTGTTGCTGTTTTTCCTGCCTTACACCTACGTTTACCACTGGGCGTATGACGTGGTGCGCGAGCGATGGGTAATGCGCACTTCTTGCCAAGGATGATCGTTAAGCGGGCTGATAGTCAGCCCGCTTAACGCGTGCTGTTTACAAAAACATCCCGCCCGACGCCTCGACGCGCTGGCCGTTGATCCACTGGCTGCCCGGTGCCAGCAGCAGCGCAATCGCGGCGCCGATATCGTCCGGCAGACCGACACGACCCAGCGCGGTATTGTCGGCGATCATCTGGTTCACCTGCGCATTGTCGCGCACGGTCCCGCCGCCGAAATCGGTTTCGATCGCGCCAGGCGCCAAGGTATTTACCGAGATGCCCCGCGCACCGAGCTCCTTCGCCTGATAACGCGTCAGCACTTCCATCGCGCCTTTCATCGCCGCGTAAGTGCCGTAACCCGGCAGGCTGAAGCGGGTCAGTCCGCTGGACACGTTGAGGATGCGGCCACCATCCGTCATCAACGGCAGCAACTTCTGAGTCAGGAAAAACGGCCCTTTCAAATGGATGTTCATCAGCAAGTCGAACTGCTCGACGGTGGTGTCGACTAAGTTCGCATACACCCCGATGCCGGCGTTGTTGAGCAAAAAGTCGAAGTGCTGGCGATCGAAACGGCTGCGCAATACCTCGGCGACCTGCGTGGCGAAATATGCGAAGCGCTCGCTCTGGCCCACGTCCAGTTGCAACATGGCGGCGCGACCACCGAGGCTTTCGATTTCTGCGACCAGTGCCTGCGCCTCATCGGCTTTGCTGTTATAGGTGCCGATGACGTCGACACCCTGGGCGGCCAGATGCAGCGCTGCGTTTTTGCCAAGGCCGCGGCTGGCGCCGGTGATCAGTGCGATTTTGCGATTCATGGGGCTTCCTCAAGGGTGGTGAGTAACGGTGTGAAGGAAGTTTATTTATCCGCCATAGGGTGATAAACAGGCTGAAACTGGAATCACTGATCGGTTAATCCGGACAATCGAAGGTCGAACCATGAACAAACTGGAACTGCTGCGCACCTTCGTTCGCGTCAGCGAGGTGTCGAGTTTTACCCTGGCCGGCGAAAGCCTGGGCTTGCCCCGTTCCACCGTGTCGGAACATGTTCAGGCGCTCGAAGCGCTGCTGGGAACGCGGTTGCTGCAACGAACCACGCGCAGGGTTCAGGCGACGCAGGACGGCCTGGTGTTGTACGAACGCAGCAAGGATTTGCTGTCGTACATGGACGAAATCGAAGGGCTGTTTCGCCAGGATGCGGCGTCGCTCACCGGGCGGATTCGCTTCGACATGCCCAACTTCCTGGCGCGCCAGGTGGTGTTGCCGCGGTTGCCGGAATTCATCGCGCTGCACCCTAATCTGGAACTGGAAATCAGCACCACCGATCGCCGGGTTGATGTGCAAAGGGAGGGTTTTGACTGCGTCGTGCGGGTTGGCGTACAACCGGATCAATCGGTGGTCGCGCGTCATGTGTGTGATTTTGCGATGGTCAATTGCGCCAGTCCCGCTTATCTGCAGCGTTATGGCATTCCCGAAACACTCGAAGACCTGGCGCAGCATCGGCTGGTCCATTACGTCGGCGTACTGGGTTCGCGTTCGGAGGGGTTTCTGTATGAGGTCGATGGCAAGCTGCATCGATTACCGATGGCGGGCAGCGTCACGGTGAACAGCACCGACGCTTATGAAGCGGCGTGCGTGGGGGGATTCGGGTTGATTCAGGCACCGCTGAAGGGCATGCAGTCGCGCTTGCTCAGCGGTGAACTGGTGGCGGTGTTACCGCAGTTGAACGCGCCGTCGATGGAGGTGTCGCTCCTCTATGCCCCGCAACGGCGTTTGCCGTTGCGGGTCAGCGTGTTCATGGACTGGCTGGCAAACGTCATTCAGTCAACAACCTGAAAAACAACCCGCGCTCCCACAGTGTTATGCGTCAGACGTGGAAATAGCCTACGCAGCTATCAAACGGCAGACGCTTGAGTTCGATCTTGTTCAGGTCGAGCACTTCACGAAGGGCCTTGGTTTCGCCCGGGAAGTTGCGGTAAGCGACTTCGTCCAGCACCACGATGGCGCCTTTTGGCATGTACGGCAGGAAGGTTTCCAGCGCGACTTTGGTCGATTCGTACAGGTCGGTGTCGAGAATCAGCATGGCCACGACCAGGTCAGGGCGGGTCTTGACCCACTCCGGCACGGTCTTGACGATGTCGCCCTTGACCAACTCGCAACGCGGGATGCGGTTGACCGGGCGCAGCAGGTCGTTGGCGTCGATCATGTCCTGGATCAGCGACTGGTCAGTGTCGGAGAACATGGTCTCGTTGACGTCGGCCGGGTCTTCTTTCTTGTCGATGCTCTGGAAGCCTTCGAAGGTATCGAAGCCGACGATCGAACGGTTGATCGCGTACGGTTCGAGAATCATCGACAAATGCATGTACAGCATCAGCGAGTTGCCTTTGTACACGCCGCACTCGATGATCGCGCCCGGTACTTCAGCGACTTTCTTGAACAGTTCCATACGCGACAGGGCAGCGGTCACGCCGATGCGGTTGGCGAAGACGAACGGTGCGTCGGCCACGTACTCGGCATCGACCCGTTTCAGAACGTTGGCACGGGTTTCGTTGTACTGGGCCTCGGCGGGCGTGATGCGACGCTTGGTCATGCTTCGATTCCTTGGAAATTAGAAAAGTCGTGGGCGTGGAAATAGTCTTTGAAGCCTGCGCCAACATCAGGGCAGGCGCTGTCGACGTTGATCGCGCCACGCTTGTGTTTGAGGTCGTCGAGGTGCATCAGGCGGAAATCCACGCTGAAGCGGGTTTGTTCGGTGTGGTTGGCGACCGTACCGTGCAGGTGCGAGCCGGAGAAAATCAGCATCTCGCCGGTGTTGCCGGCAATGCGCACTTCAGACGCCGTGTTGATCGCCTCCAGTGGCACCGGGTGCACCCGGACCTCCTCCTTGAGGTTGTCCTTGGCCTTGTGCCGCTGGTTGTTGATCCAGTCGTTGAGGCTCCATTCGCTGGAGGTGTTCTTCACCGGCACGTCGAAGTAGCCAGCGTTGATCATCATGGTCTGGTCGGGGCGGATGGTGTGCACCGGCATCCAGGTGTTGATCTGGCAATCGACGCTGCCGTACCAGGTATCGCGATGCGGTTTGTAGGCATAGCTGACACCGGCGTGCAGATAGTCATAATTCGGCACCACGCGAATGCGCGGCACGTCGAAAATGTACTCACGCGGGTCGACGCCGATCTCGTCGATGAACGACAGGATCAATTCCTTGACGCGCAGGCTGTTAGTGAACTGGCCCTTGAGGCGCGTCACCCGAACCACGAATTCTTCCACCGGCATCAGCGTGTGCAGCGCCTGGTGATGGGTCTCGCCGTCGAAGGCTGCAGTGATGCTTTCCTGGGCGAACGCACATAGCTCTTTGGCAGCGCGCAGCTGAGTGTTCAGGAAGATGTCGCCGGCATAGATGGCTTCTTTGAAGTCAGCTTTGTGTTGAAGCTGATTGATGTACAGATTCACGATCCCACTCCTGAATGCATCGAGTCTCTTAAGAGTCGGCCACACGTTAGCAAACTGAAGTGCAATTCGGCGGGTGGTGGGTCAATAAAAACGCAATCCCCTGAATTTGCGACGAAAAGCATTCTCCAGGCAAAAAAATCCCCTGCAGGAACGAGCTTGCTCCTGCAAGGGGGGCTAGAAGATTCGGGTGAACAACCAATACAAACTGCCCGACAAAAGAATCGCCGCCGGCAAGGTCAACACCCAGGCCATCAGCAGGTTGCGAATGGTCTTCATCTGCAAGCCACCGCCGTTGGCGACCATGGTCCCGGCCACCCCCGAGGACAACACGTGGGTGGTCGACACCGGCAACCCGAACATGTCCGCCGCGCCGATGGTCAGCATGGCCACGGTTTCCGCCGAGGCACCTTGGGCGTAAGTCAGGTGGCTCTTGCCGATCTTCTCGCCCACCGTCACCACGATGCGCTTCCAGCCGACCATGGTGCCCAGGCCCAGCGCGATCGCCACCGCGATCTTCACCCACAGCGGAATGAACCGTGTGGCATTGTCGATCTGCTGCTTGAACAACTGCAGCTTGCCGGTGGTGTCGGCGTCGAAGTTACCGACCTTGTTTTTTTCCATCAGGCGAATGGTTTCGCTGGTCAGGTACATGTCGTTACGCACGTTGCCCATGGCCTCGGCCGGGACTTTCGACAGCGAACCGTAACCCTTCACTTCGTTGCCGATGTTGCCGGCCAGCGTCGCGAGGGCGGGGATCAGTTGCGGCGTAGCTTCCTTGGTACGCATGTAATCGGAGAGCACCGGACGCGGATCGGCGGGTGCGGGCAGCGAGGTGTGCTTCATCAGGGCTTGTTGGGTAACCTCGGCCACGGCGGCGAATTGCAGCGCCTGATCCGCCGGCATGGTGCGGTTCAGCGCATACGCCATCGGCAGGGTGCCCACCAGGATCAGCATGATCAGGCCCATGCCTTTCTGGCCATCGTTGGAACCGTGGGCGAAGGACACGCCGGTGCAGGTCAGGATCAACAGGCCGCGAATCCACCACGGTGGCGGGGTATTGCCTTTGGGCTCCTTGTACAGCGCGCGATTCTTGACGAAGGCGCGCAGGGCCAGCAGCAGCAACGCGGCGGCGGCGAAGCCGACCAGGGGCGAGAGCAGCAACGCATAACCGACTTTGGTCGCTTGCGCCCAATCCACGCCGCTGGTGCCGTCGCGCCCGTGCATCAAGGCATTGGCGACGCCGACACCGATGATCGAACCGATCAGCGTGTGCGACGACGACGCCGGCAAGCCCAGCCACCAGGTGCCGAGGTTCCACAGAATCGCCGCGATCAACAGGGCGAAAATCATCGCGAAACCGGCGGACGACCCGACTTGCAGAATCAACTCCACCGGCAGCAACGCGATGATACCGAACGCCACCGCGCCGCTCGACAGCAGCACGCCGAGGAAGTTGAACAACCCGGACCAGACCACCGCAACGTTCGGCGGCAAGGAGTTGGTGTAAATCACCGTGGCCACCGCGTTGGCGGTGTCGTGGAAACCGTTGACGAACTCGAACCCCAGCGCGATCAGCAACGCCACGCCCAGCAGCAGAAACGGCGTCCAGGTGGTGACCACCGTGCCGAGTTCGTTCATGTCGTGCATCAGGCTGTACGCGGTAAACAACAGCCCGATCGCCAGCACAGCGAAGAAAATCACGATGGTCAGCAGGCCGGGTTTTTTATCGAACTGCGGCTTCGCGCTGCGGGCGGGCGCCTGGGCGGCGGTGTAGGAAGGAGTAGCCATCACGGACAATCCTGAGGAGAGAAAGGAATGCCAGTCATGATCATTGCCAAATGTTACAGAGACGCTGCGCTGGGTCAGTGTTTGGCGCTTTTGCTGATCCGTTGATCAGAACCCCGCACCAACATCCAAGGGCTACGCAATCCCCTGTGGCGAGGGAGCTTGCTCCCGCTCGGCTGCGAAGCAACCGTAAACCCGGTACTCGCGGTGTGTCAGAAAAACTGTTTGGCAGGATGTGGGTCCGCTTCGCGACCCAGCGGGAGCAAGCTCCCTCGCCACAGGGGTTCGATGCGCTTCGGGATTAGTAATCCTGCCGCTTGCGAAACGCCCATCGCCCCGCGATCACGGTAAACGTCGCGACCAATGCCACCAGAATCCAGAACCCCTCCGGATCCTGGGAGAGCGGCACGCCCCCCACGTTCATGCCAAAGAAACCGGCAATGATGTTGATCGGCAACGCCAGCACCGTCACCACGGTCAGGGTGAACAGCGTACGGTTGCTCTGTTCATTCAGGTTGGCGGCAATCTCTTCCTGCAACAGCTTGATCCGCTCACCCAACGCCGTCAGGTCGTTGATGATCAGCGCAAACTCCTCGGTGGACTTGCGCAGCTCTTTCACGTCTTCCTTCTGCAACCATTGCGGCGGACGATTGAGCAGGCGCAGCAACGAGCCCGGCTCCAGCGCCAGCAGCCGTTGCAGGCGTACCAGCACCCGGCGATTGGCACCCAGTTCCGCGCGGTTGGTCGACAGCCGCGAGGACAGCAATTCATCTTCGATCTGATCGACACTGAGGCTGGTCTTGCGCACGATCTGCGTCAGCACCTCGCCCTGGTCGCGCAGCAAATGCACCAGCAATTCCAGTGGCGAACGAAAGCATTCACCGGCCTTCACCGACGAACGCAACTTGTCCACCGAGTGCAGCGGTTGCAGGCGCGCGCTGATGATCAGCCGGCTGCGGGCGCATACCCACAACGTCGACACATCCGAGGAGACCATGCTGCTGAGGTTGAACACCACGTCGTTGACCACCGCCAGCAGTGCCGAATCGACATGCTCGATGCGCGTCGAACGCGAGCCTTCATGCAAGGCTTCGAAAAATTCATCGGGCAACTCCAGATGACTTTTCATCCAGCGCTCGCACGCGGCATGGGCGAGGTTCAGGTGCAGCCAGAGAAACTCATCGCTGTCGCCCGGTTGCTGCAGACACCGCAACGCCATGGCCGAATCGATCTCCCGGCCGCGTTCGCCGGGGCGAAAGCTGAAACCGTACAGCAGACCGAACAGGTCCGGGTCGCGATGGCTTTGGTCGATGCTGTGGTTCATGAGGTCTCGTTGTGAGGAGGCGCCTGTCGCGGGTTTCACAGGTTCACTTGAGCCGCATCATCGCAAGGCGTGATGACGTTTTTGTGACGGATAAATAACGCAAACGATTGCGCTGCCGATGGTCGGATTCGCTTAAAGAAGCGCTCTGGCACGCCGATCACGCTTAGGTTAAGTTGCGCGCCGTCGGCCACCCGCCGACGCGGCAGACAGGGATGTCCGATCTACTTTCACGCCTCACCCAGGGCGTGCCTCATTCCTGTCATGAGTACCTTCCGATGTTTCTGCAAAAGTCCTTGAGAGCGCAAATTCTCGCCCTGCTGAGTGGTAGCCTGTTTGCGATGCTGTTGATCGCGCTGGCCTGCTTTCACTTTCTGTCCAGCGGCGTTCAAAGCTATGCGAACTTGATCGACGGCCCGCTGCACACCTCACAATTGATCGATGAAGCCAACCTGCAGTTCAAGGTGCAGGTCCAGGAATGGAAAAACGTTCTGCTGCGCGGCAAGCAACCGGCGGATCTGAACAAGTACTGGAAGCAATTCGAAGACCGTCAGCGCGATGTGCAGGGCATCCTCGGCGAGCTGGCAGGGCAGAAGGGTATCGAGCCGCAACTCAAGACCCGCATCGAACGCCTGCGTGACGAACACCGCGTGTTAGGTGCGGCGTACCAGAAGGGCCGCGATGCCTACGTGGCGGCCGGTGCCGATCCAACGGCGGGCGACACCGCGGTGAAGGGCGTGGACCGGGCGACCAGTGATCAGATGAGCGAACTGGTCAGCGAGCTGCGCAAGCAGGGCACTGAACAGTCGAAGCGGATCAGCGCCAGTGCCGATCGCACCGTGTTGCTGGGGATCATCGTGATGCTCGCTTCGGGTCTGTTGATCGGCCTGTTGAGCCTGTGGCTGGTCAACCGCAACCTGGTCGAGCCGATCCGCAAGCTGATCGATTACGTGGCGCAACTCAGCCAGGGCAAGTTTGCCGAACGCGTGGCCAGTACCCGTCAGGATGAGCTGGGCAAATTGGCGATGGCGGCCAACACGTTGCGCGATTTTCTCGCCGAAACCTTTAGTCGTTTGCAGGCCAGTACCAAGGATCTGGACGGCGCCAGCAATGAGTTGAAAGCGATCGCAGGCCTCATGGCCAGCGGCACCAACGAACAGTTCCACCGCACCGATCAGGTGGCCACGGCGATGAACGAAATGTCCGCCACGGCGCAAGAAGTCGCACGGCATGCCGCCGATGCCGCGCGTGCGGCGGATGACGCCGACCAGTCCGCCCAACAAGGCGGAAAAGTGATGCAGGGCACCATCCACACCATCACCCGCATGCGCGGTGAAATCGCCAACACCGCGACGGTCATTCGACAACTGGAAACCGACAGCGGCCGCATCGGCAAGGTGCTGGAAGTGATTCGCGGCATCGCCGAACAGACCAACTTGCTGGCGCTCAACGCGGCCATCGAAGCCGCCCGAGCCGGTGAAGCCGGGCGCGGTTTTGCGGTGGTAGCCGATGAAGTGCGCAGCCTGGCCCAGCGCACGGCGGCGTCGATCATTGAGATCAACCAGATTATCCAGACGGTGCAAACCGGTGCGGTAGACGCGGCCCAGGCGATAGAAAGCGGTCAGTCGCGCAGTGAAGAAAGCGTCGAGCAAGTGACGCAGGCCGGTGCCATGCTCGAGCGCATCACCCACGCCGTGGAAGCCATCCGCGACATGAACCGCCAGATCGCCACCGCTGCCGAAGAGCAGACCTCGGTCGCCGAAGACATCTCGCGCAACCTCACCGAGATCACCAGCATTGCCAGCACCAACCTGGACAACGTGCAACGCACCGAAGCGGCCAGCCACAACCTGCATGGGTTGTCGGGACAGCTGAATGAAGTGACGGCACGTTTAAGCGCGTAAGGTTCCAGCGAAACGCAAAAAAGCCGCACGATCCGAAAATCGTGCGGCTTTTTTGGGGGGGA
>NZ_CATKQK010000002.1:0-213210 GCF_949767185.1 Pseudomonas sp. IT-P100
AGGCCGGCAAGAGCGACGCATATTCATGCCTCAAACCATTGCCGAAAAATTCAACCTGAACTGCTGCGGTGTCACGCCCAACCGGCGATTGAACACGCTGCGCATGTGCTGGGCATCACGAAATCCGCACTGGTAGGCCACGGTCTTCAGCGGCGCCGATGTGCTTTCCAGCATCACCCGCGCGGCATCCACCCTCGCCCGTTCGACAAATTCCGCCGGGGTGACTTTCGCCTCTTTGGCAAACACCCGGGAAAAGTTGCGCGCGCTCATGTTGGCCGCGTTGGCCAGGTCGGCAATGGTCAGATCGCCGGTCAGGTTGGCCAGTACGTAATGCTGAACCATCGCCACCGCCGACGTCGGTTCGGCGTGGGGTGTCAGGAATGGGCTGAACTGTGACTGTCCGCCCGAACGCTGGGTGAACACCACCAGCCGTTTGGCCACATTCAGTGCAACTTCCGGCCCGTGATCCCGGGCCAGCAGGTACAACGACAGATCGATTCCCGCGGTGACGCCGGCCGAGGTGTACAGCTCACCGTCCTGCACGTACAGGCGATCAGCCTCGACCTGAGTCGAAGGACACAACGCAGCGAGCGCCGCGGCATCGCCCCAATGAGTCGTCACCGTTCGCCCCTCGAGCAACCCGGCGCGGGCGAGCATGAACGCGCCGTTGCAGATCGAGCCGAAACGTTGCGCCAGTGCGCTGGCATCCCGCAGCCAGGCATCGAAGGCTGCGCCGAAATCCATGAAGGGCAACTGCGGTCCTCCGGCCACCAGCAACAAGTCGTACGCCTCCAGCGCCTCGCTGAAATGCCGATGGGCGTTGAGCGACAAACCGTTGGAACACGGCATCATCCCGCGCTCGACGCCAATCACCTCCAGCCGATAGTGATCCTCCGGCGCCAGGAAACGATTGGCCTCGGAAAACACATCCATGGGACCGGTGACGTCCAGGGACTGGACGCCAGCGAAGACCACGATGGCAACGGTTTTACTCATGGTTCAAAACGCCTCTAAGGATCACGTATGCCTGTGGCGAGGGAGCTTGCTCCCGCTCGACTGCGCAGCCGTCGCAAAACCATCGGATGCGGTGTGCCTGACGGAATTCGGTTGCAGTTATTGGGGTCGCTTCGCGGCCCGGCGGGAACAAGCTCCCTCGCCACAAATAGCTTCCTCGCTGCGACTCACCGTAGCCAATCCACGCCCAACAAGCGAGGCTGGCGCGATATGCATGCTCATTGGCAAGGATCGCAGCCATGGATCGATTGTCCGGTCTTGGTGGCCGGAACAGACTTGTCCCATCAGCGCCGCCACGGCGTTCGCCACGAGGACACCACCATGAGCAACACCATCGCCGGTATCAAAATCCCTGACAGCGCGTTGGCCCGAGCCACCACGGAATACATTCGCGACGTCGAATCCGACCTGCTTTACCACCACTCGCGCCGGGTGTTTCTGTTCGGCGCGCTCAGCGGTGAACGCAAGCAACTGGCCTACAACCCCGAGCTGTTGTACGTCGGCGCCATGTTCCATGACCTGGGTCTGGTGGAAGGCCATCGCACGGACGACGAACGCTTCGAAGTCGATAGCGCCAACGCCGCCAAAGCGTTCCTCCAACCTTACGGACTGAGCGATGACGACCTCGAGCAAGTGTGGTTGTCGATCGCCCTGCACACCACACCGGGCGTGCCACAACATCTGCGTCCAAACGTGGCGCTGGTAACCGCGGGTGTTGAAATGGACGTGCTGGGTATCGACTATGCGGCGTTCCCCACCGTGCAGCGCGAAGCGGTGGTGCACGCGCATCCGCGGGGTGAAGGGTTCAAGGAGTGCATTCTTTGTGCGTTCGCCAACGGCTTCAAACACAAGCCGGATACCACGTTCGGTACGGTGAATGCGGACGTGCTGGTGGACAGCGAACCGGGCTTCAAGCCGATGAACTTCGTCGAGATCATCCGCAAGTCGCCTTGGGTTTCCTGAACTAAAAAATCAAAAGATCGCAGCGTGCGGCAGCTTCTACATGGGAATGTAGGAGCTGCCGCAGGCTGCGATCTTTTGCTGTTAAGCCGCTTCCGGCGCCTGTTGTGCGCGACGCACGTCCGGTTGCTTCCAGGAGTCGGCGGCGCTTTCTTCGATGGCCTGCTGAATCGCACGCTTGCGGGCTTCTTCGGCGCGACGGCTGAAGAACCAGACCAGGAAGGTCATCAGCGACACCGCCAGCAGAATCAGGCTGGCCACGGCGTTGATTTCAGGCTTCACACCCAGACGCACCGCCGAGAACACTTCCATCGGCAAGGTCGTCGACCCCGGCCCCGACACGAAGCTCGCCAGCACCAGGTCATCCAGCGACAGCGCAAACGACATCATGCCGCCCGCACCCAACGAAGGCGCGATCATCGGGATGGTAATCAGAAAGAACACCTTCCACGGCCGCGCGCCAAGGTCCATGGCCGCCTCTTCGATGGACAGGTCCAGCTCACGCAAGCGCGCCGACACCACCACCGCCACATACGCCGCACAGAACGTCGTGTGGGCGATCCAGATGGTGACGATGCCGCGTTCCTGTGGCCAACCGATCATCTGCGCCATGGCCACGAACAGCAGCAACAGCGACAGACCGGTGATCACTTCCGGCATCACCAACGGCGCGGTGACCAGGCCGCCGAACAGCGTGCGGCCCTTGAAGTGGGTGATCCGGGTCAGGACGAACGCCGCCAATGTACCCAGCGCCACCGCCGCAATCGCCGTGTAGCAGGCGATTTCCAGCGAGCGCACCACCGAGCCCATCAGTTGGGTGTTGTCCATCAGGCCGACATACCACTTGATCGACCAGCCGCCCCACACCGTCACCAGTTTCGAGGCGTTGAACGAGTAGATCACCAGGATCAGCATCGGCGCATAGATGAACAGCAAACCGGCGATCAGCATGAAACTCGAGAAACGGAAGCGCTTCATTCCTTGCCCTCCATTTCTTTGGCCTGGCTACGGTTGAACAGGATGATTGGCACAATCAGGATCGCCAGCATCACCACCGCCAGGGCAGAGGCCACCGGCCAGTCACGGTTGTTGAAGAATTCTTGCCACAGCACTTTACCGATCATCAGGGTTTCCGGACCGCCGAGCAGTTCCGGGATCACGAACTCACCCACCACCGGAATGAACACCAGCATGCAACCGGCGACGATGCCGTTCTTGGACAGCGGAATGGTGATCTTCCAGAAGCTGTTGAACGTACTTGAACCGAGGTCGGACGCCGCTTCCAGCAGACTGCTGTCGTGCTTCACCAGGTTGGCGTAGAGCGGCAGGATCATGAACGGCAGGTACGAATAAACCACGCCGATATACACGGCCAGGTTGGTGTTGAGAATCTGCAGCGGCTCGTCGATCCAGCCCATGGTCATCAGGAAACCGTTGAGCAGGCCGTTGTTGCTGAGGATGCCCATCCACGCATAAACGCGGATCAGGATCGCGGTCCAGGTCGGCATCATGATCAGCAGCACCAGCACCGTTTGCATCTCTTTACGGGCACTGGCAATGGCGTAGGCCATCGGATAACCGATCAGCAGGCAGAGGATGGTGCTGATCAGCGCCATCTTCAACGAACCGAGGTAGGCAGCGATGTACAACTCGTCGCCGGCCAGCATCGCGTAGTTGCCGAGGTTGAGTAGCACCTGCAGCTTCTGGTCAACGAAGTTGTAGATCTCGGTGTACGGCGGAATGGCCACGTCGGCTTCTGCAAAGCTGATCTTCAGGACAATGAAGAACGGCAGCATGAAGAACAGGAACAGCCAGATGAACGGAACCCCGATGACCAGCTGACGGCCACCGGGAATTATTCGATTGAGGCGGCGTTTGAATTTGCGCATGTTCATGAGCGAAGTACCACGCCGCTGTCGTCTTCCCAATACACGTAAACCTGGTCACCCCAGGTCGGGCGCTGACCGCGGCGCTCGGCGTTGGCGACAAACGACTGGACGATCTTGCCGCTCGGCAGTTCGACGTAGAACACCGAATGCCCGCCAAGGTAGGCGATGTCATGCACCTTGCCGCTGGACCAGTTGTATTCGCAGGTCGGCATGGTCGGGGTCACCAGCAGTTTCTCCGGACGGATCGCGTAGGTCACCGACTTGTCCTGCACCGAGGTGCTGATGCCGTGCCCCACGTAAATCTGCCGGTCCAGGTCCTTGCAGGTGATGATGGCGTGACCTTCGGCGTCATCGATCACTTCACCGTCAAAGATGTTGACGTTGCCGATGAACTCGCAGACCAGACGGCTGGTCGGGGTTTCGTAGATGTCGATCGGGCTGCCGATCTGGGCGATCCAGCCCAGGTGCATGATCGCGATGCGCTCGGCCATGGTCATGGCCTCTTCCTGGTCGTGGGTCACCATGACGCAGGTTACGCCGACGCGCTCGATGATCTCGACCAGTTCCAGCTGCATTTGCGAGCGCAGTTTCTTGTCCAGCGCACCCATCGGTTCGTCGAGCAGCAGCAACTTCGGTCGCTTGGCCAGCGAACGCGCCAGGGCCACACGCTGACGCTGGCCACCGGACAACTGATGCGGTTTGCGCTTGGCGTACTGCGTCATCTGAACCAGCTTGAGCATGTCCGCCACGCGAGCATCGACTTCAGCCGCCGGCAGCTTGTCCTGCTTGAGGCCGAAGGCGATGTTCTGCGCCACGGTCATGTGCGGGAACAAGGCGTAGGACTGGAACATCATGTTGATCGGCCGCTCGTACGGCGGCATGTCGGTGATGTCTACGCCATCGAGGAAAATGCGCCCCTCCGTGGGCCGCTCGAAACCTGCGAGCATGCGCAGCAACGTAGATTTGCCCGATCCCGAACCGCCGAGCAGGGCGAAAATCTCGCCTTTCTTGATTTCCAGGGACACGTCGTCCACGGCAATCGTCTCGTCGAACTTCTTCGTGACCCGGTCGATTTTGACCAGCACCTGTTTAGGTGACTGGTCGCCCTCGAGGGCTTTCTTATAGGCGCCGGAGGCAACTGCCATTTACGAAACTCCCAGAAAAAAAGAGTGCAGTTCGCTCAAGGTGAGCCAACCTTGGATAGTTTGAGCCTTGAAGCTATTTGCCCGACTTGACCTTGGTCCAGCTGCGGGTCATCAAACGTTGAATGTTTGGTGGCAGCTCGATCGACACGTAAGTCTTGTCGAGGACTGCCTGCGGTGGATAAACCGCTTCGTCGGTGCGAATGGACTGTTCCATCAGTGTGTCCGACCCCGGGTTAGGGTTGGCGTAGCCGACGTAATCACTGACCTGGGCGATCACCTCAGGTTTCAGCAAATAGTTGATGAACGCGTGCGCCTCTTTGACGTTGGCCGAGTCTTTTGGAATCGCCAGCATGTCGAACCACAGCGCGCCGCCTTCCTTCGGAATCGAGTAGGCGATGTTCACGCCTTTCTTCGCTTCCGCCGCGCGGTTGCGGGCCTGGAACATGTCGCCGGAGAAACCGATGGCGATACAGATGTCGCCGTTGGCCAGGTCCGCGATGTATTTGGAGGAGTGGAAGTAGGTCACGTAAGGCCGCACGGCCAGCAACTTGGCTTCCGCCTTCTTGTAATCTTCGGGGTTGGTGCTGTTGGCATTGAGGCCCATGTAATTGAGGACGGTGGGCATCATTTCATCGGCGGAGTCGAGGAACGCCACGCCGCAACTGTGCAGCTTCTTGATGTTCTCCGGCTCGAATACCGCCGCCCAGGAATCGATCTTGTCGACGCCCAGTACAGCCTTGATCTTGTCGACGTTGTAACCGATGCCGTTGGTGCCCCACAGGTACGGCACGGCGTACAGGTTGCCCGGATCGTTCTGCTCCAGACGCTTGAGCAACACAGGGTCGAGGTTCGAGTAGTTCGGTAACTTCGACTTGTCGAGTTTCTGGAACGCACCGGCCTTGATCTGCTTGCCAAGGAAGTGGTTGGACGGCACGACCACGTCATAACCGGTACGCCCGGCGAGCAACTTGCCTTCCAGGGTTTCGTTGGAGTCGAACACGTCATACACCGGCTTGATGCCGGTCTCTTTCTGGAAATCGGCCAGGGTGGTCTCGCCGATGTAATCCGACCAGTTATAAATATGCACAGTGCCGGCGGCCTGGGCGCTGACAGCGAATGTCAGCCCGACGCCGACCAGCAGGGCATTGCGCAGCAAAGAAGAAATAGGCAAGTGGAGGTCCTCTAAAATTAGTTGGGCCCAAGTTGCCCCGCGTTACATGACAGTCGTAGCTGCCCAGCAACAAAACCGGCGCGCAACTTACCCTCGAAAAACCGTTCCAGCAAAACTTTCTGTCATTTAATTACACCTGCTGCCGTCACCGCGCAGGCGACGACAACAGGTTGTTACCTCAAACCGGCTTATTTACCCGATTTGATCTTGGTCCAGCTGCGAGTCAGGATCCGCTGGGTCGCGGCCGGCAAGTCGGCGATCGCGTACAGCTTGGCCAGCACGTCCGCTGGCGGGTAGATGCCTGGATCATCGGTGATTTCTTTTTCGACCAATGGGGTGGCGGCCGCGTTACCGTTCGGGAAACGCACGGCGTTGGTGATTTCGGCCATGACTTCCGGCTTCTGCAGGAAGGTCATGAACTTGTAGGCGCCTTCGACGTTTTCGGCATCTTTAGGGATGGCGACCATGTCATAGAAACTGCCGGCACCTTCTTTCGGAATGTTGTAGCTGACTTTCACCTTGTCACCGGCTTCAGCCGCGCGGGACTTGGCCTGGTAGATGTCACCCGAATAACCCACGGCTACGCAGATGTTGCCGTTGGCCAGGTCAGAGATGTACTTGGACGAGTGGAAGTAGCCCACCGAAGGACGAATCTTCAGGAACAGTGCTTCGGCTTCGGCCAGTTGTTTTTTGTCCTGGCTGTCGGTTGGATAGCCCAGGTAGTGCAACGCCACCGGAATCATTTCGGTTGGCGAATCGAGGAAACTGATCCCGCACGATTTCAACTTCGCGGCGTTTTCAGGTTTGAACAGCAGGTCCCAGGAATTGGTTGGCGCATCGGCACCCAGCGCAGCCTTGACCTTCTCGGCGTTGAAGCCGATACCGATCGAACCCCACATGTACGGGAAGGCGTGCTCGTTGCCCGGGTCGCTCACCGATACCGCTTTGAGCAGGTCAGTGTTCAGGTTCTTCCAGTTAGGCAGCTTGGACTTGTCCAGCTTCTGGTAAACGCCGGCCTTGATCTGCTTGGCCAGGAAGTTGTTCGACGGTACGACGATGTCGTAGCCGGACTTGCCTGCCAGCAACTTGGCTTCCAGGGTTTCGTTACTGTCGAATACGTCGTAAACGACTTTGATGCCCGACTCGGCTTCGAACTTCTTGATGGTGTCCGGAGCGATGTAGTCGGACCAGTTATAGACGTGCAACACCTTGTCGTCCGCCTGAACCGCACCCGCCATTATGCCCATCAGGGACATGGCGAGGAGTGTCTTGCCAGCAAGCTTTTTTCCTAATGCCTTCATGCGTAATGCTCCAAATTTTTTCTTTTTTGAACCACTTTGTTCAGCGGCCGAAACCGGACAACTGGAACCGCGGCTAGTCTGGCAAGATCCGAGGCGGTCTTTCAAGGAAAGGCCACCCTTTGGAACTGCTCTGAGCGAAAGTTTCATGACTCCCGCTCAGAGCCTAGCACTTAGCCCTGCAACGCACTCAGGGTCAGGTCCAGGCACTTGCGGGCCTTGGTTACCAGTTCATCGATTTCAGCCTTGGTAATCACCAGTGGCGGAGCAATGATCATGGTGTCCCCCACGGCACGCATGATCAGGCCGTTGTCGAAGCAGAACGTACGGCAGATCATGCCGACGCCCTTGCCTTCGTAACGTTTGCGCGTGGCCTTGTCCTGAACCAGTTCGATGGCCCCCAACAGACCGACCCCTCGCACTTCCCCCACCAACGGGTGATCGTTCAGTTCCCGTAGACGCTTTTGCAAATAGGGTGCCGTTTCGGCATGAACGTGCTCGATAATTTTTTCTTCGCGCAGGATGCGGATGTTTTCCAGTGCTACCGCGGCCGCTACCGGGTGACCGGAGTAGGTGAAGCCGTGGTTGAAGTCCCCGCCTTCGTTGAGCACCGCCACCACTTCGTCACGCACGATCAGGCCACCCATCGGGATGTAACCGGATGTCAGGCCTTTGGCGATAGTCATCATGTCGGGCTTGAGGTCGTAGAAATCGGTACCGAACCACTCACCGGTGCGGCCGAAACCACAGATCACTTCGTCCGCCACGAACAGGATGTCGTACTTGTCGAGGATTTCCTTGATGCGCGGCCAGTAAGTGTCTGGCGGAATGATCACGCCGCCGGCACCCTGGATCGGCTCGGCAATAAAGGCACCGACGTTGTCCACGCCGATTTCCAGAATCTTCTCTTCCAGCTGGTTGGCCGCCCACACACCGAACTCTTCCGGTGTCATGTCGCCGCCTTCACCGAACCAGTACGGCTGGGCGATGTGGACGATGCCCGGGATCGGCAAGTCGCCCTGTTCGTGCATGTAGGTCATGCCACCCAGGCTCGCGCCGGCCACGGTGGAACCGTGATAACCGTTCTTGCGGCTGATGATGACTTTCTTCTTCGGCTGACCCTTGATCGCCCAGTAGTGGCGAACCATGCGCAGCATGGTGTCGTTGCCTTCGGAACCGGAACCGGTGAAGAACACGTGGTTCATGCCTTCAGGTGCGATGTCCGCGATGGCCTTGGCCAGCTCCAACACCGGCGGGTGAGCGGTCTGGAAGAACAGGTTGTAGTAAGGCAGCTCGCGCATTTGCTTGCTGGCGGCATCCGCCAGTTCATCGCGACCGTAGCCGATCGCTACGCACCACAGGCCGGCCATGCCGTCGAGGATCTTGTTGCCTTCACTGTCCCACAGATAAACGCCCTTGGCGTTGGTGATGATCCGCGGGCCTTTCTCTTTCAGCTGCTTGAAATCGCTGAACGGGGCCAGGTGGTGATCGTTGCTCAGAGTTTGCCATTCACGGGTTTGCGGGTTGTTGCTGGTCATGCGAATTCTCCTAAGATTCCAGTGAAGGGCGCCGCCAAGTGCAGCGGCGCCCGGCGCATCAGACGGCGAAGAGCAGGAATTCCCGCTCCCACGAACTGATCACGCGCTTGAAGTTTTCATGCTCGGCCCGCTTGACCGCGACGTAGCCAGTGATGAATTTCTTGCCCAGGTATTTCTCGATGGTCGCGCTGTTTTCCATGCGTTCCAGCGCGTCTTCGATGGTCAGTGGCAGGCGCAGGTTGCGGCGTTCATAGCCACGTCCTACCACCGGCGCACTCGGGTTCAGGCCTTCGACCATGCCGATGTAACCGCAGAGCAGGCTCGCGGCAATCGCCAGGTACGGGTTGGCGTCGGCGCCCGGCAGGCGGTTTTCCACACGACGGTTTTGTGGCCCGGCATCCGGAACCCGCAGGCCCACGGTGCGGTTCTCTTCGCCCCACTCCACGTTCACCGGTGCCGAGGTGTCCGGCAGGAAGCGGCGGAACGAGTTCACGTTGGGCGCGAACAGCGGCAACAGCTCGGGGATCAGTTTCTGCAGGCCACCGATGTGGTGCAGGAACAGTTGGCTCATGGTCCCGTCTTCATTGGAGAAGACGTTCTTGCCGGTTTCGATGTCGATGATGCTCTGGTGCAAGTGCATCGCGCTGCCCGGTTCGCCGGTCATGGGCTTGGCCATGAACGTGGCCGCCACATCGTGCTTCAGCGCCGCTTCGCGCATGGTGCGCTTGAAGATCAGGATCTGGTCGGCCAGGGACAGGGCATCGCCGTGACGGAAGTTGATTTCCATCTGCGCCGTGCCGTCCTCGTGGATCAGCGTGTCGAGGTCCAGTTCCTGCAGTTCGCACCAGTCGTAGACGTCTTCGAACAGCGGATCGAATTCGTTTGCCGCTTCAATCGAGAACGACTGACGACCGATTTCCGGGCGACCGGAACGGCCAATCGGCGGTTGCAACGGATAGTCCGGGTCGTCGCTGCGCTTGGTCAGGTAGAACTCCATCTCGGGCGCCACGATCGGCTGCCAGCCTTTGTCGGCATAGAGTTTCAACACTTTCTTGAGCACGTTGCGCGGCGACAGCTCGATCGGGTTGCCTTGCTTGTCGTAGGTGTCGTGAATCACCTGGGCGGTCGGCTCGATGGACCAAGGCACCAGGTAAACCGCGTTCTGATCGGGCCGGCAGATCATGTCGATGTCCGCCGGGTCGAGCAGTTCGTAATAGATGTCGTCTTCGACATAGTCGCCGGTCACGGTCTGCAACAGAACGCTCTCGGGCAGGCGCATGCCTTTTTCAGCAATGAACTTGTTGGTCGGCGAAATCTTGCCCCGGGTGATCCCGGTCAAGTCGGCGATCATGCATTCGACTTCTGTGATCTTGTGGTCTTTCAACCAATCGGTGAGCTGGTCGAGGTTGTTACTCATAAATGCCTCTTAGGCTGAGTTTCCTGACTCTTATAAGTCAGGCGTTGTTTGACGCGTGGGCGTCGCTTGGTACAGATTGCCATTGCAATTGCCGCGCACAACTACCCACTCGGGTAATGGCAGGGTGAGCAAGAGAAGATCAGGGCGTGCAGAATCATGAGCAGCGGCCGACACGTTGCACGGGCTGCCAAGGTAAAACGGTTCTATATTGGAAGGACAACTCGTAAAGAGAATGTCGTGCTGACCGTCCAGAATATCGGACGGAGCCAGCCGGTTCGCCGGGGAAAGAGAAGTCGACGACACGCCTTGGGCAACACGGGCCCTGGCGTGGACGTAACGATCGCCACTGATGTGATAAGCATGCAGACCGATCTGCCTGGAGCAGATGGTGACGCCGATTAACGGCAGGCGAGACATGAAGCACCCCGGTATTATTGCTGTTATGGGTTTGAATCGAGCTTAGCCTTGTTCATTTTTTTACACAACACCCCCGTAAAAAATACAACACGGCCCGCTCAAGCCCGCGGCCGGTAAAGCGCTCAAAGGCATAAAAACGCCCCAAAGTGCCTCAAAAAAGCCTCATGGGCGCTTTTTTAGGGCAAAAAAGGCCTCGCTTGACTTCGGCATGCCGTTCGGGTTGACTGAAACCCGAAGAGATCAATGATTGATATTTTTAACAACAAAGGTGTTGCATCATGTCGGTACCCCCGCGTGCCGTTCAGCTTAACGAAGCGAACGCGTTCCTTAAGGAACATCCTGAGGTTCTGTACGTTGACCTTCTGATTGCGGATATGAATGGTGTGGTGCGCGGCAAGCGCATTGAACGCACCAGTCTCCACAAGGTTTACGAGAAAGGCATCAACCTGCCGGCCTCTCTATTTGCTCTGGATATCAATGGCTCGACGGTGGAAAGCACCGGCCTGGGCCTGGACATCGGCGATGCTGACCGAATCTGCTATCCAATCCCTGACACCCTGTGCAATGAGCCCTGGCAGAAGCGCCCGACCGCGCAACTGTTGATGACCATGCACGAACTCGAAGGTGACCCTTTCTTCGCCGATCCTCGCGAAGTCCTGCGTCAGGTCGTGACCAAGTTCGACGAGATGGGCCTGACCATCTGCGCCGCCTTTGAGCTTGAGTTCTACCTGATCGACCAGGAAAACGTGAACGGTCGTCCGCAACCTCCACGTTCGCCCATTTCCGGCAAACGCCCGCATTCGACTCAGGTGTACCTGATCGACGACCTCGACGAATACGTCGACTGCCTCCAGGACATTCTGGAAGGTGCGAAAGAGCAAGGCATCCCTGCCGACGCGATCGTCAAGGAAAGTGCCCCGGCGCAGTTCGAAGTGAACCTGCACCACGTGGCCGACCCGATCAAGGCCTGCGACTACGCGGTCCTGCTCAAGCGACTGATCAAGAACATCGCCTACGACCATGAGATGGACACCACCTTCATGGCCAAGCCTTACCCGGGCCAGGCGGGCAACGGTCTGCATGTACACATTTCGATTCTTGATAAAGATGGCAAAAACATTTTTGCCAGCGAGGATCCCGAGCAGAACGCCGCACTGCGTCACGCGATCGGCGGTGTGCTCGAGACCCTGCCGGCGCAGATGGCTTTCCTCTGCCCGAACGTCAACTCCTACCGTCGTTTCGGCGCACAGTTCTACGTGCCGAACTCGCCGTGCTGGGGCCTGGACAACCGCACCGTAGCGATCCGCGTGCCGACCGGTTCTTCCGATGCCGTGCGCATCGAGCACCGTGTAGCCGGCGCCGACGCCAACCCGTATCTGTTGATGGCTTCGGTCCTGGCAGGCGTGCACCACGGCCTGACCAACAAGATCGAGCCGGGCGCACCCGTGGAAGGCAACTCCTACGAGCAGAACGAGCAAAGCCTGCCGAACAACCTGCGCGATGCGTTGCGCGAGCTGGACGACAGCGAAGTCATGGCCAAGTACATCGATCCGAAGTACATCGATATCTTCGTGGCCTGCAAGGAAAGTGAGCTGGAGGAGTTCGAACACTCCATCTCCGACCTTGAGTACAACTGGTATCTGCATACCGTTTAAGCGGTTGCAGTAAAAACAACGCCGCCGGCTATTGAAGCCTGCGGCGTTTTTTTATGGCCAACATCAAACCTGTGGCGAGGGAGCTTGCTCCCGCTGGGTTGCGAAGCGGCCCCAAAACAGTCAATGAGGTGTGTCTGACAGAACCGTATCGCTGTTACAGGGAGTCCTTCGGCCTCCAACGGGAGCAAGCTCCCTCGCCACAGGGGATATGGAACATCTGCCCGCTCTGCGTACAATGCCCGCTGCCCCGCAGGAGGACTCCAATGACGCGCACCGCCACCATTCGCAAACCCCGCGCCCGCAGCCAGGCCCGGATCGATTCGATACTCGATGCCGCCCGCACGCTGCTGGCTGCCGAAGGTGTGGCCAGCCTGTCGATCTACAGTGTCGCCGAACGCGCGGAGATCCCGCCCTCCTCCGTCTACCACTTTTTCGCCAGTGTCCCGGCCCTGCTCGAAGCGCTGACCGCCGACGTCCACGCCGCTTTCCGCGCCTGCCTGCAAGCGCCCATCGACCACGGCGCCCTCGACGGCTGGCGCGACCTGTCGCGGCTGGTGGAACAACGGATGCTCGCGATCTACGACGAGGACGCCGCCGCCCGCCAGTTGATCCTCGCCCAGCATGGCCTGACCGAAGTCACCCAGGCTGACCGTCAGCACGACATCGAATTGGGCGACCTGATGCACAAGCTGTTCGATCATCACTTCGAACTGCCGACGCTGCCGACAGACGTTGATGTGTTTGCGCTGGCCATGGAATTGGGGGATCGGGTGTATGCACGCTCGGTGCAACAGCATGGGCAGATTACGCCGCGCATGGCCGAGGAAGGGATGCGGGTGTTTGATGCATATCTGGGGTTGTATTTACCGCCGTATCTGCCGAAGCGCGCCGTTTCAGCCTGATCTCTATGGCGGCTGCGACGGCCTCATCGCGAGCAGGCTCGCACAGCGAACACAGCATTTGTGGACCACAACAATCCCTGTGGGAGCGAGCCTGCTCGCGATGGCAGCACCGCCGAACTCGCTGATTCTCATCCATGAAAAACCCCGAAGGGCTCACACCCTCCGGGGTGGCTCGAAATGCACACGATCACAACTTGGCGATCGACACCTCGGTGGATTTCACAAATGCAATCACTTCGCTCCCGACCACCAATTCCAGCTCCTTGACCGAACGGGTGGTGATCACCGAAGTGACAATGCCGGAAGCGGTCTGCACGTCGATTTCCGACAGCACGTCACCCAGGACGATTTCCTTGATCGAGCCTTTGAACTGGTTACGAACGTTGATGGCCTTGATAGTCATGATGTTGATTCCTGTCGTTGGATGAGGCTTGAGTTATTGAGCCCAACGCAATTGCGTAGGCAAGGGTGAAACAGGTTCAGGTTCCGGCGGTTCGCCGGGCAGTGCGAGGACGCGATTGAGGACTTCGGTTTCCAGCGCCGCCAGCCGATGCGAACCCCGAACCCGAGGCCGCGGCAGCTCCACGTGCAGGTCGAGACCGACTTCGCCCTCTTCGATCAGGATCACCCGATCGGCAATCGCCACCGCTTCGCTGACATCGTGGGTCACCAGCAACACGGTAAAACCGTGCTTCTGCCAGAGCCGCTCGATCAGCTGCTGCATTTCAATTCGGGTCAGGGCATCCAGTGCACCCAGCGGTTCGTCGAGCAACAGCAACCGCGGTTGATGGATCAGCGCGCGGGCCAGGGCCACACGTTGCTTCTGGCCACCGGACAGCGCCGCGGGCCAGTCATTGGCGCGATCTGCCAGGCCGACTGACTCCAGCGCTTCCAAGGCTTGCGGACGCCAGTGGCCCTTGAGCCCGAGGCCGACGTTGTCGATGACCTTTTTCCATGGCAGCAAACGCGCTTCCTGGAACATCAGCCGAGTGTCTTCCCTCGCCTCGCCCAGCGGTGCGGAACCGGCGCGCAATTCACCACCCGTGGGTTTGTCGAGACCGGCGAGCAACCGCAGCAAGGTACTTTTGCCACAACCGCTGCGCCCCACCACGGCGACGAACTGGCCGGCCGGAATGTGCAGATCGATCTCACGCAGTACCTGCCGCGAGCCGAAGGTTTTTTGCAGCTTGCGCACCACCAGCGGAATACCGCGCAGCAGGCGTGGAGGTTGTTGAGCGGTCATGCTGCACCTCCCTTGGCAACCTGATACGCCGGATGCCAGCGCAGCCAGACGCGCTCAAGTCCACGGGCTGCGAGGTCGGCGAGTTTGCCGAGCACCGCATACATCAGGATCGCCAGCACCACCACGTCGGTCTGCAAAAACTCCCGGGCATTCATCGCCAGGTAACCGATGCCCGCACTCGCGGAAATGGTTTCAGCGACGATCAAGGTCAGCCACATGAAGCCCAGCGCAAAACGCACGCCGACCAGAATCGAAGGCAATGCACCCGGCAGGATCACCTGACGGAACAGGCTGAAACCGGACAAGCCATAGCTGCGTGCCATCTCCACCAGCGCCGGATCGACGTTGCGAATGCCGTGATAGGTGTTGAGGTAGATCGGGAACAACGTGCCCAGCGCCACCAGAAAAATCTTCGCCGACTCATCGATGCCGAACCACAGGATCACCAGTGGAATCAGCGCCAGGTGTGGCACGTTGCGGATCATCTGCACCGAACTGTCGAGCAGGCGTTCGCCCCACTTCGACAGACCGGTGATGAAGCCCAGCGCCAGTCCGATGCTGCCGCCAAGGGTGAAGCCCAGCGCCGCACGCCAGCCGCTGATCGCCAGGTGCGTCCAGATTTCTCCGCTGCGTACCAGGCTCACGCCGGCCTCAATCACCGCGATCGGCGCCGGCAGGATCCGTGTCGACAACCAGCCCGCCGACACTGACAACTGCCACACCGCCAACAGCAAAACCGGCAACACCCAGGGCGCAAGGTTGTGGATGATTTTCTTCATGGCGCGCCTCAGCTCCGGGGCGCGGCTTTGGGAAGAATGTCGTTGGCGACCATCTCGCCGAACGGACTGACGTAACCGGCGCTTTTCGGCAGCTCGGGGCGCTCGATATCGAGATGCGGGAACAGCAATTCCGCGACGCGGTAGGACTCTTCAAGGTGCGGATAACCGGAAAAAATGAAGGTGTCGATGCCCAGGTCCGCGTATTCCTTCACGCGCGCGGCCACGGTCGGACCGTCGCCGACCAACGCGGTGCCAGCACCGCCACGCACCAGACCGACGCCCGCCCACAGGTTGGGGCTGACTTCCAGGTTGTCGCGGCTGCCGCCATGCAATGCCGCCATGCGTTGCTGGCCGACGGAATCGAAGCGCGCCAGTGAAGCCTGGGCACGGGCGATCGTGTCGTCGTCCAGATGCGAGATCAGTCGGTCCGCCGCTTGCCAGGCTTCGGCATTGGTTTCACGAACGATCACATGCAGGCGAATCCCGAAGCGCACCGTGCGGCCAAGCTTCGCGGCTTTAGCGCGAACCTGTTCGATTTTCTCGGCAACAGCGGCCGGTGGCTCGCCCCAGGTCAGGACCATTTCCACTTGCTCTGCCGCGAGGTCCTGCGCCGCTTCCGAAGAGCCGCCGAAGTACAGCGGCGGACGCGGTTGCTGGATCGGCGGATAGAGCAACTTGGCGCCCTTCACGCTGATGTGCTGACCGTCGTAATCAACGGTTTCACCTTCCAGCACACGACGCCAGATGCGGGTGAATTCCACCGAGGCTTGATAGCGTTCTTCGTGCGTCAGGAACAAACCGTCGCCGGCCAGTTCTTCCGGATCGCCGCCCGTCACCAGGTTGAACAACGCACGACCGCCGGACAGGCGATCCAGTGTCGCGGCCTGACGCGCGGCCACCGTCGGGGAAATGATCCCGGGGCGTAGCGCGACAAGGAATTTCAGACGCTGGGTCACCGGGATCAGCGACGCCGCCACCAGCCACGAGTCTTCGCACGAGCGGCCGGTGGGAATCAGCACCCCGCCGAAGCCCAGGCGATCCGCCGCTTGCGCAACTTGTTGCAGGTAACCGTGATCGACGGCGCGAGCGCCCTCGGCGGTGCCAAGGTAATGGCCGTCGCCGTGGGTAGGCAGGAACCAGAAGATATTGAGGCTCATGGAGTGGTCTCCTTGGGGAATCGAATTACTGCGCGTTGGCGACGGCCGCCGGTGGCGTCCAGATCACGTCTTTGATGCTCAGCGGCTTCGGAATCAGCTTGAGCTGGTAGAAGCTGTCGGCAATTTTCTGTTGGGCGGCGACCACTTCAGGAGTCAGGAACAGTGCGCCGTAGCCCTGGCGTTTCACCGAGGTCAGGGTGATGTCCGCCGGCAGGCCAAGCAGTGGCGAAACCTGTTGGGTCACGTCTTCCGGGTTGGCCTTGGACCACTCGCCGACGGCGCGCACTTCTTCCACGAGGGTCTTGATGACCTCAGGATTTTTCTGTGCGTAAGGTTTGGTCGCCAGGTAGAACTGATGGTTGTCGACGATGCCTTGGCCATCGCGCAGGGTGCGCGCTTGCAGCTGTTGTTCGGCGGCGGCCTGGTATGGGTCCCAGATCACCCAGGCGTCGACGCTGCCACGTTCGAACGCGGCTCGGGCATCGGCCGGGGGCAGGAAGACGGTCTGGATGTCGGTGTATTTGAGGCCGGCGTCTTCCAGCGCGCGAACCAGCAGGTAGTGAACGTTGGAGCCTTTGTTCAGGACGACTTTCTTGCCCTTGAGGTCCTTCACCGATTTGATTGGCGAGTCTTTCGGCACCAGGATCGCTTCGCTGTGGGGCGCTGGCGGTTCGTAGGCGACGTAGAGCAGATCGGCACCCGCCGCTTGAGCGAATACCGGAGGCGTTTCGCCGGTGACACCGAAGTCGATGGAGCCGACATTCAGCCCCTCAAGCAGCTGCGGGCCGCCGGGAAATTCAGTCCATTGCACATCCACGCCTTGGGCGGCGAGGCGTTTTTCCAGCGTGCCTTTGGCTTTGAGCAGCACCAGCGTGCCGTACTTCTGATAACCGATCCGAAGGGTCTCGGCTTGAGCTTGAGTAATGGCGCCGAAGGACACAGCCGCAGCAAACAGAGCGACCAGACCACGACGCAAAATGACAGTGCGCATAGCGCTCTCCTTTTTGCAGTTGGGTTTTGGCTGCACCTGCTTGGCCGTTGACGGCTGAGTAAGGTGAGTACTTCAGAATTCAGGTGTGGCTTGAGTGCAGGCTTAAATGCTCCAGCGAGCACTCAACAGACGTTCATTCAACAGGTTCGGATCGAGCGGCTTCGGCCGTCGCGCCATGGCGCTGAAAAACAGCTCCAGGGATTCGTTCAAACGTTCTTCCAGCTCTGGCGCCAGTTGCGCTTGTGCGCTGCCTTCACCGTAAGCGATCTGGCTATCCGCAGCGAAAATCCCGTGGAGCATTTCCTGGGCCTTCAACGCCGACAACACCGGTTTGAGTGCGTAATCCACCGCCAGCATGTGGGCGATGCTGCCCCCGGTAGCCATCGGCAAAACCACTTTGTGGGCCAGGGCGCGTTCGGGCAGCAGGTCCAGTACGGTTTTCAGTGCGCCGGAGAACGATGCCTTGTACACCGGCGTCGCGATCAGCAGGCCGTCGGCGTTTTCAATCTGTTGCAGCAGGTCGATCACCTTCGGGCTGTCGAAACGTGCGTGCAGCAAGTCTTCGGCCGGGAAGTCCCGCACCTGGTAACTCACCACCTCCACACCCTGTTCCTGCAACCAGCGTTGGGAGCGCTCCAGCAGCACCCCGGAACGGGAGCGTTGGCTCGGACTGCCACCCAGTGAGACGACCAGCATTCAGACGATTCCTTGAACGGTGTTGGCGATTCGCCGTGTGCGATCTCGCTTCGATGAAGAGACCTTAACAGGTGATTCATATATCTTTAAATCATATTTATTCATTTGGTTATTCGATACAGAGATATACGGCGCCGCGTTTTCCAGGCATAAAAAAGGCCGTCGAAACGGCCTGAAATCCCTGTTGTTCGGATAACTTGAACCATGTGCTGAAGGTTTACTTGTTCGGTTGCGGCGTCAGACGCAGGTACGGCTTCACCGCGCGATAGCCCTTGGGAAAGCGTTTCTTGATTTCGTCCGGGTCCTGCAGCGACGGCACGATCACCACTTCTTCACCGTCCTTCCAGTTGGCCGGGGTGGCCACCTTGTAGTTGTCGGTGAGTTGCAGCGAGTCGATCACCCGCAGGATTTCATGGAAGTTACGGCCGGTGCTGGCCGGGTAGGTGATGGTCAGCCGAACCTTTTTGTTCGGGTCGATCACGAACAGCGAACGCACGGTCAAAGTGTCGTTGGCGTTCGGGTGAATCAGGTCGTACAGGTCCGACACCTTGCGGTCAGCGTCGGCCAGGATCGGGAAGTTGACGGTCGTGTTCTGGGTTTCGTTGATGTCCTCGATCCACTTGTGGTGCGAGTCCACCGGGTCCACGGACAGCGCAATGGCCTTGACCCCGCGCTTGGCGAATTCATCCTTGAGCTTGGCGGTGAAGCCCAGCTCGGTGGTGCACACTGGGGTGAAGTCTGCCGGGTGGGAGAACAGCACGCCCCAACTATCGCCCAGCCATTCATGGAAACGGATGGTGCCGACGCTGGAATCCTGCTCGAAATCGGGGGCGATGTCGCCGAGTCTGATGCTCATGGTGGGCTCCTGATGAGTGTGATGTAGAACTCAACTGTAGCTCGTGTTGGGGATCATACAAAAAGAATATATATCTCGATTATTAGACCGAAAATGAATATTAAATAACTGTTCACTGGACCCGCCAATCCATCGCGACGACTATCGTTTCCAAGGTTCGAGAAGGCCTTGAGTTGCTGCAAAAGAGGGAAATCGGGGCGGGATTACGGGGGTGACCCCGCTCTGGAAACGCAAAAGCCCCGCCCGGCGTGATGCCGGGCGGGGCTTTTTTTTCAGCGGTTACGCGAGCGCTATTACAACAGCGGGATCGAGTAGCTGACGATCAGGCGGTTTTCGTCCTGGGAGCGAACGCCCGGGAGGTCGGTGCGCCAGGTAGCGTTCTTCCACATGAAGCCAACGTTTTTCAGCGGACCTTCTGGCACTACGTAGGCCAAGGTGAAGTCACGTTCCCACTCGGAACGACCCGAAGTGCTTTCGCGGCCATTGGTGCCTACGAGGTCGATGTCGTCACCTTTGAGGTAAACAGCACCGGCGGTCAGGCCAGGTACACCCACTCTGGCGAAGTCATAGGAGTAGCGTGCTTGCCAGGTTTTCTCGCCGGCACGGTTGAACTTCTGAATTTGCATGTCGGTGATGGTGTAGTTCGACGAGCCGTCACCCTGGTTCAGCCAAGGGAAGTCGCTGCTGCCGTTACTGACCTGGTAACCGCCACCGAAGGTGTGGCCGGCAACGGAGTATAGGAACAAGCCGCTGTACAGGTTGTTGGACACTTCACCGCGACCATTACGTACGCCGGTGTAGTTACCGGTGCTGTAGTACGCCGAGTCGGTGCCGTTTTTGCCGTCATCAGAGCTGTTGAAGTAACGGAAGTCAGACTTCAGCACACCTGGACCGATTGACCAGTTGTGAACCAGGCCCAAGAAGTGTTGCTTGTAGAAGTCTTCCAGGTTGCCGTAGTAGTACTGAGCGGTCAGGTCTTTGGTGATTTTGTAGTCGCCACCGGCATAAATGAACTTGTTGCTGTCGCGCCAGCCAGTACCGCGATTATTCGCACCGGAGATGCTCAGCTGTTCGTTGTTGCTGGAGTTACGGCCCTTGGCAGCTTCAATCTGACCGCCAACCAGGGTCAGGTCCTTGATTTCGCCGGAAGTGATCTGGCCGCCCTGCCAGGTTTGTGGCAGCAGACGACCATCGTTGGTGACGATAACCGGGTTCTTCGGCTGCAGCGTGCCCAGCTTCAGTTCGGTCTGGGAGATTTTGGCTTTGGCAGTCAGGCCCAGGCTGGAGAAGTTATCCACCGCCTTGCCGTTGGACTCGCTCGGGAACACAGTGCCGCCGTAAGCGGTACCGGCATTGCCATTGGTACCGCCACCCGAATCCAGACGTACGCCCAGAAGACCAATGGCATCGATACCGAAGCCGACAGTACCTTGGGTGTAGCCCGAGATGAAACGCAGATCGAAGCCTTGGCCCCATTCTTCGTTCTTGTTCGCGCCAGGACCGTCACGATTATCGGTATTGATGTAGAAGTTACGCAGCCCCAATGTAGCCTTGCTGTCTTCGATGAAACCGGCGGCGCCTGCCTGCTGCGCCAAAACCCCTACGGCCACAGCCAGGGCCAAAGTGGACTTGTTCATTGTTTCGCTCCTCTCGTTTCTAATTTTTTCGGTCCTGAGTCGAATGCTCTGGATCCTGAAATGCGCGTGTGCCGCTGTCCGCGATCCGCACGCCACTCAACCGAAGGCTCTAAGTCAACGGTCTGACTGCGGAAAATGGGCCGGCATGGTAAACGGAAAAAACTCAATTCATTCTTTTTTAATGCCGTACGGGAATAAAAGACGGCATTTTGATCGCCAAGGGACACTAGTATCGGCCCCGACGGGATTCACTTTAGGGATTTATCTTAAAAGCTAAAAAGAATATTAAATTACTGATCAATGCCTAATTCGAATATTAAAAAAAACGCAAAAAAAAGCCCCGCCGACCGGCGAGGCTCTCTTCGCGAAGCTTGTTACATGAAGCTGTAGGTGTAGTTGAAGATCAGACGGGTCTGGTCCTGGGCATTAATGTTGGGCGTGTCACCACGGTAAGTACCGTGACGCAGCGTTGTCCCAAATCCTTTCAGTGCGCCCGTTTGAATCACATAATCCAAGCGCAGGTCGCGTTCCCACTCGGTCTGGTCTTTACCAACGCCGTTGGCCGCTTTGATGTTCTCGCCACGCAGATAGGCGGCCGAGGCCTTCAGGCCTGGAACACCCAGAGAGGCGAAGTCATAAGTGTACTGACCGAAAGTGGTGTTCTCGCCAGCACGGACGAAGCCGTTGATCATTGCGTCAGTGAACAGGTAGAAGCTCGAGCCGCCAGCCCCTTCATTGCGGCCATTGCCGTCGACTACGTTGCCTTGGTTCAGATAAACGAAACCACCGTCATCGCTGACACGCTGGTGACCGACGAGGAAAGCATTGCCACCCAGGGTGTAGGTGAACATGGCGCTCCAGGTGGTGTTATCAACCTCGCCCGGGGTCTTGGCGTAACCACCGTTGTTGTTGAAGCGATAACCCGCATCACCATTCTTGCCGTCGGAGCTGCTGTCGAAGTAGCGCAGATCGGTCTTGAAAGACTGGTTGGCACTGATCGGGAAGACGTGCACGAGGCCGAAGAAGTTTTGCTTGTAATAGTCTTCCAGGTTCGCGTGGTAGTACTGCAGCGTCAGGTCCTTGGTAACCTTCCAGTCAGCACCGGCATAACGGAACTGGTTGCTTTCCTTCGCATTGCCAATGGTAGAGACAGCCAGGCCCGTTGTGTTCGACGACGCGCGACCTTCAGCGTGCTCAAGCTGGCCTACGTTGAAAGTGAAGTTGTCGATTTCCTTCGAGGTGATGGTGCCCCCTTCAAAGGTCTGTGGAAGCAGACGGCTGTCGTTCGCGACCAGGATCGGCATGTTGGGTTGCAGCGCACCACCCAGGTGGGCCTCGGTTTTCGAGAATCGCGCTTTGACGTTACCCGCTACGCGGCTCCATGGGTCGGATGCCGAGCCGTCGCTGTCGCTTGGGAAAAAGCTGTTGTTGTCCGGGTGATGACCGCGGCCGCCATCCAGATGGATGCCCACCAACGCCTGGGCATCAATACCAAAACCCACCACGCCCTGGGTGAAACCGGACAGGAAATCGAACTTGAAGCCCTGAGCGGTTTCGCGCTGATTATTAGCCGCATTAGAGGCGCCCTCACGGGCATCCGCGTTGTAATACATCGTCCGAGAACTGACGGAAGCCTTGCTGTCTTCGATGAAACCGGCGGCGCCTGCCTGCTGCGCCAAAACCCCTACGGCCACGGCCAAGGCCAAGGTGGACTTGTTCATTGTTAAGCTCCTCTCGTTTCTAATTCTTGTAGTCCTGGTCCTGAGTTCAAACGCTCGGGATCCTAGGATTGGCGATTAGCGCCAGACCGTGACCTACAAGTCAATCGTAACTATCTGTGTCTACGACCATGGTCTAACCCCCGTCAATTCGGTCCATGCAGGTTTATGACGTCGCCATAAACCTAAAAAGAAGTCTGTGCTTCTTTTTCATACCCTTTGGGAATGAGCTCGCTGAAAAAACCCTTACAAAGCTAATTCACAAAAGGTATTTAATTTTATTTTTTTAGATGAATTGGGTTTAAAAAACCGCTTTCAATCTCATTTAAAGCAACGCCATGATGGCCAAGCGCGCACTATCCAGATCAATTGTTACAGTTTGTGTATCGGTATTATTTCTTTGAGTGCTCCAAACCAGCTGGACCGCTGATTCGGTACCGGTGCAGAAAATCGCCAAACTGACCGGTGCCAATACCGCCGATGTGCCAGAACTGCTGGCCGGTTCAGCTTTCCCGGATGCCAAGGCACAGCAGACCACCGCGCTGCTGGACGGCGGCACGGCGAAGGCCATGGGTGAGACGGCGAAGTTCTTGAAGGAACAAGGGAAGGTTGAGACGGTGCTGCCAGATTACTCGCCGTATGTCAGCGCGAAATTCGTCGCCGAGTAACACACAAACCCAGTGGCGAGGGAGCTTGCTCCCGCTGGGGGCCGAAGGACACCCAAACCCGGCAACGCGATAAGTCAGACATAACGCGTTTGCCTGTTTTGGGGCTGCTGCGCAGCCCAGCGGGAGCAAGCTCCCTCGCCACAAAAGCCTGCGGTTACAGGGCTTTTTCGAAGATTTTCGAATTACGCTGATAGTTGTACAGCGACGCCCGCGCCGACGGCAGGCGCTCGACGCTGCTCGGCACGAAGCCACGCTCGCGGAACCAGTGTGCGGTCCGGGTAGTGAGGACGAACAGCGTCTTCAACCCCTGAGCCCGAGCGCGGGTTTCGATCCGCTCCAACAGCTCATCCCCACGGCCACCATGCCGGTACTCCGGGTTCACCGCCAGGCACGCCAGCTCCCCCGCATCCGAATCGGCAATCTGATACAGCGCCGCACACGCGATGATCATGCCTTCGCGCTCGACCACACTGAACTGCTCGATTTCGCGCTCCAGCACTTCGCGCGAACGACGTACCAGAATCCCCTGCTCTTCCAGCGGGCTGATCAGGTCCAGCAGACCGCCAACGTCTTCAATCGCGGCTTCACGCACGACTTCGAATTGTTCCTGCGCCACCAGCGTACCGCCACCGTCACGGGTGAACAGTTCGGTCAACAGTGCGCCGTCTTCGACGTAACTGACGATATGACTGCGCGCCACGCCGCCACGGCAAGCTTCAGCCGCAGCGTCCAGCAATTCGCCCTGATAGTTATTGCCCAGACGCTGCAAATGCGCCGGCACTTGCTGGGGACGCAGTTCACGCACCAGACGCCCGTTTTCATCGATCAAACCCAGGTCGGCACCGAACAGCAGCAGTTTATCGGCCCCCAGATCAATGGCCGCGCGGGTTGCCACGTCTTCACACGCGAGGTTGAAAATCTCACCGGTCGGCGAGTAACCCAACGGCGACAGCAACACGATGGAACGCTCGTCCAGCAGGCGATTGATACCTTTGCGGTCAACCCGGCGCACTTCGCCGGTGTGGTGATAGTCGACGCCTTCGAGCACACCGATCGGCCGTGCGGTCACCAGGTTGCCGCTGGCGACCCGCAGGCGCGAGCCCTGCATCGGCGACGAAGCCATGTCCATCGACAGCCGTGCTTCGATGGCAATGCGCAGCTGGCCGACGGCATCGATCACGCACTCGAGGGTCGCCGCATCGGTGATGCGCATCCCGTGGTGGTAATGCGGGGTCAGGCCACGCGCGGCCAGGCGGGTTTCGATCTGCGGGCGGGAACCGTGAACCAGCACCAGTCGCACGCCGAGGCTGTGCAGCAGCACCAGGTCGTGGACGATATTGCCGAAGTTCGGGTGTTCCACCCCGTCGCCGGGCAGCATGACGACGAAGGTGCAATCGCGGTGGGCGTTGATGTAAGGCGAAGCGTGACGAAGCCAATTAACGTATTCGGGCATGAACCTGGGCCTGTAAATAAATAGCAGCCAAAAAATGGGCGAAACGGAAAACGCACAGCGGGCTGATGGTTATCGTCGGAACAGGCTTGGCGACACGCGCGCTCTCCTCATGAATACGGGTTGGGGCATTGGCAATTTATACCTGTAGGAGTTGCCGAAGGCTGCGCCTACAAGGGTAGCGTTCAAGCCATTGGCGCTTGAGCCGGTGTCAGGCAGTAATGTTCGATCAGCTGCCGTAATAGATGCACGGTAGGCTGCAAACGTGACATTTCGAGGTATTCCCCCGGTTGGTGCGCGCAGGCAATGTCGCCCGGGCCTAACACCACTGTTTCGCAGCCAAGACGCTGAAGATAAGGCGCTTCGGTGCCGAACGCCACTGCTTCGGCGCGATGACCCGTAAGCTTTTCCGCGACGCGCACCAATTCGGCGTCCTCGGCCTGCTCGAAGGGCGGCACTTCGGGGAACAGCGGCGCGTAATCGATCTTTACCTGATGCCGTTCGGCAACCGGGTTGAGTTTCTTCAGAATCTCCTCGCGCAGCATCTTGGGGTCCATGCCCGGCAGCGGACGCAGGTCGAATTCCAGCGAGCACTGGCCACAGATGCGGTTGGGGTTGTCCCCGCCATGGATGCAGCCGAAGTTCATGGTCGGCACCGGTACGCCGAACTGCGGATTACGGTATTCGCGCTGCCACAACAGGCGCAGCCCGCGCAGTTCGCCGATGGCATCGTGCATGGCTTCGAGAGCGCTATGACCGAGGCGCGGGTCCGAGGAATGGCCGCTCTGACCGAGGATGTCGATGCGCTCCATCATGATGCCTTTGTGCATGCGGATCGGTTTCAGTCCGGTCGGCTCGCCGATCACCGCCGCCCGGCCCAACGGGCGTCCTGCTTGAGCCAAGGCACGGGCACCGGACATCGAGCTTTCTTCATCGCAGGTGGCGAGGATCAGCAACGGCTGTTTGAACGGCTGGTCGAGCAAGGGCTGGACGGCTTCGATGGCCAGGGCGAAAAAGCCTTTCATGTCGCAACTGCCCAGACCGACCCAGCGGCCATCGACTTCGGTCAGTTTCAGCGGATCGGTCTGCCATAGCGCGCCATCGAACGGCACGGTATCGCTATGTCCGGCGAGCACCAGACCACCGGGGCCGGAACCGAAACTGGCCAGCAGATTGAATTTGCCGGGGCTGACCTGCTGGATATCGCAGGCAAACCCCAGGTCGCCGAGCCACGTCGCCAGCAAATCGATCACTGGACGGTTGGATTGATCGAGGCTGGCCTGGGTACAACTGACCGACGGCGTGGCAATCAGCGCAGCGAACTGATCTTTCATGGACGGCAAAGGCATCGCTGACTCCAACTCGCGAATTGAAGTCCATCATAGAACCATCCGGCGACAGGAATAAACCGTCGCGGCACCTAGGAACGTTCACTCCTGTACACTGCACGACCTTGGCAGCCACACATTCCCCCGGCTGCGCTCCCGATCCTGGATTTTCCGGCCATGCAGAAAGAAACCGAAATCAAACTCCGCGTCAGCCGCGAAACCCTCGCCGCCCTGCGCGAGCACCCGCTACTGAAAAAACGCAACAAAAGTGGCTGGGAACGCCGTGAACTGATGAACCAGTACTTCGACACGCCTGAGCGTGACCTGGCCCGCGCCAAGGTTGCCCTGCGCCTGCGCCGCGATGGCGAAGAAGTGATCCAGACCCTCAAGACCCGTGGCCAGAGCGTCGCCGGTTTGTCCGAGCGTAACGAATACGACTGGAACCTGCCCAAAGCCAAGCTCGACGTGAAAAAACTCGATGGCGAATGCTGGCCTGAAGAGCTGGCCGAGCTGGACAAGAAAACCCTCAAGCCGATTTTCACCACCGATTTCGTCCGCGAACGCGCCGAAATCGCCTGGGGCCGTGGCAAGACCAAAGTGGTGATCGAAGCCGCGCTGGACCTGGGCCACGTCGTTGTCGGCAAGCAGAAAGAAGAAATCTGCGAACTGGAGCTGGAGCTACGCGAAGGCGAACCGGCCGCACTGCTGGAACTGGCCGCCGAACTGGCCGCGACCCTGGCCCTGATGCCGTGTGACATCAGCAAGGCCGAACGCGGTTATCGCTTGTACGACGCCAACAGCTATTCGTTGAGCCTGCCGGCGCCGCAGATCAGCGCCGAAATGCCGCTGGACGACGCGTTCGCCGCGTTGAGCTGGCATTTGCTGAGCAGCAGCCAGCGTCTGGCCGAGCAATATCGCTTCAACGGCCACTGGCGTCTGTTGCAGGACTGGGTCGAAAACCTCGCCGAATTGCGCGCCCTGCTGAGCAGCCTGGGCCAGGCCGCCCCGCGTCAGTCGACACACGACCTGCGCCTCGCACTGGATGCGTTGCTCGAAGACTGGCGCCCTCTGGTACAGGCCGGTCAGGACGACGAAGACGTGCGTAAAGCCGCGCCGGAGCAGTTCCTCGAAGAACTCGAAGACCCGCGCTGGGGCCTGTTCTCGCTGAATACCTCGCGCTGGTTGCTGGCCCGCACCTGGGCCGCCGATCGCAATGTTCGCGGCAATCGCCAGGGCGCTGCGCAATTGGGTAGCTGGCTGCCGCGCTTGCTGGGTGAAGAAGCGACCTCCCTGCAGTTGCAGCGTTACCAGCAGCAGCCGGAAGATCTGGCCGAGCAACTGCCGCGCATCGAGCGCATCCAGGCCTGGTTGCACCATGCCCGCAACGTGCTGGAGATCCCGGAAATGGATCGACTGTACGGCGAGCTGAAGCAGCTTGCGCAACTGGCCAACGAACCGATCACCGATGAATCGCTGGATGCGCGCAAGCAGCAGGCGATCGCGGTTTATCAGAACCGTGCCTGGAAGATGTTGCTGCGCATGTAAGTCCTTGTGGCGAGGGAGCTTGCTCCCGCTGGACTGCGCAGCAGGCCCATTTTCGGGGCCGCTCCGCTGCCCAGCGGGAGCAAGCTCCCTCGCCACAAAAAACCTCTGTCGAATCAGCGCAACACCGGCAAGCTGGTGGTCGACTTGATTTCCGACAACGCCACAATCGAGTTCACCTCCTGAATTCCCGGCACCATCGACAGCTTCTCGAAGAAAAACCGCTCATACGCCTCGATGTCCGCCGTCACGATCCGCAACAAGAAATCCACTGACCCCATCAGCACATAACACTCCAGCACTTCGGAAAAGCCGCGAATCGCCTCGGTGAACTCCGTAAAGTTCGAACGCCCATGGGCGTTGAGTTTGACCTCGGCAAAAATCTGCGTGTTGAGCCCGATCTTCTTCCGGTCCAGCAGCGTCACCTGACCGCGAATGATCCCCTCCTCCTTCATCCGCTGAATCCGCCGCCAGCAGGGCGACTGCGAAAGCCCTACCTGCTCGGCGATCTGCGCGCTGGAGAGCGAAGCGTCCTCTTGCAGCAGCGCGAGAATCTTGCGGTCGTAGCCATCCAGTTCGCTTTGCATAGAAAAACCTGTAATCAATGTTTTGTTGAATCACATGATTCGATAGATCGCCAATAAGACCCATCATAGATAAGAAATACCCGGCATCGAATGTAAAAATTCCTCCAGTGATTTTGGAGACCGATCATGCCGCATCTCGAAGCCGTGAACACCCCGCCTACCCGCGCCGATGTCTGGAACGCCAGCAATGCCCACTGCCGCGTCCACTATCAATTGCTCGCCGAGGCAGAACCGGATCTGTTGTGCCGTGCGCTCAACCTGTTCGCGTTGCAATGCCTGACACCGCAACAGGTCAACGTGCAGCGCACGGACGATTGGCTGTCGCTCGACATCGTCATGGACGGGCTGAGCTGGCACCGTGCGCAAGTGATTGCGGAAAAATTACGTAACCTGATCAGCGTCTGTTCGGTTGAACTGCAAGCGGCTGATTTTGCGCGGGTTGAAGCGACTCAGGCGACGGGCTGAAAAAACCCGATACGGCTTCGTCGGGTAGTGGCCCAACGGTCAGCGGGTCCACGACTATCCTTTGCGAACTGTTGTTCACGAGGAGCCCGCATGTCCGTTCAACTCGCCATTCAGGACCGCTGGCTGGATCTCAATGATTTGCTGCGCGAGCTGGTCGCCCAGGGCTTTATCAGCCAGGATTCGGCCGAGCACGCGCTCAACGCCCGCCGCCGTCACGCCGCCAATGGCCAGCTGCACCCGCTGGAGTTCATCGCCAGCCAGCAGCTGGACGACCTCAGTCGTCCCGGCAAACACCTTGACCTGGAAAGCCTGACGCTGTGGTTGTCGCAGCAGGCCGGCCAGCCCTACTTGCGCATCGACCCGCTGAAAATCAACGTCGCGGCCATTACGCCGCTGATGTCCTACGCCTTCGCGCAGCGCCACAAGATTCTCGCGGTGTCCATTGATCGCGACGCCGTGACCGTGGCCAGCGCCCAGCCCTATGTCAAAGGCTGGGAAGCCGACCTGACCCACGTTCTGAAGCTGCCGATCAAGCGGGTGGTGGCCAACCCGGTCGACATCCAGCGTTTCAGCGTAGAGTTTTTCCGCCTGGCCAAATCGGTCAGTGGCGCGACCAACAACGATCAACAGACCAGCACCCTGGGCAACTTCGAGCAACTGCTCAACCTCGGCGCCAGCGACCAGGAGCCGGACGCCAACGACGCGCACATCGTCAATATCGTCGACTGGTTGTTCCAGTACGCCTTCCAGCAGCGCGCCAGCGATATCCACATCGAACCCCGTCGCGAGCAAGGCACGGTGCGCTTTCGCATCGACGGTGTGTTGCACAACGTCTATCAGTTCCCGCCACAGGTGACCATGGCCATCGTCAGTCGGCTCAAGAGCCTGGGACGGATGAATGTCGCGGAAAAACGCAAACCCCAGGACGGTCGGGTGAAAACCAAGACGCCGGACGGTGGCGAAGTCGAGTTGCGGCTGTCGACATTGCCAACGGCGTTTGGCGAAAAAATGGTCATGCGGATCTTCGATCCCGAAGTGCTGCTCAAGGACTTCGATCAGTTGGGCTTTTCCACGGATGATCTGCGCCGCTGGCAGGACATGACGAGTCAGCCCAACGGCATCATTCTGGTGACCGGGCCGACCGGCTCGGGCAAGACCACCACGCTCTACACCACCTTGAAGAAACTGGCGACGCCGGAGGTCAACCTCTGCACCATCGAAGACCCGATCGAGATGGTCGAGCCGGCGTTCAACCAGATGCAGGTCCAGCACAACATCGAACTGACCTTTGCCGCCGGCGTGCGCGCGCTGATGCGGCAGGACCCCGACATCATCATGATTGGCGAGATCCGTGATCTCGAAACGGCTGAAATGGCGATCCAGGCCGCGCTCACCGGTCACCTGGTGCTCTCGACGCTGCACACCAACGACGCGCCCAGCGCCATCAGCCGACTGCTGGAGCTCGGCGTGCCGCATTACCTGATCAAGGCCACGGTGCTCGGCGTCATGGCGCAGCGACTGGTCCGAACGTTGTGCCCGCACTGCAAGGCACCGCTGACGCTGAGTGAAGAAGACTGGCAAACCCTGACCAAACCCTGGCAGGCACCGCTGCCCGGCAATGCCCAGCGCGCCGTCGGTTGCCTGGAATGCCGCGACACCGGCTACCGCGGCCGCGCCGGGGTCTACGAAATCATGCAACTGACGGATGGCCTCAAAGCACTGATCAACCCCGACACCGATCTGCTGGCGATCCGGCGTCAGGCGTTCAAGGAAGGCATGCGCAGTCTTCGGCTGTCGGGCGCGCAGAAGGTAGCTGCAGGGTTGACGACAATCGAGGAGGTGCTGCGGGTGACACCGCAGAGTGAGCAGAAATGAAACCTTTTATGTCTCCTGATGATGCAAAGACCGACAAACGATTCTTATCCCCGAGCCGCGCCGTTACACTCCTGCGATCGCAACTTCAATGATCAACAGGGAATCGTTATGCAGATCGGTAGCGTGCTTTTACTTTTTGTCGGCCTGGTGGTCGCCATTCTGTTCATGGGCTTCAAGGTTGTGCCGCAGGGTTATCAATGGACGGTCGAGCGATTCGGCCGTTACACCAACACCCTCAAACCGGGCTTGAACATCATCATTCCAGTGATGGACCGTATCGGTCGCAAGATCAACGTCATGGAAAGCGTGCTGGACATTCCGCCTCAAGAGGTCATCACTGCGGACAACGCCACGGTGCAGATCGACGCCGTGTGCTTCTTCCAGGTGGTCAATACCGCCCAGGCGGCCTACGAGGTGAACAACCTCGAACACGCCATCCGCAACCTGCTGCAAACCAACATCCGGACCGTGCTCGGCTCCATGGAGCTGGACGCGATGCTCAGCCAGCGTGACGGGATCAACGAGAAACTGCTGCGCACCGTCGATGAAGCCACGGCGCCATGGGGCATCAAGATCACCCGGATCGAGATCAAGGACATCAGCCCGCCAGCAGACCTGATGGCGGCGATGTCGGGGCAGATGAAAGCCGAGCGGATCAAGCGTGCGCAAATTCTCGAAGCCGAAGGCCTGCGTGCCGCAGCGATTCTGACGGCCGAGGGCAAGAAACAGGCGCAGATCCTCGAGGCGGAAGGCGGTCGTCAGGCCGCATTCCTCGAAGCCGAAGCCCGTGAGCGTCAGGCCGAAGCCGAAGCCCAGGCGACCAAAGTGGTGTCCGAAGCCATCGCCGGCGGCAACGTGCAAGCGGTCAACTATTTTGTCGCGCAGAAGTACATCGATGCGCTGGGCAAACTGGCCTCGGCCAACAACAGCAAAGTCATCCTGATGCCGCTGGAAGCCAGTTCGATGATTGGCGCGGTCGGCGGCATCGGCGAAATCGTCAAGGCCACGTTCGATAACAAGAAAGCCTGAGGCACGTTATGTGGGCATTCCTGCAGCATTTATCGTTCTGGGACTGGCTGGCATTGGGTACCGTGCTGCTGATTCTCGAAGTGTTTGGCGCTGGCGGCTATCTGCTGTGGATCGGCATGGCGGCCGCCGCTGTTGGCGTACTGACATTCGTAGCACCGGACATGTCCTGGGAACTGCAGTTTCTGCTGTTCGGCCTGCTCTCGATCGCTACCGCCCTGTATTGGTGGCGACGCCAGCGCAGCGCGGTGCGCCAGAGTGACGAGCCGAACCTCAACCTGCGTGGCCAGGAACTGATCGGCAAAACCTTTGTGGTGCATGAGTCGATTGTCGACGGGCGCGGAAAAATCAAAGTGGCTGATAGCGTGTGGATGGCCCGTGGCCCGGATGCCGTCATCGGGAGCCGTGTTCGGGTGACCGGACAGCAAGGCGCCATTTTGCTGGTGGAACCGGCTGAATGACCGGTGATGGAACTCGGCTGGGTACTTGGCAATCAAACGCCGTAGTTAACCCAGTGGAGTCACCCATCATGCGTTTCAAACTTGCTGTCGCTACCATCGCCGTGTTGTCCCTTCCAGTCGGTTCGGCGATGGCCGACAGCTTTTGGCGTAACGTCATCTCGTCCGGTGCAACCACCGGTTCGACTTACCTGACGTTCAAGGATCACAAGCTGATCATTGCCGCACAGGACGATGCCGGCAGTTTTGTTGCCAGTGACGGCGGCATTCGCGGCCCGTACCTGGAAGCCGCGATGCAAAAGGTTCGCGCCGACAACCCTGGGCTGCAGGCCACGGACATGGAACTGGCGAATGCGATCCTGGCAAAGAATGCCGTAGCGTCGGAATAAGTTTTACTGCTGAACAAAAATGCCGCTCACATGAGCGGCATTTTTTTGCCCCACAGGGTTACGTGTCTTGTGGTATTTCAGCGGTAATCATCCACGGGCACGCACGCGCAAAACAGGTTCCGATCCCCGTAAACGTTATCCACCCGATTCACCACCGGCCAATACTTGTGCGCCTTGGTGTGCGCGTCCGGTGTCACCGCTTGTTCGATACTGTACGGCCGCTCCCAAACCCCGGTGATGTCGGCCAGTGTGTGCGGCGACCGTTTCAGCGGGTTGTCCTCGGCCGGCCAGTTGCCATTCTGCACCTCGGTGATTTCTGCGCGAATGCTCAGCATCGCCCCGATAAAGCGGTCGAGTTCAGCCTTCGATTCACTTTCGGTCGGCTCAACCATCAAGGTCCCCGGCACCGGAAACGACATGGTCGGCGCATGGAAGCCATAGTCCATCAGACGCTTGGCCACGTCCTCTTCGCTGATGCCGGTCAGAGCCTTGAGCGGCCGCAGGTCGAGAATGCATTCGTGAGCCACCCGCTCGTTGCGCCCGGTGTAGAGCACCGGGAATGCACCGGACAAATGTTGCGCCAGGTAATTCGCCGCGAGGATCGCCACTTCGCTGGCGTCTGCCAGTTGCGGCCCCATCATGGCGATGTACATCCAGCTGATCGGCAGAATGCTCGCGCTGCCCCAGGGCGCCGCGCTGACTGCGCCGTTCTGCGGCAACGGACCGTCAATTGCCACCACCGGGTGATTGGCCACGAACGGCGCCAGGTGTGCCCGCACACCAATCGGCCCCATGCCAGGCCCGCCACCGCCGTGGGGAATACAGAAGGTCTTGTGCAGGTTCATGTGGGAAACGTCGGCACCAATGTCCGCCGGCCGCGCCAACCCGACTTGCGCATTGAGGTTGGCGCCATCCATGTACACCTGGCCGCCATGGCTGTGGATAACTTCACAGATCTCACTGATGCCTTCCTCATACACGCCGTGGGTCGAAGGATACGTCGCCATCAGGCAAGCGAGTTTGTCTCCGGCAGCCGCCGCTTTTTCCTTCAGGTCATCGAGGTCGACGTTGCCCGCTTCATCGCACTCGACGATCACCACACGCATCCCGGCCATTTGCGCCGAGGCAGGATTGGTCCCGTGGGCCGAGGACGGAATCAGGCAGATGTCCCGCGCACCTTGATGACGACTCTCGTGGTATTTGCGGATCGCCAGCAACCCGGCGTATTCGCCTTGCGCGCCGGAATTGGGCTGCATGCAGATCGCGTCGAAACCAGTGATCGCGCAGAGCCAGCGCTCCAGCTCTTCGATCATCAGTGCATAACCGACCGCCTGCTCTTTTGGCACGAACGGATGGAGATTGGCGAACTGCGGCCAGGTGATCGGGATCATCTCGCTGGTGGCATTGAGTTTCATGGTGCAGGAGCCCAGCGGGATCATGGACTGGTTGAGGGCAAGGTCCTTGTTTTCGAGCTGCTTGAGGTAACGCAGCATTTCGGTTTCGCTGTGATGTGCGCTGAATACCGGGTGACGCAGGTAAGGCGAGGATCGCTGCAGTTCGCCAGGGATGCCGGAAGGAAGCGTTTCAGCGTCCAGTTCGTCTACGTTGATCCCATGATCGGCGCCAAGGAACACATCGAACAGTTTGGCAACGGTGGACTCGTCGGACGTTTCGTCGAGGCTCAGACCCAGCTGACCGCGTCCGAGAATGCGCAAATTGATTTGCGCGGCCTGGGCGCTTTCGATGATCGCCGTCTGAGTGCCGCCGACCTCCAGCGTAAGGGTGTCGAAAAAGTGCGTGTTGAGGCGGGATATGCCGTGGCGTTCCAGGCCCGCCGCGAGGATGCACGTCAATCGATGAACTCGCTGGGCAATACGTTTGAGCCCTTCCGGCCCGTGATAGACCGCATAGAAACTGGCGATATTGGCCAGCAGCACCTGGGCAGTGCAAATGTTCGAATTCGCCTTCTCCCGGCGAATGTGTTGCTCACGGGTTTGCAGGGCCATCCGTAATGCCGTGTTGCCGCGCGCGTCTTTCGAGACGCCGATAATCCGCCCGGGAATCGCCCGTTTGTATTCATCGCGACTGGCAAAAAACGCCGCGTGGGGCCCGCCGTAACCCATGGGCACACCAAACCGCTGGGACGAGCCGAACACCACGTCGGCACCCAACTCTCCCGGTGGCGTCAGCAACAACAGGCTCAGCAGATCGGTGGCGACGCAGGCCAGGGCTTGCTGGGCGTGCAGGTGATCGATCAACGGACGCAGGTCGCGAATCTCGCCGTGGGTGTCGGGATACTGCAGCAGCGCGCCGAATACCTGGTGCTGTTTCAAGTTATCCACAGTGTCGATGATCAGCTCGAAACCGAAACCTTCGGCACGGGTCTGCACCACGGAAATCGTCTGCGGATGACAATTTTCATCCACAAAAAACAGATTGCTCCTGGACTTGGCGACACGCTTGGCCAGGGCCATGGCTTCCGCCGCCGCCGTGGCTTCATCCAGCAGCGAGGCGTTGGCCAGCTCCAGGCCCGTCAGGTCGATGGTCAGTTGCTGGAAATTCAGCAAGGCTTCGAGTCGGCCTTGGGCAATTTCCGGTTGATACGGTGTGTAAGCGGTGTACCAACCGGGATTTTCCAGCACGTTGCGCAGGATGACCGCCGGCGTGATCGTGCCGTGGTAACCCATGCCGATCAGGCTGGTCCAGACCTGGTTCTGCTCGGCGTAACCGCGCAACTTGGCCAGCGCGGCTTCTTCGTCGAGGGCGGGCGGCAGGTCGAGCGCCCGGTTCAGGCGTATCCCCGGCGGCACCGTCTGCTCGATCAGCTCGACGCGGCTACCGACGCCGAGGCTGTCGAGCATCGCCTGCTGCTCGGCGGCATCGGGCCCGAGGTGGCGGCGAAGGAAGGCATTGGGGTCGCGTAACTGGCTCAAGGACGGCAACTGGGACATGACGGGCTCTCTCTGGACTGGCGCTCAGCGTCGATGCAACACGGTCAAACCAGCATAGCAGCCACTGCCTCGGAGCCCTTGAAGATCAAAAGATCGCAGCCTTCGGCAGCGCCTACAGAAATACGCATTCCAATGTAGGCGCTGCCGAAGGCTGCGATCTTTTGATCCAGACCTGCCAGGCAATAAAAAGCCCCGACGGATCGGGGCTTTGGGTGACGCTGTAGACTTACTCGCCGATGGCGGCCTTGTAGCCCGCGGCATCAAGCAGCTTGTCCAGATCGCCAGCGTTACTTGGCTTGAGCTTGAAGATCCAGGCACCGTACGGGTCGGAGTTGAGCAACTCGGGCGAGCCGCTCAGGTCTTCGTTGACCGCAATCACTTCACCGGCTATCGGGGAATAGATGTCGGAAGCGGCTTTGACCGACTCAACGACACCGGCTTGATCTTCAGCAGCGAAGACTTTTCCGACTTCGGTCAGCTCGACGAATACCACATCGCCCAAGGCTTCCTGAGCGTGATCGCTGATGCCCACGGTGACGGTGCCATCGGCTTCCAGACGGGCCCATTCGTGACTTTCGGCAAAACGCAGGTCGGCAGGGATATCGCTCATGTTCTGTGTCCTCAAGAAAATTGTCAGCGGTCTTTGCCCGCCAGAAAAGGTTAGATCAAGGTTTTGCCATGGCGTACGAAGGTCGGTTTGACCACTCGGACCGGGTACCATTTGCCACGGATTTCCACTTCAGCGCGGTCGGCAGTCGCCATCGGCACGCGCGCCAGTGCAATCGACTTGCTAAGCGTAGGAGAGAAACTACCACTGGTGATCTCCCCTTCGCCAACATTGGCGATGCGGACCACTTGATGAGCGCGCAAAACCCCGCGCTCCTCAAGGACCAGACCGACCAGTTTGTGTTGTACGCCGCCGGCGCGTTCGGCTTCCAGGGCAGCACGGCCGATGAACTGACGAGCGGCCGGCTCCCACGCAATGCTCCAGGCCATGTTCGAGGCCAGCGGCGAAACGTCTTGATGAATGTCCTGACCGTAGAGGTTCATGCCGGCTTCGACACGCAACGTATCCCGCGCCCCGAGCCCGATCGGCGAAATACCCGCGCCCACCAGATCGTTGAAGAAGCCCGGCGCCTGATCGGCCGGCAGAATGATTTCCAGCCCGTCTTCGCCGGTGTAACCGGTGCGCGCGATGAACCAGTCACCGTCAGGCTGACCTTCGAACGGCTTGAGTAGCTGGATCAGGTTGCCGCGAGACTGGGTGACCAGCTCAGAGATTTTGTGTCGGGCATGCGGGCCTTGTATGGCCAGCATCGCCAACTCCGAGCGCTCGATGAGCTGCACATCGAAACCGACAAGATGAGCCTGCATCCACGCCAGGTCCTGATCGCGGGTAGAGGCGTTGACCACCAGGCGATACCCGTCATCGAGGCGGTAGACGATCATGTCGTCGACGATACCGCCGCGCTCATTGAGCATGGTGCTGTACAAGGCACGGCCGGGGCTGTGCAGGCGCTCGACGTCATTGGCCAGCAAATGCTGAAGCCAGGCCTTGGCCTGAGCGCCGCTGACATCGATCACGGTCATGTGGGATACATCGAAAACCCCGCAGTCGCGGCGCACCTGATGGTGTTCCTCGACCTGCGAGCCGTAATGCAGAGGCATATCCCAACCGCCAAAATCGACCATCTTCGCGCCGAGGGCGAGATGAAGGTCATACAGAGGCGTACGCTGTCCCATGGGTTTCTCCTTCCGGGCGTGGCGAGGGTGCGGGCCAGTGCTGCACGGGGTGAAAGCCTTGAATTAGAAGGCTTTCAGCCGATTTCAGCGACCGGGTCTGTAGGACGGACCGCACCGAATGCCGCGCATTGTAGCCTCAAGGTGTAGGACTGACACCTAGGTGTTTCGATGCGCCGAACGTCGAATCAATCCGATGACCGGTAATAACCCGACCAGAACCAGCGTCAACGCCGGCAACGACGCCCTCGCCCACTCGCCTTCGCTGGTCATTTCAAAGATGCGCACAGCCAGCGTGTCCCAGCCAAACGGGCGCATCAGCAAGGTCGCGGGCATTTCCTTGAGCACATCAACGAACACCAGCAGCGCAGCACTCAATGTGCCGGGCAGCAATAACGGCAGATACACTTTGAAAAACAGTCGTGGCCCACTGACCCCAAGGCTACGTGCCGCTTCGGGCAAAGATGGCCGTATTCGCGCCAAACTGCTTTCCAGCGGCCCATAGGCCACCGCAATGAAACGCACCAGATAGGCCAGCAACAAGGCCGACAGACTGCCCAGCAGCAAAGGTTTTCCGGCTCCGCCCAACCATCCCGACAGCGGAATCACCAGCTCGCGATCCAGATAACTGAAGGCCAGCATGATCGACACCGCCAGCACCGAACCCGGCAACGCATAGCCGAGGTTGGCCAGGCTGACACCGGAGCGAATCGCCCGGGTCGGCGCCAGGCGCCGGGCAAAGGCCAGCACCAGCGCAACGCTGACAGTGATCAACGCCGCCATGCCGCCCAGATACAGCGTATGAACAATGAGCCCGGCGTACCGCTCATCCAGGTCGAAGCGCCCGCGCTGCCAGAACCACACCACCAGTTGCAGCACCGGAATGACGAACGCGCAGGCAAACACCAGCCCACACCAACTCATCGCCGCCAACGCCTTGAAACCGCGCAGGTGATACAACGCCTTGACCCGCGGCCGCTCGTTGCTCGCCCGATTGGCACCCCGGGCACGGCGCTCGCCGTACAGCACGAGCATCACCACCAACAGCAACAGACTGGCCAATTGCGTGGCGGTGGAAAGGCTGAAAAAGCCATACCAGGTTTTGTAGATGGCGGTCGTGAAGGTGTCGAAATTGAACACCGACACGGCACCGAAATCCGCCAGGGTTTCCATCAGCGCCAACGCAACGCCAGCACCAATGGCCGGCCGCGCCATCGGCAGGGCGACTCGCCAGAACGCTTGCCACGGCGATTGCCCCAGGACTCGCGCCGCTTCCATCAAGCCTTTGCCCTGCGCGAGGAACGCGGTGCGTGCCAACAGGTAAACGTAGGGATAAAAGACCAGCACCAGAACGAGGATGACACCGCCCGTGGAACGCACTCGCGGCAAACGCAGGCCGGTGCCGAACCATTCGCGCATCAGGGTTTGTACGGGACCGGAGAAATCCAGCAGGCCGACGAAAACGAAAGCCAGCACGTAGGCGGGAATGGCGAACGGCAGCATCAACGCCCAATCCAGCCACTTTCTGCCGGGAAACTCACAAAGGCTGGTGAGCCAGGCAAGACTGACGCCCAACAGCGTGACACCGACACCGACGCCGAACACCAGGGTCAGCGTGTTGCCCAGCAGCCGCGGCATCTGGGTGTCCCAGAGGTGCGACCAGATTTGATGATCGATGGCTTGCCAGGACAGCAACAAAACGCTGAGGGGCAACAGGACCAGCGCAGCGATGGCGAAGACCAGGGGATACCAGCGGCGTTGGGCGGGGTGGGCCAAGGAGGTCTCTCGCAGGGAAATCGTGAAGTGTAGGGAAAACGCAAAAAGATCGCAGCCTTCGGCAGCTCCTACATTGGGATGGTGTACACCCGGTAGGAGCTGCCGAAGACTGCGATCTTTTGCTCTTTAAAGCCGCAGACTCAGTTCCAGCCAGCTCGATCCATCAAGCGAATCGCTTCGGCCTGACGTTTGCCGGCGACTTCCACAGGCAACGTATCGGCGACGAACTTGCCCCAGGCGGCGACTTCCGCGGACGGCGGTACCGCAGGATTGGCCGGGAATTCCTGGTTCACGTCGGCAAAGATCTTCTGCGCCTCAGGCGTGGTCATCCACTCCACCAGGGCCTTGGCGGCTTCCGGATGCGGCGCGTACTTGGTCAGGCCGATGCCGGACAGGTTCACATGCACGCCACGATCACCCTGATTCGGCCAGAACAGCTTCACCGCCAGATCGGGCTTCTGCTTGTGCAGACGGCCGTAGTAGTAGGTGTTGACGATGCCAACGTCGCATTGGCCGGCGTTGATTGCTTCCAACACCGCGACATCATCGGAGAATACGTCGGTGGACAGGTTGTTGACCCAGCCCTTGAGGATCTTTTCGGTTTTCTCGGCACCATGCACTTCGATCATGGTGGCAGTCAGGGACTGATTGTAGACCTTCTTCGCCGTACGCAGGCACAGGCGACCTTCCCAGTTCTTGTCGGCCAGACCTTCGTAAGTGCTCAACTCGCCCGGCTTCACCCGCTCCGTGGAGTAAGCGATGGTCCGCGCCCGCAGGCTCAGGCCGGTCCAGGCATGAGAAGCCGCGCGGTATTGCAGCGGAATGTTGGCGTCGATGGTTTTCGAGGTGAACGGTTGCAGGATGCCCATCTGCTCCGCTTGCCACAGGTTGCCGGCGTCGACGGTCAGCAGCAGGTCGGCGGTGGCATTCTCGCCCTCGGCCTTGATGCGCTGCATCAGCGGCGCTTCCTTGTCGGTGATGAACTTCACCTGCACACCGGTTTTCGCGGTGTAGGCATCGAACACCGGTTTGATCAGCTCGTCGATACGCGAGGAGTAAACCACCACCTCGTCAGCGGCCTGGGTGGCAGTGCTGCCGATCAGGGTCAGGGCGAGTGCGGTCAGTAGACGCTTCGGTGCCAACATGTGAGCGATCTCTCGATTGGAAAAGTAAGACCAAATGATAAGGACTCACATTTAGGTTCTCAATCGATCAGTTGGCGGAGAAGTTACCAGATGTTGCATGGCATGAGACATGGGATCGTTTTACCGGCCCCTTCGCGGGCAAGCCCGCGATGAGGCCATCAGCCGCAGTGAAAATCTCAAGCCTTGGCAAGTGCCGGCAAATCCCCGATCAACCCCAGCGCCTCACGCACAAACAACGCCTTGGCCTCCGGCATCTGGTCAATCATCTTCAACCCGGCATTACGCAGCCAGCGCACCGGCAACGGATCTGCCTGGAACAACCGCTCGAAGCCTTCCATCGCCGCCATCAACGCCAGATTGTGCGGCATGCGCCGACGCTCGTAGCGGCTCAGCACTTTCACGTCAGCCAACCGTTCGCCACGCTCTGCCGCTTGCAGCAGCACTTCGGCGAGCACGGCGGCATCGAGGAAACCGAGGTTCACGCCCTGCCCGGCCAACGGGTGAATGGTGTGCGCCGCATCGCCGATCAGCGCCAGGCCTTCAGCCACGTAGCGCTTTGCATGGCGCTGGCGCAGCGGCACGCACAGCCGTGGATCGGCGCTTAGAACCGAACCCAAACGACCCTCAAAGGCTTGCTCCAACTCGCGACAGAAACCTTCATCATCCAGCGCCATCAAGCGTTCGGCCTCACTCGGCGTGGTCGACCAGACGATCGAACACCAATCCTGCCGACCGTCCCGCTCCAGAGGCAGAAACGCCAATGGACCATGATCGGTGAACCGTTGCCAGGCCGTCATCTGGTGGGGTTGTGAGCTGCGCACGCTGGTGACGATTGCGTGGTGCAGATAATCCCACTCGCGCGTGGCCACGCCGGTCAGGCGCCGCACCGCCGAGTTGGCACCGTCCGCCGCGATCACCAAAGGCGCACGCAAGGTGCGGCCATCGGCCAGGGTCAGCAGCCAGTCGTCACCGGAGCGGCGCATTTGTTCCAGACGCGCATTGGCCAGCATCCCCAGGTCGCAGTCGTGCAAGCGGTCGAGCAAGGCGTCCTGAACCACGCGGTTCTCGACGATATGCCCGAGCACCTCGGCGTGAACGCTGGAGGCCGAGAAGTGGATTTGCCCGGTGCCGCTGCCGTCCCAGACGTGCATGTCGGTGTAAGGACTGCTGCGCCGGCTGGCGATGCCATCCCAGACCCCCAGCCGTTCGAGAATCCGCTGGCTGGCGGCCGACAAGGCGCTCACTCGCGGTTCGAACGGCGCCTGCCCGTCGAAGGGTTTGACGCTCATCGGGCTGCCGTCCAGCAGCAGGACTTCCAGCCCGCTGTCCTGCAACGCCAGCGCCAGGGCGCTGCCGACCATTCCGGCCCCGACAATCAGCAGATCTGCGCGCATTTCCATGCTTTAAGCCTGTCTCGCTTGCGGCTTGAGCCGCACGTAAAGGGTTTTCCGGACACGGGCCACCAGGGTGCCGGCGCCGTCGTGGATATCGACCTGCAATTGCGGCAGGTATTTTTCGCCGTTCGCCGTTTGTTGGCGGATCTCGTCGAGCAAGGTTTCGTCGATCCTGAAACTGGCGAACACCGGACCTTTGCCTGGCGAGATGAAATCGATGTCCGCCGCTTTGTCCCAGACGATGAACCGACGGCCGAGGTTTTCCATCAACATCAACATATAGAACGGATCGACCATCGAATACAGGCTGCCACCGAACTGAGTGCCGACGTTATTGCGGTTGTACCAGCCCAACCCCATGGACACCTTGATGTCCCGGAAGTCATCGCTGATGTGCCGCACGCGGACCCCGGCGCCAAGGTACGGCGGGTAGAAGGTCATGAACCAGCGCAACAATCGTGCTTTGCCGAACCGGCTCGTCAACCACTCAAGCATCGGGACGCGTACCCAGGCCCATGGCCTGCCGGGCGAACCAACGCTTGGCCGGTGGCAGCAGATCGAGGCCGAGCAGGCCGATGTTTCGGCCCAGCGAGACCAGCGGTTGAGTACTGCCGAACAACCGCGTGACCTGATCGGAAAATCCCACGGTCAGGTTTTGATCCAGACGCTGACGCTCGCGGTAAGCCTGCAAGGTCGCAAAGTCGCCGGGGGCTTTCTCGCTCGCGAGCAGCGCATCCGCCAACGCCTGCGCATCTCGCAGGGACAGGTTGAAACCCTGGCCGGCAATCGGGTGCAGGCTGTGAGCGGCGTTGCCGAGAATCGCCAGATGCGGACGCACCTGCTCTTCGGCTTCAATCAGTGTCAGCGGGTAAAGATGCCGCGCGCCGACCTGTTTCAAGGTGCCGAGGCGATAACCGAACACGCCCTGCAATTCGCTGAGGAAACTGCGTTCATCCAGGGCGGCCAGCCGTTGCGCGTCCATGCCCAGACGGGTCCAGACCAGGGCACAGCGGTTTTCCGGCAGCGGCAACAACGCCATCGGGCCATCGTCGGTGAAACGTTCGAAGGCCATGCCGTTGTGCGCTTCGCTCGGGGTGATGTTGGCGATCAGCGCACTCTGGTTGTACGGGCGTTGTTTGATACCAATCCCCAGTTGCTCGCGCAGGCCGGAACGGCCGCCATCCGCCAGCACCGCGAGGTCGCATTCCAGGGTGGTTTCATCATTGAGGGTCAGGCGATAGCCATCGGTCAGCGGCTCCATGCGCGTGACTTCCGCCGGGCAGCGCCAGGTGACCACGTCCTTGTCCAGACCTTGCCAGAGGCATTGGCCGAGCCAGGCGTTTTCCACCACATAGCCCAGCGCCGGCACGCCCTCTTCCATCGCCGACAATCGCGCGGTGGAGAAACGACCACGGTCGGAGACGTGGATCTGCTTGATCGGCTCCGCGCGGCGGGAGATTTCCTGCCACGCGCCCAACCGTTGATAAATCTGCTTGGCGCCGTAGGACAACGCCGAGGACCGGGCATCATAGCTCGGTTGGTAGGTGTGGCCGGGGGCAAACGGCTCGATCAGCACGATCTTCCAGCCGCGAGCCTTGGCCCCGGCCTGCAGCGCCAATGCCAGGCTCGCGCCGACCAGGCCGCCACCAATGATTGCAAGATTGATTCGACTCATGCCGCTTTTGTCCGCGCTTCAGCCATCAAGGCCTCGATCTCGGCGACCGTTTTCGGTACGCCGCTGGTCAGGATTTCACAGCCGGTTTTGGTGACCACGACGTCGTCCTCGATGCGCACGCCAATGCCGCGCCATTTCTTCGCTACGTTCTGGTTGTCCGGGGCAATGTAGATCCCCGGCTCCACGGTCAGCGCCATGCCGACTTCCAGCACGCGCCATTCGCCGCCGACCTTGTACTCGCCGACGTCATGCACATCCATGCCCAGCCAGTGGCCGGCGCGATGCATGTAAAACGCTTTATAGGCTTCGCTGGCGATCAACTCGTCGACGTCGCCCTGCAACAAACCCAGTTTCACCAGCCCGGCAGTGATGACTTTAACCGTGGCTTCGTGCGCCTGGTTCCAGTGTTTGTTCGGGGCGATTTCGGCAAATGCCGCTTCCTGGGAAGCCAGCACCAACTCGTAGATCGCCTTCTGTTCCGCGGAATACTTGCCGTTGACCGGCCAGGTGCGCGTAATGTCGCTGGCGTAGCAGTCGATCTCGCAACCGGCGTCGATCAGCACCAGATCGCCGTCCTTGAGCACCGCGTCGTTCTGCTGGTAATGCAGGATGCAGCTGTTGCGCCCGGCCGCGACGATCGAACCATAGGCCGGCATCTTCGCCCCGCCCTTGCGGAACTCGTAATCGAGCTCGGCTTCCAGACTGAACTCATGCAACCCGGCCCGGCAGGCCTGCATCGCACGGATATGCGCCTGAGCGGAAATCCGCGCGGCTTCGCGCATAACCTTCACTTCTGCCGCCGATTTATACAGACGCATGTCGTGCAGCAGATGATCCAGGGCAACGAATTCGTTCGGCGGCTGGGCGCCGAGGTGCGCCTTGGAGCGGATCACGTTGATCCAGTCCATCAGGTGCCGATCGAATTCCGGATTGCTGCCCATGGCCGAATACACCCGGTCGCGGCCTTCGATCAGGCCCGGCAGGATGTCGTCGATGTCGGTAATGGGGAAAGCATCATCAGCACCGAAGTCACGGATCGCGCCTTCCTGACCGGCGCGCAGGCCGTCCCAGAGTTCTCGCTCGACGTTGCGTTCACGGCAGAACAGCAGGTATTCGCCATGCTCACGACCCGGCATCAGCACGATAACGGCTTGCGGCTCGGGGAAACCGCTGAGGTACTGGAAGTCACTGTCCTGGCGGTAAACGTGCTCGACATCGCGATTGCGGATGGCAACCGCGGCGGCGGGCAAAATGGCGATGCTGTTGGGTTCCATCTGCGCCATCAAGGCCTTGCGGCGACGGCTGTATTCCGATTTCGGGATATGAATCATGGGCAGATGGCTTTTCCTGGCTCGCGATTAATGCAACGACGGTTTGGCGGCAGCCGGCGCGTCCGGCTTTTTGGTTTCGGAGAACAGCAGCAGCGGTGCGACGCGCAGGTACTCCATGACTTCCATGTAGTCGCTTTCGCCGTCGTCGGACTCTTCCAGCGCGTCTTGCACCTGGGCGATGGCCGCCAGATCCTGCAACACTTCGGTGGCCTCGGTGCTCAGCATGCTGCTGTCACGGCAGTTCAGGCCGAAACCGCTGAGGAAGCCCTGGCACCATTGGCCCAGTGCCGCGGCACGATCAGCCAGCGGCTCGTCATCGGTCGGCAGCAGCAGAACGACGGTCACGTCGTCGCCGGTGAGCTCGCCCTTGACCATTTCTTGCAGGCCGATCAAGGCATTGCGAACGTTGTCTTGCGGCTCGCCTTCTAGCAGCTCGGCGGCATCGACCAGCCAGCCTTCGGCATCGAAACCGGCACCGGCGCAGCTGCGGCCGAGCAGCAGGCCATGCAGTTCGGCAGGCGAGACGTTATGACCGCTGGAAGTCAGCAGGGTGGCGAAGGCTTTGTACGGGGAATTCTGAATGGGCATGGGCAGCTAGGCGCCAGACGGCGCTATGTCTAGAATGAAGGCCTTGTATCCTACATCGACAGACTCGCCAAGACTATTAAAGGCTGTCCGCCAGCTACCACCCATCAGATGAATCTCAGTGGACAAAATGGAAGACACCGACCTGCAAGCGCTGATGGCCAGACTCGAACTGCTAATTAGCCGAGTCGAGCAACTTAAGAGTCAAAACGGACTCCTACTAGCTCAGGAAAAGACCTGGCGCGAGGAACGCGCGCACCTCATTGAAAAAAACGAAATCGCGCGGCGTAAGGTCGAATCGATGATTTCGCGCCTCAAGGCCCTGGAGCAAGACTCATGAGTTCAAGCAATAGCGTTACCGTGCAGATCCTCGACAAAGAATACTCGATCATCTGCCCCCAGGAAGAGCGCAGCAATCTGGTGAGCGCTGCCCGTTACCTGGACGGCAAGATGCGTGAAATCCGCAGCAGCGGCAAAGTCATCGGCGCCGATCGCATCGCCGTGATGGCGGCGCTGAACATCACGCACGACCTTCTGCATAAGCAAGAAAGTCCGGATGTACAGGTCAGCGGCTCGACCCGTGAGCAGGTTCGCGACCTGCTGGATCGCGTCGATCTGGTGCTTGCCACCGATCCGGACGTCACCAAGGGCTGATTCGCCGGACCGCTTGGGTTATACTCGCAGCACTCCCTGGGGTGCTTGCCAGTTGACCACGTCCCTGAGCCGATTCGCACTACCCTGGAGGCTGCACGTTGGGCTGGTGTGCATGTCCGCTAGACGGAAAGCCTTAAAGCCTACTGCATCTTCCACCTTGAACTTTCGGGTTCAAGGGCTAAGTCAGCAGCGGTTCATCCGGGGAGCCTGATTCCAGTCCGATGCCGGTTCAATACCGGCATCGGCTTTTTTACGGGTACGCTTTGTGTACCCGCACTGCCGAAGCCAGAATCCATGACCGAACCTGCGCTGCTGCCCCGCCCGCAACTTCGACGCATGCTGCGCAAGGCCCGCCGCGCACTGACTCCCAGTCAACAGCGCCAGGCCGCTCGCGGGCTGTACAAGCAATTGTCCCAGCAGCCGTTGTTTCGGCGCGCAAAACATATCTCCCTGTACCTGCCCACCGACGGTGAAATCGACCCGCGTCTGTTGCTGCGTGCCGCGCAACGTCGAGGCAAGGCGACTTATTTGCCGGTGCTCAGTGCCTGGCCGCGAACCAAAATGGTGTTCCAGCGAATTCGACCCGGCGAAAAACTCAGGCCCAACCGTTTTCGCATTCTCGAACCCCGGCACAACCTCGCCCGGCAACGCAAAGTCTGGGCCCTCGACCTGGTGCTGTTGCCGTTGGTGGGATTCGACGATGTCGGCGGGCGACTCGGCATGGGTGGCGGTTTTTACGATCGAAGCCTGGCGTACCTGGCGCGACGGAAAAACTGGCGCAAGCCGACGCTGTTAGGGCTGGCCCATGAATGTCAGAAGGTCGAACGATTGGCTCAAGCGAGCTGGGATGTGCCGCTGCAAGGAACGGTGACGGACAAGGCCTGGTATTACGCAGGCTAGACGCCACTGGAATCAGCGGCGTCGAAAAGCAGGTTCAGCGTTTGAAGGCCGACGGCTGTTGTTGCTGCGCGATTTCAACCGGCGCATCGGTCTTGTTGTTCCACAGGCTTTGGGCATAGCCCGTGGTCACGACGCCAAGGCCGAACAAAATAACCAATATCCATAGTAAATCCGGTTTGCGTTTCATCGATTGCCCCCCAAAGGCACATCAACACGATGACAGCAGCGGTTTCCGTTGTAGGTGTAGGCCGTGCAGCAGCGTCAAGCTTAGAAGGCCGGCATTTTGCGACAACGTGAACCGACACGCAAACGCTGGCGTCAACCGACTGTCGGTTTGTCATAAAATTGCCCGACAACTTGCCCACCCGATTCGCAAGGAGCAAAAACCATGGCCTATTGGCTGATGAAATCCGAGCCCGACGAACTCTCGATCAAAGGTCTGGAGAGGCTTGGCAAAGCGCGCTGGGACGGGGTTCGCAACTACCAGGCGCGGAATTTTCTGAGGGCCATGGCGGTCGGCGACGAGTTCTTCTTCTACCATTCCAGCTGCCCTGAGCCCGGGATTGCCGGGATCGGCAAGATTGTCGAAGCGGCCTATCCGGACCCGACCGCACTGGAGCCCGAGAGTCATTACTACGACCCGAAGGCCACCGCCGAGAAAAACGCCTGGAGTGCGATCGATGTGGCCCACGTCGAAACGTTCACGAACGTCCTGAAACTCGACTACCTGAAACAGCAAACCGCGCTGGCCGAGATGCCCCTGGTGCAGAAAGGTTCGCGGCTGTCAGTGATGCCAGTAACCGCCGAGCAATGGGCGGCGGTCCTCGATTTACGTTAAATAAGGCAGAACCACCCGGTCATTCTCTTTTCCCCGCCCAATAGGGTTAGGCTTGACCCTCAGTTGACTGGCATCAAATCGCCTTGGCGTTTGATCAGCCAGACTAGGACGTAACATACGCAGGATGCTCGCATGTCTACGCACAGCCGCTCTTCGATTTTTTTTGCCGGTTCTTTAATGGTTCTGCTCCTGGCCGCCGGCGGTTTTGGCTACTGGAAGTCGATGCATGACCGTCTGCCCGAAGGCCTGTATGTCGGCAACGGCCGCCTCGAAGCCACCGAAGTGCAGATCGCCAGCAAAACACCGGGGCGACTGGCCGAGGTGCTCGTCGACGAAGGCGACAAAGTCACCAAGGGCCAACTGCTGGCCCGGATGGACACTCGCACCCTTGAAGCCCAACGCCGCCAGGCAGAAGCAGAAGTGTTGCGCACCCGGGAAAACCTCGCCGCCGCACAAGCCAACGTGCAATTGCGCCTGAGCGAACAACTGCTCGCTCAACAGGAACTCAATCGCTCCCAGACGCTGTTCAAGCATGGTTTCGTCAGCGGTCAGATCATCGATCAACAGCAGGCGCGTATCGGCACCGGCAATGCCGCCGTCGCCGCCGCTCGCGCGCAAGAGTCCGCGGTGGGTGCGGCGATTGGCGCCGCTCAGGCACAAGTCGCACAGTTGACCAGCGAAATCGATGACAGCAGTTTGCGAGCCCCGATCGATGGGGTGATCCAGCTGCGCATGGCCGAGCCCGGCGAAGTGTTGGGCGCCGGCGGGCGCGTATTGCTGCTGATCGACCCAAACGATCAATACATGAACCTCTACCTCCCGGCCTCCGTAACCGGGCGCTTGGCAGTTGGCGACGAAGCGCGGATTTTGCTCGATGCCCTGCCTGATCACCCATTGCCGGCAAAAATCAGCTTTGTGGCAGCCAAGTCGCAATTCACCCCTAAAGAAGTCGAGACTCGCGACGAGCGGCAAAAACTGGTATTCCGCGTCAAGTTACGCCTGACTGATCCCAGCGCCCTGCCCCAGGCCAAACCCGGCATGCCCGGTGCCGGCTATGTGCGCACCGCCCCTGTTGGCTGGCCGGCCAATCTGCAATGACCGAACTGGCGGTTCATGCGACCGGCATCAATCATCGCTACGGCAAACAACAGGCGCTGAGTGATATCGCGTTCAGCCTGCCCGCCGGGACCCGTTGCGGCCTGATCGGCCCCGATGGCGCCGGCAAATCGAGCCTGCTGGGGCTGATCGCCGGGGTGAAAACGCTGCAGCAAGGACAATTGGAGGTGCTCGGCGGCTCGATCCAGGATCGTCGCCATCGCAACACCCTCTATGCGCGCATCGCCTTCATGCCCCAAGGCTTGGGCGGCAACCTTTATCCAGAGCTGTCGATCAGCGAGAACATCCACTTTTTCGCTACCCTGTTTGGCCTGTCAAAAGCCGAATGCGATCAGCGCATGCGCAATCTGTTACTGGCTACCGACCTTCTGCGTTTTGCCGATCGCCCCGCCGGCAAACTGTCCGGCGGCATGAAGCAGAAGCTGGGCCTGTGTTGTGCGTTGATCCATGAGCCGGACCTGCTGATCCTCGACGAACCGACCACCGGCGTCGACCCCTTGTCCCGTCGACGTTTCTGGGAGTTGGTAGACGATGTGCGGCGTCAGCGGCCGCAACTGACACTGCTGGTCGCCACCGCGTACATGGAAGAGGCCGAGCAGTTTGAACATTGCCTGATGCTCGACGGCGGCAAGCTGATTGCCACGGGCTTGAGCAAGGAATTGGCGGCAGTCACCTCGAGCGGCAAACTCGACGAAGCCTTCACCCACTATCAGGGCGACAGTACCCACGACAATCAGCCCCTGGTAATTCCGCCTCGAACCGGCACCACCTCCGACATCGCCATCGAAGCCCACGATCTGACCCTGCGTTTCGGCGACTTCACGGCTGTAGACAACGTCAGCTTTGCCATCGGTCGCGGCGAAATTTTCGGTTTCCTCGGCTCCAATGGCTGCGGCAAGACCACCACCATGAAAGTCCTCACCGGGCTGATGCCCGCCAGTGAAGGCAGTGCCACGCTGCTGGGCAACCCGGTGAATGCCAAGGACCTGGCCACCCGCAAACGGGTCGGGTTCATGTCACAGAGTTTTTCGCTGTATGGCGAACTCAGCGTGCGGCAGAACCTGGATTTGCACGCACGGCTGTTCGATCTGCCAAAAACCGACAGCGCGCAACGCATTGACGAGCTGATCCAGCGCTTCAATCTGGGCAGTGTTTGCGATCAACAGTCCGGGGCGTTGCCTTTGGGCTTGCGCCAACGGCTGTCACTGGCGGTGGCGGTGCTGCATCGTCCGGAAGTATTGATCCTCGACGAACCGACTTCCGGCGTCGATCCGGCGGCACGGGACGACTTTTGGCGACTGCTGATCGAGCTGTCGCGCGAGCAAGGCGTGACGATTTTCCTCTCCACTCATTTCATGAACGAAGCCCAGCGTTGCGATCGCATCTCGCTGATGCACGCTGGCAAAGTGCTTGCCTGCGATACGCCAGCAGCGCTTCAACAGCAGTACAAGGGCGAGACGCTGGAAGCTGCATTCGTCACGTGCCTGGAACAGGCCCAGGACACCCCTGAGCCTTCAAAACCTTCAGAGCCTGCGAATGCGCCCGCCATGCCGGCGCTGCCAACCAAGGATCGCGGTTTCAGCCCAGGACGCCTGTGGGCGGTGGCGAGTCGTGAAGGCAAGGAACTGCTGCGCGACAAAGTGCGGATGGCCTTCGCCCTGCTGGGGGCCATTTTCATGATGGTGATTTTCGGCTACGGCATTTCTCTGGACGTAGAGCAACTCGCCTTCGCCGTCTATGACCAGGATCAGACGCCACAAAGCCGCGCCTACCTGGAAGCCTTTCGCGGCTCTCGGTACTTCGACGAGCAGCCCCCCATCCGCGATGCCAAAGAGCTGCATCGCCGCCTGCAGCGCTCGGAAATCAAACTGGCGCTAGAGATTCCACCCGGTTTTGGCCGGGATCTGTACGCCGGGCGCCAACCGGCCGTGGCAGCCTGGCTCGATGGCGGCATGCCGTTTCGCGCCGAGACCAGCCGTAACTACGTCGAGGCCGTGCACCAGGCCAATATCGAACAATTGGCCGAACAGAGCAGCCCCGCGCGGAACCGGCCAGCCGCCGCCCGACTGGAAACCCGCTTCCGCTACAACCAGGACGTGGTCAGCGTCAACGCCATCGGCCCCGGGGTCATGGCGCTGATCCTGGCGTTCATCCCCGCCATGCTGACGGCGCTGGGCATCGTGCGCGAGAAGGAACTGGGGTCAATCACCAACTTCTATGCCACACCGCTGACCCGGCTCGAATTTCTGCTGGGCAAACAGGCACCGTATCTGGCTGTCAGCCTGATCAACCTCGCGGTACTGGTCGCGATGAACCGATGGCTGTTCGGGGTGCCGTTCAAGGGCAGCTTCCTGACGCTGACCTTCGGCGGGCTCCTTTATGTGCTGGCGACAACCAGCATGGGCCTGTTGATCTCGGCATTCACCCGAACCCAGATCGCCGCCATTCTCGGCACCATGATCATCACCAGCCTGCCGACCATCCAGTTTTCCGGACTGATCGTGCCGCGCTCATCCCTCGAAGGCGCGGCGGCAGTAATGGGGATGCTGTTTCCAGCCGGTTACTTCCTCGACATCGCCGTCGGCACGTTTACCAAAGCGCTGGACCTGCGACAGTTATGGCCGCAATGCCTCGCATTGTTCGGGTTCTTCCTCGCATTCACCGGGCTCAGCCTGGTCATGCTGAAAAAGCAGGAGGTCTGATGCATAAGCTCGCGCACATCCTGCGCCTGGGTCTCAAGGAACTCACCAGCCTGCGGCATGACAGCGTCCTGCTCCTGTTCCTCTTTTACGCCTTTACGGTTGCGATCTACATGCCGGCGGCGGGCTCGGTGATCGGCGTGCATAACGCCAGCGTGGCCATCGTCGACGAAGATCACAGCCTGCTGTCGCGACAACTGACCCAGGCGCTGCAACCTCCGGAATTCCAACGCCCGGTCCCGCTGCCATATGAGCAACTGGACCAGGTCATGGACAGTGGCCAGTACACCTTTGTCATCAATGTACCGGCGAGTTTTCAGACGGATCTGCTGGCCGGCCGTCAACCCGCCGTGCAAGTCAACGTCGACGCCACCGCCATGAGTCAGGCGTTCATGGGCGCGGGCTACATAGGACGAATTTTCCAGCGCGAATTGTTGAATTACAGCGGCCAGAGCGATGTGGCGAGTAAAGCACCGGCGCTGCTGACCACTCGCGCGATGTTCAACACCAACCTGGAAGGCGGCTGGTTTCTGGCGGTGATCCAGATCGTCAACAACATCACCATCCTTGCCATCATCTTGACCGGCACCGCACTGCTGCGTGAACGCGAACACGGCACCCTCGACCATTTACTGGTGCTGCCGCTGACGGCACTTGAAATCATGCTGGCGAAAATCTGGAGCAACATGCTGGTGGTGGTGCTGTGCACCTGGCTGTCGCTGGAGGTCATTGTCAAAGGCGCGCTGGGCGTGCCGCTGGCCGGCTCCCTGAGCCTGTTTCTGCTGGTGACCGCGGTTTACCTGTTCGCCAGCACGGCGCTGGGGATTTTTCTCGCGACCCTGGCTCGTTCAACGCCCCAATTCGGTCTGCTGGCGATTCCAGTGATCATCCCGATGTTGCTGCTGTCCGGTGGCAGCACGCCGCTGGACAGCATGCCGCAATGGCTGCAGTGGGTGATGCAGGGCTCGCCGTCGACGCATTTTGTCAGCCTGAGCGCCGCGATACTGTTTCGCGACGCCGGCATCACTGTCGTCTGGCCCGATTTGCTGGCGCTCACGGCCATCGGCCTGCTGTTTTTCGCGATTGCGCTGATGCGGTTTCGCAAGAGCCTGGCGTCCTGAGAGACCGTGTCGCCCCTATCGCGAGATGGCTCGCGAAGAGGCTCCCCCGACGGCAAAGGACTTACTGAATGATGAGGTTGTTGAACAACAAATCCTCAACCACCGGCTTGCCGGTTTCATCGTTCATGATCTGCTGGGTCTGCTTCAACGCTTCCTGACGCAGCTTTTCCTTGGCCTCGACGTTGTTCATCGCCTCGGTCGTCTGCTGGGCAAACAGCGCCACCAGTTGATTACGAATCAGCGGCTCGTTGGCTTTCACCAGCTGGGTCGCTTCATCGCCCGTCACCCGCAGTGCCACATCAGCCTTGTAGACCTTGAGCTTCGGCGTGCCGTCCAGCCCATAGTTACCCACGAACGGCGGGCTCAGGGTGATGTAGTTAACCTTTGGGGCTGCACCTTCTTTGGCTTCTTCAGCCACTGCTGCCACAGGCAGAGACAGGGCCAGCAACAACATGATCCACGCTTTCACAATTCGCTCCTTATCCGGTTTGCGGCCTAGCATAACGACCCGCCACGCAAGCACAAGCTTATGGCTGACTATCAGGGCGGGGCATGCTCGTTGACCCGTCGACTCACACACCTACACTTATCGGCCATCACTCCCAAAGGAATAGCCCTGATGAAAGCCGTGCTGTGCAAAGCCTTCGGCCCTGCCGAATCGCTGGTGCTGGAAGAGGTCGCCAGCCCTGTCGCGAAGAAGAATGAAATCCTGCTGGAGGTGCACGCCGCCGGGGTGAATTTCCCGGACACGCTGATCATCGAGGGCAAATACCAGTTCAAGCCGCCCTTCCCGTTTTCCCCGGGTGGCGAAGCGGCCGGCGTGGTCAGCGCAGTGGGCGAGAAAGTCAGCCACCTGAAAGTCGGTGACCGGGTCATGGCGCTGACCGGTTGGGGCAGTTTCGCCGAGCAGGTCGCCGTTCCAGGCTACAACGTGCTGCCGATCCCGCCCTCCATGGACTTCAACACCGCCGCGGCTTTCAGCATGACGTACGGCACCTCGATGCACGCGCTCAAGCAACGCGGCAACCTGCAACCGGGTGAAACCCTGCTGGTGCTGGGTGCGTCCGGCGGTGTTGGCCTGGCCGCCGTGGAAATCGGCAAAGCCATGGGCGCCCGCGTGATCGCCGCCGCCAGCAGCGCCGAAAAACTAGCGGTGGCCAAGGCTGCGGGCGCCGATGAACTGATCAACTACAGCGAAACCAGCCTCAAGGACGAAATCAAACGCCTGACCGACGGCCAGGGCGCCGACGTGATCTACGACCCGGTCGGTGGCGACCTGTTCGACCAGGCCATCCGCGCCATTGCCTGGAACGGCCGGTTACTGGTGGTCGGCTTCGCCAGCGGGCGCATTCCGGAATTTCCTGTGAACCTCGCACTGCTCAAGGGCGCAGCGGTGGTTGGCGTGTTCTGGGGTTCTTTTGCTCAACGCCAGCCGCAGGACAACGCCGCGAACTTCCAGCAGTTGTTTGGCTGGTTTGCCGAGGGCAAGTTGAAGCCGCTGGTGTCGCAGGTGTATCCGCTGAGCAATGCGGCACAGGCGATCAATGATCTTGGCCAGCGCAAGGCGGTTGGGAAAGTGGTGGTGCAGGTTCGCTGAATCGCAGCAAGATGCAAAAAGGCCAGGACAACTGATGAGGTTGCTCTGGCCTTTTCGATACATGACTGGATAACAGACAGCGCTCCAGGTTTTCAATCAAAGCAACTCGCGAATTTCCTCCGGTAGAAAACGCACATACCGTGACGCCTGATGCGTATTACAACGCCGAATAATCGAAGGCACGCTCTTGTTGAGTTTAGCGATGAGCTCCAGACGTCTCGCCTCCGGCAATTGCGTAGGGGCAAGAGAGTGGGTCAGGTAACTGCGCGTCCAGCTGAACACCGGCATGTCCACCCACGAGTAGTCTGCAAGCCGCAGTGCTGCCTTGGCGACCTCACCACAACTCAACTTTTTCAACTCCTCGTTGGCATGAATCGGCATCTTGTCGTCCAGCCTGAACACCATCGGCGCGACCACCTGGATTTGCGCGGGTCGCTCGATGGAAATCTCCCAGGGCTTGTATCGCCATTGGCTCACCGCCGTTCGGGAGGCTTCGACAAGGTCGGGATGAGCGTCCTTTGAAGCCTCTACCTGGCTGACCGATCCGTCGGCATGAACGGTAAAGCTGACATTCAGCGCGCCGGTTATACCGCTTCGAGAAAGCGCCACCGGGTAAACCGGCTTGGGATTGTTCTCCGGAATCAGAAACACCTCACCCGCCCTGACTTCGATGGACATAACCAGCAAATACAAACACACAAGCCACCGCATACACCCCACTCCTTCGCGACTGAAAAGCCAGACCTGGCAACCGCACAAAGGTTAAGGCTCGACGACTTTTTACATAACGCCGCGACTTCCCATTCAAACGAAGGACATTTCCCAAAGCCCCGCCCTACTCCGGACAAAAGCACGTCATCAAGGATCGCCAGGTAACAATTCCCACAGCGCCCTTCATTTATACCTGAGCGACATGTTCGTAAAAGAACATGCGATCTCCAACATTTCCGCTGTTTCGTCGATGCGAACCAGTGCTATTTTCGGTAACGAAACTGTAACATTCGCATCCGCAGTCAAAACAAGAAAACTGGAGCTCTTGAATGTTTGCTTTCTTTCGTCCTGCCGCACATCAGGCTCCATTGCCTGAAGAAAAAATAGACAGCGCCTACCGACGTCATCGCTGGCAGATCTTCGCCGGCATCTTCATCGGCTACGCGGGTTACTACCTGCTGCGCAAAAACTTCTCCCTGGCCATGCCCTATCTGATCGAGGAGGGTTACACCCGCGGTGAGCTGGGCCTGGCGTTGTCGGCCATTGCTATCGCCTACGGCTTGTCCAAGTTCCTGATGGGCATTGTCTCCGACCGTTCCAACCCGCGTTTCTTCCTGCCATTCGGCTTGCTGGTTTCGGCCGGTGTGATGTTCATTTTCGGTTTCGCGCCCTGGGCCACGTCCAGCGTGACCATCATGTTCATCCTGCTGTTTATCAATGGCTGGGCGCAGGGCATGGGTTGGCCGCCGAGTGGACGGACCATGGTGCACTGGTGGTCGCAGAAGGAACGCGGTGGCGTGGTGTCGTTGTGGAACGTGGCGCATAACGTGGGCGGTGGCCTGATTGGTCCGCTGTTCCTGCTGGGTATGGGCCTGTTCAATGACTGGCACGCGGCGTTTTACGTGCCGGCTGCTGTGGCCATGGCCGTCGCGGTGTTTGCTTTCGCCACCATGCGTGACACGCCGCAATCGGTCGGCCTGCCACCGATCGAGAAGTACAAGAACGATTACCCGGAAGGCTACGACGCCAGTCACGAAGAAGAATTCAGCGCCAAGGAAATCTTCGTCAAATACGTGCTGCGCAACAAAATGCTCTGGTACATCGCAATGGCCAACGTCTTTGTCTACCTGCTGCGCTACGGCGTGCTGGACTGGGCACCGACCTACCTCAAGGAAGCCAAGGGCTTCAGCGTGGACAAAACCTCGTGGGCGTATTTCCTCTACGAGTGGGCAGGTATTCCCGGGACACTGTTGTGCGGCTGGATGTCGGACAAGATCTTCCGTGGCAACCGTGGCCTGACCGGCATGGTGTTCATGGCGCTGGTGACCGTGGCGACACTGGTGTATTGGCTCAACCCGGCCGGCAACCCGACGGTCGACATGATTGCGCTGATCTCGATCGGTTTCCTGATCTACGGTCCGGTGATGCTGATCGGCTTGCAAGCGCTGGAACTGGCACCGAAGAAGGCCGCTGGTACGGCTGCGGGCTTCACCGGTCTGTTCGGTTACCTGGGCGGTTCGGTCGCGGCCAGTGCAGCCATGGGCTACACCGTGGACCATTTCGGCTGGGACGGCGGTTTCGTCTTGCTGATTGGTGCGTGCCTGCTGGCGATGGCGTTCCTTGCGCCAACGTTGTGGCACAAGCAGATCGCCAGTCAGACCCGCGAAGCCATCGCCTGATCGCTTTTTGATTTGCAGCGCTTGAGCCGCGCCTCCAGATTCCGGTCTGGCATGGCGTGGCTACGCAGGGCGTTGGCGGTCTGCTCGACATAATCGCGAGTGGTGCCGTAACGCCCGCAAGCGTTTTCGAACACGTGGCTCAGTACGTGATCCGGCAAGTTGCCGGCGTAGCTGGGCAGGTGTCGCTCTAACACGAATCCCAATGCCTGAACCTGGCTTCCGTCTTCGAGACGGCAGTTGAGCCAGTGTGGGCGATAGGACGGGAATGGCATTTCGCGTTGCCATAATGCATACAGCGAAGCTTCGAGTTGCTCTTCAGGCAAACGATAAGCGAAGCCGCTGCAAGAGCCGCCGCGATCCAGGCCAAACACCAGCCCTGGCACTTCCGGCGTGCCGCGATGTTCGTGGGACCACAGATACAAACCGCGATGATAGCCATGCACCCGACCGCGAACGCGTTCAACTGCCGCGCATTCAGGGCGCCAGATCAGCGAGCCATAAGCGAACAGCCAGACCGGCCCACCCTTGTGGCGCGCCATGGTCGACTGCATCGAACTGAGCAATTGTTCGTGTGTAAGCTGCGGCCCCAGATCGAGCCGCGGAGGATAAGCCAGATTCATGAAAGCAGATTCAATGGCGCTCATGGCGAATAGCGTTCAGCTCCCCGCGGGTGATGATTACTTAATAGAACGCACCGCTGTAACAATAAGGCACATATGTTTTAAGGCAATTTAAGTGCCATGGCACAGTTTTAGATAATTGCCTGAATGACATATAACCTACCGGCATTTATATAAATTTATAAATACCGATCGGCTATATATGAAGTTATAACGATTGAACGCGCGGATCAATATCGCGATTCAAGCGCGCGGCGCGTACGCAAACACATCCGCACGCATCTGATGAGCATCCATCCCCGCTTCCACCAGCGCATCCAGCGTGCCGTAGACCATTGCCGGAGAACCGCTGGCGTAGACATGCAGCGCTTTCAAATCCGGGAAATCCTCACACACCGCCTCATGCAGCATCCCGCAGCGCCCCGGCCAGCCACATTGATCGCTGACGACTTTATGCAGGAACAGATTGGGCAGTTTCAGCCATTCATCCCAATGTTCGATCTCATAAAAGTCTTCGGGACGACGCACCCCCCAATACAGATGCACCGGATGCTTGAAGCCCGAAGCCCGGCAATGTTCGATCAGGCTGTGGATCTGGCCCATGCCCGTACCCGCAGCGATCAACACCAACGGCCCGTCCGGCAATTCCGCCAGGTGGGTATCACCGAACGGCATTTCGATCCGCACCATCGGATTGCGTTGCAGCTGTTCGATCAGGCTCAGCGCACTGCTTTCGCGCGCCAGTACATGGATTTCCAGATCGCGCCCGCTGTGGGGCGCCGAGGCCAGGGAGAAAGCGGACTTCTCGCCGCTTTCCCGCTCGATCATCAAATACTGACCGGCGTGATAACGCGGCGGCTTGCCCGCCGGTGCGCGCAGGCGCACGCGCCAGGTGTCGCCGCCGACGTCCCTGCACTCAATGACCTGACATGACAAGCTGCGCACCGGCAATTCTCCCTGCGCAAGCACGCCATCCCACAGCACGATGCAGTCTTCCAGCGGCTCTGCTATGCAAGTGTAGAACTCGCCATGGTCGCGCACATCGCCGGCCTGTTCGACCCGTCCTTCCACCAGCAGCGCGGCGCACACGTGGCAATTGCCGTTGCGGCAGCTTTGAGGGCATTCATAGCCCAGACGGCGTGCGCCATCGAGAATCCGCTCGCCGGGCAGAATCTCAAGCACCGCTCCGGAGGGCTGCAAGGTTACACGCATCAATCTATTCCTAACTGATTCCAGATGGCATCGATCCGCTGGGTCACGGCATCATCCTTGACGATCACCCGGCCCCACTCGCGCGTGGTTTCGCCCGGCCATTTATGCGTGGCATCGAGCCCCATTTTCGACCCCAGGCCGGAGACCGGCGAGGCGAAATCGAGGTAGTCGATCGGCGTGTTGTCGATCATCACCGTGTCGCGCTTGGGGTCCATGCGCGTGGTGATGGCCCAGATCACGTCGTTCCAGTCCCGTGCGTTGATATCGTCATCGGTGACAATAACGAACTTGGTGTACATGAACTGTCGCAAAAACGACCAGACACCGAGCATTACCCGCTTGGCATGGCCGGGATACGACTTCTTCATGGTCACGATGGCCATGCGGTACGAGCAACCTTCCGGCGGCAGGTAGAAATCGGTGATCTCCGGGAACTGCTTCTGCAGGATCGGCACGAACACTTCGTTCAGCGCCACGCCGAGGATCGCCGGTTCATCCGGCGGACGACCGGTGTAGGTGCTGTGGTAGATCGGTTTGATCCGATGGGTAATGCGCTCGACGGTGAACACCGGGAAGCTGTCGACTTCGTTGTAGTAGCCGGTGTGGTCGCCGTAGGGACCTTCGTCGGCCATTTCGCCGGGATGAATCACACCTTCGAGGATGATTTCGGCGGTGGCCGGCACTTGCAGGTCGTTGCCGCGGCACTTCACCAGTTCGGTGCGGTTGCCACGCAGCAGGCCGGCGAACGCGTATTCGGAGAGGCTGTCCGGCACCGGCGTTACGGCGCCGAGAATGGTCGCCGGGTCGGCGCCAAGCGCTACAGACACCGGGAACGGCTGGCCCGGATGCTTCTCGCACCACTCGCGGTAATCCAGCGCGCCGCCACGGTGACTCAGCCAACGCATGATGACCTTGTTACGGCCGATCACTTGCTGACGGTAGATGCCGAGGTTCTGGCGGTCCTTGTTCGGACCCTTGGTGACGGTCAGGCCCCAAGTGATCAGCGGGGCGACGTCGCCGGGCCAGCAGGTCTGCACCGGCAGCATCGCGAGATCGACGTCTTCGCCTTCGATGACCACTTCCTGGCACACCGCGTCTTTGACGACCTTGGGCGCCATGGCGATGATCTTGCGGAAGATCGGCAGCTTGGACCAAGCGTCTTTCAGGCCTTTCGGTGGCTCGGGCTCCTTGAGGAACGCCAGAAGCTTGCCGATCTCGCGCAGTTCGCTCACCGCTTCGGCGCCCATGCCCATGGCCACCCGCTCGGGGGTGCCGAACAGGTTGCCCAGAACCGGGATGTCGTAGCCGGTGGGGTTCTCGAACAACAGCGCCGGGCCTTTGGCCCGTAGCGTGCGGTCGCAGACTTCCGTCATCTCCAGCACTGGAGAGACGGGAATCTGGATGCGTTTCAACTCTCCGCGCTGCTCAAGTTGCTGCACGAAATCCCGAAGGTCCTTGAATTTCATTGAAGATGCCACCCCGAAAATAGGCGTACATCCTACCTGCTCTGGCGTTAAAACAGCACGATCAATTGCGATTTGCACCCAGCAGCATCGGCGTAAACAGCGGGCTCAGCCGGGCGCTGCCAGTGTCCGAGAGATGATCCTCATCCTTGTACTTCGAATGCCCATTGACCTCGATGCCGCAGACGTTGTCCGCACACATCAGTGGCGTTGGGTCAATGACGTGCACGCCGGGGTCGGCGGCGCTCATCGAATCGAACAAGCCGCCGAGAAAATGCTGGCGAGCCAGGTGCTCATCGAGCGGGCGCCCCAGTCCGTCGGCCGAACGCCCGATCCGGGCAAGACTCGTCAGCCGGCTGATGGCGCCCTTGCGCTGCAGCGGCACTTCCTTGAACAGCCAGACTTGCGCGCCCGTAGCCCTGATCGCCGCCACCCGCGCTTCGATCGCCGAAGCCATGCGCGCCTCAGCCTGAGCCGTATTGTCGCGGGAGTTAAGCAAGACCTTTTTGTCGCCGTCTTCACGACCGTAAACGTAAAGACTCCAGTTGGATGCCAGCACCACGTCCTTGATCTGCAGGCGACGAACCTGCTCCATGGTCTGTTCGTTGAAGTCCTTGCAGCGCTGGCGCGGGTCATCGCTGAGGACCGGCGGACAGGCGCTCATGCTGTAAAGCCACACCGGGCGACCCTCGCGCCTGGCGCCACTTTCAATGGCCGGCATCAACGCCGCGGCATGGCTATCGCCCCAGACCAGTCGGGTGGCCGGGACCTCCTGATTGCCACCGAGCAGACAGGCCTTGTCGAACGTCTTGTCCTTGGTCACCAGCATGCATTTCATCTGCCCGGCGCGCCATTCCCTGGCCTGCGCATATTCCAGCGCTTTGCCGCTCAGACGCTGGGGGAAACCCTCCTGCGAACGCACGACGGAGCCCGTCACCGCGAGGACAGCCATCGCCATCAAGCCGCCGACCAGCACGGGCTTGCGTCCGGCCAGCAGGCGTTTATCACGGAACGGCAGCTCGACGAAGCGCCAGCTCAACCAGGCCAGGCCCAGCGCCAGCAGTATCCAGCCTGCAGCCTCCCAGGGCTGAATACCGTCGATCGAAATGGCATTGGCATAGACGTAGACCGGCCAATGCCACAGATAGAAGGAATAGGAGAGCAAACCGATCCAGACGAACACGCGAGCACTCAACAGCTGGCCGGCCCAGGTCGAACCCTGCCCGCCCGACCAGATCAGCGCGGTGGCACCGAGTACCGGCAACAACGCTGCCCAGCCTGGAAACACCGTCCCCCGGTCAAACGTGAACACCGCCAGTAGAACAGCCGCCAACCCGGCAGCACCCACAGACTGAGCGAGCCAGGGTCGAACAGCGTGTTTGCGCGCAGGCAGGACCGCGAGCATCGCGCCGCATAACAACTCCCAGGCACGCGTTGGCAGCGAAAAGAAAGTGAAGTCGGGTTTACGATCGATATATGCGATGTTCAGCCCGAAAGAGATCAACAGCACAGCAAACAGCATCCAGCGCCAATGGCGAACATGGCGCATCAACAACACCATCAACAGCGGAAAGAAGATGTAGTACTGCTCCTCAACGGCCAGGGACCAGGTATGAAGCAACGGCTTCAAATCCGACGCCGGCTGGAAGTAACCGTCTTCGCGCATGAACAGAATGTTTGAAATGAACAGCGCCTGATAACGCACAGTCCTCCCCAGCTCGGAGAAGTCCTTGGCGGTCAGCAATAACCAGCCCAGTGCCAGTGTGACCAACAGCACCACGCTCAGCGCCGGAATGATGCGTCGTGCACGGCGCGCCCAGAAATCGACGAAGCTGAAACGCTGCGCACTGATCTCACGGAACAGGATGCTGGTAATCAGGAACCCGGAAATGACAAAGAAAACATCAACGCCAACGAAGCCACCGCTGAACGTGCTGAAACCGAAGTGAAAGAGCACGACCGGAATAACGGCCAGAGCCCGCAAGCCGTCAATGTCACGGCGACTGCCAAATGTATGCATAACGTCCCTTGTCGTATCCGATACAAAACCGATTCGAAAGGGACATCGCGGCGAGGTGAAAGTTATCAATCAAGACACAAATCTCATGCACAAAAAAAAAGCGCCCTGTTCGGGGCGCTCTTTTTTGCAGCGGACTGCGTGTTACTTGCGTTTCATCGACAGGAAGAACTCGTCGTTGGTCTTGGTCGTTTTCAGCTTGTCGACCAGGAACTCGATGGCGGCGATTTCGTCCATCGGGTGCAGCAGCTTGCGCAGGATCCACATGCGCTGCAACTCGTCGTCGGCGGTCAGCAACTCTTCGCGGCGAGTGCCGGAACGGTTAATGTTGATGGCCGGGAAGACGCGTTTTTCAGCGATACGACGATCCAGCGGCAGTTCCATGTTGCCCGTGCCTTTGAATTCTTCGTAGATCACTTCGTCCATCTTCGAACCGGTTTCAACCAGTGCGGTGGCGATGATGGTCAGCGAACCGCCTTCTTCGATGTTCCGCGCAGCGCCGAAGAAACGTTTCGGTTTCTCCAGGGCATGGGCATCGACACCACCGGTGAGCACTTTGCCGGAGCTCGGGATCACGGTGTTGTAGGCGCGAGCCAGACGGGTGATGGAGTCGAGCAGGATCACCACGTCTTTCTTGTGTTCGACCAGGCGCTTGGCCTTCTCGATCACCATTTCGGCAACCTGCACGTGGCGGGTCGGTGGCTCGTCGAACGTCGAGGCAACCACTTCGCCGCGCACGGTGCGCTGCATTTCGGTCACTTCTTCCGGACGTTCGTCGATCAGCAACACGATCAGGTGAACTTCAGGGTTGTTACGTGCGATGTTCGCCGCGATGTTCTGCAGCATGATCGTTTTACCGGCTTTCGGCGGTGCAACGATCAGACCGCGCTGGCCTTTGCCGATCGGGGCGCACAGGTCGATGACACGACCGGTCAAGTCTTCGGTGGAACCGTTGCCGGCTTCCATCTTCATGCGCACGGTCGGGAACAGCGGGGTCAGGTTCTCGAAGAGAATCTTGTTTTTCGCGTTCTCGGGACGATCGTAGTTGATCGTGTCGACCTTGAGCAGCGCGAAATAACGCTCGCCTTCCTTCGGAGGGCGGATCTTGCCAACGATGGTGTCACCGGTGCGCAAGTTGAAGCGGCGGATCTGGCTCGGCGAGACGTAGATATCGTCCGGGCCGGCGAGATAGGAAGCGTCAGCGGAGCGCAGGAAGCCGAAGCCGTCCTGGAGAATCTCCAGCACGCCATCACCGGAGATTTCCTCGCCGCTTTTAGCGTGCTTTTTGAGCAGGGAGAAAATCACGTCCTGCTTGCGCGAACGGGCCATATTTTCTATGCCCATCTGTTCGGCCAATTCGAGCAGTTCGGTAATCGGCTTTTGCTTGAGTTCAGTCAGATTCATATAGGAATGACGTAATCATTTATGGAGGGGGGGAAATTAAGCTTTTGGCTTAATGAGGCCGCGCCGCAGAGAAGGCGACAGGATCGCGTACTTATTCGAAAAGGAGTGCGTCGGCGACGGCTAGCAGGGGGCAATGGAGAAACCAGTGCGGGGCCGAATGTACCACCTGAGTTTCGGAGCGTCTAGCCCTCAATAACGAAAAAGCCCCGCAATATGCGGGGCCTTTTTTCGGACACTTTACAGCGACGCTTAGATGTTGGCGTCGAGGAAAGCCGCCAGTTGCGACTTCGACAGTGCGCCGACCTTGGTCGCTTCAACGTTGCCGTTCTTGAACAGCATCAGGGTCGGGATGCCACGCACGCCATGCTTGGCCGGGGTTTCCTGGTTTTCGTCGATGTTCAGTTTGGCAACGGTCAGCTTGCCTTTGTAGGTTTCAGCAATCTCGTCCAGAACAGGAGCGATCATTTTGCAAGGGCCGCACCATTCAGCCCAGTAGTCGACCAGTACAGCGCCTTCGGCCTTGAGTACGTCGGCCTCGAAGCTAGCGTCGCTAACGTGTTTGATAAGATCGCTGCTCATGGAAGTCTCCAGGTTGTAAGCAAAAAAACGTGGCCCATCATAGCCGCCCTTCCTTCGTTCAGGAAGGTGCAGATGATTGAGTCTCGCTATGGTGGTGCATGAGTTTGGGTATAGCTCAAGTCAGGACGTGGCGGGAGCAACGAAGGCAATCCCGGTGCGCAGGGCGGCGTTGCGCACATGTTCGTGCATGGCCTTCTGCGCCGCGCCGGACGAGCGCCGGGCCAGCGCGCGGAGAATTTTACGATGCTCCTGCCAGGTTTCCATGGCTCGCTCTGCCCGGATGAACGGTAGCTTCTGGCTCTCCAGAAAGATGTCGGCGCTGGCGCTGAGAATGCTCAGCATCGCCTGATTGCCGCTGGCCAGCAGGATGCGCCGGTGGAATTCGAAGTCCAGGCGTGCCGCCGCCTCAAAATCGCCCACCTTCAATTCATTGCGCATCGCAGCGACGTTGTCCTCCAAAGCATCGAGCTCATCGGTGCTCAACGTCACGGCAGCCAGCCCGGCGGCAAAACCTTCAAGGGCATAGCGCAACTGGAAGATGTCCAGCGGCGAAGCCTGGGCCGCGAACGGCCAGCCCGGCGTCGCATCGAATCGCGGCAATTCCACCGGTGCCTGCACGAACACGCCCTTGCCCGGCTGAATGCTGATCACACCCAACGCACTCAATGACGACAACGCCTCGCGCAACGACGCCCGACTCACCCCCAACTGCACCGCCAGGTCACGTTGCGAGGGCAAGGCATCCCCCGGCCCGAATCCTTGCTCGGCGATCAATTTGCGGATGGCTTGCAGCGCCACTTCAGGTACGGCTCGGGAGATCGAGTTCATGGTTTTCAGACGAACCAGGCGAATGAGCGGCTAGTTTTAAAGCTATTCGCGGCGCCCGGCAAGTCGTGCCCCACCGGGGTTCGGCGATGACCAACGATGCGCTATCGGAGTGCGAAACGCGGCACGACTGTTCAGACCAGTAAGACCGTACAACGCCAGCAAAACCGTGGCTTCGCACCGCTAAACCCCGATGTTGGCATGGCCCGTGCTCTGTCGATCCGCAGAAATCATTCCTCGCCGATCCGGAGATTTGCCATGACCCTGCGTTACAGCGCCCTCCTCGCTTCCCTGTTTGCCAGCCTGATGCTGAGCCAGATGCCCGCCCACGCCGACGGCCTGGACCAGGTGGTCAAGCGCGGCGTCCTCAAGGTGGCCGTGCCTCAGGACTTCCCGCCGTTCGGCTCGGTCGGTCCGGACATGAAACCCCGCGGCCTCGATATCGACACCGCGAAACTGCTGGCCGACCAGCTCCAGGTCAAACTTGAGCTGACGCCGGTCAACAGCACCAACCGCATCCCGTTCCTCACCACCGGTAAAGTCGACCTGGTGATTTCCAGCCTCGGCAAGAACCCCGAGCGTGAGAAAGTCATCGATTTTTCCAGCGCCTATGCGCCGTTCTACCTGGCGGTGTTCGGCCCGCCGGACGCCGATATCAAAGGCCTGGACGACCTCAAGGGCAAAACCGTCAGCGTCACCCGTGGCGCCATCGAAGACATCGAGCTGACCAAGGTTGCCCCCGAAGGCGTGACCATCAAGCGCTTCGAGGACAACAACTCGACCATCGCCGCCTACCTCGCCGGCCAGGTCGACCTGATCGCCAGCGGCAACGTGGTGATGGTGGCGATCAGCGAGAAAAACCCGAAACGCGTGCCGGCACTGAAAGTGAAGCTCAAGGATTCGCCGGTCTACGTGGGTGTGAACAAGAACGAGCCGGCGTTGCTGGGCAAGGTCAACCAGATCCTCGCCACTGCCAAGACCGACGGCGCGCTGGAAAAGAATTCACAGACCTGGCTCAAAGAGCCGCTGCCGGCCGATCTCTGATCGTCGCTCGGGAGACTCGATATGTCTTATCAGTTCGACTTCATACCGGTGGTGCAAAACACCGACCTGCTGTTGCGCGGTGCGCTGTTCACCCTTGAACTGACGGCCATCGGCGCGGTGCTCGGCGTGGGCCTGGGCATCGTCGGGGCGCTGGTGCGGGCCTGGAACATCCGCCCGTTCTCGGCGATTTTCGGGGTCTACGTCGAGTTGATCCGCAACACGCCGTTTCTGGTGCAGCTGTTTTTCATCTTCTTCGGTTTGCCATCGCTGGGCGTGCAGATTTCCGAATGGCAGGCCGCGGTGCTGGCCATGGTGGTCAACCTCGGGGCTTATTCCACCGAGATCATCCGCGCTGGCATTCAAGCGATTCCCCGTGGGCAACTGGAAGCCGCTGCAGCGTTGGCGATGACCCGGCTCGAAGCCTTCCGCCACGTGATCCTGCTGCCAGCGCTGGGCAAAGTGTGGCCGGCGCTGAGCAGCCAGATCATCATCGTCATGCTCGGCTCGGCGGTCTGCTCGCAGATCGCCACCGAAGAACTGAGTTTTGCCGCCAACTTCATTCAGTCGCGCAACTTCCGCGCCTTTGAAACCTATGCCCTGACCACATTGCTTTACCTGTGCATGGCGCTGCTGATCCGTCAGTTACTGAACTGGATCGGCCGTCGCTACATAGCAAGGAGCGGCCAATGAGCGATTTCACCTTCTGGGACATCGTGCGCAACCTGCTCACAGGCCTGCAATGGACGCTGGCGCTGTCGCTGGTGGCGTTTATCGGCGGCGGGTTGATCGGCTTGCTGATCATGGTCATGCGCATCTCAAAGAAAGCCCTGCCGCGCAGTTTCGCCCGCACCTACATCGAGCTGTTTCAGGGCACGCCGCTGTTGATGCAGCTGTTTCTGGTGTTCTTCGGTATGGCATTGGCCGGCCTGGAGATTTCGCCGTGGATGGCAGCGGCGATAGCCCTGACGCTGTTCACCAGCGCTTACCTGGCGGAGATCTGGCGCGGTTGCGTCGAGTCGATCCCCCACGGTCAGTGGGAAGCCTCGTCAAGCCTGGCACTCAACCCGCTGGAGCAACTGCGCTACGTGATCCTGCCACAAGCCTTGCGCATCGCCGTGGCGCCGACCGTGGGTTTCTCGGTGCAAGTGGTCAAAGGCACCGCCGTGACCTCGATCATCGGCTTCACCGAGCTGACCAAGACCGGCGGCATGCTCGCCAACGCAACCTTCGAACCGTTCATGGTCTACGGCCTCGTGGCCCTCGGTTACTTCCTGCTCTGCTACCCCTTGTCCCTCAGTGCGCGCTACCTGGAAAGGAGACTGCATGCCTCTGCTTAGAATTTCCGCCCTGCATAAATATTACGGCGACCACCATGTGCTCAAAGGCATCGACCTGAGCGTCGAGGAAGGCCAGGTGGTGGCGATCATCGGCCGCAGCGGCTCGGGCAAATCGACGTTGCTGCGCACGTTGAATGGCCTGGAGTCGATCAACGACGGGGTCATCGAAGTCGATGGCGAATACCTCGATGCCGCCCGCGCCGACCTGCGCAGCCTGCGGCAGAAAGTCGGGATGGTGTTTCAGCAGTTCAACCTGTTCCCGCACCTGACCGTGGGCGAAAACGTGATGCTCGCGCCCCAGGTGGTGCAGAAAGTGCCCAAGGCCAGAGCGGCGGAGTTGGCGCGGGAGATGCTGGAACGGGTCGGGCTCGGCGAGAAGTTTGATGCCTTCCCGGATCGGCTGTCCGGCGGGCAACAACAGCGCGTGGCGATTGCCCGTGCGCTGGCGATGTCACCCAAGGTGTTGCTGTGTGACGAGATCACCTCGGCGCTGGACCCGGAATTGGTCAATGAGGTGCTGAGCGTGGTTCGGCAATTGGCCAAAGAGGGTATGACGCTGATCATGGTCACCCATGAAATGCGCTTTGCCCGGGAGGTTGGGGATAAGTTGGTGTTCATGCATCTGGGGAAGGTGCATGAGGTCGGGGATCCGAAGATTCTGTTCGCGAATCCGCAGACGGCGGAGCTGGCGAATTTCATTGGTACTGTGGAAGCGACAGCCTGAAAGCTCTTTAAGGTCTCTGATGGCCTCATCGCGGGCTTGCCCGCGATTGACCGCGCTGCGGTCATCTACAGGGTTGCGCAGGATCAAGGGTTTGAACACTGCGCGTTGGCGTCAGCGTTTGATCGTGGCACGATGTCTGGGTTATCGACCGAGACCCCCTGACCATGCCGCAATCCCAAGCCAAGAATCTGTCCCTGATCGCCGCAATCGACCTGGGCTCCAACAGCTTTCACATGGTCGTGGCCAAGGCCCAGAACGGCGAAATCCGTATTCTCGAGCGTCTCGGGGAGAAGGTCCAGCTGGCCGCGGGCATCGACGAAGAGCGCCAGCTCAGTGAAGAATCCATGCAGCGCGGGCTCGATTGCCTCAAGCGCTTCGCCCAACTGATCAACGGTATGCCCCAGGGCGCCGTGCGGATCGTCGGCACCAACGCCCTGCGTGAAGCCCGCAACCGCAACGAATTCATCCACCGCGCCGAAGAAATCCTCGGTCACCCGGTAGAAGTCATCTCCGGCCGCGAAGAAGCGCGCCTGATCTACCTCGGTGTGTCCCACACCCTCGCCGACACCCCGGGCAAGCGCCTGGTGGCCGACATCGGCGGCGGCAGTACTGAATTCATCATCGGCCAGCGCTTCGAACCGCTGCTGCGCGAAAGCCTGCAAATGGGTTGCGTCAGCTACACCCAGCGCTATTTCAAGGACGGCAAGATCACCCCGGCCCGCTACGCCCAGGCGTACACGGCGGCGCGGCTGGAGATCATGAGCATTGAACACGCCCTGCACCGCCTGACCTGGGATGAAGCCATCGGCTCCTCGGGCACCATCCGCGCCATCGGCCTGGCGCTGAAGGCCGGCGGTCATGGCTCGGGCGAGGTCAACGCCCTGGGCCTGGCCTGGCTCAAGCGCAAGCTGATCAAACTCGGCGACGTCGAGAAAATCGACTTTGAGGGCATCAAGCCTGACCGCCGGGCGATTTTCCCGGCCGGCCTGGCCATTCTCGAAGCAATCTTCGATGCCCTCGAACTCCAGCGCATGGACCACTGTGAAGGCGCCCTGCGCGAAGGCGTGCTCTATGACCTGCTGGGCCGTCATCATCATGAAGACGTCCGTGAGCGCACGCTCAGCTCACTGATGGAGCGTTACCACGTCGATCTGGAGCAAGCGGCACGGGTCGAACGCAAGGCGCTGCATGCCTTCGATCAGGTGGCCGAGGATTGGGATCTGGATGACGGCGTCTGGCGCGAGTTGCTGGGCTGGGCCGCCAAGGTCCATGAAGTGGGCCTGGACATCGCTCACTATCAGTATCACAAACACGGCTCGTACCTGATCGAGCACTCGGACCTTGCCGGGTTCTCCCGCGAAGACCAACTGATGCTCGCGCTACTGGTGCGCGGCCACCGCCGCAATATTCCCAAGGACCGGTTTGCCGATTTTGGCGACGATGGCATCAAGCTGATTCGCCTGTGCGTACTGCTGCGCTTTGCGATCCTGTTCCATCACATCCGCGGCACCCAGGAAATGCCTCAGGTGGTGTTGCACGCCAATGGCCACAGCCTGGATGTGCAGTTCCCGGAGAACTGGCTGGACGAAAACCAGCTGACCCAGGCCGACTTCGCCCTGGAAGCGGAGTGGCTGACGCGGGTCGGTTTCACCCTGAACGTCCGCTAAAAACCCGGAGCGAACACAATCCCTGTGGCGAGGGAGCTTGCTCCCGCTGGGGTGCGAAGCGCCCCCAAAAGAGGGACTGCTGCGCAGTCCAGCGGGAGCAAGCTCCCTCGCCACAGGCATCTCGCTACAAACAAAAATGGCGATCCGCAGGGATCGCCATTTTTTATGCAGCGTGCAGGGTCAACGCACAGCCAGAATCGGACTGCCCAAGCGCTCCAGCAACGTGGCCTGCGCACTGCGCGGGTTCTGGTTGCCGGTTGGCGTGTTGCGGATGTAACGACCGTCCGCCTGCAGGCTCCAGCTGTGAGTATTGTCGGTCAGGTAAAGCTCCAGCTCTTTCTTGACCCGCATGATCAGCTTCTTGCCTTCCACCGGGAAGCAAGTCTCGACGCGCTTGTCGAGGTTGCGCTCCATCCAATCGGCACTGGACAGGAACATCTGCTCGTCACCGCCATTCAAGAAGTAGAAGACTCGCGTGTGCTCCAGGAAGCGACCGATGATCGAGCGCACGTGGATGTTGTGCGAAACCCCGGCGATGCCTGGACGCAGGCAGCACATGCCACGCACCACCAGATCGATGCGCACGCCTGACTGGCTGGCCTTGTACAACGCACGGATGATCTTCGGATCGGTCAGCGAGTTGAACTTGGCGATGATATGCGCCGGTTTGCCATCGAGGGCGAACTGAGTCTCACGGGCAATCATGTCGAGCATGCCCTTCTTCAACGTGAACGGCGCGTGCAGCAGCTTCTTCATGCGCAGGGTCTTGCCCATGCCGATCAGCTGGCTGAACAGTTTGCCGACGTCTTCGCACAAGGCGTCATCGGAGGTCAGCAAGCTGTAGTCGGTGTACAAACGGGCGTTGGCGGCGTGGTAGTTACCCGTACCCAAGTGGGCGTAACGCACAATCTCGCCGGCCTCGCGACGCAGGATCAGCATCATCTTGGCGTGGGTCTTGAAGCCGACCACGCCGTAGATCACCACCGCACCGGCCGCCTGCAGACGGCTGGCCAGTTGCAGGTTGGACTCTTCGTCGAACCGCGCACGCAATTCGATCACCGCAGTGACTTCCTTGCCGTTACGCGCCGCATCCACCAGCGCATCAACGATTTCCGAGTTGGCGCCGGAGCGGTACAGCGTCTGACGGACCGCCAGTACATGCGGGTCCTTGGCAGCCTGGCGCAGCAAATCGACGACAGGCGTAAACGACTCGAACGGGTGCAGCAGCAGGATGTCCTGCTTGCTGATCACGCTGAAAATGTTCTCGCTGTTCTGCAGCAGTTTCGGGATCTGCGGCGTGAACGGCAGGTATTGCAGCTCGCGCTGACTGTCGAGGCCGGTGATGCTGAACAGACGGGTCAGGTTGACCGGGCCGTTGACCTGGTACAACTCGGTCTCGTGCAGGTTGAACTGCTTGAGCAAGTAATCGGACAGGTGTTTCGGGCAGGTATCGGCCACTTCCAGGCGTACCGCGTCACCGTAGCGACGGGAGAACAGTTCGCCGCGCAGGGCGCGGGCCAGGTCTTCCACGTCTTCGGTGTCGACGGCCAGGTCGGCGTTTCGGGTCAGGCGGAACTGGTAGCAGCCCTTGACCTTCATGCCCTGGAACAGGTCATCGGCGTGCGCGTGGATCATCGACGACAGGAATACATAGTTGTCGCCAGGGCCGCCGACTTCTTCCGGGACCTTGATGATGCGAGGCAACAGACGCGGCGCCGGGATGATCGCCAGACCGGAATCGCGACCGAAGGCGTCGATGCCTTCGAGCTCGACGATAAAGTTCAGGCTCTTGTTCACCAGCAACGGGAACGGGTGCGTCGGGTCGAGGCCGATCGGGGTGATGATCGGCGCGATCTCGTCGCGAAAATAACGGCGAACCCAGGTCTTGAGCTTGGTGGTCCAGTAACGGCGACGGATGAAGCGGACCTGATGTTTCTCCAGTTCCGGCAACAGAATGTCGTTGAGGATCGCGTACTGGCGGTCTACGTAACCGTGCACCAGTTCGCTGATCCGGGCCAGGGCCTGGTGCGGTTGCAGACCATCGGCGCCGGCCTGTTCACGGGCGAAGGTGATCTGCTTCTTGAGGCCGGCCACACGAATTTCGAAGAACTCGTCCAGGTTGCTGGAGAAAATCAGCAGGAACTTCAGCCGCTCCAGCAACGGGTAGGACTCATCCAGCGCCTGTTCCAGTACGCGGATATTGAACTGCAGTTGCGAGAGCTCGCGATGGATGTACAGGCTGCTGTCATCCAGGCCTGGAACGACAATCGCTGGCGCCGCCGGCGCGGTTTCGACCACCACCGCGGGCGGAGCAGGCTCCAGCACCGGCGGGGTTTCGGCGATCTGCTCCACCACAGGTTGAGCCTCTTGTACTGCAACTTCAGTGAGTCCTTCGGTATTCATCGAATGTTCCTGGGAGGGCTATTTTTGCTCTCGTAACAGTTGAGCAGCACGAACGGCAAAGTAAGTCAGGATGCCATCAGCGCCTGCACGTTTAAAAGCGGTCAGGGATTCGAGGATAACCCCTTCGCTCAACCAGCCATTCTGGATCGCCGCCATGTGCATGGCGTATTCACCGCTGACCTGATAGACAAAGGTCGGCACTTTGAATTCTTCCTTGACCCGGTAAAGGATGTCCAGGTACGGCATGCCTGGCTTGACCATGACCATGTCCGCGCCTTCTGACAAGTCCGCCGCCACTTCGTGCAGGGCTTCGTTGCTGTTGGCCGGGTCCATCTGATAGGAGGCCTTGTTGGCCTTGCCCAGGTTCAGCGCCGACCCCACCGCATCGCGGAACGGGCCGTAATAGGCGCTGGCGTACTTCGCCGAATAGGCCATGATCCGCACGTTGACGTGATCGGCCAGTTCAAGGGCTTCGCGGATCGCCTGGATGCGACCGTCCATCATGTCCGACGGGGCCACCACCTGAGCGCCGGCTTCGGCGTGGGACAGGGCCTGCCTGACCAGCGCATCGACGGTGATGTCGTTCTGCACATAGCCTTCTTCGTCGAGGATGCCGTCCTGACCGTGGGTGGTGAACGGGTCCAGCGCGACGTCGGTGATCACGCCCAGTTCAGGGAACTGCGCACGCAGCGCGCGGGTGGCGCGCTGCGCAATGCCCTCGGGATTCCAGGCTTCGGCGGCGTCCAGCGACTTGAGTTCGGGCGGCGTGACCGGGAACAGCGCCACGGCCGGAATGCCCAGCTCGACCCACTTGGCCGCTTCTTCCAGCAACAGGTCGATGGTCAGGCGTTCAACGCCAGGCATCGAGGCCACCGCTTCACGACGGTTTTCACCCTCGAGCACGAACACCGGCAGGATCAGGTCATCGACGGTCAGGACGTTTTCACGTACCAGTCGACGCGAAAAATCATCACGTCGGTTACGACGCAGACGGGTTCCAGGGAACAAACGGTTGGCGGGGGTAAAGCTCACGGCAGACTCCTGAGCCCGCGCTAACGGGCGAGCGTGACAGTTATAAGCGGCCATTATGACCAACGTATTACAGTTATGTGCACCCCTGTGACAGGTAGTCGCATTCCATTGTCCTTGTAGGAAATGTTCACGTCGAGACACATTTGGACACTTTCATGAATGTGCACGAAGGGTTAGGCTGCGCGTTCATTTCGCCAGCACCCAGACAATGCTCCAACAACTTCTGCATGACTTCGGCTACTTTGCCCTTTTTCTCGGCACGTTCTTCGAAGGCGAAACCATTCTGGTGCTCGCGGGCTTCCTCGCGTTCCGTGGATACATGGACATCAACCTGGTGGTGGTCGTGGCTTTTTTCGGCAGTTATGCCGGCGATCAGCTGTGGTACTTCCTGGGACGCAAGCACGGCCGCAAGCTGCTGGCGCGCAAGCCACGCTGGCAGTTGATGGGTGATCGGGCGCTGGAACACATCCGCAGGCATCCGGACATCTGGGTGCTGAGCTTCCGCTTTGTCTACGGTTTGCGCACGGTGATGCCGGTGGCGATCGGCCTGTCAGGCTATCCGCCAGGACGTTACTTGCTGCTGAACGGGATTGGTGCCGCGATCTGGGCAAGCGCCCTGGCCGCCGCCGCCTATCACTTCGGCGCGGTGCTCGAAGGCATGCTAGGCAGCGTCAAGAAGTACGAGCTATGGGTGCTCGGCGCCCTGCTGGTGCTGGGCGTCGTGCTGTGGTTGCGCCGACGCTTCAAGAACGCCCGTCTGGCGAAGCAGGTCTACGCCGACGAGCAGGCCTTGAAAGCCGAACAGGCCAAGGCCGCCGAGGTCAAGACGCCAACCGAGTGATGCGGTTTCTGCAACAGTAGAGACCGATCCCGCTGAGCAGGCTGTAACTCAGCAGGCCGACCCAGCCCACCGCGCTGGCCGGCCACAGCCCCACCAGCGGCGCCAGCCACACCAGCGGCACATTCGATGCCAGGCGCAGCAGCTCCAGCTTCAACGCCCACGGGCGATTCTCCAGGGCCACGCCCAACGTAAACAAACCCAAGGCCACCGCACTCCAGCCGAGCACCAATGCGGAGGTCGGCAGATGCGGCTCGAAGTTCATCAAGTAGCTGCCCAGCGCGATGTAGACGCAGAACTGCAACAGGACGTAAACCTGCTGACGCCCATCCAGCGGTACTTCGAATTTGCGAAACTGACTCAGGTCCGGTTTGTTCATCGGGAACTTTTGCGCCACGTCCGCCGGCCGCCAACCGGTGCGCATGAACCAGATCCGCAGCTTGTCCCAGGTGCTTTCAGCCCGCCGCGCGTCCTCCCAGAGCTGCGCGTAAAACTGCACGTTTGCCCATATCGGATTCCAGCTCGCCAGTGGCGTGGTCACGCCGAAAATCACCGGCTCGTTGTCGTCTTCTTCCTGGAACGAGCCAAACAGACGGTCCCAAATAATGAACACCCCGCCGTAGTTGCGATCCATGTAGAGAGCGTTCTGTGCATGGTGGGCCCGATGATTGGAAGGTGTGACGAAGAACCACTCGAACCAGCCGAGCTTGGGAATGTGCCGCGTATGCACCCAGAATTGGTACAGCAGATTCAACGCGGCGACGCTGATGAACACCAGCAGCGGCACGCCGAGCACGGCCATCGGCAGGTAGAAAATCCAGCTCAGCAGAAACCCGGTACTGGTCTGGCGCAACGCTGTGGAGAGGTTGTAGTCCTCGCTCTGGTGATGCACCGAATGCGCTGCCCAGAGGATATTGCGTTCGTGACCCATGCGATGCAGCCAGTAGTAGCAGAAGTCATAGAGGACAAAGGCAAACACCCAGACCCAGACACTGTCGGCCGAGAGCTCGAACAGTGCCAGGTGCTTGAGGGCAAATGCGTACGTCACCAGCCCCACACTCTTGGTCAACAGGCCCGTCGTGGTGGACAGCACGCCGGTGCTGATGCTGTTGATCGCGTCGGCCACCCGATAATTGCTCACCCCGCGCCAGCGGTCGGCCAGCAGTTCGACGGCAATCAGCACAAAGAAGAACGGCACCGCATACAGAATGAAGTCCATGACGCGCCCTGATCGGAATCTTGAGGACAGATCCTATGTTTAGCCGCGAATTAACCCTATGGCAACGAGTGACAAATTAGTGGACATTTAACGCCATGAATCTGGAGAAAAACCCATGAGCAAAAAAATTGCAGTGATCCTTTCCGGCTGTGGCGTCTACGACGGCGCCGAGATCCACGAGAGTGTGATCACCCTCCTGCGCCTGGACCAGCGTGGCGCTCAGGTGCAGTGCTTTGCCCCCAACATCGCACAGCTGCATGTGATCAACCACCTGACTGGCGAAGAGATGCCCGAATCACGCAATGTGCTGGTGGAATCGGCGCGGATCGCCCGGGGCAACATCAAGGACCTCCGTGAGGCCGACGTCGAAGACTTCGACGCGCTGATCGTGCCCGGTGGTTTTGGCGCGGCGAAGAACCTGTCGAACTTCGCGATCGAAGGCGCCGGCTGCACCGTTCAACCGGAAGTCCTGGCGCTGGCTGAAGCGTTTGCCGAAGCGGGTAAACCGGTCGGGCTGATCTGCATCTCCCCGGCACTGGCCGCGAAGATCTATGGGCCGGGCGTGACCTGCACCATCGGCAACGATACCGACACTGCCGCTGCGATGAACAAGATGGGCGCGACCCACACGGACTGCGCGGTGACTGACATCGTTGAAGACAAGGCCCGCAAACTGGTGAGCACGCCGGCGTACATGCTGGCGCAATCGATCAGCGAAGCCGCGTCCGGCATCAACAAACTGGTCGACCGCGTCCTCGAACTGACCCACGAAAACGACGCCTGACGGATGGCATAAGGAGCTTTTGTGGCGAGGGAGCTTGCTCCCGCTTGTTTTGGGGCTGCTTCGCACCCCAGCGGGAGCAAGCTCCCTCGCCACAGGAACAGGGTCCGTTCAGGGCTTGCGCGTTAACCGCGTAAGAATCCGGTCAAGCGCATTGGCAAACGCCTGCTTCTCCCGCTCGCCAAACGGTGCCGGCCCGCCGCTCATCTGCCCCTGTTCACGCAAGTCGGTGAACAGGTTGCGCACCGCCAGCCGATCACCCATGTTCTGCGCGTCGAACTCCTTGCCCCGCGGGTCCAGCGCTGCAACGCCTTTTTTCACTAGCCGGTCGGCCAGTGGCACGTCGCTGCAGATCACCAGCTCGCCGGGCACCGCGTGCTCCACCAGATAGTCGTCCGCCGCATCCGGGCCACTCGGCACCACAATCAGCTTCACCAGCGCCAACCCAGGCTTGATCTGCGGCTGCCCCGCCACCAGCACCACTTCGAACTGACGCTTGAGGGCGAACTTAACCACCAGATCCTTGGCCGCCCGAGGGCAGGCGTCGGCATCGATCCACACACGCATTGGGTTTGACCTCTCCAAAAAAATCGCGAGCAGGCTCGCTCCCACAGGTTATACGCCATCCTGTGGGAGCGAGCCTGCTCGCGATTGTGAGCGCAGCGAATGCTTTCAAGAAACAGACACCCGCCGCTTCTCCGCCATCCAGCTACGCCCATACAACACAATGATCGCAATGATCGCCACCGCCTGAGCACTCAGCGAATACGCATCAGCATGGATGCCCAGCCAGTCGAACTCAAAGAACGGCACCGGCCGCGTACCGAAGATCCCGGCTTCCTGCAATGCCTTCACACCGTGACCGGCAAACACCACCGACAGTGCGCACAGCAACCCGGCATTGATGCTGAAGAACAGCGACAGCGGCAGTTTCGCCGAGCCCCGCAGGATCACCCACGCCAGGCCCACCAGCAGCACCAGCGCCGTGGCACCGCCAGCCAATACCGCGTTATGCCCTGCTGGTCCCGCCTGCAACCACAAGGTCTCGTAGAACAGGATCACCTCAAACAACTCGCGATACACCGAGAAAAACGCCAGCGTCGCAAAGCCGAAACGCCCGCCGCCGCCCACCAGGCTGCTCTTGATGTAATCCTGCCAGGCCGCTGCGTGGCGACGGTCGTGCATCCACACGCCGAGCCAGAGCACCATAACCGCGGCGAACAACGCCGTCGCGCCTTCCAGCAATTCACGCTGCGAGCCGCTGACGTCGATCACAAACGCCGCCAGCGCCCATGTTGCCAGACCGGCCACCAGCGCCAGGCCCCAACCGACGTTGACACTGCGCACCGCCGATTGCTGGCCAGTGTTGCGCAGGAACGCAAGGATCGCCGCCAGCACCAGAATCGCTTCCAGACCTTCGCGCAACAGAATCAGCAGACCGGAAATGTAGCTCAGGGACCAGCTCAAACCATCACTGCCGAGCAGGCTGGCAGATTCTTTCAACCTGGCTTTGGCCGCGTCCAGACGTTTCTGGACCTCGGCCACCGACAAGCCGTCCTGCAACGACTGACGGTAAGCCATCAGGGATTTTTCAGTGTCTTTGCGCACATTGGCGTCGACATTGTCCAGGGAGCTTTCGACCAGCTCGAAACCTTCCAGGTACGCCGCCACCGACAGGTCATAGGCCTGATCGTGATCGCCGGCGCGATAGGCCGCGACGCTTTTGTCCAGTGTTGCAGCGGTGTAGTCGAGCAATTGCGCCGGGCCACGCTTGACCTGCGGCGGTTGCGAACGCTGGGCGCGGAAGGTCGCTGCCGCTTGCGGGCCTTCGGCGGCCAGCACTTCGGCCGGGGTCTGACGGGCGAGGTCGGCGATGTTGTAGGTTTTATCGGATGTTGCCGCGGCCGGATCAGCACTGAAACTGGCGATGTAGGTCGCCAGGTCCCAACGCTGACGGTCGTCCAGCTGATCGGCGAAGGCCGGCATGTCGGTGCCTTCCACGCCCATCCCCAAGGTGTTGTAGATCGCGTAGAGGCTCAATCGGTCCTGGCGCGCGACATCGCGCAGATTGGCCGGCGGCGGCGTCAGACCGACACCGGCCGGGCCATCGCCGGCACCGGCATCGCCATGGCAGACCGAACAATGCTGGGCGTACAGCGGCGCGCCCCGGGTCGGGTCCGGCGTAATGATCGGCGCCTGACTGACTTCATAAGCCACGGCCAGCTTCGCTCCCAGCTGCCGAGCCTGCCGGGCGACGTCTGCGCCGTCCTGACGAGCGGCGATGGCGCGGTGCAGCGTGCTGACGCCCTGCTCCAACCCAGCCTTTTCCGCTTTGTCCGGCATGGCGGCGATCAAGCCTTGCAACACCTTGGTAAATTCCAGTTGCTCGCGGTACTCGGATTCATTGATGACCTTGCCCGCTTGTACCGATTGCGGGTAGTCCGCACCGATGTAATCGAGCAAATGCAGCGCTTGCGGCGCGCCTTCCACGGTGTCGGCCAGCAGATGGGAACTGCACAAGGCAAACAGTGGCAACACCAGCCAGGCCAGGAAACGGGACGGGGCAGTCATGAATGAATCTCAATTGGAAATACGAAGTAACACATTGTTCACTTCGAATGACTTTCGCTCAAGCTTTGTTGTGTGAAACGCCGCATGAAGCCTCGATTTTCGTCGCTGCCCGATGATGGCACTTTCTATAAAAACGCAACTAAAAAGCCATTACGTAGCCACCATCCCTGTTTATAATGCCGCGCCCGCAATTGATCGACATGGCACTCAAGCTCCTCTGCTCATGAGGAATTGGCAGGACGCCCGTCTGCGCCGATAGGTCTCAACAGCCCGACCAGCAAGCACGGCTGCATACATTCAGGGAAGAAGTACTATGGCCTCCCGCGCCTTAACCTTGATCGCGCTCAGCGCTGTCACTTTGCTCTCCGGCTGTTCGGCATTCCGCAACTACGACTCGGAACTCGCACAAACCAACCAGCAGCTGGCTTCCGGAAATGTCGACGCCGCGCTGACCCTGCTGGAAAAGAACAACACCGGCGAAGACAAGGACCTGCTGTATTACTTCGAGAAAGGTGAACTGCTGCGCGCCAAGGGCGACTTGTCCGGCAGCCAGAACGCCTGGACCAGCGCCGATACGGTGGTCGGCCAGTGGGAAGAAGCGGTCAAGCTGGATACCGGCAAGTACCTCGCCCAGTTCGGCAGCTTCCTGGTGAACGACAAGGTCCGTCGCTACGAAGGCTACGACTACGAAAAAGTCATGCTGACCACGCAAATGGCCCTGAACCTGCTGGCCGTGAATGACTTCGACGGCGCGCGCACTGCGATCAAGAAAACCCACGAACGTGAAGCGGTGATCGCCGACCTGCGCGACAAGGAATACCTCAAGAGCGAAGAGGAAGCCGAGAAAGAAGGCATCAAGACCGAATACAAGGACCTGCAGGGTTACCCGGTCGCCAGCCTCGATGCGCCGGAAGTGGTCGGCCTGAAAAACAGCTACCAGAGTGCGTTCAGCCATTACCTGGCCGGCTTCGTCTATGAAGCCCTGGGTGAAAAAGACCTGGCCGCGCCGGGTTATCGCAAAGCGGCCGAACTGCGCCCGAACACCCCACTGCTGGAACAGGCGCTGAAAGACCTCGACAAGAAAAACGCCAAGGACGAGGACAGCGACATCCTGATCGTCGTGCAAAGCGGTCTGGCGCCAGCCCGGGATTCGATCCGCGTGCCCCTGCCTCTGCCGATCAGCGGCAATGTGGTGATCACCCCGCTGTCGTTCCCGATCATCAAGCCTGATACCTCCACCGCCACGCTCGCCCAGATCGGCGTGGACGGCCAACAGCTCAACCTGACGCAACTCAACAGCATCACCGCCATGTCCCGCCGCGCGCTGCGTGACGACATGCCGGGCATCATCGTGCGCACCACCGTACGCGCCGTAACCAAAGGCATCGCGCAGAAGAAAATCAACGAAACCAACCCGCTCGCGGGCCTGGCGGTCGGTATCACTTCAGCCGTGCTCGAGGGTGCCGATACCCGAACGTGGCGCACCCTGCCGGACAACACCCAGGTGGTGCGCCTGCGCCTGAAGAAAGGCGAGCACCAGGTCACGCTGCCAAGTGCGGTCGGCGGTTCGGTGGTCAAGGTCACCGTCGATCAACGCTATCAGGTCATCAGCCTGCGTGCCGTGGGCAACCAGGTGTTTGCCAGCGGCCTGGCGGCTCATGTCGTCTCGAGCAGCACCCCGACGGCTGTGGCCAGCCTCAAACAACCTTAAGAACGGAGTCTTTACATGCGTTTCAAACTCATCGCTGTCGTCGCCCTGGCCTTGCTGGCCGGTTGCGCCACACCGCCGCCACCTGAGCCAGGCAGCGCCGCCAGCAAAGTCGTGGCCATGGGCAAGTTGAAGAACATTGTGGTGGGCGCCATGCGCGTCGCCCGGGAAAACGGCTTCATGACGGTCAATGTGCAGCTGAGCAACACCAGCTTCAACAACAAGACCTTCTACTACCGCTTTGCCTGGCTCGGCCCAGAAGGCTTCCCGATTGCCGAAGAAGAAACCTGGAAAAGCCAGATGATGTACGGCGAGCAGACCAGTTTCATCCAGGCCATCGCGCCCACCGCCAAAGCCGTGGATTTCCGCCTCGAAATCAAAACGCCTTAACACCCTATTCGATCAGTTTTAGAGAGCATTCCCATGTTTGCACGTTTTTCGTTCATCGCCGTTATCGCCCTGCTGGCCAGCGGTTGCGCCAATACCTCGCCTACCCTGGGCAGCAAAAACATCAGCTACGGCGACACCAAGGCCGTGGAAACCGTGACCAACGAGTTCGGCTCCACCGACCTGCAGATGATTGCCGAGTCCATGACCCGCTCCCTGGCACAGTCCGGCATTCTGCAAGGTCGTCCGGTGGTTCAGGTCTACGACGTGAAGAACAAGACCAGCGAATACATCGACACCCGTGAAATCACCACCAGCATCAAGACCCAGCTGATGAAGTCCGGCATCGCCCGTTTCGCCAGCGACAACACCGCGATGCAAAGCCAGGTTGACCAGCTGAAGCTGCAAAACCAGAGCGGCCTGTACAAGAAAGCCACTGTGGCCAAGACCGGCAACATGATCGCCGCCAAATACCGTCTTGAAGGTTCGATCAGCTCCATCGTCAAGCGCAGCAGCGACTACAAGGACGTCTTCTACAAATTCAGCCTGCAATTGATCGACGTTGAAAGCGGTCTGGCCGAGTGGATGGACGAGAAAGAGATCCGCAAGACCACGGAGCGTTAATCGATGCGCGCATGGATTGGCATGATGGCCCTGGCTTGTGCGTTCAGCGCGCAGGCGGCCCCGAAAGTCGCGGTAACGGACCTGGCGTATCAGGAGCGAGTGGAACAATACATCCACATCGTTTCGGCCCAGAGCAATCACCGCGAGAGTTACTACAGCGCCAGCGGTTCTTCGAGCTACAACGAAATCGAGGCCACCTACAGCTACATCGAGCAAGGTGAATTGCGTAAATTCACCGGCGACATCAAGGGCGAGATATTGCGCACCGGCATGTTTCAGCTGGTGCAAGGCACGCCGTACACCGCCTCGTCCAAGGGTGATGTCTATGACGTGATCAAACGGATCAAGGCCGGCAACTTCAAGGGTGCCGACTATGTGCTGTTCGGCACCGTGTCGGACATTGACTTCACGCGCGACGTGACCGAGCTGGCCAACACCGACAGCCATTCGGCCGTGTTGGGCCTGACCCTGGTGGCGGACTTCAGCCTGATCAACACCCGGACTTTTGAAATCACCTCGGCGTTCACAGCGATGGGCGAAGGTCAGGACACCAAACTGGTGAATGGCCGGGACATCAAGGTTTCGCTGAACCGCCCACGGGTGGTTCGTGACGTGTCCAAGGCGCTGGGTGAAGACGTGGCAGGGCAGTTGAGCCAACAACTCGGTGGCGGTGGTTACGAGCAGCCGGGGCAAGCCCCGTTGCGCAACAACTTGCCACGGGATACGGCGCCGGTGATTTTGCGCTGAATCCCGGCTGCCCCAGTGTGGCGAGGGAGCTTGCTCCCGCTGGGCTGCGAAGCGGTCCCAACCTCATGCAAGCGCTTCGCACTTGAGCGCGAGCAAGCTCGCTCGCCACAATGGGTTCGCGACAAACTAAAAAGGCGACCTCGTGAGGTCGCCTTTTTTGTGGTTGCGAGCTTTAAACCGCGGCTTTGCGCAGCGTCGCCATGAACGCCGCCGCGCCAATAAACAGCCCGGCAAAGGTGCGATTCATGCGTTTTTGCTGCTTGGGCGTGCGCAACAAGCGCAGCACCTTGGACGCCAACCCGGTGTAACCGGCCATGACAATCAGATCCACACAGACCATGGTCACGCCGATGATCAGGTACTGAGCCAGCAGCGGCGCATGCGGGTCAATGAACTGCGGCAATACCGCGAGCATGAACACCAGGGCCTTGGGGTTGCTGATGTTGACCAGAAAACCGCGGAACACCAGCGCCATCGGCTTGCCGATCTGGCGCACGGCCGCGTCGTCACTCATGTCGCTCGGCAGCGCGCGCCATTGCTTGATCGCAAGATAAACCAGGTACGCCACGCCGAACCATTTGATCGCATAAAACGCAGTGGCCGATGCCGTGAGAATCGCGCCAACACCGGCACCGACAATCGCGATCTGCACCGCCAGGCCCAATTGCAGGCCCAGGGCATTCCAGTAACCGCGCCAGAAACCGTATTGCAGACCGCTGGACATCGACGCAATGGCGCCGGCACCGGGAGACAGGCTGATCACCCAGCAGGCGGCAAAAAACGCCAGCCATGTTTGAAGCTCCATCGCACACCTCGACTCAGACTCGTGACAGACGTCTAAGCTAATGCGGCTTGGGGCCGATGACTACCGATTTTTTTGCAGGATAGTGCGGCTACCGACCAGCGTCTTATGACTCGCGCAGGCGATGCGCCAGGCAGCGGACGCCTTACTTTTCGAAACCGCCGGACGAGAACACGTCCATACCACGCCAGCGTCTAACCGAGCGCTGGAAGAACAGGCTATTAGGCACCTGCACCATGGCGCTGCCGGTGCCGAGCTCTTCCGCTTCGATCAACGTGGTGTAGAGCAGATTGATCGCCACCACCCGGCCTTTGACGCCAGGCTTGTCAGTGGTGTCCACCAACTCGACCACATCACCGATACGGAACGGCCCGACGGTAAAAATCAGGATCGCGCAGAGCAGATTGGAGAGCACGCTCCACATGGCGAAAAACGCCACTGCGGCCACCGCAACGAAACCGGACAACGCGGTCCAGAGCACTGTGGCCGACACGCCCAGGCGCTCCAGCACGAAAATCAGCGCGCTGCCCATGATCAGCCAGCGCAGACCGCCGCGCAGCGGCATCAAGAACTGCGGCGGAAACGGGTAGCGCTCGCCCAATCGAGTCAGGCATTTAGCGACGACGCGCTGAGCGATATAACCGGCCAGCAGGATCAGCAGAATTTGTACGACCAGCCAGATCGGCTCGACCCACATCGCCGGCAACGGTAGCTTGAAGGCTTCCATCAGGACAGCGCCTCCAGCTCCGCCTGCATGCTTTCGAGCAATTCCAGCGCTTCCATCCAGGCTTCTTCCAGCTCGGCTTCGCGCACCTTCAGCCTGGCTTGCTCAGCCAGCAGATCACGCAGGTCGTTCTTGCGTGCCGGTTCGTAAATGTCGCTGTCGCCGAGGCGGGTGTCGATCGTCGCCAGTTTCTCGTGCAGCTTGCCCAGCTCGGCTTCGAGCTTGTCAGCCTCGCGCTTGTGCGGCGCCAGTTGCTGACGCAATGCGGCGGCGGCCTGACGCTGGGCTTTCTTGTCAGTCTTGTCCGGATTGACTGGCGTATTGCTGACCGGGGCATTGCGCTGACGATAATCGACCAGCCAGCGGGCGTAGTCTTCCAGGTCACCGTCAAACTCCTCGACCTTGCCGTCCGCCACCAGATAGAAGTTGTCGGTGGTGCTTTTGAGCAAATGACGATCGTGGGAGACCACCAGCACTGCACCACTGAACTCCTGCAGGGCCATGGTCAGCGCCAGGCGCATTTCCAGGTCCAGGTGGTTGGTCGGTTCGTCGAGCAGCAGCAGGTTCGGTCGCTCCCAGGCGATCAACGCCAGGGCCAGGCGAGCTTTCTCCCCGCCGGAGAAATTCAGCACCGGCTCGTCGATACGCGCACCGCGGAAGTCGAAGCCGCCGAGGAAGTCGCGCAGGGTCTGTTCGCGCTCCGTCGGCGCCAGGCGCTGCAAGTGCAGCAACGGGCTGGCCTTCGAGTCCAGGGAATCAAGCTGATGCTGGGCGAAGTAACCGACGACGGTGTTTTCGCCGCGGGTCAGTCGACCGGCCAGCGGCGAGAGTTCACCGGCGAGGTTTTTGATCAGGGTCGATTTACCGGCGCCGTTGGGGCCAAGCAAACCGATGCGCGCGCCAGGGGTCAATTGCAGCTTGACCTTCTCCAGCACGGCTTTGTCGCCGTAGCCCAGACGAGCATCGGACAGGTCGATCAGCGGGCTGGAAATCTTCGTTGACTCGCGGAAGACGAAGTCGAACGGCGAATCGACGTGAGCGGCGGACAACTCTTCCATCCGCTCCAGCGCCTTGATCCGGCTCTGGGCCTGGCGGGCCTTGGTCGCCTGGGCCTTGAAGCGGGCGATGTAGCTTTCCATGTGCGCACGTTGCGCTTGCTGCTTCTCGTAGGCCTGCTGTTGCTGGGCCAGACGCTCGGCGCGGGCACGCTCGAAAGCGCTGTAACCACCGCGATACAGGGTGATCTTGCGTTGATCGACGTGGGCCACGTGATCGACCACGGCGTCGAGGAAGTCCCGGTCGTGGGAAATCAGCAGCAAGGTACCGGGATAGCTTTTCAGCCATTCTTCGAGCCAGATGATGGCGTCGAGGTCCAAGTGGTTGGTCGGTTCGTCGAGCAGCAACAGGTCCGAGGGGCACATCAACGCCTGCGCCAGGTTCAGACGCATCCGCCAGCCACCAGAGAAATCTCCTACCTGGCGATCCATCTGCTCGTTGGTGAACCCCAGGCCGGCCAGCAGCTTGCGGGCGCGGGCATCGGCGGTGTAACCGTCGGCGCTGTCGAGTTCCGAGTGCAGGCGGGCCTGAGCGGCACCGTCATGGGCCGCTTCGGCGGCGGCGAGGTCACGTTGCACCTCGCGCAGGCGCAGGTCGCCATCGAGCACATAGTCGACCGCCAGGCGTTCGAGCGTCTCGATTTCCTGGCGCATGTGGGCGATGCGCCAGTCGGCCGGCAGGAAGCAGTCCCCCGAGTCCGGGTGCAGCTCGCCCCGAATCAAGGCGAACAGGCTCGATTTGCCGGCGCCGTTGGCACCGATGAGGCCGGCTTTGTGGCCGGCGTGCAGGGTCAGCTCGGCGTCTTCTAGCAGACGTTGCGGGCCACGCTGTAAAGTCAGGTTCTGAAGTCGAATCATAATGGCGGCGGAGTCTACCAGCTTCGCTCGCAACTGGCGCGAGTAGCACTATGTCCTCTGACCTGTGGAGCTTTTCCCTTGGCACTTACGCCCGTCCCGGCGTTGAAGCCGCGTGCCTGACTTTGCAGTCGGCGGGGGTGAATGTGTGCCTGTTGTTGTGTGGCCTGTGGCTCGGACAGCGCGGAGTCGCCTGCAACGGGCGACGATTGCAGCAACTGCGAAACGTGGCCGAACCTTGGGACACGGAAGTCGTTCGACCGCTGCGCGCCTTGCGCCTGCAATGGAAAGCCATCGCGACTGAAGATGCCGAACTGGATGCGTTACGCGAACAAGTGAAAGTGCTGGAGCTGGAAGCCGAACGGCATCTGTTGTTGCGACTGGAGCGATCGGCGCAAAGTTGGCCGCAGGATGAGGCGACCGATTTATCGGCCTGGCTGGAGGGTGTGGCGGCGGACGCCGCACACCTGGACCGCGACGCGCTGCATCAGCTGCGCGCCGCGGTAACCGGCACTTAGGAAGCGCTGGTTGGGGTGGTGCTCGACGGCGCTACTGGCGTTGGCGCAGTGGTGGCTGTCGAGGTAGAGGCTGCTGGTGCAGGAGCGGCCGAAGCGGATGGCGCTGGCGTCGCTGGTTTGGCAGCAGGAGCCGGGGTTGGCTTGGCAACGGCGGCCGGTTTTTTCACCGCTGGTTTGGCAGCGGCTGGTTTGGCGGCTGTCGCTGGTTTGGCGGCGGCTGGCTTGGCAGCAGCAGTTTTTACAGCTGGTTTTGCCGCCGATTTAGCAGCCGGTTTAGCGGCTGGCTTGGCAGCGGTTTTTGCCGCTACTGGTTTTGCGGCAGGCTTGGCAGCAGGTTTCGCGGCGGCGGTTTTGGCGGCTGGTTTGGCAGCTGTCGTTTTCGCCGTAGCAGGTTTGGCAGCAGCGGTTCTTGCAGCCGGTTTAGCGGCCGCGGTTTTCGCCGCAGCAGGTTTGGCAGCGGCGGTTCTTGCAGCCGGTTTAGCCGCCGCAGTTTTCGCTGCAGCAGGTTTTACCGCCGCGGTTCTTGCAGCCGGTTTAGCGGCTGCTGTTTTGGCAGTGGCTGGCTTGGCGGCAGGTTTGGCAGCGGCTGTTTTCGCTGCCGGTTTTGCAGCGCTGGCAGCGACCGTTTTTTTCGCAGCCGGTTTAGCGGCGGTTTTTGCTGCGGCTTTCACCGGAGCCTTTGCAGCAGGCTTGGCCGGTGCCTTTGCAGCAGCCGGTTTGGCCGCGGCTTTCTTGGCAGGGGCCGCAGCAGGCTTGGCCGAACGCAGGGACAACGCCTTGCCGACAGCCTCTTGTACACGACCGACGCCCTGGGCCAGTTTCAGGCTTTCTTGAGCATCGCGCTTGAGTTGCAGAATGTAGGTGCGGGTCTCGGACTGACGATCCTTGAGGGAGTCGAGCAAGTCTTCGAGTTGCTTCACTCCGTCCTTCGCCTTGGCTTGTGCCTTGGCCTTGCCGGCCGCCGCAGCGTCCTGCAATTTGGTGCGGGATTTGTGCAATTTCTCCTGCGCTTTTCCGCGCTGCTTTTCCAGTTTGGCGAGCAATTTTTCAGCATCAGCCAAGGCTTGTGAACAAGCGGTTTCCAAATGCTCGAGCAAGCTGCCCGAGAGTTGTTGGAGTAAGTGCAACGGGGTATTTACAGGCTTCTTGGTGGCCGACATGGTTTACCTCCTGGCTGACGTGGGTGCGGCTCATACTAGACCTCTGCTGCTACCGCCGCTAGGGCATGTTGACAGTATCGAAAGCGCTGCGTTGCAACGGATCGAAAATCTTCCGGGCTTGCGTAAAACAAGTTCACTGTCGCACGCATTCACACTGGCATAATCTGCCGCATCTCAGGTCGGAGAGTGCCGATGTCGCGCTACCTTTTTTTATCGCTGTGCGTGTTTTTTTCCGTGGCTGAGGCCGCCGAAAAAACCACCGGAAATGAAGCTCACGATCTCGCGTACAGCCTGGGCGCAAGCCTCGGTGAGCGTCTGCGCCAGGAGGTTCCCGATCTGCAACTTCAGGCACTGGTCGAAGGATTGCAGCAAGCCTATCGAGGCAAACCGCTGGCCCTGAAAGACGAGCAGATCGAACAGATTCTGGCCGAGCATGAAGCGCAGGTTGCCTTGCAACAGAGCGAGCCGCAGAGCGAAGTCGCCCTCGAAAAAGAAAAACGTTTTCTCGCGGAAGAAAAAGCCAAACCCGGTGTTCGTGAACTGGCCGATGGAGTATTGCTGACGGAGTTGGTGCCAGGCACCGGCGCGAAAGCCGGCCCGAATGGCAAGGTCCAGGTCCTGTACATCGGTCGACTTCCCGACGGCACCGTGTTCGATCAGAACAGTCAGCCGCAGTGGTTCAGTCTCGACAGTGTGATCAGCGGATGGCGCAGCGCCCTGCAAAACATGCCGGTCGGTGCGAAGTGGCGATTGGTGATTCCATCGGCACAGGCTTATGGCGCCGACGGTGCCGGCGACTTGATCGATCCATTCACGCCGCTGGTATTCGAAGTCGAATTGCGCGGGGCCACCGGCTGAACAGCGCAAACAAAAAACGGCGCGCATAAGCGCACCGTTTTTTTGAGGGTGTTACCGGAAGGGGTTCAGGCTTGAACCGAATCCTCTTCCTTGTGAGCCGTGTGCAGCACCTCGATCAGGCAGTCTTCCAGTTCGAAGCGTTCGTGCAACAGGCCACCCAGCTCCTTGAATTTCTCTGCCACGCACTTGCCTGCATCGCACAGGTCGTTGAACGCAAGCAGCTTCTCGGTGATGACGTCGATACGCGGGTAGATCGTCTCGGCCAACTCGAGGCCGCGAGTGTCGCCAAACGCCTTGGCTTCGCCCGTCAGCTGTTCGTAGATCTCGAAGTGCCCGGCAGACACGTAATCGACCAGCACGCCGCAGAATTCCTGCAATGGCTTGCGGTTCTCGCCCAGCGCTTCAGGCTTGGCGCCGAGAGCATCATAGGCCCGAACCAGTTCGTGACGCTCCTGCAACCAGCGATCGATCAGCAGATGCACTCCACCCCAGCGTTCCTGAGCATTCTGACAACTTTCGAGCATGGTGATCTCTCTTCCCTTGTGGGTCATGCTGCCCTACACCTGTCGCACACTTGAAGATCAAGAATCGGCCAGGCAGAGCGTCATTCGAGCAACATAATTCCAATGACACGTGCGGGCCAGATTATGCCCGCGCGACTGTGGCTTCAAGGTACGCAGGAGATAAAGTTCATACAAGTGTTTAATCGCCCGCCAGCGCGGGGTGCGACGACTCGCCGCTGAGCGGTCGCCGGCAGGCGATCCAGACAACGCGTAGCAGCTGCTGAATACTGAGAATTGTCATCGCGACAAAGAACAACAGGCTCCACTCCGGCAAGCTCAGGTCGAACAGCGTCCATGAAATCCGTGCACAGTCGGCCGTGCCGTTGAACATTTGCTGCACAACATAAACCCAGGGATTGCTTGCGAACAGATCGGCCAGATCCGGCGAACACGTGGACAGCTGTTGCAGCGGGTCGCCTTGCAGCAACACCTGGCGCCACGCCGTCACTGTTCCCGCCAGGCTGCACAGCAAACCCAGCAGCCAATACAGGGAAGAACCCAAACGGCCGGGCCCATGCACCGAAGCCATCAGGCAGACACCCGTGAGTAACGCCAGACACATCCGCTGCAACAGGCACATGCCGCACGGCTGGAGGCCGACCGCATATTCCAGGTAATAGGAAACGCCCAAGGCCAGGGCGTCGGCAACGAAAACCATGAAAAACAAGGAGCGTGAGCAGGCCAACGACATGGCTTTTCCGTACCAGTAGAGACAAGTGGTTACGGTAGAGGAAAGCGCGCCAGCCTTACAAGACGGGTCAGCAGGGACACTTCAACAGAAGTGTAGGGAATTCCCGACAGAGTTGAGAGGATCAGATGTAGTCCTCTGTAGGACTTTGTTACCAACCGACCAGGACTGTAAGAATTAACGTCTTTTTGGCGAGGGAGCTTGCTCCCGTTCGATTGCGCAGCCATGGTAAATCAAAGGGTTGCTTCGCAATCAGGCGGGAACAAGCTGCCTCGCCACAGGCTTCAACAGCGGTTAGCTTTTAGACGGCTGCAGGCACCGGCAACGGCGCTGCCAACAAACGCTCATCCAGCAAGCCAAGGCCTTCCTGGAACAACTGATTGCTGCGCTCGGTGTCACCCAGTTGTGCCAGCAATCGCGCCAGCTCCGCACAGGCTTCCGGGTTGCGCTGCACGCGCAGGCTGCTTTCCAGATAGTCCCGGGCCTTGCCCCACAGACTGTTTTGCAAACACAGGCGACCCAGGGTCAGCAACAGACTTGGGTCGGCCGGATGGTTCTTCAGCCATCCCTCGGCGGTTTGCAGCTGACGGGCCGGATCACTGCCGCGAACCAGTCCGTAAAGGCGGGCCAGATGGCTGTCGTAGTTGCGCTTGAGCGCCGTTCGCAAGACCTCTTCGGCCTCGATCTGGGCGCCGATTTGCCGAAGCTGCTCGGCATACGCCAACACCAGTTGCGGTTCCTGGCGCTGTGCCGAAGTGAGTTGCTGCCAGGCGCGGTTGAGCGATTGCAATCCGACGGTTCCGTCTTCTTCGCGGTGCGCCGCCAGGGACAGGTTTTCCCCCCAGGCCCGGCGTTCCAGTTCGGCCAGCTCGGCCGGCGGCAGGACCTTGTCCTTGCGCAGCTCCGGCAGCAGGCGAATAACGGCCGACCAATCACCGCGCTGTTGATGCAAACGCTGCAACTGGCGCAAGGTCTGGACGTTATGAGGGTGACGCTCATGCATCGCCTGCAAGGTCACCAGGGCGCCATCGGTGTCGCCGCGATCGGTCTGCAGTTGAGCGTGACTCAAGGCGATCGCCAACTCGGCCTGGGGCTGGCGCTCCAGCGCACGCTCCAGCAAGTTGTCGCTTTCCTCGTAGTGGCCTTGCTCGTTGGCAGCGCGAGCAGCGCCGAGGTAGTAAAGCAGTGGCTGGCGCTCGGCTTCGGCGGCGCGATGCAAATGACGCTGCGCGCTGGCCCAGCGACCTTCGGCCAAGTCCAGCTGACCGTGTTCGATCGCCACTTGCACCCGACGGCTGCGGTTGCGCCGCGACCAGGGATTGACCACGCCACTGGACGTCATGACCAGTTCGATCAACGCCTTGATGCCCCAGAATACCAGCCACAACACCGCCACCAGGGCCAGGGTTGCCCACAGGCTCGACTCGAAACGGAAGCTCTTGTAAGCGATCAGCACGTAGCCGGAATGCTCGGCAATCGCCAACCCCAAAGCGGCGGCAGCGGCGATGACCAGAAACACGATCACATAGAGGCGCTTCATGGCGTGGCCTCCGGCAGAGTGTTTGCGGCAGGCTTGGCCATGGGTTTGATCGAATCCTCGGCGTTGACATTACGTCGCTCGAGATAGCCCTGAACCGCGCTCAGCGTGGCGGTCAGATCCGGCGTGACCACGGTAACCGGCTGCTTGCTCAGTTCGCCAACCTGCTCGAGCATCACTTTGCTCTGCGGGTTGTCCGGGTTGAAGTTGCCTTTGAGCACGTCCCGCGCTTCGGCCAACGCCTGGGTGTAAACCGCAGCCTGACCGTTGAGTGCCGCCCACTGCGCCTGCTCCAGCGCCAGGCTCAGGGCCAGACGCACCTGGCTCAGGCTTTGCCCTGCCAGCAATGGACGTACATTTTTGTCAGCGTTGAAATCGATGCGGATGTAACGCGAGATCTGATCCCACCACTGCGCCCAGCGACTGGCGCCGTCGCCATCGGCGGTCAGGCCCAGCAGGGATTCGCCGCGGTCCTTGTACTCGGGTGCGAGCTCGGTGAGGTTGATGACTTGATCGCGCAGCGCCCCCAGGCGCAGGAAAAGGCCGGTGCGATCCGGCTGTTCGGTGCTGCGCAAGGCGACCAGGGTTTTCGCCACTTGCTCGCGAGCGGCAAAGGAACCCGGGTCGTTCTGTTCACGAAGAATTTCGTCGGCGCCCTGCACCAGGGCCTGAGCGCTGCTGATGTCCTGCAACGCCGAAAGTCGCAGGCTGGCCAGGCGCAGCAAGTGTTCGGCCTCGGCTAGACGCCAGTCCTTGCGGCTCGCGCCGAGGACGGTTTCCAGACGTTGATTCAAACGTTGCTGATCGCCTTGCAGTTGAATCACCAGACGGCTTCGAGCGTCCAGTTCTTCGGCGGCTGGCATTTGCTCAAGGCGCGCACTCAGGCGCTGCTCATTCAGCTTCAGGCTTTGCGCCTGATCGTTCAACGCCTGCACCTGGCTCAACTGCTGCTGCGTATTGGCTTGCAGGTGACGCACCTGCCAGACACCCCAACCGCCCACCGCCACACCGGCGGCGCCCAACAGCAACGCGACTATTGCCAGCCCATTGCCTCGGCGCTGCTCGGCAGCAGGTGGCGCAGTTTCAACCGGAGTTTCAACCGGCGCATCAAGCACTGGCTTCACGTCATCTTTAGGCAAGGCTGTTTCGTTCACGTATCCATCCTTTGCATTAGAGAACGGGTTCGGGATGCTCCCGTAACGCCGTCAGCAAAGCCGCGGCACTGGCGCCACGACAATCCACAACTGTTTGGGCTCCGGCGGCACGTGCCAGCTCGGCAACCCTGGGGCTTGGAACAAACAACGGCAACCGCGCCAATTGCGGCCAGGCAGCGCCGGCCAATCGATGCAGGTGCTCAAAACCCTGTCCACTGCTGACCACCAGTCCGTTCAAGCGTTCCGCCTTGATCCGCTCTGGCAGTACTGCTGGCGGGTATTGCGGCAGATCGCGGCGGTACAGCTCCAGATACTCGACACTAGCACCAAGCTCGCGCAAACGCTCAGCAAGCAACTCGCGCCCGCCCTCTCCGCGCATGATCAATACCCGTGGATCGGGCGGTGCGACAGCCTCGCGCAACGACGCAAGTTCCAGCAAGGCTTCGCTGTCATCACCCTCGGCCGGAAAACTCACGTCCAATCCGTGGTCATCGAGAATCCGTGCAGTCGCGGCGCCCACGCTGAACCACTTCTGGCGTGGTGGTTGCGGCCAGTATTGACTGACCAGCTCCACCGCGATTCTGGCGGCCGGCTTGCTGACCACGATTACCGCGCAGTACCGATCCAGATGCTGAATCACCTCGCGCATTGTGTCAGAGGCAGGAATCGGTTCAATTTCCAAAAGCGGCAAACTGCTGCTGAAAATCCCCGCTTCGGCCAAAATCTCGCTCAGCGCCGCCGACTCATCCGCGGGACGCGTCAGCAGCAGGCGCCAGCCCGTCACTCGTGACCTGCCTCGCCGTAGACCGCTTTCAGAATGTCATTGGCGCCCTGGTTCAGCAGGTCTTCGGCCACTTGCACACCCAAGGCCTCGGCATCGCTGCGCGGAGCACGGGCCTCGGCGCTGAGCAGCAGGCCGCCGCTCGGATCGCCCACCAGACCGCGCAACCAGATCTGCTCGCCTTCCAGCACGGCGTAACAGGCGATCGGCACCTGACAGCCGCCATTCAAATGTTTGTTGAGCGCACGTTCGGCCGTCACGCGGGCGGCGGTGTCCTGATGGTGCAGCGGTGCCAGCAAAGCGTGGATTTCGCTGTCGACGGAGCGGCATTCGATGCCGACAGCACCCTGGCCACCGGCCGGCAGGCTGTCATCGACGCTGATGGCAGAGGTGATTCGATCTTCGAAGCCCAGACGAATCAGGCCGGCAGCCGCGAGAATGATGGCGTCGTATTCACCGGCATCAAGCTTGGCCAGACGCGTGTTGACGTTGCCGCGCAGGAAACGGATTTCCAGGTCCGGGCGACGGGTCAACAACTGGGCCTGACGGCGCAGGCTGGAGGTGCCGACAATGCTGCCTTGCGGCAGTTCGTCCAGGCTGGCGTAGGTATTGGAGACGAATGCATCACGCGGGTCTTCTCGCTCGCAGATGCAAAACAGGCCGAGGCCTTCGGGGAAGTCCATCGGCACGTCTTTCATCGAATGCACGGCGATGTCGGCTTCGTTCTCCAGTAGAGCCGTTTCCAGTTCCTTGACGAACAGACCCTTGCCGCCGATTTTCGACAGCGGTGAGTCCAGCAGTTTGTCGCCACGACTGACCATGGGCACCAGCGTCACGAGCAGACCCGGATGGGCCGCTTCAAGACGGGCTTTGACGTATTCGGCCTGCCACAGGGCGAGAGCACTTTTGCGGGTGGCGATGCGGATTTCGCGAGAGGACATGGATCAATCCGTACTGAATAGATACGGCGGATAATAACAGCTCAGCCAAATCCACTTTGACTTGTATCAGGTATTGCCTGGCCTCCCTGGCCCCGGATGTCCGGCAATCGGGTGATAAATTCGCCTGAGGATGGCGAATTAAAGCTGTTGCATCATTTTGCGCACGCCGGCCACATGACGCCGGCTGACGATCAGGGCGTCGCCGTTCAGGCCTTTGAGGAACAGCTGAAAGTGTCCCAGAGGCGTGCGTTGCAGGCGCTCGATGCGTTCGCGGGCGACCAGTGCGTTGCGGTGGATGCGCACGAATCGGTCACCGAATTCATCTTCAAGGGCCTTGAGCGGTTCATCCAGCAGCACTTCGCCGCCTTCATGGCGCAAGGTCACGTATTTATGGTCGGCAATAAAGTAGACCACCTGACCCAACGGGATCAGCTCAATACCCTTGCGGGTACGCGCGCTGATATGGCTGCGAGGGCCGCTACCGGTTTCGGCGGCGGGACGGGTCAAAGCCGCAAGCTGGACACGATTGGGCCGCTCGGCTTTTTTCAATGCTTCATGCAATTGTTCTGTACGCACAGGTTTCACCAGATAGCCTACGGCGCTGGCCTGTAAGGCTTCCACGGCAAATTCATCGGGCCCTGTGCAAAACACCACGGCTGGCGGGGTTTCACGTTCGCATAACCGTGCAGCCACTTGCAGGCCGTCGAGGCCTGGCATGCGGATATCGAGCAACACGATATCCGGCTTGTGGCTGTCGATCAGTGCCAACGCTTCTTCGCCGTTCGTGGCGCTGGGCTCCAGGACACTGTATCCCTCGAGTTCGCCGACCATTCGGCTCAGGCGCTCGCGGGCAAGGGGTTCGTCATCAACGATCAGGACATTCATATTGCGCTGGATTCCTGCGTGAGTCTCGCACAAGGATAGCGTAGACAAGTGGAGTGACGTCCGTCACCGCGATCCACGCTAAGACTAGCGCGAGGGCCAAAAAGTGCCGCCCGTCCGACCGCTAAATTTTTATTTGCCGGGCAATCGGCGGTTGGCGAGGCATCGCCGTAGGGTTTGCTGATACACAATACGAACACCCCCTCTGCTTATAGTCCGCTGCAGCGCCGAGAAGTGCGCTGATCCTACTGTCCAACTGTAGACGGTTGCCGGGACGTTATTACTCAATTGAAAAATATCGTTGCGCAATTCCGGTCAGGCTGGCTTCGAGCATAGGCCGGGACATGAGAAAAAAACGTATCGACCAGTGTCAGCGACAGGATTGGCAACCCTGTTATTATCCGCGACAGCTTTCAACGCCATCTTTCTTCAGCCGATACGAGCGAATTCATGAGCACTGACAAGACCAATCAGTCCTGGGGCGGCCGCTTCAGTGAACCCGTCGACGCCTTCGTCGCCCGCTTCACCGCCTCCGTCACCTTCGACCAGCGCCTGTATCGCCACGACATCATGGGCTCGATCGCCCACGCCACCATGCTGGCCAAGGTCGGCGTGCTGACCGATGCCGAGCGCGACAGCATCACCGATGGCCTGAAGACCATCCAGGGTGAAATCGAGGCCGGCCAGTTCGACTGGCGCATCGACCTCGAAGACGTGCACATGAACATCGAGGCGCGCCTGACCGACCGCATCGGCGTGACCGGTAAAAAGCTGCACACCGGCCGCAGCCGTAACGACCAGGTCGCCACCGACATCCGCCTGTGGCTGCGTGACGAGATCGACCTGATCCTGGCGGAAATCACCCGCCTGCAAAAAGGCTTGCTGGAACAGGCCGAGCGCGAAGCCGGCAGCATCATGCCGGGCTTCACCCACCTGCAGACCGCACAGCCGGTGACATTCGGTCACCACATGCTGGCCTGGTTCGAAATGCTCAGCCGCGACTACGAGCGCCTGGTCGACTGCCGCAAGCGCACCAACCGCATGCCTTTGGGCAGCGCCGCACTGGCGGGCACCACTTACCCGATCGACCGCGAGTACACCGCGCAACTGCTGGGCTTCGATGCCGTGGGCGGCAACTCGCTGGACAACGTGTCCGATCGTGACTTCGCCATCGAGTTCTGCTCGGCCGCGAGCATCGCGATGATGCACTTGTCGCGTTTCTCCGAAGAGCTGGTGCTGTGGACCAGCGCGCAGTTCCAGTTCATCGATTTGCCGGACCGCTTCTGCACAGGCAGCTCGATCATGCCGCAAAAGAAAAACCCGGACGTGCCGGAACTGGTGCGTGGCAAGACCGGCCGCGTCTTCGGCGCGCTGATGGGCCTGCTGACCCTGATGAAAGGCCAGCCACTGGCCTACAACAAGGACAACCAGGAAGACAAGGAGCCGCTGTTCGACGCCGCCGACACCTTGCGCGACTCGCTGCGGGCTTTTGCCGACATGATCCCGGCGATCAAACCCAAGCACGCGATGATGCGCGAAGCGGCCCTGCGCGGTTTCTCCACCGCCACCGACCTGGCCGACTACCTGGTGCGTCGTGGCCTGCCGTTCCGTGATTGCCACGAGATCGTTGGCCATGCCGTGAAGTACGGCGTGGAAAGCGGCAAGGACCTGGCGGAAATGAGCCTGGAAGAACTGCGCAAGTTCAGCGACCAGATCGATCAGGACGTGTTCGCCGTGCTGACGCTGGAAGGTTCGGTGAACGCCCGTGACCATATCGGCGGGACTGCGCCAGCGCAGGTCAAGAAGGCTGTGGCTCGCGGTCAGGCGTTGCTCGCCAGCCGTTAAGCCGCCAAAAGCTTCGCGAGCAAGCCCGCTCCCACACTGGGTCTCTGGTGTTCACAAATTATGTGTTCACCATCAATCCAGTGTGGGAGCGGGCTTGCTCGCGAAAGCGACCTGAAGGACGCTACAAATCTACTTCTTGGACGCGACCATCGCCATGAACGCTGGCATCGCCGCTTCCTTGTCCGCTGCGATCCGCTGCACGTTCGGGTTCTGCTCCAAACGCTCCAGCAGTGCCCGGGCCGCTGGCATTTCAGCCAACAAATCCAGGTCGAACAGCTTCTTCGCTACCGCACAGGCCAGCGGCACGCTGTACAGAAAGTACAGATCTGCAATGCTCAGGCTGTCGCCCGCGACATAAGGGGCAAACTTGCCGTGCCGTCCCAGCGAGGCAAAACCCAGCAGCAACTCGGCCTTGGTCTTGTCCTTGATCGCGTCCGGCACCTTCATGCCGAAGAATGCTTCGCCATAACAGGCGCGCCCCGGCAACTCGATGTACAGCTCGATTTCCTTGGCCAGTGCCAGGACCTGCGCCCGCTCGAAGGGATCGCCCGGCAGCAGCGGCGTACCTTTCTGGCTCTGCTCGATGTATTCGAGAATCACCGCGGTTTCATTGATGAAACCTTGCTCGACACCCAGCACCGGGACCTTGCCGCGCGGACTGATTGCCAATGCCTCGGGGCTCGTGCCCGCATAAAACGGTACTTCTTCGAACGGCAGACCTTTCTCCAGCAACGCCAGTTTCACCATGTTGTAGTAGTTACTGACGGAAAATCCATAAAGCTTGAGCATTACAAAGCCTCCAGGCCGTGCGGGGTGGGCAGTGCCTGCTTTATAGAACGCCAGGGCGTTTCTTGCCAGCAGCATCATGGCGCTGAATGCAGGTAAACTGACCGCCTTTCCTTGAGGAGCCTGCCATGAGCGAGCCAACCCCCGACAACAACCAGGACGATATCGACGAAGAAGAATTCGCCGAAAACACCCTGGTCGAAGCCATCGAAAACCAGATCGAAAGCGACAATCCGCCTGCCGCCAAGGCCACCTTCAACAAGTTGACCCTGGTGGGTTACGAACGTGAAGAAATCCTCAACCTGATGGCCCACGTTCTGGCGGTGGAAATCGACGCGATCCTCGAAGAAGACCGCGCATTCAACACCGAATGGTACGAAGCGGCGCTGCGTGCCCTGCCAGAATTGCCGCCGGAAAAGAAGTAACCCTTCATTGCCGGATGGGGCTTTTGTGGCCAGGGAGCTTGCTCCCGCTGGATCGCGCAGCGGCCCCAAAAGCTTTACGGCTGCTACACAGCCGAGCGGGAGCAAGCTCCCTCGCCACAGTTAAGCCCCCCTCAGCAAGCTTCCCCTCAGCAACACCCCACACAATTTGTCACCCATCATTCCTGCCTTCCTCCAGCCCCTGACTACACTGGAACGCACCCCGCTGCCGCACCACCCGCCGGGGAATGCCTCCCAAGGTGAAAAACCCTGTCGCGAGCACTGGACATGCCGCACGAGTGGGATCACCTTAGGGGCGCTGTCGTCCAATTCCTAGAAAGTCTGGAGTCCTTATGTCGCTTACCCCTGAGCTGGTTGCCGAACTGGAAATCCTCGCACTCTTCAACCTGGACAGTTCCCAGGAAGGTTTGAAAATTCATCAGACCGCTGCCCCGAAAGCCATTGCTGCCGCTCAACGCCTCTTCGCAAAAGAACTGATCGACCAGCCTGATGGCGGTTATCTGACCAGCCTGGGTCGAGACGCCGCGCAAAACATACAAACCGTCCTGACCATTCTGAGCGTCCCGGAAACCGCCTGAGCACCACCGCATCGCCCACGGAAACCCCTGCTACGGGATTTCCGCGGGCACACTTCGTTGCATGCCGTCGCCCAGCGATAAAAATCTGACGTCAAAAAACAAAATCCGCTTAAACGTCCCGCGACCGAGGCGCTAAACTGCCCTTCATTCTGAGACCTCCCACGTCCGAGCCCTGCGAGCCGGTTTGAGCTGACATGACCCGCACCCATGAAATCCGCCCTGATCTGGACGAGGGGATCGACCGCAAGGTTCTCAGCCAGCTGCGCGCACGCTTTTTAAAACTCAACGAGGGCCGCATGGCCCGCGCCATGGAAGGGCTGTCGACCCGCCAGCAAGGGGTGTTGACCCTGCTGCCGCTGTTTTTCCACGTCAATCATCCGTTGTTGCCGGGTTACGTTTCGGGCAGCACGCCCGCCGGGCTATCGAACTTCGAGCCCGACGCCAATGCCCTCGCCGAAGCCCAACGCCTGACCCGATCGTTTTCCTACAAGCCGCGCCACGGCAGCAATCCGCCGCGACCGATTCACGGCCTGTTTCTGATGGGCAGCCTCGGCACCCTCGCCCAGGCCGATCAGAGCGACATGGACGTCTGGGTCTGTCACGCACCGGACTTGAGCGAAAGCGAACTCAACGAGCTGCGTAAAAAATGCCAGTTGCTGGAAACCTGGGCCGCGAGCCAGGGCGCCGAAGCGCATTTCTTCCTGATCGACCCGGCGCGCTTCGTGCTCGGCGAGCGGGACAATCAACTGAGTTCGGAAGACTGCGGCACCACCCAGCACTACCTGCTGCTGGACGAGTTCTATCGCACCGCCATCTGGCTGGCCGGACGCACGCCGATCTGGTGGCTGGTGCCGGTTTACGAAGAGGCCGCCTACGACCGCTACACCCACGCGTTGCTCTCCAAGCGGTTTATCCGCGCGGACGAAACCCTTGATCTGGGACACCTGGCGTACATCCCCCCCGGCGAATTCATCGGTGCAGGACTCTGGCAGTTGTTCAAGGGTATCGAGTCCCCCTACAAGTCGGTGCTCAAGCTGTTGCTGACCGAGGTCTACGCCAGCGAACACCCCAGGGTTCAGTGCCTGAGCCTGCGATTCAAGCAAGCTGTGTTCGCCAATCGGCTCGACCTCGACGAGCTGGATCCGTACGTCGTGGTCTACCGGCGCATCGAGGAATACCTCACTGCCCGTGGTGAACCGGAGCGTCTGGAGCTGGTGCGCCGTGCGCTGTACCTGAAGGTCAACCGCAAACTCACCGGCAGCAGTCGCACCCAGAGCTGGCAGCGTTCGTTGCTTGAACGCCTGGCCCACGAGTGGCACTGGGATCATCGTCAACTGGCCCTGCTCGACAGCCGCAGTCAGTGGAAAGTCCGCCAGGTCAGCACTGAGCGCCGGGCGTTGGTCAACGAACTGAATTACAGCTACCGCTTCCTGACCGAGTTCGCCCGCAGCGAACAAACCGTCAGCCTGATCAACAAGCGCGACCTCAACGTGCTGGGCCGGCGCCTGTACGCGGCGTTCGAGCGCAAGGCGGACAAGGTCGAATTTATCAACCCCGGCATCGCCCCGGACCTGGCCGAAGACACACTGACCCTGGTGCACGCGCCCAACAAGAAAGAATCGGGGCAAACCCAGTGGGGCTTGTACAACGGCAGCCTGACCGCCCACGAGTGGGAGCACTTCGCGCCGATCAAGCGCAGCCGTCAACTGCTGGAACTGCTGACCTGGTGCCATCGCAACGGCGTCATCGACAGCAGCACCCGCCTGGCGTTGCATCCCGGCGAGAGCGACCTGAGCGAGTTCGAACTGTTCAACCTGCTCGGCAGCCTGCAACAGAGCATCGCCCTGCCGCTGCCCACCGTCGCCGAAGAACCCTTGTTGCGCGCCAGCGTGCCGACCGAGGTGCTGATTCTGGTGAACGTCGGTGTTGACCCGCTCAAGCATCACCGCGACCTGAACATTCTGATGACCACCGAGCGCACCGACTCCCTGAGTTACGCCGGGGTTCGGGAAAACCTGGTACTGACCCTGGATCAGGTCACGCTCAACAGCTGGAATGAAGTGCTGGTCAATCGCTTTGACGGCCCTCACGCCCTGCTCGACTGCCTGCGCGATTACCTCAATAACCTGCCAAGCGGGCCGCGACAGCCAAAATTGCGCGTGCGTTGCTTCTGCCATAACCGCGCGCAATTTATCGCGCAGCGGGTCGAAGAAGTGATCGACACCGCGCAGAACCTGCTGCTGAGCAAACTCAATCATCGCTACCTGATTCAGGTCCAGCAGCATTACCACGTGCTGGAACTGGTGCCAGGGCAGGTCAATCACGTCGCCCTCGCCACCCTGCCGGCACTGTTCGATTACCTGGGCGAAGAACTGGCAAGCTACAGCCCGCTGCACCTGGACCCGATGGCGCTGGAAGATCAGGACCTGGCGCTGATTCTGCCCATGGGCCAGCCAGACTGTATTCAGGTGTTCTACCGGATTCACGACAACCAGGCCGATCTGTACGTGATGGATGAATTCAACGCCTTGTGGCAGCAGCGTTTGCCCTATCACGACGAACAAAGCCTGCTGGTGCCGTTGCAACGCTTCCTGCAATCGATCCAGTACCGGCGCGATGCCTTGCTGCCGATGGACGCTGCCCAGCCATTGAGCCTGGACACGCTGTATTACCAACTATTGCCATCCGGCCCTGGGCGAGCCCGCCGGGTCGAGCCCAAAACCCCGCCGCAAACCCCGGTCAACAAACCGTTCTACGACGTGCAGGCAATCGTCGGCAAAGCCGCACCGGGCGAAGTGCACGTCACGTTGTATTGCAATCAGCGGGAATTTTCAGAGCTGGAGCATGGCGAGCAACTGTTCAGTGTGGTCGCCCGGGAAATTGTCGAACAGCGCCGCGAGACCGAACGCTATCGCTGCTACATCACCGACCTGGACCTCTCGGGCCTGCTCGGTGATGGTCAGAGTTCAAGCAATTTGTATTTGCGCTACAAGGCCGATCTGGAGCGCGCACTGAACGACGCGCTCGAGTTGGTCTGAAGAAAAGCTTATTCCGGGAAGTCGCCGCCATGGGCGGGCTGCGATTCGACTGCCAGCAGGGTCAGTTTCAGAGTCTTGCCGCCAGGTGCCGGCCAGTCGATGTGCTGGCCGACCTTCAGGCCCAGCAGTGCGCTGCCGACAGGCGCCAGAATGGAGATCTTGCCTTCGTCAGCGTTGGCATCCTTTGGATACACCAACGTCAGGTGATAGTCCTTGCCGCTGCTTTCTTCACGGCAATGTACACGGGAATTCATGGTCACGACATCGGCGGGCACTTCATCGTGACCGACCAGCGTATCGGCGCGATCCAGTTCGGTTTGCAGCGCGATAACGCCCGGCAGCGTGTCGTCCAGGCTGTCGATCAGGCGTTCCAGACGCTGAACGTCCAGACGAGTAAGGGTGATGGAAGGTGCGGTCATGATAGAGGCAGACTCCTTTCTTCTGCACAGAAAAAGCAAAACCCCGCCAGAAAAAGGCGGGGTTTTCACGAACCTCGATGGGTTGAGGCGTTTCTGGACACTATCACAGCTCAAAAAATATACAAGTGAGGGGCGACCACAGCCCGGCGCAGACTTTGGGAGAGGAGGCTTACGTGTGGCGAGGGAGCTTGCTCCCGTTCGGCTGCGCAGCAGTCGTAAGCTTTCCGGGGCAGCTTCGCAGCCCAGCGGGAGCAAGCTCCCTCGCCACAAAAGCCCTTATGCCAGGGCTTTGCGCTGAACGGCCTGCGCGCAGATGACTCGCCGACGATCATCATCCGCCGAGCGCCATTCGCGGATGTCTTCGACATGGCGAAAACACCCCAGGCAGACCTTCTGTTCATCCAGCCGACACACGCCGCTGCACGGCGAGGGCACCGCCGGGCTGACATTGCTGTAAAGCGGCTTTGGCGGACGAGCGGGGGCAGGCTCAGTCACGATCTCACAGACCTTCGAAATCGAATTCAGCGCCGGCCTGTTGCTTGACGATGCGCTCAAGCATCTCGCCGAGCTGCTCTTCGCTCTTGTCGCACATCCAGCGCTCGCTCTCTTCGTCGTAGTCGAAGTGGAAGCCACCCGATACCGCCGCCAGCCACAGCTGACGCAGGGGCTCCTGGCGGCTGAAGATCAACTGGCTGCCATTTTCGAACTTGACGGTGAGCACACCGGCCGAGCTCTCCAGATCGATATCCAGGTCGCTCTCATCGAAAATATCCTCCAGCGATTGCTGGGTAGCATCGACCAGATCGTGGAAACGGGCTTCGGTCAAACTCATTGCGGCAACCTCAAAAAGTGTCTGTTCACGCTCAAGCGCCGCAAGATACGGGCGAGCCCCAGTGATTGCAAAGAATAACGACCCAGCACCGATTTAGGTACATCAAACACCGCCCCTGTGGGAGCGGGCCTGTGGTGAGGGGATTTATCCCCGTTCGACTGCGCAGCAGTCGCAAGCACTCCCGATTAGCGAACTGCTGGGGCTGCTGCGCAACCCAACGGGGATAAATCCCCTCACCACAAAGGTTCGCTCCCACAGGGATTGCACCTAACTGGCCAAGCCCCGCCGGACGGGAGCCCGGTCGCATAGGCAAGCTGCCGGGTGGCCGGTATACTCCGGCGCAATTAACGCATTTTCAAGGATTTCGCCATGAAGCGCCTGATCTCTTCCCTTGCTGCGCTCGTCGCGGTTGCCTGTCTTGTGTCGGCCTGTGGTCAAAAAGGCCCGCTGTACCTGCCCGACGAAAACCAGGACCCGGCCGAGCAGGCGCAGTCCTCGCAAAAGCAGCCGTCGAAGGCACACAAGCACGACGTCTACCAATAAGGGAACCGCCATGGACGCTTTTAACTACCGTGACGGTGAGCTGTTCGCGGAAGGGGTTGCCCTGTCCGCCATCGCCGAACGCTTTGGCACACCGACCTACGTCTACTCCCGCGCCCACATCGAAGCCCAGTACCTGGCGTACGCCGATGCGCTGGCCGGCATGCCGCACCTGGTCTGCTTCGCGGTCAAGGCCAACTCTAACCTGGGTGTCCTGAATGTCCTGGCGCGTCTGGGCGCCGGTTTTGACATCGTCTCCCGTGGCGAGCTGGAACGCGTTCTGGCCGCCGGCGGCAGCCCCGACAAGATCGTGTTCTCCGGTGTCGGCAAGACCCGTGACGACATGCGCCGCGCCCTGGAAGTCGGCGTGCACTGCTTCAACGTCGAATCCACCGACGAGCTGGAGCGCCTGCAAGTGGTCGCCGCCGAGCTGGGCGTTCGCGCCCCGATCTCGCTGCGCGTGAACCCGGACGTCGATGCTGGCACCCACCCGTACATTTCCACCGGTCTCAAAGAGAACAAGTTCGGCATCGCCATTGCCGACGCCGAAGACGTGTACATCCGCGCCGCGCAACTGCCGAACCTCGAAGTGGTCGGCGTCGATTGCCACATCGGTTCGCAACTGACCACCCTGCCGCCATTCATCGACGCCCTGGACCGCCTGCTGGGCCTGGTCGACCGCCTCGGCGATTGCGGCATTTACCTGCGCCACATCGATCTCGGTGGTGGTTTGGGCGTGCGTTATCGCGATGAAGAGCCGCCACTGGCTGCCGACTACATCAAAGCCGTGCGCGAGCGTCTCGACGGCCGCGACCTGGCGCTGGTGTTCGAACCGGGCCGCTTCATCGTCGCCAATGCTGGCGTGCTGCTGACCCAGGTCGAGTACCTCAAGCACACCGAACACAAAGATTTCGCCATCGTCGACGCGGCCATGAACGACCTGATCCGTCCGGCGCTGTATCAAGCCTGGATGGACGTCACCGCCGTGCGCCCCCGTCAAACCGCAGCACGTGCCTATGACATCGTCGGGCCGATCTGCGAGACCGGCGATTTCCTGGCCAAGGATCGTGAGCTGGCCCTGGAAGAAGGCGACCTGCTGGCCGTGCATTCGGCCGGTGCTTATGGGTTTGTCATGAGTTCCAACTACAACACCCGCGGCCGTGCCGCCGAAGTGTTGGTGGACGGTGATCAGGCAGTTGAAGTGCGTCGCCGTGAGACGGTAGCCGAGTTGTTTGCTGGCGAAAGCCTGCTGCCGGAGTAAAACCATGCTGCTGCGTTTTACCAAGATGCACGGCCTGGGCAATGACTTCATGGTCCTCGACCTGGTCAGCCAGCACGCGCACATCCTGCCCAAGCATGCCAAGCAATGGGGCGACCGGCACACCGGCATCGGTTTCGACCAGTTGCTGATCGTCGAAGCGCCGAGCAACCCTGACGTGGATTTCCGCTATCGGATCTTCAACTCCGACGGCTCCGAAGTGGAACAGTGCGGCAACGGTGCGCGCTGTTTCGCCCGTTTTGTGCTCGACAAGCGCCTGACCGCAAAACGGCAGATTCGCGTCGAAACCAAAAGTGGCATTATCGAGCTGGATATCCGCAGCGACGGCCAGATCAGCGTCGACATGGGCGCACCGCGCCTGGTGCCGGCCGACATACCGTTCGTTGCCGACAGTCAGGCGCTGAGCTACTCGCTCGACGTCGACGGCGCAGCCGTTGAACTGGCCGCCGTGTCGATGGGCAACCCGCATGCGGTGTTGCGCGTCACGGATATCAACAACGCACCGGTGCATGAACTGGGGCCGAAAATCGAACATCACCCGCGCTTTCCTGCGCGGGTCAATGTCGGTTTTCTCCAGGTCATCGACCGGAACCGCGCGCAGTTGCGCGTCTGGGAACGCGGTGCCGGGGAAACCCAGGCCTGCGGCACCGGCGCTTGTGCTGCTGCAGTGGCCGCGATCAGCCAGGGGTGGATGGATTCGCCGCTATTGATCGACCTGCCCGGCGGGCGTCTGTCCATTGAATGGGCAGGCCCAGGCCAACCGGTCTTGATGACCGGCCCGGCAGTCCGTGTTTACGAAGGACAAGTACGTCTTTGAGTGAGTCAAACCCATGACCGACAAGCCCCAGGTTCCCGCCCGACAGCCCGACGAATCCCCTTCCGAAAGCCTTGAGGCGGCGGCGATTGCCGCGTACCTGGAGGCTCATCCGGACTTCTTCGTCGAGCACGAAGAACTACTCCCGGCCATGCGCATTCCGCACCAGCGTGGCGACACCATCTCGCTGGTCGAGCGCCAGATGACCATCCTGCGCGATCGCAACATCGAATTGCGCCATCGCCTCTCGCACTTGATGGACGTGGCCCGCGACAACGACCGCCTGTTCGACAAGACACGCCGCCTGATTCTCGCCTTGATGGACGCCAGCAGCCTGGAAGACGTGGTGATCAGCGTCGAAGACAGCCTGCGCCAGGACTTTCAGGTGCCTTTTGTCAGCCTGATCCTGCTGGGTGACAACCCGATGCCGGTCGGCCGCTGGGTGACCCACGCCGATGCGCAAACCGCCATTGGTGGTTTGCTCTCGGAAGACAAAAGTGTCAGCGGCAGCCTGCGCGAGCATGAACTGGACTTCCTGTTCGGTGAAGAGCAGCGCAAGCAGATTGGCTCCACCGCCGTCGTCGCCATCAGCCATCAAGGCATCCACGGCGTGCTGGCCATCGCCAGCCGTGATCCGCAGTACTACAAAAGCTCGGTGGGCACGCTGTTCCTGAGCTACATCGCCGAAGTCATGGGCCGCGTGCTGCCACGGGTCAACAACTCCCTTCGCTCGGTACGCTGATCGTGGAACGGCAACTGGACGCTTACTGCGATCACTTGCGCAGTGAGCGGCAGGTGTCGCCCCACACGCTGTACGCCTATCGCCGCGACCTCGACAAGGTGCTGGGCTGGTGCGTCAAACAGAACATCGACAGCTGGGCCACCCTGGATATTCAGCGCTTGCGCAGCCTGATCGCTCGCTTGCATTCCCAGGGTCAATCGTCGCGCAGCCTTGCGCGCCTGCTCTCGGCCGTGCGCGGGCTCTATCACTATCTGAATCGCGAAGGCCTGTGCGATCACGATCCGGCCAACGGTCTGGCGCCGCCGAAAGGCGAACGACGGCTGCCGAAGACCCTCGACACTGACCGCGCCCTGCAACTGCTTGAAGGTGCGGTGGAGGATGATTTCCTGGCGCGCAGGGATCAGGCGATCCTGGAGTTGTTCTACTCCTCCGGCTTGCGCCTGTCGGAGCTGACAGGACTCAATCTCGATCAACTGGACCTGGCTGACGGCATGGTCCAGGTGCTCGGCAAAGGTAGCAAGACCCGACTGTTGCCGGTGGGTAAAAAGGCCCGCGAAGCGCTGGAGTTGTGGTTGCCATTGCGCGCCATGACCAATCCGGCAGATGACGCGGTGTTTGTCAGCCAGCAAGGTCGGCGCCTCGGTCCTCGGGCCATTCAGGTGCGAGTCAAGGCCGCTGGCGAGCGCGAGCTGGGGCAGAACCTGCACCCGCACATGCTGCGACATTCTTTCGCCAGTCACTTACTGGAATCTTCGCAAGACCTGCGAGCCGTGCAGGAATTGCTCGGCCATTCGGACATCAAGACTACCCAGATCTACACCCACCTGGACTTCCAGCACCTGGCGACGGTCTACGACAGCGCCCATCCACGGGCCAAACGCATTAAGGGCGATGATTCATGACGATCCAATTGATCACCTTCGACCTCGACGACACCCTGTGGGACACCGCCCCGGTGATCGTCAGCGCCGAAGCCATCCTGCGTGAATGGCTGACCGAACATGCACCGAATCTGGGCGCGGTGCCGGTGGAGCATTTGTGGACGATTCGCGAGCGCATCCTGAGCAGCGAACCGGGACTCAAACATCGCATCAGCGCGTTGCGTCGGCGAGTACTGTTCCATGCGCTGGAAGAGGCCGGCTATGACCATGGCCAGGCGTCCGACCTGGCTGATCAGAGTTTTGAAGTGTTTCTGCATGCGCGGCACCAGCTCGAAGTATTCCCCGACGTGGAGCCGACTCTGGAGGTCCTGGCGAAACACTACGCGCTGGGCGTGGTCACCAACGGCAATGCCGATGTGCGCCGGTTGGGGCTGGCGGATTACTTCAAGTTTGCGTTGTGCGCCGAAGACATTGGCATCGCCAAACCGGATGCGCGACTGTTTCATGAAGCGTTGCAGCGTGGCGGCGCGACCGCGCAAACGGCGGTGCATATTGGCGATCATCCGGGTGATGACATTGCCGGGGCGCAGCAGGCGGGGTTGCGGGCGATCTGGTTTAACCCGCAAGGCAAATTGTGGGAAGCGCAGAAGTCGCCGGATGCCGAGATTCGCAGCCTGACCGAATTGCCGGCGTTGCTGGCGCGGTGGAACGCCCAACACTGATCCTGAAAACACCACAAAACCCTGTGGGAGCGAGCCTGCTCGCGATGAGGACTTAACATTCAAAATAGATAGTGGCTGACACACCGCCATCGCGAGCAGGCTCGCTCCCACAAGGGATTGCATCGCCCCGAAAATTTTATCCCTCCCATGAAAAAGCCCGCAGCGACGGCGGGCTTTTTCAGCAAGCAGGAAGCAAGCGCTTAGATAGGCCGGCTGCCGTACTTGTTGTCAGGCTTCTTGGGAGGATCGGCGACCACATTGGCCTCCACTTCCTGCACCTTGCCGCCCTTGGCCAGGAACTCTTCCATGGCTTTGGCCAGGGCATCGCGCTCCTTGTTTTTTGCTTCGACGCTCGGCAGCTCATCGACCGATACCGCAGCCTTGGCCTTTCCTTTGGCGGTCGGAACGGGCGCTTCCCCGCCGTCGTCTTCAACGACGTCGTCGGTCGCAGCTTCCAGGCCTTCCTCGGTTTCGTCGTCGCCTACTTCGAGGTCGTCGTTTTCCAGATCATCGTCGCTCATGTTCTACCTCATGACTTGCGAAAAGCAGATTAGTTATAGCCCAGCTTCACCGTCTGTCGACAGCCGCCGGAAAAATTCGATAACCACTGGTGACCAGCGGTTCATGCCTCTTCACCGTGCAAGGTGGCGAGGACTTTACGGGCACCGCCAAAATCACGGTGCTCGCCCAGATAAACGCCTTGCCAGGTCCCCAACGCCAGTCGGCCTGCCGAAACCGGCAAACTGAGCTGACAGCCAAGCACGCTGGCCTTGAAGTGCGCCGGGAGGTCGTCCAGGCCTTCGTCGTTATGCTCATAGCCGTCTGTTCCTTGTGGGATCAGACGATTGAAAAATCGTTCGAAGTCGCGACGTACCGCCGGATCGGCGTTCTCGTTGATGGTCAACGACGCCGAGGTATGCTGCAGCCACAAATGCAACAGACCGACCCGACACGCCTTGATTTCAGGCAGGCCGGCGAGTAACTCGTCCGTTACCAGATGAAAGCCCCGGGGCCTCGCCCGCAGGGTAATCAGAGTCTGTTGCCACATACAGTTCTCCGCACGTTCGGGGCGCATTCTAGCGCGCTCTGGGAAAAAACAAAGGCCCTAATATTCCTTCAATCATGTAAGCCATTGGCCGCAGAAAAACGCCCGTCGTAAACGCCCTTAAACGTGTACGAAAAAACCTTTCAGCAGGTCCTTCACTGACAAATCCCAGACAAAAAAATGCCCGGCAAGCCGGGCAAATTTTTATGCGCGTGCTTACAAGTTGTAGCCGCGTTCGTTGTGGAGTGCCAGATCGATACCGACGGCCTCTTCTTCTTCGGTGATACGCAGCCCCATGACGGCGTCCAGCACCTTGAGAATGATGTAAGTGACGATCGCGGTGTAGATCACCGTGAAGCCCACGCCTTTGCACTGAATCCAGACTTGTGCGGCGATGTCGGTAACGGTGCCGAAGCCACCCAGCGACGGTGCGGCGAACACACCAGTCAGGATCGCGCCGAGGATACCGCCGATACCGTGCACACCGAAGGCGTCCAGGGAATCGTCATAGCCGAGCTTGCGTTTCAGGGTGGTGGCGCAGAAGAAGCACACCACGCCCGCTGCCAGGCCGATCACCAGCGCGCCCATCGGGCCCACGGTGCCAGCGGCTGGCGTGATGGCGACCAGACCGGCCACAACACCCGACGCGATACCCAGTGCGCTTGGTTTGCCGTGGGTGACCCACTCGGCGAACATCCAGCCCAGTGCGGCGGCGGCCGTTGCGATCTGAGTCACCAGCATCGCCATGCCGGCCGTGCCGTTGGCTGCTGCAGCGGAACCGGCGTTGAAGCCGAACCAGCCGACCCACAGCATCGCCGCGCCCATCAGGGTGTAACCGAGGTTATGCGGTGCCATCGGGGTGGTCGGGAAGCCTTTACGCTTGCCGAGCACGATGCACGCCACCAGACCGGCCACACCGGCGTTGATGTGCACCACGGTGCCGCCGGCGAAGTCCAGCACGCCCCAGTCCCACATCAGGCCGCCGTTGCCGGACCAGACCATGTGCGCGATCGGTGCATACACCAGGGTGAACCAGATGCCCATGAAGATCAGCATCGCGGAGAATTTCATCCGCTCGGCGAAGGCACCGACGATCAGCGCCGGGGTAATGATGGCGAAGGTCATCTGGAAGGTGATGAACACCGCCTCAGGGAACAGCGCCGCAGGACCGGTCAGGCTGGCTGGCGTGACACCGGCGAGGAAAGCCTTGCCCATACCGCCGAAGAACGAGTTGAAATTGACGACGCCCTGTTCCATGCCGGTGGTATCGAACGCGATGCTGTAGCCATAAATGACCCACAGAATGCTGATCAGACCGGTAATGGCGAAGCACTGCATCATCACGGAAAGAATGTTTTTGGAACGAACCATGCCGCCGTAGAACAGCGCGAGGCCGGGAATGGTCATGAACAGCACGAGGGCTGTCGAGGTCAGCATCCAGGCGGTATCGCCGGAATTGAGGACTGGGGCCGCCACTTCGTCTGCCGCCAAAGCAAGGCTGGGCATTACGAGGGACAACAGGGCTCCTAGCCCTGCGAATTTACGCAGAGTCATATTGTTTTCTCCTGGGGCGTTGGGTTTGTGGCGGCTTAGATTGCGTCGGTATCGGTTTCGCCGGTACGGATGCGAATCGCCTGTTCCAGATTGACCACGAAGATCTTGCCGTCACCGATCTTGCCGGTGTTGGCCGCCTTGGTTATCGCCTCGATAACCCGGTCCAGATCCTTGTCGTCAATGGCGACATCGATCTTCACCTTAGGCAGGAAATCGACCACGTATTCCGCGCCGCGATACAGCTCGGTGTGACCCTTCTGCCGACCGAAGCCTTTGACTTCAGTAACGGTAATGCCCTGCACGCCGATCTCGGACAACGACTCGCGCACGTCGTCCAACTTGAACGGCTTGATGATGGCAGTGACTAGCTTCATGAAAACTCTCTCCCGAATTGGTGGACTTGCCCCAGGAAAACAAACCCGACTCAAGTCTAAGCGCAGTGCCTGGCTTTGTAACGCATCGTCGGCCTTACCTGCCCGTCCGACGCCAGCTAACCGCTCCGCACGAAACACTTCCCCGTTCCGCTTGGCGCACTGCATTCGTCACAGCGACTGCATCAGTGCATGGGTTACTACCGACTAAGCAGAAAGCTTGCCATCTCGCCAAAAACCCCTGATATCAAGCGCTTGCCTGCCACGGTGGCTTGCTGCGCGCGATTGCACGACGCGTAACGCACAACAACAGTGCGGTGCCGTCCGTCCGCATGCGCGAAAAGCGTGCATCCCTGCGGTCGGGATTGACTATAGACACTGCGTGATACACTGCCCGCCATTGTTTTCAGGACATTTCCCATGCTCGCGCCCAAAGACTTCCTCGACGCCCTGACCGGCACCGCCTCCCGCCTCTTCAGCGGCGACACCCCACTGCCGAAAAGCGAAATCGAAAGCCAGTTCAAGGCGTTGTTGCAGAGTGGCTTCAGCAAACTGGATCTGGTGAGCCGGGAAGAGTTCGATAGCCAGATGGTCGTGCTGGCACGGACCCGGGCACGGCTGGAAAGCCTCGAAGCGAAGGTTGCGGAGCTGGAAGCGAAGCTGAGTCCGCCTGCCGAATAACCCTGCTGACAACGCAGCCCCCTGTGGGAGCGAGCCTGCTCGCGATTAGAGTCACCTCGGTCTACAAGCCTTCCCACACTGGCCAGACCAACCCTGTAGGACCTGTCAAAGGCTGCAATCTTCTGATCTGCCGCCCCCGCCACCATCTCGGCAACGTCCTACAAAGATCACCACCGCCGTCCGATAGCGCCGTGAAGCCCAGGCTCCTAAGCTCATTCTCAGCTGAATATTCAGCACTGGGTTTGGCGACCTGGAAGCTTAAGGCGTACGACGACCATCTCTCGAGTCATGGCGGCTGTGCGTGGGAGACCTTCGGGTCTGCCGGGTTCCTTTTGCTCCGGTTCGCCAACCCGCGTACAGCTGCCACCCAATTGTTTGGCGACGATTGACGGCAGCCTCTTTAGCAAAAGGAGCTGTATTAATGAGTTGCGATAACGCTTATCTAGTCCCTCACGTCTTCACCCGCCACAAACTCCACCTCCACGCGCTTTTGATCGAAAACCAGCCGTGGTTCAGCGCCCGAGACCTGGGCCGTCTGCTTCGCCTTTACCTCGACGAACGCGCCGTCCGAAAACTCGATCCCGATCAACATCAATCCGCGCGAGTCGTCATTCACGGCATCCTCGAAAACACCCTGCTGATCAGCGAATCCGGCGTCTACGCCCTGCTCGTCTACCACTACTGCCCCGAATACCGAGGCCTGCGTGAATGGCTGACCCACGACGTAGTGCCAGCCCTCAGAGATGCCCAACAACCGACGTCAACCGAACGCCCGATTCTGAGCCTGCTGAACTGGCCGGAAATGTCACTGAGTTTGCTGCACTGGAATAACCAGCCGTGGATTCGGCTGCAGGATGTTCCGCTGATGATGACGGAGCGGGAGCAGGCAAGACACCCGGTGGGATCGTGGTGGAAGCGAGCTTCACGAGTATTGCAGTCGCTTTGAGTTTCCGACTACTTGCATCGGCCATCAAACATGCATAACTTCAACGCACGCGAGTGTATCCACTGAGGGTACGCAGGCCTTGGCCTCACCAAAGCCTGCAATCGAAAAACCGTCTCCTCAAGACGGTTTTTTTTCGCCCGCGATTCAGACCAAACCATTCGCAACATCCTGCGAAAATTTGGCGCCTGCGCCGCCACGCTAAATCACCACCTCCCGACTACCCTTCAAAAACCCGCAGGAAGCGGCCCCCGTAAAGCTCAAGGAACGACCATGTCCCTCTCCATCGTCCACAGCCGCGCCCAGATTGGCGTGGATGCGCCCGCCGTCACCGTCGAAGTTCATCTGGCTAACGGTTTGCCATCACTGACCATGGTCGGTCTGCCCGAAGCAGCAGTGAAGGAAAGCAAGGATCGAGTACGTAGCGCGATCATCAATTCAGGCCTGCAGTTTCCGGCACGGCGCATCACGTTGAATCTGGCGCCTGCGGATTTGCCCAAGGACGGCGGGCGGTTCGATCTGGCGATTGCCTTGGGGATTCTGTCGGCCAGCGTGCAGGTGCCGACGTTGACGCTGGACGATGTGGAATGCCTGGGGGAGTTGGCACTGTCCGGCGCGGTACGTGCGGTGAGAGGTGTGTTGCCGGCGGCACTGGCTGCGCGCAAGGCTGGACGCTCGTTGATGGTGCCTCGGGCGAATGCCGAGGAAGCCTGCCTGGCGTCGGGGCTGAAAGTCATTGCGGTGGATCATTTGCTGGAGGCGGTCGCGCATTTCAACGGTCACACACCCGTCGAGCCTTACGTCTCCAACGGTCTGCTCTACGCCAGCAAACCCTACCCCGACTTGAATGAAGTGCAAGGCCAACTCTCAGCCAAGCGCGCTTTGCTGATTGCAGCGGCCGGGGCTCATAACCTGCTGTTCAGCGGCCCGCCGGGGACCGGGAAAACGCTGTTGGCAAGTCGGTTGCCGGGGCTGTTGCCGCCATTGGCGGAAAACGAGGCGCTGGAGGTCGCAGCCATTCAATCAGTCACCAGTTGCGTCCCTTTAAGTCACTGGCCACAGCGACCGTTCCGCCAGCCCCATCACTCAGCCTCCGGGCCGGCGCTGGTGGGCGGTGGTTCGACACCACAACCCGGCGAGATCACCCTCGCCCACCATGGCGTACTGTTTCTCGACGAACTGCCGGAGTTTGATCGCAAGGTGCTGGAGGTTTTGAGAGAACCGCTGGAATCCGGGCATATCGTGATTTCCCGGGCGAAGGATCGCGTGCGGTTTCCCGCACGCTTTCAATTGGTGGCCGCGATGAATCCGTGCCCCTGTGGATATCTCGGCGAGCCGAGTGGTCGCTGTTCCTGCACGCCTGACATGGTTCAACGCTACCGCAACAAACTCTCCGGGCCGCTGCTGGATCGGATCGATCTGCACTTGACGGTCGCCCGTGAGGCCACGGCTTTGAATCCCGCAATCAAACCCGGTGACGACACCCTGACCGCCGCCGTTCTGGTTGCCGACGCAAGGGAGCGGCAACACAAACGCCAGGGTTGCGCCAACGCGTTCCTTGATCTGCCGGGCTTGCGCATGCATTGCAAGTTATCCACAACCGACGAAACCTGGCTGGAAACAGCGTGTGAACGGCTGACCTTGTCGCTGAGGTCAGCCCATCGATTGCTCAAGGTTGCGCGCACCCTGGCGGATCTTGAACACGTCGATCGCATCACCCGTGAACATCTGGCTGAAGCGTTGCAGTACCGGCCAACCACCCACTGAAGCTCTACTCTTTGGTGAGATCCACTAACGGCGCCTGCCTCACCTCGGTCTCCCGACCACCCTGAATCTCTGTGACCCGCTTCAGCGCGTTATCCACAGCGCTCTTGTCCGCCAGCAAGCTGTAGTTGATCCGGAATTGCCTGTGTTCTTTTGGCGCAATTGTCGGCACTAAACCGAGTGGCCGCTGATACCGACGGTTGTAGGAAAAACTTGTCCCTGGCTCCAGCCCGGTGACGTAGCCCTGGCCTTGGGTATCGGTGTTTTTCCACAGGGAAAACACGGGCAGCGTTTGTGTGTTGAAACCGACCGAAACGCCCAGGCTGCCCGCCTTGTTATGCAGTACCGTCAGCGTATCGCCCTTGGCGTCGGCATACGGCACGACGTTGTACACCGTCTCGTCGTAATCCTTGGTTGGCGCGCGATAGGTCTGCCAGTCCGGCAGTTCCGCTTTCGCTTTGTCGTTGAACGGCGACACTTGTTTCACCGGCGCGGCGAAGCGGGCGCCCTGCTCGAGAAACGGGGTGCTGAAGTTACTGTGGTACAGCGCCTGGTATTCCTTCGGGTAGTCGCCGTTGTTGGTCAGGGTGTCATTGAGGCTGAAGCTCGCACTGCCAGGTTCGGTGACCAGTTCGGTCGCGACAGAGAAGTCGACTTTCTTGAACGCCTGCTCTTTCAACTCGCCGCGCAGGCTGATGGCGTACGGCGGTTTTTCGTCAATGTGCAGGGTGACTTTACTGGCCGGGATGTTGGCAGCGCGACCATGCAGGGTCAGTAATTCGCCGTTGTCCATGCCGGGGTGGCCGACCCACTCGTAGCCGCAGCGGGTGACCAGCTCGTTGAAGCCTTCCAGCCAGCCCAATCCACCACGACCGTTGAGTTCGATGAAGGATGGATTGACCACTTCCTTGACCGGCGAATCCCAGCCCATGCGCACATTACCGACCGAGGCCTGCAGGACGTTCATCCCGCGGGTCGGCACCACTGAAAGCTTCATCGTGCCGTTATCGATGTCGACAATGCTGACCCCCTCCTGCCGCCCACCGTGCAGAGTTCGCAGGGTGACGGAAAAGGGTTTGTCGGTTTTCACCCCGAGTTGCTGGCTGGTGATTTGCCAGTTCTGGGCAGCCTTGTCGGTGTCGAGAAGGACGTAATCCCAGGCCATCGCATGGGACGCGGCAGAGAACGCACTGAGGGCGACGATGAGTTTGAGCGGAGTCATGGCGGGAGCCTTTATTGGAGTTGTGCCATTTTTATAGACTTGCTGAAACGTTTCATCAAGTTAAAAAGTGCAGACAAAGCCAAGAAGACCGCTTGGAGATAAATGATTCGCGAATGTGCGGCAAATCGAAAAGGGGGTCGATCCTTTCGCGAGCAAGCCCACACATTAGGTCGCAGGTGAACACAGCATTTGTGAACACCTGAGGTCAACTGTGGGAGCCTGCTCGCGAAGGCTATTTCAAAGGCGCCTCAACGAAACCGGTCAACCTCTTGGCGCAAATCAGCCGCCAGCTTCTCCAGTTCCTTGGCAGTCACCGCCAGGTTCGACACCACTTCCCGCTGCTCACTGTTCGCCAACGCAATGCTTTGCAGGTTGCTGCTGAGCAATGTCGCGGTGCTGCTCTGCTCCTGGGTCGCCGTGGTGATCGCCGCGAACTGCTGGCCAGCCGAGCGACTTTGCTCATCGATTCGCGCCAGGGCCGACGCGACGTTGGCGTTGCGCGACAGGCCTTCCTGCATCAGCACGTTGCCCTGTTCCATGGTGCTGATAGCGTTGCCGGTTTCCTGCTGGATGCTTTGGATCATCCCGGAAATCTCATCGGTGGCCTGGCGAGTACGCGATGCCAGGTTGCGCACCTCGTCAGCCACCACCGCAAATCCACGCCCCTGTTCACCGGCACGCGCCGCTTCGATGGCGGCGTTGAGCGCCAGCAAGTTGGTTTGCTCGGCAATCGAAGTGATCACCCCGACAATCCCGCCGATTTCCTGAGAGCGCTGACCCAGGGTGTTGATCACCGTGGCGGTGCTGTTCAGTGCGCCGGCAATTTGCTCCAGGGACGAGGACGCTTCGTCCATCGATGTACGCCCAATCTGGGTTTGTTGTGCGTTTTCCTGAGCCAGACGTTGAGTGCTGCCCATGTTGTCGGCGATGTTCAGCGAGGTGGCGCTGAATTCTTCCACGGCGCCGGCCATGCTGGTGATTTCGCCCGACTGCTGTTCCATGCCTTCATAAGCGCCACCCGACAGACCCGACAGCGCCTGGGCACGACTGTTGACCTCTTGCGAGGCCTTGCGGATGTGCTCGACCATTGTCGACAGCGCCTGGCTCATCTGGTTGAAGGCGCGGGCCAGTTGACCGATTTCGTCGTTGCTCGACACGTTCAAGCGCACGCTCAGATCACCGGCGCCCAAAGCTTCGGCCTGACGCACCAGATCACCCAGCGGTGCGAGCTTACTGCGCAGCAACCAGACAGCCGAGCCCACGGCGATCAACATCGCCAGCAGACTGCCAATCGCCAATTGAATGCCCACGGCCCAGGTCACAGCACGGATTTCACTTTTCGGCATGCTCGCCACGACCGACCACGGCCCGCCTTCAAAGGGCACGGCAATGCTGTAGAAGTCTTCGGACGTGTCGCTCCAGAACTCACCTTTACCCGGCGTCTTGGCCAGGCTGTTGATCGACTTGACCGCTTGCTCCGGTGCTTGCACACCCGCGATTGGCACCAGCCATTTGTTCTGCTCATCGAGCAGCGCCAAAGAGCCGGTCTGCCCGATGCGGAATCGTGTGAGGTTGGCGAACTGCGCGTTCTGAGCGTCGGTGTAATCGAATCCTACGTACAACACGGCAATGACCTTACCGCTGCTGTCGCGCACGGGGGTGTACTGCGACATGTAGAAGCGTTCGAACAGCAACGCCCGACCTACATAATTCTGCCCCGCCAGCAAACGTGCATAAGCCGGGTTCGCGTGATCGAGCAAGGTGCCGATGGCGCGGCTGCCGTCCTGTTTAGTGACGTTCGTACTGACTCGAATGAATTCATCACCGCTGCGCACGAACACGGTCGCAACGCCCGCGGTCATTTGCTTGAACTCGTCCACTTCCTTGAAGTTGTTATTCAGCACCTCGCTGCCCAGGTGCAGGCCCGGGGTCTGCGTGCCCGCCACGGCCACCGGCTCGTCCGGATGCACGCTCAGGCCTGCGCTGAAGCGCTTCTCGAACAGGCCGGCCAGGCGCTGGGTACTTTCACGCAACGTACCGTGAAACGTACTCAGCTGGTCGGCCAGCAAGCGGGCTTCGCTGGCCAGGTGCTCTTCGCGGGTAGCGAGGTTGGCCGAGTCCAGCGAGCGCAAGGCAAACACGGTGCTGCCGCTGATGACAATCGCCAGAATAACGGCGAGCGCAAGACCAAGCTGTGAGGCAATCCGGGCACGAGGTTGAGACATGACAGCTCCTGGCCAAGTGACCGGATCTTCATTGATCGGCTGCTCGGCAAATTTTCTAATAATGGGAATTGCATCGAACCTGCACGAAGGTTCCATCTGCAGATTTTCGGCGGCAAACCTGAATACTTGAGTAATAAGCGAGGATATGGCTCAAAGCCTCTATCTCGCTGGCTCTAACGATTCAGCTCAGGTGCTCGACATCCGGCAGTTTCATCGCCTGGGCTTCGCCTTGGAGGAAATCGCTGAGACGGCGCAAACGTTCACCTCCGGGACGTGTTTTCGGCCAGACGAGGTAATAATGCTCACCGCTGGCGACGGCAGTCGGCCAAGGCAAACTCAGACGACCCTGCGCCACATCCTCGGCCACCATCAAAAGATCGCCCATCGACACGCCATAACCCCGGGCGGCGGCAATCATCCCCAGCTCAAGCGTATCGAACACCTGCCCGCCCTTGAGCGACACCTGTTCGGTCATCCCCATGCGCTCCAGCCAGTTGCGCCAGTCACGCCGGTCAGGCGTCGGGTGCAGCAGTTCGGCATTGGCCAGGCGTTCGACATCCCAGGGTTGATCCTTCAGAAGATTCGGCGCGCCCACCGGAATCAGCTCCTCGGGGAACAGGAAACTCGCCTCCCAGTCCGGTGGAAAATGCCCGTTGCTGAGGATCACGGCACAGTCGAACGGCTCGTGGTTGAAGTCCACCGAGTCGACGTCCATCCAGGCGCTGGTCAATTGCACCTCGTTGCCCGGTTGCAGATGGCGGAAACGGCTGAGCCGCGCCAGCAGCCAGCGCATGGTCAGGGTGGATGGGGCTTTCATGCGCAGGATGTCATCTTCGGCGCGCAAGGTATTGCAGGCGCGTTCGAGTGCCGTGAAGCCTTCGCGGATGCCCGGCAGGATCAGCCGCGCCGACTCGGTCAGTTGCAGATTGCGACCGCTGCGGTGAAACAGCCGACAGGCAAAGTGCTCTTCGAGCGTACGAATGTGTCGACTGACCGCACTCTGCGTAATCGACAACTCTTCGGCCGCACGGGTAAACGAGCTATGCCGCGCCGCCGCTTCGAATGCACGAAGGGCATACAAGGGAGGAAGACGACGAGACATGCGGAAAGCTCCTATAGCGCAATGGCGTCAACTTATCAGAATCTCCGCAGGATGAGTTTTAATCATGCCATCCATCCTTTTTATCCCTTTGTGCAAACCCCGCAGAGCGCCGAGAATCGACGCTTTCCCTGTTCTCTTTGAGCGTCGAGCGTGATGACCATGCAGCATCCAGCGCGTATTGAACTCTGGGCCATCCTGCGGCTGGCGGGGCCGTTGATTGCCTCGCAGTTGGCGCATATGTTGATGGTCCTCACTGACACCTTGATGATGGCGCGGCTGAGCCCCGAAGCACTGGCTGGCGGCGGACTCGGCGCGGCGACGTATTCGTTTGTGTCGATTTTTTGCATCGGCGTGATCGCGGCGGTCGGCACCCTGGTGGCGATCCGTCAGGGCGCGGGCGATATCGTCGGGGCGGCGCGACTGACCCAGGCCGGCCTGTGGCTGGCGTGGTTGATGGCGTTGGTCGCCGGTTTGCTGCTGTGGAATCTCAAACCGGTGCTGCTGATGTTCGGCCAGACTGAAACCAACGTTCAGGCAGCCGGGCAATTCCTGTTGATCCTGCCGTTCGCCCTGCCCGGCTACCTGAGTTTCATGGCCCTGCGCGGTTTCACCAGCGCTATCGGCCGGGCGACGCCGGTGATGGTCATCAGCCTCGGCGGCACGGTGGCCAACTTCGTGCTCAATTATGCGTTGATCACCGGGATGTTCGGCCTGCCGAAAATGGGCCTGGTGGGCATAGGTCTGGTCACGGCGATTGTGGCCAACCTGATGGCCGTGGCGTTGGCGCTGCATATTCGGCGGCACCCGGCGTACGACGCGTATCCGTTGCGTCAGGGTTTGTCGCGGCCTAACCGGCAGTATCTGAAAGAGCTGTGGCGCCTGGGCCTGCCGATTGGCGGCACCTACGCAGTGGAAGTCGGGCTGTTTGCCTTCGCGGCGCTGTGCATGGGCACCATGGGCAGTACGCAACTGGGCGCGCATCAAATCGCGCTGCAGATCGTCTCGGTGGCGTTCATGATTCCGGCGGGGCTTTCCTATGCGATCACCATGCGCATCGGCCAGCATTACGGCGCCGGGCAGCTGTTGGATGCGCGACTGGCCGGACGGGTCGGGATCGCGTTTGGCGCGGCCGCAATGCTCGGCTTCGCGATGGTCTTCTGGCTGCTACCCAATCAGTTGATTGGCCTGTTCCTGGACCACAACGATCCGGCCTTCCGTCCCGTCATCGAACTGGCTGTGAGCCTGCTGGCGGTGGCGGCGTGGTTCGAGCTGTTTGACGGTACGCAAACCATCGCCATGGGCTGCATACGTGGGCTCAAGGACGCCAAGACCACGTTCCTGGTCGGGCTGGGTTGCTATTGGTTGATTGGCGCGCCTGCCGCCTGGTGGATGGCCTTCCATTTGAACTGGGGACCGACGGGCGTCTGGTGGGGGTTGGCGCTGGGCCTGGCGTGCGCGGCGGTGAGCCTGACGCTGGCGTTTGAGTGGAAGATGAAGCGGATGATTCGGCGGGAGCCAACACCTCAGGAAGGCTTCCGGATGGCTCAACCTGACTGAAATCCGCTGTGGGAGCTTTTGTCGCGAGGGCGCTTTCTCCCTCGCCACAAAAGCTGCGTGTTAAACCACGCCTTCCAGCGCCGGCTGCTGATTGCTGCCGAAACTCAAGTAATCCACCAGCTCCGCCAACGGCAACGGCTTGCTGATCAGATACCCTTGCACCTGATCACAGCCAAACCCGCGCAACAGGTCCAGCTGCTCCGGCGTTTCCACGCCCTCGGCAACCACTTCAAGATTGAGGTTGTGCGCCAGATTGATCATGGCATGCACCAGTTTGCGATTCTCTTCGCGCCCCTCCATCCCACCGACAAAACTCTTGTCGACCTTCAGCAAGGCAATCGGCAGGCTGTTGAGGTGCACGAACGACGAAAAGCCGGTGCCAAAGTCGTCGAGCGAGAACCGCACGCCCAGACGCCCGAGGGCATCCATGGTCTGCTTCACCAGATCGCTACGACGCATGACCGCCGTTTCGGTCAGTTCGAATTCCAGCCATTGCGCCTCGACGCCGCGCTCGGCAATCAGCCGGCTCAGGGTCGAAAGCAACTGGCTGTCCTGAAACTGCCGGAACGACAGATTGATCGCCATGTGCAACGCCGGCAGACCCAGCTCGCGCAGCGCCTGCATGTCGCGCAGCGCGCGGGAAATCACCCAGTAACCGAGCGGCACGATCAAACCGCTTTGCTCGGCCAGAGGCACGAATTCGCTCGGCGGCAGCAAGCCACGTTCAGCGTGACGCCAGCGCACCAGGGCTTCGAGGCCGACAATCTGGCCGTCTTCGAGGTTCAAGCGTGGCTGGTAATGCAGTTCCAGCTCATCGCGACGCAACGCCCGACGCAGCTCGCTTTCGAGGTCGGCCATGCTGCGGGCATTGCGATTGATGCGTTCGTTGAAGATGTGAAAGGTGCAGCCTTGAGTGCTCTTGGCCTGCTGCATGGCGATGTGCGCGTGCCACATCAACGGATCGGCGCCGGCCTGGGCGCGGGCGTGGGCGATGCCCAGACTGGAACCGATCAACAGGCTTTCGCCGTCGACCCAATAGGGCTCTGCCAGTGCCTCGGTGATTCGTTCGGCCATCCACTCGGCGCGTTGCGGCGCGCGGCGGGTGTCGATCAGCAGGGCGAACTCATCGCTGCCCAGCCGCGCCAGCTGATCGCTCGCCTCGAGCTGGCTTTTCAGCCGCGCGACCACTTGCAGAATCAACCGGTCGCCAGCCTGATGGCCGAGGGCGTCGTTGGCGTGGCGGAAGTTGTCGAGGTCGAGGTGACCTAAGGCCAGGCCGCGGCCTTCGTTTTCTGCCAGTCGCGCGGCCAGCAGGGTCTGGAAACCCTGGCGGTTGGCGATGCCGGTCAGCGGGTCCTGTTCGGCGAGGCGCTGCAGGGTGTTTTCCAGCACGCCGCGCTCGCGCACATGGCGCAGGCAACGGCGCAGCATGCCGGGGTCGAGATGCTCGCGCACCAACCAGTCGCTCACGCCATCGGGCGGCAACAGCGGCTCGTGCTCGAGCAGCAACACCGTCGGCAAATTGCAACGGCCCGGCGCCGGCTGAAGGGCCGGGATCGTCAACAACACCGCGCTGCGGTTGTCATCGAACAGAGTGCTGACCGATTCCCAGCTTGGAGCGCTGATGAGCACGGCCGAGCTCCCCATCGGAGCCAGACACTCGCGCAACAACGCTGCCCACGCTGGCTCTTCGGCCAGTAGCAGCAAACGCAAGGGTTCGACAGGCGTAGACAAGCTAGCTCCCTAGACTCTGCAATGATGTAGGCGGCGGGCATTATGCCGTGCCGATAACCAATGACCAAATGACATCAGTTATCAAACGATACCTTTGTATCCGGAATTACGAACATTAGACGCAAATTCACCGCGCATCCTGCGTGAAAGTAACAAAACCGGCAAATATAGATAGCGTGTTGCGTCACAAGTCGGAGAGAGCAGCACAATTCGCTGAGCCTGTTAAAATGCCGGCCCATTTCGTGACTGACTCCTGAATTTACGTATGTCCCGACTCAATCCCCGGCAGCAAGAAGCCGTGAGCTACGTCGGCGGCCCTCTTTTGGTGCTCGCCGGCGCGGGCTCCGGCAAGACCAGCGTGATCACGCGCAAGATCGCGCACTTGATCCAGAACTGTGGCATCCGCGCCCAGTACATCGTCGCCATGACCTTTACCAACAAGGCCGCGCGCGAAATGAAGGAACGGGTCGGCACCCTGCTCAAGGGCGGCGAAGGCCGTGGCCTGACCGTGTGCACCTTCCATAACCTGGGCCTGAACATCATCCGCAAGGAACACGTGCGGCTGGGCTACAAACCGGGCTTCTCGATTTTCGACGAGACCGACGTCAAAGCCCTGATGACCGACATCATGCAGAAGGAATACGCGGGCGACGACGGCGTCGACGAGATCAAGAACATGATCGGCTCGTGGAAAAACGACCTGATCCTGCCGGCCGAAGCCCTGGAAAACGCACGCAACCCCAAGGAGCAGACCGCCGCCATCGTCTACACCCACTATCAGCGCACGCTCAAGGCGTTCAACGCGGTGGACTTCGACGACCTGATCCTGCTGCCGGTGAAACTGTTCCAGGAACACGCCGACATCCTCGAAAAGTGGCAAAACAAGGTTCGCTACCTGCTGGTGGACGAATACCAGGACACCAACGCCAGCCAGTATTTGCTGGTGAAATTGCTGATCGGCACGCGCAACCAGTTCACCGTGGTGGGCGACGACGACCAGTCGATCTATGCCTGGCGCGGCGCCCGCCCGGAAAACCTGATGCTGCTCAAGGACGATTACCCGTCCCTGAAAGTGGTGATGCTGGAGCAGAACTACCGCTCCACCAGCCGCATCCTGCGTTGCGCCAACGTGCTGATCTCGAACAACCCGCACGAATTCGAAAAGCAGTTGTGGAGCGAGATGGGCCACGGCGACGAGATCCGCGTGATCCGCTGCCGCAACGAAGACGCCGAAGCCGAACGCGTGGCCGTGGAACTGCTGACCCTGCACTTGCGTACCGACCGGCCCTACAGCGATTTCGCGATTCTGTATCGCGGTAACTACCAGGCCAAGCTGATCGAGCTGAAGCTGCAGCATCACCAGATTCCGTATCGGTTGTCGGGCGGCAACAGCTTTTTCGGACGTCAGGAAGTGAAAGACCTGATGGCCTACTTCCGCCTGATCGTGAACCCGGATGACGACAACGCCTTCCTGCGGGTGATCAACGTCCCACGCCGGGAGATCGGTTCGACCACCCTTGAAAAGCTCGGCAACTACGCCACCGAAAGAAAAATCTCGATGTACGCCGCCACCGACGAAATCGGCCTGGGCGAGCATCTGGACACGCGTTTCACCGATCGCCTGTCGCGCTTCAAGCGTTTCATGGACAAGGTCCGCGAGCAGTGCGCCGGCGAAGACCCGATCTCGGCGCTGCGCAGCATGGTCATGGACATCGACTACGAGAACTGGCTGCGCACCAACAGCTCCAGCGACAAGGCCGCCGACTACCGCATGGGTAACGTCTGGTTCCTGATCGAGGCGTTGAAAAACACCCTGGAGAAAGACGAAGAAGGCGAGATGACCGTCGAGGACGCCATCGGCAAACTCGTCCTGCGCGACATGCTGGAACGTCAGCAGGAAGAGGAAGACGGCGCCGAAGGCGTGCAGATGATGACCTTGCATGCCTCCAAGGGTCTGGAATTCCCTTACGTGTTCATCATGGGCATGGAAGAGGAAATCCTCCCGCACCGCTCCAGCATCGAAGCCGACACCATCGAAGAAGAACGCCGCCTCGCCTACGTTGGCATTACCCGCGCGCGCCAGACGCTGGCCTTCACCTTCGCCGCCAAGCGCAAGCAATACGGCGAAATCATCGACTGCGCACCGAGCCGTTTCCTTGATGAATTGCCGCCGGACGACCTGGCTTGGGAAGGCACCGATGACACGCCGGTTGAAGTCAAAGCCGTTCGCGGCAACACCGCATTGGCGGATATACGAGCGATGTTAAAGCGCTAGAATTGAGCACTTTTCAACCAAACACTTTTTGACAAGCTAGGCGCACACAGCGCCAGTAGAGGAACGCTTCATGGAAGCACTGCACCAGAAAATTCGCGAACAAGGCATCGTGCTTTCCGATCAGGTCCTGAAGGTCGACGCCTTTTTGAACCACCAGATCGACCCGGCGCTGATGAAGCTGATCGGCGACGAGTTCGCTGCGCTGTTCAAGGACTCGGGCATCACCAAGATCGTCACCATCGAAGCTTCGGGCATTGCCCCGGCGATCATGACCGGCCTGAACCTGGGCGTACCGGTGATTTTCGCCCGCAAGCATCAGTCCCTGACCCTGACCGAAAACCTGCTGTCGGCGACCGTTTACTCGTTCACCAAGCAGACCGAAAGCACAGTGGCGATCTCCCCGCGCCACCTGACCAGCAGCGATCGCGTGTTGATCATCGATGACTTCCTGGCCAACGGTAAGGCGTCCCAGGCGCTGATCTCGATCATCAAACAGGCCGGCGCGACCGTGGCGGGCTTGGGGATCGTGATTGAGAAGTCGTTCCAGGGTGGGCGTGCGGAACTGGATGCGCAGGGTTATCGGGTTGAGTCGCTGGCTCGCGTTCAGTCGCTGGCGGGCGGTGTCGTGACCTTCATCGAATAACCCGCTACACCGCATTTCCCCTGTGGGAGCGAGCTTGCTCGCGATGAGGCCATAAAGCCCAACAGCAATGTTGGCTAGCAGGCTCGCTCCCGCGGCGATTGAGTGGTTACTCGGGCAACTAGATTTCAAGCCTTTGGAAGATCCATTCGATAACCCGCCCCCGGCGCCCCTTCATGCATCGCTGCCTGAATGTCCGCATACAAGGCATTCGCCTCAGCGGTAGTGATTGATCGCGAACAATCACGCAGCACCACTCGCAGGAGTACATTCTCCTGGCCCGGTAGCAGCCCTAGGCGCTTGATTGCTTGTGCGGGTAAATCCGAGAACGCCCAGCGTCCCTTGACCTGCATCTCCTCGATCCAGTCAGAGCAGTCACCAGCCGCCTGCAACATCCTCTCGGTCAGCACCTCTTCGCTTAGCCCCGGCGTAACCGCCAACGAGATGTCACGAGCAATCGACGGCAAACGCGATACTGCCGTCCATGGCTTCAGATCATGCATCTGCGCCTGCACTCGCACGTTCTGATCGCGTAGCAAGCGAATATCCGGGATGCCCTTGCGCAGCATTGTCAGGCGATCCAGCCCCATCCCCAGCGCCAGCCCCCCATGACGCAGCGGGTCTATTTTCAAGCGCTCCAACAAAGATCTCGCAATACGACCGCACTCCAACACTTCAACTGGAGCACAGTCATTCAACACATTTACTTCAATTCCGCCCTCCGTGTAGTGATGCGGACTATTGCTGTAGACCCAAGGTTTATCGGGAACGGCGGACTTGAGAATATCGCTGACCAGGCGCAACAGATGTTCATGCGTCGACATATCCGGATCACCCAGCACCCAAATATCCATTTGATGCGGTTCTGCGCAATGCCAACGATCCCGACTATCGCGACGGAAAGTAATACCCGGTGCGGCCAGCAAAATAGTCTGCCCCGGTTGCCGCACTTGCGCCGCTCGCTGAAGCGCTGCCGGAATCTGACTGGTGGTTTGCGTTCGCAACAGCGAGCACTCATCGACCCAACGGGTGTGTTCACTCCCGAGCGTGACTTCTGTCGGATCATAGCCGAGCAAACCGTAATTTTCTTCAGCAGACACAATACGCGGCCCAGTCTGTAACTGTGCTTTAGGCCAGCCTTTTTCAGCGAGTCCTTCCAGGACTTCATGCAGCAGCAGCCGGACGGCGTGATTGGGATTGTTTGTTTCGGTTAGATCAACTAGCAATAAGGCCTGATGGACAGACGTATCTGACAGATATTTCTTTGATGCGCGCACTATATAATCCTCTACCTACAGTTAATATCGAGCCAGAAAACGAAGCCCATAAATAAAGCTAACTACACAAACTCATCCACAACAACATAGAAAATTAAAAAATCAAACTTTCAGAATAAGACTACAGATGCGCCCCACACAAATAACCGCATCACATCCTCCGAGAGTCGTGACAGATGAATATATTCTAAAAAATGCCTAGCAAGACACTTAACGCACCCAAAAAATCCTGTATTAATTAGTCCACTCCCAAGCAGCTCGGGGAGCAAACTAAAAATTGAAAAAGGATGATCATATGAAAAATGAAAAAGTCGTCAAAGAAAAGCTTAACCGGATCACTTCTGGCCCGGATAATTTTGGGTGGGCACCGTTGGCCTGGGCTCACACTGAGTAAATGATACCAATGCGCGGTAAGTGTTCTTTCCGCGCATTGGAAAAACCAGGAGAATTTTATGTCACCAACGAATATGATATCGACACTCTTCGGCCGTGAAGAATTATTAATTATTTCGGACTCAAATGACTTCCTCAGAGAGTGTGCGTTGCAAGGACTCAACACAGCCAATATTTTTGAGCTAAAGAAACTACCAAGAAACAGTATTGTTTTTTCTTTTAGCAATGACGCCGCAAAAATGACGTTTGACCTAGCAAAAAATACAGAAAGCAAAAGAAGCGTTTTCTGCGCAACTCAAGTGTTCGAACCCACTGTAGCTACTGCGCTTTATAGCCTTAAGCTTTTGCTGAGTAGCAATTTTGAACATGCCTTATGCACACAGCGATCTGTGTTAAACATGCTCAATTCACATGATTTCTTTTTTCTTTCTGGTAACGACGCCGACGCGCAGGTCTCAATTTTTCCGCACGCCCAGCCTTACGCACTACTTGCCGAAGACGTGTCTCACGATTTTGTTCAGTCCGTAGCAGAATTTTTCGAAGTTCATTACGCACACATGAACCCACAAGAGCCCTGCCCATTTTCTTTTACCGGAACATTAAAAATCGCGGGTATATTGACAGTGCTCAGAAAACCTAACCCGACCCTACCAGAGGGCCTAAAAACTTCACTTAATTGGCTGAGCAATCGAATTTCGAAAGAAGGTGCAGTGTTATCAATTAAAGACAACACCATCATCTCACTAAAAATAAAAAATGAAGAGCAAATAAAGCTTTTAGATCTTGCGGCTGGTGCTCGAGGACTTAAGCTGACGGAGTTTGCCATCGGGGTAAACGAGGCTATCTCATCGAATATCGATTACAAAACAAACTCACAAATGAATGAAGGCATCAGTGGAGTTCACTTAGCTATTGGTGATGGGTCTTCCGGTTATCACATAGACTTCCTTAGTCCATCTGTGAACGTAAGCCCAATACACTAGCTAATTAAGTGGTATCCCACGAAAGTAAAAATACCTGTTCTATTCCTCCTGTCTCAAAAATGTGGCTGGCGGCGTCGTGACCTTAATCGAATAACTATCCCCTGTGGGAGCCAGCCTGCTGGCGATGGCGTCGTGTCAGTCAAAATCTTCATGACCGACAGACAGCCATCGCCAGCAGGCTGGCTCCCACAGTTGGTTTTGCGTTGCGTGTTATGGCGCGGTGGCCTTCAGGCCGGTGAGCAGCAGGCGCTGGAACAAATCCTCTTTCAACCCCTCCGGGTTGGTCAGTTGCATCCGCTCCAGATGCTCGGGAAACGATTCAGGCTCTGGCGCATCCAGAGCGGCCTTGCCCAACTCCAGAATCTCCGTCAGCTTGAACTTGCTCTTCAGCCAGTTGAGCGCCCGCAACAAGTCCCGCTCCTCCCCAGTGAAATCACACCCCAGCGGATACTCCGGAAACAACTGCGGATGCCGCGCCTGAATCGCCTGTAGACGCTCTGGCCTGTTGTCGGCAAAACGCGGATCAATGCGGAAATTTTTCGGCAATTTACCTACGTCCTGCGCCTGTTCGATCAACCCCGACTGGAAGCGTGAATCGCTGATGTTGAGCAACGCCTCGATCACTGCCGCATCGGTCTTGCCGCGCAAATCGGCGATGCCGTATTCGGTGACGACGATGTCGCGCAGATGCCGCGGGATCGTGCAATGGCCGTACTGCCAGACGATGTTGGAACTGACCTCCCCGCCTGCCTCGCGCCAGCTTCGCAGCAACAGAATGGAGCGCGCGCCCTCCAGCGCATGGCCCTGGGCGACAAAGTTGTACTGCCCGCCGACGCCGCTGAGTACCCGCCCGTCTTCGAGCTGATCGGCCACACCGGCGCCAAGCAACGTCATGGTAAACACGGTGTTGATGAATCGCGCATCCAGGCGTTGCAAGCGTTTGAGTTCTTCCTGACCGTAAAGCTCGTTGATGTAGCTGATGCGGGTCATGTTGAATTCGAGCCGCTTGCTTTGCGGCAACTCACGAAGGCGCTCATAGAAACTGCGTGGCCCGAGGAAAAATCCGCCGTGCACCGAAATGCCGTCGATCTGCGCAGCCTCGTCCAGGGTGCCGGCATTGGCCTGTTGCTGAGTGGGCACGTCCGGGTAGACCTTGCGCCGCACGATCCCGGCATCGGCCAGCACCAGCAAGCCGTTGACGAACATTTCGCTGCAACCGTAAAGGCCCTTGGCGAAGGGCTCGATTCCGCCTTCACGGTCGATCAACTGCGCCCACTGGCTGAGATTCACGTCCGCCAGCAGCGCTTTGTAACCCTCGTTGTCAGCCTGTCGCGCCAGCAACGCAGCTGTCAGCGCGTCGCCCATGGCACCGATGCCGATCTGCAAAGTGCCGCCATCGCGCACCAGCGTGCTGGCGTGCAGGCCGATGAAGTGATCCTGGAAACCCACCGGCATGTTCGGCGTCGAGAAAAGCGTGGTGGTGTCCTTCTCATCGATCAGCAGGTCGAAGGCATCGATACCGATTTCCGCATCACCGGGCATATACGGCAAGTCGTTGTGCACCTGGCCCACGAGCAGGATCGTCTCCCCCGCTGCCCGGCGTTTCTCGATCATCGGGAACAGGTCGAGGGTGATGTCCGGGTTACAACTCAGGCTGAGGCGATCGGGATGCTCGCTGTGGCTGGCCACCAGTTGCGCGACCAGGTTCAAACCGGCGGCATTGATGTCCCGCGCGGCGTGGCTGTAGTTGCTGCTGACGTAATCCTGCTGAGCGGATGCGCTATGCAGCAGGCTGCCGGGCTGCATGAAAAATTGATGAACGTGGATGTTGGGCGGCAGGTTGTCCTTGTGCAGGCCCGCGAGGAAATCCAGTTCCGGATAGTCACCAAACACCCGTTCGATGAAGGGTTCAAGGAAGCGCTTTTGCAAACCGTCGCCCAAGGAAGGACGGCCCAGGCACAGCGCGGTGTAGATCGTCAGCTGCCGCTCGGGCAGTTGCGCCACGCGTTGATACAGCGCGTTGACGAAGTGGTTGGGTTTGCCCAGGCCGAGGGGCAGGCCCATGTGGATGTGCGCCGGCAACCGTGCCAACACATCATCGACCGCCTGTTCGATAGAACACAACTGCACCATCTGATCCTCCCTTACATTCCGTGAGTTGGGGTTGGACCGATCGTGCCGTGTCTTTGCTGCAATGAACAGCCTCGTGCGGCAAATCGCAGGCACAAAAAAGCCGCTCGAAAGCGGCTTTTTCGCGAAAGATGCAGGCGTATTACAGGCCGGACATCTCTTTGATTGCGCCTTTGAGCTCGTCGTCGGTGCAGTCGGCGCAGGTGCCTTTAGGCGGCATCGAATTGATACCGGTGATAGCTTTGGCCAGGATGCCGTCGAGGCCGCCCTGGTGATCGGCGCGCTCTTTCCAGGCCGCTTTGTCGCCAATTTTCGGCGCGCCCAGCAGGCCAGTACCGTGGCAAGCATTGCAATGCTTGGCAATCACGTCTTTAGGTGCCTTGGCACCGCCGCCTCCGCCAGCAGAGGCAGCCACTTCCATCCCCTTGCACTCTTTACCCTGAACGCAAACCTGGCCGACTGGCTCAAGGCGTTTGGCAATATCGTCGCTGGTCGCAGCTTGAGCGCTGACAGCCCATAGGGCCAATACGGTTGCTGGTGCAGCCAGCATTTTCATAATTAGATTCACGCGTTCACCCTCAATGGTGGCTAGTCACGCCTACGGCCACGGTTCGCAGGCGGGCGCAAGTATAGCGGTAAGCCCGCCGCACTGAAACAACCCCAAAGTCGAAGGGGTCTTGTTGCGCCGCGGAAAAACCCTTTGGGTGTCGCTGCCGTGCTGGCAGGACGCCTCTTCTCTTAGAAATTCGCCGGCGTGGCTGCGCTGATTAGCCGCGCCGGCGCATCGAACGGATTACGGAAGCGATGTGGCTTGGTACTTTCAAAGTAGTAGCTATCGCCTGCTTCAAGCACAAAAGTTTCCAGCCCGACCACCAGTTCCAGCCGTCCTTCCACCAGAATCCCGGTTTCCTCGCCCTCATGGGTGAGCATCTCGTCACCGGTATCGGCGCCTGGCGGGTAGATTTCATTGAGGAAGGCGATGGCGCGGCTCGGGTGCGCCCGGCCGACCAGTTTCATGGTCACGGCACCATCGGAAATATCGATCAGCTCGTTGGCCTTGTAGACGATCTGAGTCGGTTTTTCCTGCAGGATCTCTTCGGAAAAGAACTCGACCATGGACATGGGAATCCCGCCCAGAACCTTGCGCAGCGAACTGATCGAGGGACTGACGCTGTTCTTCTCGATCATCGAAATGGTGCTGTTGGTGACGCCCGCGCGTTTAGCGAGTTCACGCTGCGAAAGACCTTTGAGCTTACGGATGGATTGCAGTCGTTCACCGACGTCCAAGCTTGCGCCTCCAGGATTCAGGTTGTAGGAATATTGAGCGTTATCATGGCGACAGCGTTCAGTATTTACAACACTTTGGCCTGAATCCCGTGCGGCGAGGCGACTTCCGGTGCGCAGTGTTTGGGCTTAAGCCCCGGAATAGAGCAGCGGTACCCGGCGCAGGTTGCAAAAGATCTGGTAAGGAATCGTGTCAGCCGCTTCCGCAACCGTGCTGGCGAGCACATTTTTGCCCCACAACTCGACGGTCGAGCCGAGGCCGGCTTGCGGCACATCGGTCAAATCCACGCAGAGCATGTCCATCGACACCCGGCCGATCAACTGGCTGCGCTGACCGGCAACCATCACCGGTGTACCGGTTGGCGCGTGACGCGGATAACCATCGGCATACCCCATGGCCACCACGCCCACACGCATCGGTTTTTGCGTGATGAATTTTGCGCCGTAACCGATCGGCTCCCCAGCCGGCAGCTCACGCACGCAAATCACCTTCGATTCCAGGGTCATCACCGGTTGCAGGCGGGAGGCTACCGCGTTGGCTTCTTCAAACGGCGTGGCACCGTAGAGCATGATGCCCGGGCGTACCCAGTCGCTTGGAATCTGCGGCCAACCGAGCACCGCCGGAGAGTTACGCAGGCTGATCTCGGCGGACAAACCCTGACGCGCCGCTTCAAATACGGCCACTTGCTCGGCACTGGCCTGACTGTGCAGCTCATCGGCACGGGCGAAGTGACTCATCAGCACGATCTTCGCGACCTTGCCGCTCGCCAGCAGACGTTGATACCCCGCCTGATAATCCTTCGGATGCAGGCCGACCCGGTGCATGCCCGAGTCAAGCTTGAGCCACACCGTGATCGGCTTGCTCAGCGCGGCTTTCTCGATGGCTTCGAGCTGCCACAACGAATGCACCACACACCAGAAATCATGCTCGACGATCAGCGCCAGTTCATCGGCTTCGAAAAAACCTTCCAGCAGCAACACCGGCGCCCGAATGCCCGCGGCGCGTAGCTCCAGCGCTTCTTCGATGCAGGCCACGGCGAACCCGTCCGCGTCAGCTTCCAGCGCCTGGGCGCAACGTACCGCGCCATGGCCGTAGGCATCGGCCTTGATCACCGCGAGGGCCTTGGCCCCTGTGAGTTCTCGGGCGATTTGGTAGTTGTGACGCAGGGCTTGAAGGTCGATCAGGGCACGGGCTGGACGCATGGCGGCAGGCTTCTAGGCGGTCGTGGAAATAAAAACCGGCGCTGGCTGACGGCGTTAACCGCCCACAGCACCGGGAGAGGGATCTTTCTGACAGGCTTATGGCAGAGCGGCTACAACCGACAGCTCTACCAGGATTTCCGGTTCGCACAGCTTTGACTCAACTGTCGCACGGGCCGGGGCGACGCCTTTTGGCAGCCACTTGTCCCACACCGCGTTCATGCCTTCGAAGTGCGCGTCGATGTCTTTCAAATAAATCGTCACAGACAGCAAGTGGTGCTTATCGGTACCCGCCAGATCGAGCAATCGCTCGATATTGGCGAGGGCTTCGCGAGTCTGTTGTTCAATCCCGGCGTTCATGTCATCGCCGACCTGCCCGGCCAGATACACCGTACCGTTGTGAGCGACGATCTGACTCATGCGCTCATTGGTGAGCTGGCGCTGGATTGCCATGTTTTGCGGACTCCTGGAGTTTGCTGCCATAACGGGAAATATCGAGGCCTTCGGCGCTGATCTGTGGCGTTTTCTTCGCCATCAGGTCGGCCAGCAAACGGCCGGAACCGCACGCCATGGTCCAGCCGAGCGTACCGTGCCCGGTGTTCAGGAACAGGTTGCTGAACGGCGTTGCGCCAACAATTGGCGTACCGTCCGGGGTGGTCGGACGCAGACCGGTCCAGAAACTCGCCTGGGCCAGATCACCGCCCTGAGGATAAAGGTCGTTGACGATCATCTCCAGGGTTTCGCGCCGACGCGGGTTCAACGACAGGTCAAAACCGGCTATTTCAGCCATGCCGCCGACACGGATACGGTTATCGAAACGGGTGATCGCGACCTTGTAGGTCTCATCGAGGATAGTCGAAGTCGGGGCCATCGCCGGATTGGTGATCGGCACGGTCAGCGAGTAACCCTTGAGCGGATACACCGGGGCGCGGATGCCCAGCGGCTTGAGCAGTTGCGGCGAGTAGCTGCCGAGTGCCAATACATAACGGTCAGCGGTTTCCAGCTTGCCGTCGATCCATACACCGTTGATGCGATCACCGGCGAAGTCGAGCTTCTGAATGTCTTGGCCGAAGCGGAATTCCACACCAAGGTTCGTACACATCTCTGCGAGTTTGGTGGTGAACATCTGGCAATCGCCAGTCTGGTCGTTCGGCAGGCGCAGGGCACCGGCGAGAATGTCGGTGACGCTGGCCAGGGCCGGTTCAACGCGGGCAATACCGGCACGGTCGAGCAGTTCGAACGGCACGCCGGACTCTTTGAGTACGGCGATGTCTTTCGCGGCGCCGTCGAGCTGAGCCTGGGTGCGGAACAATTGAGTCGTACCGAGGCTTCGGCCTTCGTAGGCAATGCCGGTTTCGGCGCGCAATTCGTCGAGGCAGTCGCGGCTGTACTCGGACAGGCGGACCATGCGCTCCTTGTTCACCGCGTAACGGCTGGCGGTGCAGTTGCGCAGCATCTGCGCCATCCACAGGTACTGGTCGATGTCGGCGGTGGCCTTGATCGCCAGCGGTGCGTGACGCTGCAGCAGCCACTTGATGGCCTTGAGCGGCACACCCGGCGCGGCCCACGGCGAGGCATAACCCGGCGATACCTGCCCGGCGTTGGCGAAACTGGTCTCCATGGCCGCAGCCGGCTGACGGTCCACCACCACCACTTCGAACCCGGCACGCGCCAGATAATAAGCACTGGTGGTACCGATGACGCCGCTACCCAAGACCATAACGCGCATTTTCATATCCCTCATCGCGGCGTGCCGCTGACGTTTGTAGTTCAGACCGTAGATGTGGGCAGTTTAAAAAAGATTAGCCAGTGCTTTTCACTATATAAGCACCTATATTTGGCGACAATTCTCGGCAAAAACGCTTTTCACGGAGGCGCATCCCCTATGCGTACCAACACTCAGACCAAACGTGAGCTGGACAAGATCGACCGCAACATCCTGCGGATCCTGCAAGCCGACGGGCGCATTTCCTTCACAGAGCTTGGGGAAAAGGTCGGGCTCTCGACCACACCCTGCACCGAGCGGGTTCGGCGCCTGGAGCGCGAAGGCATCATCATGGGCTACAACGCCCGGCTGAATCCGCAGCACCTCAAGGGTAGTCTGCTGGTGTTCGTCGAGATCAGCCTCGACTACAAATCCGGCGATACTTTCGAAGAGTTCCGACGTGCGGTGCTGAAACTGCCCCACGTGCTGGAATGCCATTTGGTGTCAGGGGATTTCGACTACCTGGTGAAGGCGCGGATTTCCGAGATGGCCTCGTACCGCAAGCTACTGGGCGACATTCTGCTCAAGCTGCCGCATGTGCGGGAATCCAAGAGCTATATCGTGATGGAAGAGGTTAAAGAAAGTTTGAGTTTGCCGATTCCGGATTGAGCCTTTGTGGTGTCTGTTCAGACCTCATCGCTAGCAGGCCAGCTGCTCCCACAGGTGGACTTCAGTGGACACACATTCTGTGTACGACACAGAACCATTGTGGGAGCTGGCCTGCTAGCGATTACAGGCGACTCGGTCTTCCTTCAGACGAGCACCTGCCGGGTAGAAGCCATGTACTCATGAATCTGCTTCTCCACCCGCGGATGAATCAACTCAACCGGCCCCCGCCCATTCGGGCACGGCAGCGTCTTGGTGGTGCCAAACAACCGACAAATCAGCGGCCGCTCGTCATACACCGTGCAGCCGTTCGGCCCAAGGTGCACACAGTTCAGCTCATCCATCGCCGCATCCTGCTCGGCGCGGGTCTTGCGCGGCAGGCGGGACATTTCTTCGGGTGATGTGGTCACCGGCCCACAGCAGTCATGGCAGCCGGGCACGCACTCGAACGAGGGGATCTGCTGGCGCAAGGTGCGGATTTTCTGACTGTTGCAGCTCATCGAAACGGTAGTCCAAAGCGGAATAGAGCGGGATTCTGCAGCAAAAGTGTCGATCCAGACAGCCACAACCGACCAGTGTTGCCCGCGCCGGAAGGTCCGGCTTATGCTCCGTCAAATTTTCTAGACACAAGACTCAGGATGACGCGCATGAATGCCCGCGCCCAGCACATTGCTTCCTATTACGCCGCCAGCAGCCTGCCACAGCCCGATTACCCGGTGCTTACGGAGGATTTGGTGGCCGATGTGTGCGTGATCGGTGGTGGGTTTTCCGGGCTGAACACCGCGCTTGAGCTGGCAGAACGCGGCCTCAGCGTGGTGCTACTCGAAGCGCAAAAGATTGGCTGGGGCGCCAGCGGCCGCAACGGAGGGCAGCTGATTCGTGGCGTCGGTCATGGGCTCGATCAATTCACCAACGTGATCGGCGCGGACGGTGTGCGTCAGATGAAACTCATGGGCCTGGAAGCGGTGGAAATCGTCCGACAGCGGGTCGAGCGTTTTCAGATCCCTTGCGACCTGACATGGGGTTACTGCGATCTCGCCAACAAGCCTCGCGACCTGGAAGGTTTCGCCGAAGACGCCGAAGAACTGCGCAGCCTCGGCTACCGCTACGAAACCCGTTTGCTGCAAGCCCATGAAATGCACTCGGTGGTGGGTTCCGACCGCTACGTTGGTGGCCTGATCGACATGGGCTCCGGGCATCTGCACCCTCTCAACCTGGCCTTGGGCGAAGCTGCCGCCGCGCAGGAATTGGGCGCGAAGTTGTTCGAACAATCGGCGGTAACCCGCATCGATTACGGCCCGGAGGTGAAGGCCCATACGGCTCGAGGTTCGGTTCGCGCGAAGACGCTGGTGCTGGGCTGTAATGCCTACCTTAACCAGCTCAACCCCGAACTCAGTGGCAAGGTATTGCCCGCCGGCAGCTACATCATCGCCACCGAACCCTTGAGCGAAGAACAGGCGCACGAACTGCTGCCGCAGAACATGGCGGTCTGCGATCAGCGGGTGGCGCTCGATTACTACCGGCTCTCGGCGGATCGACGCTTGCTCTTTGGTGGCGCCTGCCACTACTCAGGTCGCGACCCGAAGGACATCGCCGCGTACATGCGGCCGAAGATGCTGGAGGTTTTTCCGCAACTGGGTGGGGTGAAAATCGATTATCAATGGGGCGGGATGATCGGTATCGGCGCCAACCGCCTGCCGCAGATCGGCCGGCTCAAGGATCAGCCGAATGTGTATTACGCCCAGGCTTATTCAGGTCACGGGGTGAATGCCACGCACCTGGCAGGCAAGTTGCTGGCCGAGGCGATCAGTGGGCAGCAGGGTGGTGGGTTCGATCTGTTTGCCAAGGTGCCGCATATCACCTTCCCCGGCGGGAAGCATTTGCGCTCGCCGCTGTTGGCGTTGGGGATGTTGTGGCACCGGATGAAAGAGTTGGTCTGAACCCTGTAGGAGCTGCCTTCGGCAGCGCCTACAGGGGATCGCGTTTAGGCTTCAGATCCTCCAGAAAGACTTAAGCCCCTCCTCCCGCGCCTGCTCCCGACTCAACCCGACATCCTTCAATTGCTCCGGCGTCAGATCGAGCAATGCCTTGCGCGTGTGCAGACGATGCCAGAACAGGCCCCAGCGACTCAGGCCGGACGGTGCGTTGCGCATAATCGCTTCCCGCGCACCGTTTTTTTGCCCTGCCGCCAGTTCCTGACTGCGTAACGCCAGCCGCACATCGCTCAAGCCGTTCATTTTGATTGCTCCTGTTTACTTGGGTAGCCAGAGCTTTCATGATGCGTGGACGGCGAAAAGCATTACAGATTCAACTTGTCAGTATTAACTCCATACAGATTTCGCGTTTTAGCCTCTGAATCATGATTTTTTACCTGATCTGTACTGGTTAAGCGAATCACCCACACCGAGACTGCGCCATGACCCTTTACGTCAACCTCGCCGAATTGCTCGGCACGCGTATCGAACAGGGCTTCTATCGCCCCGGTGATCGGCTGCCGTCGGTGCGGGCGCTGAGCGTCGAGCATGGCGTCAGCCTGAGCACGGTGCAGCAAGCCTATCGGGTGCTGGAAGACAATGGCCTGGCGATGCCGAAACCAAAATCCGGCTACTTCGTTCCGGTCAGTCGTGAACTGCCGGAGTTGCCGGCGATCGGTCGCCCCGCCCAGCGCCCGGTGGATATTTCGCAGTGGGATCAAGTGCTGGAACTGATCCGTGCGGTACCGCGCAAGGATGTAGTGCAACTGGGCCGCGGTATGCCAGACATCACCACCCCGACCATGAAACCGTTGCTGCGTAACCTCGCCCGCATCAGTCGGCGGCAGGATATGCCCGGTCTGTATTACGACAACATTCACGGCACCCTCGAACTGCGCGAACAGATCGCCCGCCTGATGCTGGATTCCGGATGCCAACTGACCGCCAACGACCTGGTGATCACCACTGGCTGTCACGAAGCGCTGTCCACCAGCATTCGCTCTATCTGTGAGCCAGGTGACATCGTCGCGGTGGACTCACCCAGCTTTCACGGCGCGATGCAGACGCTCAAGGGCCTGAATATGAAGGCCCTGGAAATCCCCACCGACCCGCTGACCGGGATCAGCCTCGATGCATTGGAACTGGCTCTGGAACAATGGCCGATCAAGGCCATACAGTTGACGCCCAACTGCAACAACCCGCTGGGCTACATCATGCCGGAATCGCGCAAACGTGCGTTGTTGACGCTCGCACAGCGTTTCGACGTGGCGATTATCGAGGACGATGTGTATGGCGAACTGGCCTACAACTACCCGCGTCCCCGCACGATCAAATCCTTCGACGAAGACGGCCGGGTCCTGCTCTGTAGTTCATTTTCCAAAACGCTGGCGCCGGGTTTGCGCATCGGCTGGGTTGCACCGGGCCGGTATCTGGAGCGGGTGCTGCACATGAAATACATCAGCACCGGCTCTACGGCGCCGCAGCCGCAGATTGCCATCGCCGAATTCCTCAAAGCCGGTCACTTCGAACCGCATTTGCGGCGGATGCGCACGCAATACCAGCGCAATCGCGACATGATGATCGATTGGGTCAGCCGCTATTTCCCCGCCGGCACCCGCGCCAGTCGCCCGCAAGGCAGTTTCATGCTCTGGGTCGAACTGCCTGATGGTTTCGACACCCTGAAACTGAATCGCGCCTTACATGACCAGGGCGTACAGATTGCCGTCGGGAGCATCTTTTCGCCCTCGGGCAAGTACCGCAATTGCTTGCGGATGAACTACGCTGCCAAGCCAACACCACAGATCGAAGACGCGGTGCGCAAGGTCGGCGCTGCGGCGATCAAACTGCTGGCGGAAAATGACAGCTTCACGGACTGACTTTTTACCGGAATCCAGCGTCCATATGCGGACACCTGCCGCCAATCGGAACGATCCTACGTGAGAGTCAGACAGCCCCTGCTCGCTCTTCTGCTACTGGCCTCGCTCCTGGGCGGTTGCGCCAGCTTCGACGTTCAACGCGAGCCCAGTCAGGCGCTGCCCGCCAGTGATTCGGCATTCGGTCGATCGATCCAGGCCCAGGCCGCGCCCCATGAGGGGAAGTCCGGTTTTCGCCTGCTGTCCAATAGCGGCGAAGCCTTCATGGCCCGTGCCGAGTTGATCCGCAACGCCCAAAGCAGCCTCGATTTGCAGTACTACATCGTCCACGACGGCATCAGCACCCGCATGCTGGCAGAGGAATTGCTCAAGGCGGCCGACCGTGGCGTGCGCGTGAGAATCCTGCTCGACGACACCACCAGCGACGGCCTCGACTGGATTATTGCGACCCTGGCGGCGCACCCGCAGATCCAGATCCGCCTGTTCAACCCGTTGCATCTGGGCCGGGCCACAGGCGTGACGCGAACCATGGGCCGGCTGTTCAACCTGTCGCTGCAACACCGGCGCATGCACAACAAGCTGTGGCTGGCGGACAACAGCGCGGCCATCGTCGGTGGCCGCAATCTGGGGGACGAGTATTTCGATGCCGAGCCCAACCTGAACTTCACCGACATCGACATGCTCGGCGTCGGGCCGGTTGCCGAGCAGCTTGGCCATAGTTTCGACCAGTACTGGAACAGTGCGCTGAGCAAGCCGATCGATGAATTCCTGTCGAGCAAACCGACGCAAAAGGACCTGCAAAATACCCGCACCCGCCTGGAAGAGTCGCTGGAAGAGACGCGCAAGCAGAATCACGCGCTGTATCAGCAGCTGATGACCTACACCACAAACCCGCGCATGGACATCTGGCGCCGGGAGTTGATCTGGGCCTGGAACCAGGCGTTGTGGGACGCACCAAGCAAGGTCCTGTCAGACGGCGAGCCCGATCCGCATTTGCTGCTCACCACGCAGTTGGCGCCCGAGCTCACCGGCGTCAGCAAAGAGCTGATCATGATCTCGGCATACTTCGTACCGGGGCAACCGGGGCTGGTTTACCTCACTGGCCGCGCCGATGCCGGGGTCTCCGTCAGCCTGCTGACCAACTCGCTGGAAGCCACCGACGTCCCGGCGGTGCACGGCGGGTACGCGCCCTATCGCCGGGCGCTGCTGGAACATGGCGTGAAGTTGTACGAATTGCGCCGCCAGCCCGGCGAAGGCGGCGGCAGCGGGCCGCATATTTTCTACAGCAAGTCCTACCGTGGTTCCGATTCGAGCCTGCACAGCAAGGCGATGATCTTCGATCAGCAGAAATCCTTCATCGGCTCGTTCAACTTCGACCCGCGCTCAGTGTTGTGGAACACCGAAGTCGGCGTGCTGGTGGACAGCCCCGAACTCGCCGCGCATGTGCGCACAGCGGCGATGGAGGGTATGGCGCCGCCCCTCAGTTATCAGGTGAAGCTGGAAAACGACCGGATCGTCTGGGTGACCGAGGACGACGGAAAAATGCATACGCTGACCAAGGAGCCGGGCAGCTGGTGGCGCCATTTCAATGCGTGGATGAGTACCGCGGTCGGCCTGGAACGGATGCTCTGACAGACGACACCCCCCCCCCCCGCGGGACAGTCCGTGGCGTCAGGCAGGCTCGGCGACCGTACCGAATGCACCTTCGCGCATCAGCAAAATCACCAGCCCGAACGCACCAGCCGCCATCAAAAGAGGCAACGCGTGCCCGCTGATCCACTGACTGCCAGCCCCGGCAGCCAACGGTCCGACCAGACAACCAATGCCCCATAGCTGCGCGATATGCGCATTGGCCCGCACCAGCGCATCGTCGCGATAACGCTCGCCGATCAGGATCAGTGACAAGGTGAACAAGCCCCCGGCACTGGCGCCGAACAGTACCCACAACGGCCAGATCAGCAACGTGTCGATCAGCAACGGGATTGCCAGACTCGACAGCATCAGCACCACAGCACAACCGGTGAACAACGTGCGTCGCGACAGACGATCCGCCAACGCACCAATCGGCAATTGCAGCAAGGCATCACCGACCACCACGGTGCTGACCATCGCCAAGGCTATCTCAGTAGTGAACCCCTGACGCAGGCAATAGACCGGCAACAAGGTCAGGATCATCGCCTCGAACGCCGCGAACAGCGCCACACCCCAGGCAATCGCCGGCAGTCCTCGGCAGAAGCGCCACAAGTCGCTGAAGGTCACGCTGCAGGCTTCACTGGTGGGTGCGCCGCTGCGACCCAGCAACAGGAACGGCGCCACCGTGAGCAAACCGACGCCGACCCAGAATCCATAATCGTGTTCGGTGCCCAGAACGCCCAACAGCAACGGCCCGGCCAACTGACTCAGCGCATAGCTGCTGCCGTACAGTGCCACCAGTCGGCCACGCCACTGCTCGACCACCAGCTGATTGATCCAGCTTTCGCCAAGAATGAAGACCAGCGTGAGGATCACACCAATCATCAATCGCAGCACCAGCCACACCGGATAGCTCGGCAACAGCGCCAGCAACCCGATGGATACCGCCCCGGCCCACAAGCACAGGCGCATCAGATTGGCCGTGCCGAGACGCGCCGCCAGATGACTGGAGATTTTCGCCCCCAGCAACACACCAATCGCCGGCATCGCGGCCATTACGCCGATGGCAAACGAACCGTAGCCCCAGCCTTCCAGGCGAAACGATACCAGCGGCATGCTGACGCCCAGGGCCAGGCCGACACTCAAGACAGACGCCAGCACGGCGAAATAAGTCGCCCAACGCATGTTCCACGCTCCTGTGGATATCTTTATGTACAACACAAAACACTGTGGGAGCGAGCCTGCTCGCGATGACGGAGCAACATTCAACATTTTCGTCGACTGTTACACCGCTATCGCGAGCAGGCTCGCTCCCACAAGGGATCTGCGTCGTTCGGGAGGCCTGTTACTTATAGGCCTCCCTTAACGGCTTACAACTTGATCCAGGTCGCCTTCAGCTCGGTGTACTTGTCGAACGCGTGCAGCGATTTGTCGCGACCGTTGCCCGACTGCTTGAAGCCACCGAACGGTGCGGTCATGTCGCCGCCGTCGTACTGGTTGACCCACACGCTACCGGCACGCAGCGCACGGGCAGTCAGGTGAGCCTTCGAGATGTCCTTGGTCCACACCGCGGCGGCCAAGCCGTAAGGCGTGTCGTTGGCAATCGCGACGGCTTCTTCGGCAGTGTCGAAAGCAATGACCGACAGGACCGGGCCAAAGATTTCTTCCTGGGCAATTTTCATTGCGTTGCTGACGCCGTCGAAAATCGTCGGCTCAACGTAAGTGCCACCGGTTTCCTGCAGCGTGCGCTTGCCACCAGCGACCAGTTTGGCGCCATCGGCGTGGCCGGATTCGATGTAGGACAGTACGGTGTTCATCTGCTGGGTATCGACCAGCGCGCCGACGTTGGTCGCCGGGTCCAGCGGGTTACCCGGCTTCCAGGTTTTCAGGGCCTCGATCACCAGCGGCAGGAATTTGTCCTTGATCGAGCGCTCGACCAGCAGACGCGAACCGGCGGTGCAGACCTCGCCCTGGTTGAAGGCGATGGCGCCGGCGGCGGCTTCTGCGGCAGCTTGCAGGTCCGGAGCATCGGCGAACACGATGTTCGGGCTCTTGCCACCGGCTTCAAGCCAGACGCGCTTCATGTTCGATTCGCCGGAGTAGATCAGCAGTTGCTTGGCGATCTTGGTCGAACCGGTGAACACCAGGGTGTCGACATCGTTGTGCAGGGCCAGAGCCTTGCCGACGGTGTGACCATAACCCGGCAGCACGTTCAGCACGCCTTTCGGAATGCCGGCTTCAACGGCCAGCGCAGCGATGCGGATGGCGGTCAACGGCGATTTTTCCGACGGTTTGAGAATCACCGAGTTACCGGTGGACAGCGCCGGGCCGAGTTTCCAGCAGGCCATCATCAACGGGAAGTTCCACGGCACGATGGCGCCGACAACGCCCACCGGCTCGCGGGTCACCAGACCCAGTTGATCGTGCGGGGTCGCGGCGACTTCGTCGTAGATCTTGTCGATGGCTTCGCCGCTCCAGCTCAGGGCTTGCGCCGCACCGGGAACGTCGATGTACAGGGAATCGCTGATTGGCTTGCCCATATCGAGGGTTTCAAGCAGGGCGAGCTCTTCGGCGTGCTGTTTCAGCAGGCCGGCGAAACGGATCATGGTGGCTTTGCGTTTGGTCGGCGCCAGGCGCGACCAGACGCCGGAATTGAACGTGGCACGAGCGTTTTCAACAGCGCGCTGGGCATCGGCGGCGTCACAGCTGGCGACTTTGCCCAGCAGACGGCCATCGACCGGGCTGATGCACTCGAAGGTCTCGCTGGAGACGGCATCGGTGTATTCGCCATTGATGTAGGCGCGGCCTTCGATCTTCAGATCGCGAGCCCGTTGTTCCCAATCGGCACGAGTCAGGGTGGTCATTCGAGTGTCCTCCTCTTATTGAATACGAGCGCCCCGCGTTCTTCGCGGACGTCCCCAGGAATTCTGCCCGGCCAGCCTGCAATTCGGCCCAAGGCAACCGCCACCCTAAACCAGTGACCGGGGTTGTTTCAATATATTTGACATAAGGTCGTTAAACGGCCTTGCGGTGTTCATTTTAATAAACATAGACTTTGGGCTTTCCAGCACCTTTCCAGCCACTCGCGCCGCAATCACGGGGGATAACAACAATGAGCATCCAGAACATCGTCGACTTCAGCCAGGCCGCTACCGAGCCCGAGCGCTACAGACCGGACCAGGCGAAAATCTTGAAGGGCGACCCTGAGCAGGTGGTTTACAACCACTACAACAGCCCGTGTGGCCAGTTGAATGCGGGCGTGTGGGAAGGGGCGGTTGGCCAGTGGCACGTGAACTTCACCGAGCATGAATACTGCGAAATCGTTCAGGGCGTTTCGGTGCTGCGCGACAACGATGGCAACAGCAAGACCGTGCGCGCAGGTGATCGCTTCGTGATCCCGGCCGGGTTCCGCGGCACCTGGGAAGTGCTGGAGCCGTGCCGCAAGATCTATGTGGCGTTTGAACAGAAAGCGTGAGGATTTGCGCTGTCTGAGCTGGGCAACAAGAAATTCAGGCAACAAAAAAGGCCCGTATCTCGCGATACGGGCCTTTTTCGTAAGAGGGAAAAATCAATTACTTGATTTTGCCTTCTTTGTAGATCACGTGCTTGCGAACAACCGGATCAAATTTCTTGATCTCGATTTTGTCCGGAGTAGTGCGCTTGTTCTTGTCGGTAGTGTAGAAGTGACCAGTACCGGCGCTCGAGATCAAACGAATCAATTCACGCATGATTATCTCCCTTAGATCTTGCCAGCTTTGCGGATTTCGGCCAGCACGACAGTGATGCCACGCTTGTCGATGATACGCATGCCTTTGGCAGATACGCGCAGACGCACGAAACGTTTCTCTTCTTCAACCCAGAAGCGGTGATGCTGCAGGTTCGGCAGGAAACGACGACGGGTTTTGTTGTTTGCGTGGGAAATGTTATTCCCAGTCACCGGACCCTTACCGGTAACTTGACATACTCTCGACATGCCTCAGCCCTCTAAAACCACATGCCCAACCCGGCATGGGTTGGCCGCTTAATCTCTCAGTCATTTGGCGCCAGGCGCCGCGTTTCTTTAGAGGTCTTACCGGCTACACCTACAGTGAAGGAACCGGGCCCCTAGAAAAGAGCGCTGCTTTATACCAGAAAGACTGGGGTGCAACAACATTCCGTGTGCACGGACATGATAAAAACCCCGTTTTTCTGGCTCCGAGCGCCTTGGATAAAGGCTATCGTCGATAAAGACCGCTCGTCGCAGAAAATCGGCCAACCGGCCTGTTCAGGGTTTTCCTCGGCCGGCATTCACCGAAAACGATCGCATATAGTCCTCTTAAAATGAAAAAGGGGATAGTCATTTGCAAAAGAGCCCACTAGGGTAAGACGTTTCCAGACTGCACTTGCAGATGGGCCTTCGATCTGTAAAGGAATCCGACCATGCGCCTCGCTGCCCTACCGCTGTTGCTCGCCCCGCTTCTACTGAGCCCGCTGGCCCATGCTGCCGCCCTGAGCGTCTGCACCGAGGCCAGCCCGGAAGGGTTCGACGTGGTGCAATACAACTCGCTGACCACCACCAACGCTTCGGCCGACGTGTTGATGAACCGTCTGGTGGACTTCGACACGGCCAGCGGCAAAGTGGTCGCCGGCCTCGCGGACAGCTGGGAAGTCACCCCCGACGGCCTGACCTACGTGTTCAAGCTGCATCCGCAGGTGAAATTCCACCGCACCGAATACTTCAGCCCGACGCGCGACCTGACCGCCGAAGACGTGAAATTCAGCTTCGACCGCATGCTCGACCCGGCCAACCCTTGGCACAAAGTGGCACAGAGCGGCTTCCCGCACGCGCAATCGATGCAGCTACCGGCGCTGATCAAGAAGATCGACGCGCTCGACCCGCTGACTGTGCGCTTCACCCTCGACCATCCGGATTCAACCTTTCTGCCGACCCTGAGCATGGGCTTCGCTTCGATCTACTCCGCCGAATACGCCGATAAACTGCTGAAAGCCGGTACGCCGGAGAAGCTCAACAGCCAGCCGATCGGCAGCGGCCCCTTCGTATTCACGCGGTTCCAGAAAGATGCCTCGATTCGCTATAAGGCCAACCCGGACTACTTCCGTGGCAAGCCTGCGGTGGACCCGCTGATTTTTGCCATCACCCCGGACGCCAACGTCCGACTGCAGAAGCTGCGCCGCAACGAGTGCCAGATCGCCCTGTCGCCCAAGCCACTGGACGTACAAGCCGCGCTGAAAGAACCGACGCTGAAAGTGGAAAAGACCGACGCGTTCATGACGGCGTTCGTCGCCATCAACAGCCAGCATCCACCGCTGGACAAGCCTGAAGTACGGCAAGCCATCAATCTCGCGTTCGACAAGGCCAGCTATGTCAAAGCCGTGTTCGAAGACACCGCCGAAGCCGCCAACGGCCCGTACCCGCCCAACACATGGAGTTATGCCAAAGGCTTGCCGGGCTACGCGTACGACGTGGAAAAAGCCAAGGCATTGATGGCCAAAGCCGGGCTCAAGGACGGTTTCCAGACCACCATCTGGACGCGCCCATCCGGCAGCCTGCTCAACCCGAACCCAAGCCTCGGGGCGCAGATGCTGCAATCGGATCTCGCAGAGATCGGCATCCAGGCCGAAATTCGCGTGATCGAGTGGGGCGAAGTGATCCGCCGCGCCAAGGCAGGCGAACACGATCTGCTGTTCATGGGCTGGGCCGGCGACAACGGTGACCCGGACAACTTCCTCACGCCGCAGTTTTCCTGCGCGGCGGTCAAGTCCGGCACCAATTTCGCTCGCTACTGCAATCAGGATCTGGACAAGCTGATCAGTGCCGGCAAGACCACTTCCGAGCAAGGCGTGCGCACCAAGCTTTATGAACAGGCCCAGGCGCAGATCCAGCAGCAGGCGCTGTGGTTGCCGCTGGCCCACCCGACGGCCTTCGCGCTGATGCGCAAGGGAGTCGAGGGGTATTCGGTCAGCCCGTTTGGTCGCCAGGATTACTCCAGGGTCAACCTCAAGTAACGCTCGGAAACGCTGCGCAAATGCTTCTCTGTGGCGAGGGAGCTTGCTCCCGCCGGGCTGCGCAGCGGCCCTGAAGATCCTGTGAGCGCTGCGCACTCAAGCGGGAGCAAGCTCCTTCGCCACAGAAGCCCGTCCCCCGCCCTACATCCACCCATACTCGGCCATTGAAAGCGGCTCGCCGTCACCAATGATGAAATGGTCAAGCACCCGCACATCAATCAATTCCAGCGCCTCTTGCAGGCGTTTGGTCAGCGTGCGGTCGGCCTGGCTGGGGTTGGTGTTTCCCGAGGGATGGTTGTGGCAGAGGATCAACGCGGCGGCGTTGTGCGCCAGGGCGCGCTTGACCACCTGCCGTGGATGAACGCTCGTGTTGTCGATCGAGCCGCGAAACAACGCTTCGAAGGTCAGCACCTGATGCTTCGAATCCAGAAACAGGCAGCCAAACACTTCGTGAGGCTCGTGCCGAAGCATCGACTTCAGGTAATCACGAACGGCCTGGGGATTTTCCAGCGCTGGTTTCTGACGCGCGCGCTCGGCCAAATGTCGCCGCCCCATTTCCAGAATCGCCTGCAACTGAGCGAATTTCGCCGGACCGAGCCCTAATTGCTTGCTGAATGTTGCTTGATCGGCTTCCAACAGCGAACGCAGACTGCCAAATTGGCTCAACAAGTGTCGCGCCAGATCCACCGCACTTTTACCGGCCACCCCGGTGCGTAAAAAAATCGCCAGCAGCTCGGCATCCGAAAGGCTCGCCGAGCCCAACTCCAGTAATCTCTCCCGCGGCCGCTCCGCCGCCGGCCAATCCCGAATACTCATAACACCTCCCTGGTCTGTGGGCGCCGCTGTTCCGTAGCGGTCGCTGTGATATCGTAGCCCATCTTTTTTGCGGGCGATTTCACTCCTGGGGAGGGGGTACCGCCACGCAGTCATCAACGAAATGAAAGGCAGACCTATGCAGCGGCTGTATCGGAAACGCATCGTTCTGGGCGTCGGCGGCGGTATTGCCGCCTACAAGAGCGCTGACCTGGTTCGCCGCCTGATCGACCAGGGCGCCGAAGTGCGCGTGGTCATGACCCGTGGCGGCAGCGAGTTCATCACCCCGCTGACCATGCAGGCCCTGTCCGGCCACCCGGTTCATCTGGACCTGCTCGACCCGGCGGCCGAAGCCGCGATGGGCCATATCGAGCTCGCCAAATGGGCCGACATGGTGCTGATCGCCCCCGCCACTGCGGACCTGATCGCCCGCCTGGCCCAGGGTATTGCCGACGATCTGCTGACCACACTGGTGCTGGCCACCGACGCTGTGGTCGCCGTAGCCCCGGCGATGAACCAGGCCATGTGGCGCGACCCAGCCACCCAGGCCAACCTGCAAACCCTCGAAAGCCGCGGCATCAAAGCCTTCGGCCCGGCCTCCGGCAGCCAGGCCTGTGGTGACGTCGGCCTGGGCCGCATGCTCGAAGCCGTCGAACTCGCGCAATGCGCGGCGGACTGCTTCCAGCGCCAGGCGCTGACCGGCAAACACGTGCTGATCACTGCCGGCCCGACCCAGGAAAACATCGACCCGGTACGCTACATCACCAACCACAGCTCCGGCAAAATGGGCTTTGCCCTGGCCGAAGCGGCGGTTGAAGCCGGCGCCCGCGTGACCCTGATCACAGGCCCCGTGCACCTGCCAACCCCGGATCGCGTCACGCGCATCGACGTGGTCAGTGCCCGCGACATGCTCGCCGCTTGCGAAGCCGCGATCCCTTGCGACCTGTTCATTGCCTCGGCAGCGGTCGCGGACTACCGCCCCGAAGTCGTTGCCCCACAGAAACTCAAGAAAGACCCTACGAACGGCGACGGCTTGTTACTACAAATGGTGCGTAACCCAGACATCCTGGCCACCATTGCCACCCGCCCCGACCGTCCGTTCAGTGTCGGTTTTGCCGCCGAAACCGAACACCTGCTCGACTACGCTGCGCGCAAGTTGAAAGACAAAAACCTCGATTTGATCGTCGCCAACGACGTCGCCAACCCGAGCATTGGTTTCAACAGCGAAGAAAACGCCTGCAGCGTGATCGACCGGGAGCTACACGCCACACTTTTCGCCCAGACCAGCAAGAGCAAGATTGCTCGCCAGCTGATCACTTTTATCGCCGAACGTCTGAACCAGGTTTAATTTACATGCACGCTTTGCAAGCCAAGATCCTCGACCCCCGCATCGGTACCGAATTTCCGCTGCCGCAGTACGCCACCCCAGGCTCCGCCGGCCTCGACCTGCGCGCCATGCTGGAAAAAGACACCGTGATCAAGCCGGGCGAAACCGTGCTGATTCCGACGGGCCTGTCCGTCTACATCGGCGATCCAGGTCTGGCCGCGCTGATTCTGCCGCGCTCCGGCCTGGGCCATAAGCACGGCATCGTGCTGGGCAATCTGGTCGGCTTGATCGACTCCGATTACCAGGGTCCACTGATGGTGTCGTGCTGGAACCGTGGGCAGACCGACTTCAACATGGTGGTGGGCGAGCGTTTGGCACAGTTGGTTTTGGTGCCAGTGGTTCAAGCGCATTTCGAGATGGTCGAAGAGTTCGTTGAAACCCAGCGCGGTACGGGCGGTTTCGGGCATTCCGGCAGCCATTGATCGGATAGACGGCGACCCTGTGGCGAGGGAGCTTGCTCCCGCTGGGTTGCGTAGCAACCCTTAAATACTGTGAGTGCTCCGCACTCAAGCGGGAGCAAGCTCCCTCGCCACAGGATGCTGAAATCGCACAGCCGTCATCTGCAAGGTTTACTACTGAAAACCAAGGCATTGACCGGCCAGATGCTGACTGAAACCGGTGTCATGGCCTTTTCGCACCACGAACTCTCTGTGGAAAACGTCGTCATACCCTTCAGTTCGAACCCGCCAAAGCGTTCTTCGCGTGCAGGTCCAGCCACTTTCGAGATGGAGCATTCCTACAGATGAACACCCCCGCCCAAGTCGCACCCAAGTTCCCTGACAGCATTTTCCGCGCCTACGACATTCGCGGCACCGTCCCGGAATTCCTGAACGCTGAGACCGCTTACTGGCTCGGTCGCGCCATCGGCGCCCAGAGCCTGGCCGAGGGCGAACCGAACGTTTCCGTTGGCCGTGACGGTCGCCTGTCCGGCCCGGAACTCGTCGAACAACTGATCAAAGGCCTGGCCGAGGCTGGTTGCCATGTCAGTGACGTGGGCCTGGTGCCAACGCCGGCGCTTTACTACGCCGCCAACGTACTGGCCGGCAAGTCGGGCGTGATGCTCACCGGTAGCCACAACCCGTCGAACTACAACGGTTTCAAGATCGTCATCGCTGGCGATACCTTGGCCAACGAACAAATCCAGGCCTTGCACGACCGCCTCAAGACCAACAACCTGAGCAGCGGCAAGGGCAGCATCACCCAAGTCGAAATCCTCGACCGCTACAACACTGAAATCGTCGGGGACATCAAACTGGCTCGCCGCCTGAAAGTCGTGGTCGACTGCGGTAACGGTGCGGCCGGTGTGATCGCTCCGCAACTGATCGAAGCGCTGAACTGCGAAGTCATCCCGCTGTTTTGCGACGTCGACGGCAACTTCCCGAATCATCACCCGGACCCGGGCAAGCCTGAAAACCTTGTCGACCTGATCGCCAAGGTCAAGGAAACCAACGCCGACATCGGCCTGGCCTTCGACGGCGACGGCGACCGCGTTGGCGTGGTGACCAACACCGGCAGCATCGTCTACCCGGACCGCCTGCTGATGCTGTTCGCCCGCGACGTGGTGGCGCGCAACCCGGACGCGGAAATCATCTTCGACGTCAAATGCACCCGCCGCCTGACGCCGCTGATCAAGGAATACGGCGGTCGTCCGCTCATGTGGAAGACTGGTCACTCGTTGATCAAAAAGAAAATGAAACAGACCGGCGCCCTGTTGGCCGGCGAAATGAGCGGGCACATTTTCTTCAAGGAGCGCTGGTTCGGTTTCGACGACGGCATTTACAGCGCCGCGCGACTGCTGGAGATCCTGAGCAAGGAAAAATCCACGGCGGAAGAGCTGTTTGCGACCTTCCCGAACGATATTTCTACGCCGGAAATCAATATCCATGTGACCGAAGAGAGCAAATTCAGCATCATTGATGCATTGCACGACGCGAAGTGGGGCGAAGGCGCCGACCTGACCACCATCGACGGCGTGCGAGTCGACTATGCCAAAGGCTGGGGCCTGGTGCGCGCGTCCAACACCACACCGGTGCTGGTGCTGCGCTTCGAGGCCGATGACGAGGCTGAATTGCAGCGCATCAAGGACGTATTCAAAGTCCAGTTGAAGCGTGTTGCACCTGATCTCCAACTACCGTTCTGATTCACCCGGAGCCCTGAATGACCCTCGAACGCGAAGCCGCCGCCAACACCGCCAAGGTCCTGTCCGAAGCGCTGCCTTACATTCGCCGCTATGTCGGCAAGACGCTGGTGATCAAATACGGCGGCAACGCGATGGAAAGCGAGGAGCTGAAAACCGGCTTCGCCCGCGACATCGTGCTGATGAAAGCCGTGGGCATCAACCCGGTGGTGGTTCACGGCGGTGGTCCGCAAATCGGCGACCTGCTCAAGCGTCTGTCGATCGAGAGCCACTTCATCGATGGCATGCGCGTGACGGATGCGCAAACCATGGACGTGGTGGAAATGGTCCTCGGTGGCCAGGTGAACAAGGACATCGTCAACCTGATCAACCGTCATGGCGGCAGCGCCATCGGCCTGACCGGTAAAGACGCCGAGCTGATTCGCGCGAAAAAACTCACCGTGACCCGCCAGACCCCAGAGATGACCCAACCGGAAATCATCGACATCGGCCAGGTGGGCGAAGTGGTCGGGATCAACACCGACTTGCTGAACCTGCTGGTAAAAGGCGACTTCATTCCGGTGATCGCGCCAATCGGCGTCGGTGCCAACGGCGAGTCGTACAACATCAACGCTGACCTCGTGGCCGGTAAAGTCGCCGAGGCGTTGAAGGCTGAAAAGCTGATGCTGCTGACCAACATCGCTGGCCTGATGGACAAGTCGGGCACGGTTCTGACCGGCCTGACGACTCAGCAGGTGGACGATCTGATCGCCGACGGCACCATCTACGGCGGCATGCTGCCGAAGATCCGTTGCGCGCTGGAAGCGGTTCAGGGCGGCGTGGGCAGTTCGTTGATCATCGATGGTCGGGTACCGAATGCGATTCTGCTGGAGATCTTCACCGATACGGGTGTGGGTACGTTGATCAGCAATCGCAAGCGTCACTGATTCAAAAACGTTAAAAGATCGCAGCTTTTGGCAGCGCCTTCGGATGTAAGAAAATTCCGTAGGCTCTGAAGAAATCTGCGATTTTTTTTATGGGCATAGGAAATGCCTGACCAGATTCAGCGAAACGCCTGACATCGCTCAGGAATCAATCTGCATAGGATCTTCCCTGTATCCACAGGAGGACTCCCTCATGAAAAAAGATTACGTTCCTTACGGCAGCGATGTTTCCCCAGGTACTTACGAGTGTGTCGACTGCGGCCACCAATATTCGAATCAGGCCAAAACTTCGATGCCGCCGTGTCCACAGTTTCGTAAAACCGTGCATTCGCGCTATGGCTGGAAAATTCTCACCGGCCAAGGCGACGCAGTGAAGGATCCCTATCCGGAGAAATCGGAAAAACCTGGAATCAAAAGCGCCGAGGTCATCAAACCCGCGAGCAAAAAATAACCTCGCGGACGCCCCCGATCCAGAAAAAAACCCCGATCAGCCTGACTGAGCGGGGTCTTTTTTCGCCTGCGATCCCTGAGGGAGCTGCCGTTATACGCCGAATTGGGCGCGGTAAGCTTCTACAGCTGGCAGGTGCTGCTTGAGCTGCGGATCGTCAGCCAGGAATTCCAGCACCTGATTCAGCGAAACAATGCTGATCACCGGAATGCCGAAGTCACGCTCCACTTCCTGGATTGCCGACAACTCACCGTTGCCACGCTCCTGACGGTTGAGGGCGATCAGCACGCCCGCCGCCTTGGCGCCGTCCTGGGAAGCGATGATCTGCATCACTTCGCGGATCGCGGTGCCAGCGGTGATCACGTCGTCGATGATCAGCACGTCACCGGTCAACGGTGCGCCAACCAGGCTGCCGCCTTCGCCGTGGGCCTTGGCCTCTTTACGGTTGAAGCACCATGGCAAATCACGGTTGTGATGTTCAGCCAGGGCCACCGCAGTGGTCGCCGCCAACGGAATGCCCTTGTACGCCGGGCCAAACAGTACATCGAACGAAATACCGCTCTCGACAATGGCTGCCGCGTAGAAACGACCCAGCTGCGCAAGGGCGGAACCGGTGTTGAACAGGCCGGCATTGAAGAAGTAAGGACTGGTGCGCCCGGACTTCAGGGTGAACTCACCGAAGCGCAAAACGCCGCGATCGATGGCAAAACGAATGAAATCGCGCTGATACGCTTGCATGAAAAAAACCCCAAATACCACGGATTTAGCTAATTAGGTTGACGCCGTGTATCATACACGCACGCGATTTTTGGGGCCATTTATGCGGATCATCAGTGTGAACGTCAATGGTATTCAGGCTGCAGTGGAGCGAGGTTTGCTCAGTTGGCTGCAAGCACAGAATGCCGACGTCATCTGCCTGCAGGACACCCGCGCCTCCGCCTTTGAACTGGACGATCCAGCCTTCCAACTGGATGGCTACTTCCTTTATGCCTGCGAAGCCGAAGTTCCCGCCCAGGGTGGCGTGGCTTTGTATTCGCGGTTGCAACCGAAGGCAGTCATCAGCGGTCTCGGGTTCGAGACGGCCGACCGCTACGGGCGCTACCTGCAAGCCGATTTCGACAAGGTCAGCATCGCGACCTTACTGCTCCCTTCGGGGCAGAACGGCGATGAAGACTTGAACCAGAAGTTCAAGCTAATGGATGATTTCGCCCGTTATCTGGATAAACAGCGGCGCAAACGTCGCGAGTACATTTACTGTGGCTCGCTGTACGTGGCGCAACAGAAGCTGGATATCAAGAACTGGCGCGACAGCCAGCAATCCCCGGGCTTCCTGGCACCTGAACGTGCCTGGATGGACGAGATTGTCGGCAACATGGGTTATGTCGATGCCCTGCGCGAAGTCAGCCGGGAAGGTGACCAGTACAGCTGGTGGCCGGATAATGAGCAGGCAGAAATGCTCAACCTGGGCTGGCGCTTCGATTACCAGATACTGACCCCGGGCCTGCGCCGCTTTGTACGCAGTGCGCGCCTGCCACGTCAGCCACGGTTCTCGCAGCATGCTCCGCTGATCGTTGACTACGACTGGACGCTGACTATCTAGTTTTCGCTGACACGAAAACCTGCTGACCGGTGAACGAAAATGCCCGTATCGAAAGATACGGGCATTTTTCTTATGGGTTATCCCTTCACGCAGCAGCGAGGAATGGCAGCGCCAGATACAACTTGATCACGATCACATTAATGATGTCGATGAAGAAAGCACCCACCATTGGCACCACCAGAAACGCTATCTGCGAAGACCCATAACGCTGCGTCACCGCTTGCATGTTTGCGATGGCAGTTGGCGTTGCACCCAGTCCAAAACCGCAATGCCCTGCCGCCAGAACGGCGGCATCGTAGTTACTGCCCATCATTCTGAATGTCACGAAAATCGCAAACAGCGCCATGACCAACGCTTGCGCAGCGAGGATGATAAAGATCGGCAAAGCCAGTGCGGCCAGATCCCACAGCTTGAGCGACATCAAGGCGATCGCCAGAAACAGCGATAAGCTGACATTCCCCAACACGGAAACTTCACGCTCAAACACCTGATACAAGCCAAGCGCTGAAAGCCCGTTCCGTAAAATCACCCCCACGAACAAGACGCAAACGAACGTCGGCAGCTCAAATGCAGTTCCTTGGAGCTGACCATTCAGGAGAGAACCCACCAGCAAACTGACCGCGATCAGAGCGAGCGTCTCGACAAACGAAAATGGCGTGATCGAGCGCTCTTTGTTCGGTTGCTCAAACCCCCTTGGCAGCCGTGGCTTTTCTTGCGTAAGACCGGGCACCTGGACACGCTTGATGAGCAGGCGAGCGACCGGACCACCAATCAAACCGCCCAACACAAGGCCAAACGTCGCAGAGGCCATCGCGAGCTCGGAGGCAGAAGCCAGACCGTACTTCTCACTGAACACCGTTCCCCACGCAGCGCCTGTACCGTGACCGCCCGCCAGGGTAATCGAGCCTGTCAGCAGGCCCATCAACGGATCGAGTCCCAACGTTTTTGCCAGCGCGAGGCCCATGGCATTCTGGACCACCAAAAGCGTGGTGACCGCCAGTACAAAGATTCCCACTACGCGCCCGCCTTTCTTCAGGCTGGCGAAGTCTGCACTCAAGCCGATGGTGGCAAAAAATGCCAGCATCAAGGGCGTTTGCAGTGAGGTGTCAAACCGGACGTCAATATCGAGCCCCCGCAAAGCCAGGAGAAGCAGAGCAACCACCAGGCCGCCTGCTACAGGCTCAGGGATATTGTAGTTACGTAAAAAACCGATTCGTGTGACCAGCCCGCGCCCCAGTAACAGTACTAAAGAGGCGGCCACAAGTGTTCCATAAAAATCGAGCTGAACCATTGGGATTATTCTTTGATATATATTCAGGGGCGAACTTTTTACCTGGACACGCCTCTTGAACAGGTTGATTTATCAACGCTGGTTAGTTTTGGATTCAAGGACCGTCAATGGTCAGAATATATCGAAATATTTCTTGATAAATATTACTTGGCGCAACTCTATCAACCGCCAAGTCAGATTGCCAAGCTCATACACGGCACTGAAGCTTTACAGTTGTGACTAAAAGTGTAAGGGAGATAGTTATACAAGTGTAAATCTGGGCAGAGGCTTAGCCAGTCGGGCACGCATCTTTTACATCGGGAGAAAGTTTCAACTTTAAAAAAAGAAAAGTCCTACACGGCAGGGTAATTAATTTCAAGTTTCGGTGCACTGCGTTTTGCCGCTGAATTTTAAATGTGAAAGCGGGCTTGCTCGCGAAAGTGGTGTATCACTCAACTTAAGTGTTGAATGATAAGCCGCTTTCGCGAGCAAGCCCGCTCCCACATGAATTACGTGCTACTGGCTACTTGATCAACCGCCAAGTGAACGGATACCGGTACGGCACGCCCTCATTGGCTTTCACGCCAGCAATGATCGTCAACACCAACGCACCAATCGCCACCAGCCCAAACAGGAAGAACCCGATGATCACCACCATCAGCAAGAAGCAGATGGCGGAGGCAATGGCGACGGTGATCTGGAAGTTCAGCGCCTCCTTGCCCTGCGCATCGACAAACGGGTCCATCTCGCGCTTCATCTGCCAGAGAATCAGCGGGCCGATCAACGTGCCAAACGGAATCCAGATTCCCAGCAAGGCGGACAGATGACAAAACATTGCCCACTGCCGAACCTCTTTGCTCGGGGTGGGAAGCAGCTCTTGCTCGTCACTCATGATGTCCTCCTTGTCTGGAATGGTTCCGGTCAGTCAGCCAGTGCAGCCTTTTGCAATTCGAAGATTTCGGTCATGCCTTTCTTCGCCAGCTCCAGCATGGCATTCAGCTCTTCAGGCTGGAACGGCGCACCTTCGGCGGTGCCCTGCACTTCGATGAAGCCACCGGTGCTGGTCATTACCACGTTCAAGTCCGTCTCGGCAGCCGAGTCTTCCAGGTAGTCGAGGTCGAGCACAGGCTCGCCCTGATACATGCCCACCGAAACGGCCGCGATCATTTGCTTGAGTGGGTCGCCGCCTTTCAGGCCGCCACGCTTCTTGATGACTTTCAAGGCATCGACCAGTGCAACCATGGCACCGGTAATGGACGCCGTGCGGGTGCCGCCGTCAGCCTGGATCACGTCGCAGTCGACGTACAGGGTAACGTCGCCCAGCTTGGACATGTCCAGCGAGGCGCGCAGGGAACGACCGATCAGGCGCTGGATCTCCAGGGTCCGGCCGCCTTGCTTGCCACGGCTCGCTTCACGCTGGTTACGCTCGCCGGTGGCGCGCGGCAGCATGCCGTATTCGGCGGTCAACCAGCCTTGGCCCTGGCCTTTGAGGAAACGCGGCACGCCGTTTTCAACGCTGACAGTGCAGATGACTTTGGTATCACCGAACTCGACCAGCACAGATCCCTCGGCGTGTTTGGTGTAGTTGCGGGTAATGCGGATCGAGCGGAGCTGATCGGCAGCGCGACCACTTGGACGTTTCATAGGGAATACCTGTACGGAGGACGGAAAACTGCCGAGCATTATAGAGCCGCGCGCCAAGACTGGGCACTTCTAAAAAAGCCGCCCGACGATTGAAGGGCCTGGTTTGAGCTTAGAACAGCGCTTAACCGACGGCCTGCAGCCCTTTGTCACACCGTGTGTTTGGGCGCATCCGCCCCACTGCGCTACAATCCTGCGCCTTTGCTGCCTCTTGGCTTCAATTCACAGATAGCGGGTCCGCGAAACCTTGGGTAACGCATGGACCTGCATTGCGAGGTACCTCCATGGTGCACAGCATGACCGCCTTCGCCCGCGTCGAAAAAGCCGGCGCCCAAGGCACCCTGAGCTGGGAACTGCGCTCGGTCAACAGCCGCTACCTGGAACCCCACCTGCGGCTGCCCGAGTCGTTTCGCGACCTCGAAGGCGCGGTCCGCGAGACACTGCGTCAGGGCATCTCCCGAGGCAAACTCGAGTGCACCCTGCGCTTCACCGAAGAAAACACTGACAAACCCCTGCAAGTGGACCGCGAGCGCGCCGCGCAACTGGTTGCGGCCGCCGAAACCATCGCAGGCCTGATCAAGAATCCGGCGGCGCTGAACCCGCTGGAAGTGCTGGCCTGGCCCGGCGTTCTGGTCGGCGACGCCAGCGACCCGCAAGCCTTGAATGCCGAAGCGCTGGCACTGTTCAACGAAGGCCTGAAAGAACTCAAGGCTGGCCGCGAGCGCGAAGGCGCGGAGCTGGCACGGTTGATCAACGATCGCCTGACCTCCATCGAAGAAGACGTGGTGACCCTGCGAGAACTGGTTCCGCAGATGCTCGCCACCCAGCGCCAGAAAGTCCTCGACCGCTTCGCCGACATGAAAGCCGAGATGGACCCGCAGCGCCTGGAGCAGGAAATGGTCATGCTCGCGCAAAAGAGCGACGTCGCCGAAGAACTGGATCGCCTGAGCACTCACATCATTGAAGTTCGCCGGGTGCTCAAGTCCGGTGGTGCTGCCGGTCGGCGCCTGGACTTCCTGATGCAGGAACTCAACCGCGAAGCCAACACACTGGGCTCCAAAGCCTTCGACCCGCGCAGCACACAGGCAGCGGTCAACCTTAAAGTGTTGATCGAGCAGATGCGCGAACAAGTGCAGAATATTGAGTAAGGCAAACCCGACATGACCCACAGCACCGGCACCCTGTACATCATTTCCGCCCCTTCGGGCGCGGGCAAGAGCAGCCTGGTCAAGGCCCTGACCGACACCAACCCGGAGATCCGCGTATCGATTTCCCACACCACCCGTGCCATGCGCCCGGGTGAAGTGGACGGCGTGAACTACCACTTCGTGAGCCGCGAAGCCTTTGTGAAGATGGGCGAACACGGCGATTTTCTGGAGCGCGCCGAAGTATTCGGCAACTTCTATGGCACCTCGCAAAGCCATCTGCAGCAAACGCTGGACGAAGGTCACGACCTGATTCTGGAAATCGATTGGCAAGGCGCCGAACAAGTGCGAAAGCTGATGCCTCAGGCGCGTTCGATCTTCATTCTGCCGCCATCGCTGCAAGCCTTGCACCAGCGCCTGACCCACCGTGGCCAGGACAGCGACGAGATCATTGCGGGCCGGATGCGTGAAGCCGTCAACGAAATGAGCCACTATGTCGAGTACGACTACCTGATCATCAATGACGATTTCTCCCACGCACTGGATGACCTGAAGGCGATTTTCCGTGCCAATCAATTGCAACAGAAGCGCCAACAGGTGCGTTTCGGCATGTTGCTGGCTGAATTGCTGGGCTGAAACAGCTCTTCCCAAAACCGCTGCAAGGGCTTTACATTGGCACTTGCAGCGCGTTGAAGGGCTTGGTCAAAAAATCAGCGCTTCCCTAATCGCTGGTGATTTTTTAAACTGTTGAGTCCGCTCGCCCAACCGGGCAGCGCGCATATTGCATTCGCTCCGAGGAATACCATGGCCCGCGTAACCGTTGAAGACTGCCTAGAACACGTGGAAAACCGCTTTGAGCTGGTCATGCTCTCTACCAAGCGTGCCCGTCAACTGGCCACAGGCGGCAAAGAGCCACTGGTTCAGTGGGAAAACGACAAGCCTACCGTTGTAGCCCTGCGTGAAATCGCCGAAGGCCTGATGAGCTACGAGTTCATCGCCAACGCTGAAATCGTCGAAGACGAACCGCTGTTCGCAGCGTTCGAGGACGAGTCCAACGAGGCCGTCTAAGCCTATGCCTGGTCGACGTAGCACGGCGCGGGGTCACAACGAACGGCAGGAGTCATCATGCCGAGCATAGACGCCCTCGCCGATCGCTTATCGACCTACCTCGGCAAGGACCAGGTCAACCTGGTCCGCCGAGCGTACTTCTACGCCGAACAAGCCCACGACGGCCAACGCCGCCGCAGCGGTGAGGCGTATGTCACGCATCCTCTTGCCGTGGCCAATATTCTTGCCGACATGCACATGGACCATCAGAGTTTGATGGCCGCGATGCTGCATGACGTGATCGAAGACACCGGTATTGCCAAGGAAGCGCTGCAAGCGCAGTTCGGTGAAACCGTGGCCGAACTGGTCGATGGCGTCAGCAAGCTGACCCAGATGAACTTCGAGACCAAGGCCGAAGCACAAGCCGAAAACTTCCAGAAGATGGCCATGGCCATGGCGCGCGACATTCGCGTGATCCTGGTCAAGCTCGCCGACCGCCTGCACAACATGCGCACGCTGGAAGTCCTGTCTGGCGAAAAACGCCGGCGGATCGCCAAGGAAACCCTGGAAATCTATGCACCCATCGCCAACCGGCTGGGCATGCACGCCATTCGCATAGAATTCGAAGACCTCGGCTTCAAGGCGATGCACCCGATGCGTTCCGCACGGATCAACCAGGCGGTCAAGCGCGCCCGGGGCAACCGCAAGGAAATCGTCAACAAGATCGAAGAGTCCCTCAGCCACTGCCTCGCCATCGACGGTATTCAGGGTGAGGTCAGCGGTCGTCAGAAACATCTCTACGGCATCTACAAGAAAATGCGCGGCAAGCGTCGGGCCTTCAACGAGATCATGGACGTCTATGCGTTCCGTATCATCGTCGACAAGGTCGATACCTGCTACCGCGTGCTGGGTGCCGTGCATAATTTGTACAAACCGTTGCCGGGTCGCTTCAAGGATTACATCGCGATCCCCAAGGCCAACGGCTATCAATCGCTGCACACCACGCTGTTCGGCATGCACGGCGTACCGATCGAGATTCAGATCCGCACCCGTGAAATGGAAGAGATGGCCAACAATGGCATCGCCGCCCATTGGCTGTACAAATCCAGCGGCGACGAGCAGCCCAAAGGCACTCACGCCCGCGCCCGCCAGTGGGTCAAAGGCGTGCTGGAGATGCAGCAACGCGCCGGCAACTCGCTGGAATTCATCGAGAGTGTGAAGATCGACCTGTTTCCGGACGAGGTCTACGTGTTCACGCCCAAAGGCCGGATCATGGAGCTGCCCAAAGGCTCCACGGCAGTCGACTTCGCTTATGCGGTGCACACCGACGTCGGCAACAGCTGCATCGCCTGTCGGATCAATCGTCGTCTCGCGCCGCTGTCCGAACCGCTGCAAAGCGGCTCCACGGTCGAGATCGTCAGCGCTCCCGGCGCACGGCCGAATCCGGCGTGGCTTAACTTCGTGGTCACCGGCAAGGCGCGGACGCATATCCGTCATGCACTCAAACTGCAACGCCGCTCCGAATCCATCAGCCTGGGCGAGCGCCTGCTGAACAAGGTGCTGAATGGCTTCGACAGCTCGCTGGAAAAAGTTGCGGCGGAGCGCGTCAAGGCGATGCTCACCGAGTACCGTCTCGAACTGATCGAAGACCTGCTCGAAGACATCGGCCTGGGTAATCGCATGGCTTACGTGGTCGCCCGCCGCCTGTTGGGCGAAGGCGAACAGTTGCCAAGCCCGGAAGGCCCGCTGGCGATTCGCGGCACCGAAGGTCTGGTCCTCAGTTACGCCAAGTGCTGCACGCCGATCCCGGGCGACCCGATTGTCGGTCACCTGTCCGCAGGCAAAGGCATGGTCGTGCACCTGGACAACTGCCGCAACATCAGCGAAATCCGCCACAACCCGGAAAAATGCATCCAGCTCTCGTGGGCCAAGGATGTCACCGGCGAATTCAACGTCGAGCTGCGCGTCGAGCTGGAACACCAGCGTGGCCTGATCGCACTGCTGGCCAGCAGCGTCAACGCGGCCGACGGCAATATCGAAAAAATCAGCATGGACGAGCGCGATGGTCGCATCAGCGTGGTTCAACTGGTGGTCAGCGTGCACGACCGCGTGCACCTGGCCCGCGTGATCAAGAAACTGCGCGCACTGACCGGGGTGATTCGCATCACCCGCATGCGCGCCTAAGCCAACCTATTACAAGGAGTCATTCATGACCAAGACTGTTATCACCAGCGACAAGGCCCCGGCCGCCATCGGCACTTACTCCCAGGCGATCAAGGCGGGTAACACCGTCTACATGTCGGGTCAGATTCCTCTGGACCCAAAAACCATGGAACTGGTTGAAGGCTTCGAGGCCCAGACCGTCCAGGTGTTCGAAAACCTGAAAGCCGTGGCCGAAGCCGCTGGCGGCTCGTTCAAGGACATCGTCAAACTGAACATCTTCCTCACCGACCTGAGCCACTTCGCCAAGGTCAACGAGATCATGGGCAAGTACTTTGACCAGCCATACCCTGCCCGCGCCGCCATTGGCGTAGCCGCCCTGCCAAAGGGTTCGCAGGTTGAAATGGATGCCATTCTGGTCATCGAGTAATACGTCCGGCGCAGCCCCTGGGCTGCGTCGATTCTGTTTTGAAAGGATTCCACCATGCGCCAAGCGCTAGCCCTCTCGCTGGTCGCCCTGTTCTTGGGCGGATGTGCCAGCAACCCTGCCGACCGCGACATCAGCGGCACCTGGATCAATCAGGTGGCGATCGACGCTGCATCCAAAGGCGGCCCACTGCGTGAAGCGCTCCAGGCCTATGGCCCGAACCTGGAATGGGACGTCAACACCAAGGCCGGGCAGGCCCGCTACACCAACGGTTTTGAAAATGTCGACGGCAAGCTGCTGGGCGAGGAGTCCGGCGCCTGGAAAGTCGACTTCTATGGCAGTTCCGCCAGCGAGCTGAAGCGTGACGGCAAGCAACTGAGCCAGATCGCCAGCGACAACGAACCCGCACAGGTCTTTGACCGCGCCCTGATCCCCGTACCGGATGGCGCGCCGATGGGTGCGAGCTTCGAACGCGCGCTGTATTCCGCCTACATGGGTGGCAGCTGGAAAGTCGTCAGCGGCCCCGGTGAAGGTAGCACTGTGCAATTCCAGGCCGACGGCCAGGTGACCGGTCTGCCGGGCGCGGATCGCTACGCACTGTGTCTGGCCGGCGATTGCGCGTCGATGAGTGGCGGCGACGACAACATGTGGCTGCAACTGAACGGCCAAGGCAACACGTGGATCTTTGCGCGCAAGGGCAAGGAACTGGAGATCCTGCAGGCAGTGAACACCGCACAGGCGGATGAAATGCCTCAGTTCACGCCGGGTCAGCGCAAATGGTTGCTGGAAAAACAGTAACCCGATCTTAAGACCACCAAAAAACTAATGGGGGGGCGGGCTTGCTCGCGAAAGCGGTGAAACAGTCAACGATGATGTTGAATGTTATGGCGCCTTCGCGAGCAAGCCCGCCCCCACATTTGGTTTGTGGTGACTGGGAGTCAGCAGCGGCCTTCGAGAATGGCGGCGTAACCTTCACGATAGCTTGGGTACTTTGGCGTCCAGCCCAAGGCCTTCGCCCGTGCATTACTGCACCGTTTGCTACCTGTGCGCCGCACGCTCGCATCCTCGGACCATTCAGTCACGCCCAGATATTCACGCAACCAGTCCACCACTTCGGCCAGCGGTGCAGGCGCATCGTCGACACCGATATAGATGTCATCCAGCGCAACACCACGCCGATCCGCCTCAAGCAGAAACGCCATCAGCCCCGCCGCGTCATCCGCGTGAATGCGGTTGCCGTACAGCGGCGGATCGATCGCCACGCGATAGCCGCGACGAACCTGAGTCAGCAGATATTCACGGCCCGGGCCATAAATACCGGTCAAACGCACGATGCTCGCCGGGATGCCACTGTTGAGCGCCACTTGCTCCGCCTCCAGCATCAGTCGACCTGAATAGCCGGCAGCGATGGTCGGCGATGTTTCGTCGACCCACTCGCCCTCCTGCTGGCCATAAACACTACTACTGGAAACGAACAGCAAGCGATTGGGCACCTGCCCATAGTCGCCCAGCCACTCAAGCACGTGCTCCAAGCCCTCGACATAAGCGGCGCGGTAACCGGCTTCATCGTGATCGGTGGCGGCCGCGCAATACACCAGGTAGTCCACCGCACCAACCGGCCAGGTGTGCGGGCAGTCTTTGTTGAACAGGTCGCCGGCAACACCGATCACCCCATTGGGCAGGCGCGAGACGTCACGTCGCAGGCCGTGAACCTCCCACCCTGCAGCCAGCAATTGTGTGGCCAGACGACTGCCGACGTCGCCGCAGCCGGCGATCAAAACAGATGGCGCGGACATCAAAAAACTCCTATCGGAAAGCCACAGACTAGCGCCGGCAATGGACGAGCGGCTAGCGATGAAGGAAAAAAAGATACTCTATTACTTTTGTTAACAAGAATTACTTGCAATAATGCCCACCACTTTTGTTCTCGGCCTTCGAGGCCTGGAAGAACATTTACCGTCTTTTTCTCTCAGGTCCGGCCAGCATGACACGCAATCAATTCCTCGCTTCGCCAACCAAACGACCTCGCGCCTGGAGCGCGGTGGCCGCCCTGCTGCTCAGCCTGATGCTGGCGCCAACCGCCACATTTGCTGACGCACAAGCGCCGGCTACCCCAGCCACCCAGGCCGCGGCCGCACCTGCTCCAGCCGATCACGCCGCACCGGCTGCCACCGACCCGGCCCAGGCAGTAGACACCACTGCCGAAGACGCTCCTGAAGTCCTCGAAGCCGACAACTCCCTGGGCATGGCCCATGACCTGTCGCCGTGGGGCATGTATCAGAACGCCGACATCATCGTGAAAATCGTGATGATCGGCCTGGCTATCGCGTCGATCATCACCTGGACCATCTGGATCGCCAAGGGTTTCGAGCTGATGGGCGCCAAGCGTCGTCTGCGCACCGAAATCGTCCACCTGAAAAAGGCCACCACCCTCAAGGAAGCCAGCGCGTCTGCCACCAAGGCAGGCACCCTCGCCAACTTGCTGGTGCATGACGCGCTGGAAGAAATGCGCCTGTCGACCAACAGCCGCGAGAAAGAAGGCATCAAGGAACGTGTCGCCTTCCGCCTCGAGCGTCTGGTCGCAGCCTGTGGTCGCAACATGAGCAGCGGCACCGGTGTACTCGCCACCATCGGCTCTACCGCGCCGTTCGTGGGTCTGTTCGGTACCGTATGGGGCATCATGAACAGCTTCATCGGCATCGCCAAAACCCAGACTACCAACCTTGCCGTCGTGGCCCCCGGCATTGCCGAAGCCCTGCTGGCGACGGCGCTGGGCCTGGTGGCCGCGATTCCAGCCGTTGTGATCTACAACGTCTTCGCCCGCTCCATCGCCGGCTACAAGGCGCAAGTGTCCGACGCCTCGGCAGAAGTCCTGTTGCTGGTCAGCCGCGACCTCGACCACCAGCCTGAGCGCAGCTCGCAACCGCACATGGTGAAAGTGGGGTAATCGGCCATGGGCCTGCATTTGAAAGAAGGCGCAGACGACGATCTGGCCGAGAACCACGAAATCAACGTCACGCCGTTCATCGACGTGATGCTGGTGCTGTTGATCATCTTCATGGTGGCCGCTCCGTTGGCCACCGTGGACATCAAGGTCGACCTGCCCGCCTCCAGCGCCAAACCGGCGCCACGGCCAGAGAAACCGGTGTTCCTCAGCGTCAAGGCTGACCAGCGCCTGTTCCTCGGCGAAGAAGAAGTGAAGGCCGAAGCCCTCGGCGCCACCCTCGACGCCAGGACCCAAGGCAAGAAAGACACGACAATCTTCTTCCAGGCCGATAAAGGCGTGGACTACGGCGACCTGATGAGCGTGATGGATAACCTGCGTTCCGCGGGCTACCTGAAGGTGGGTCTGGTCGGGCTTGAGACGGCAGTCAAGAAATGATCACGACGCGCCATAAGCTGACGCGTTACAGCGGGAGCCTGGCCGTGGTGCTGGGCGTCCATGCAGTGGCCATTGCGCTGGCGATGAACTGGACCGCACAATCACCCATCGAGCTGCCACCGCAGGCGATGATGGTCGAGCTGGCGCCGGTTCCTGCCCCGCCACCGCCGGCACCGCCAAAGGTGATAACGCCGCCACAACCACCCGCGCCGGTGGAAGAACTGCCGATCCCGAAACTGGCCGAAGTGCCGAAGGCAGAAATTACCGTACCGAAACCGGTCAAACCCAAGCCGAAGCCTCAGCCGCCCAAGCCTGTGGAGAAAAAGCCGGAGCCGCCGAAGGAAAAACCGTCCGAGGAAAAACCGAGCGACACGCAACCGACCCAGGCACCGACGGAAAAATCCGCACAACCGGCACCGGGCCCATCGCCCGCACAGCAGGCCGCCAAGGCCAGCTGGCAAGGGACGCTGCTCGCTCACCTGGCCAAGTACAAAAAGTACCCGGCCAGTGCCCAGGCGCGGGGCAAGGAAGGCTTGAACCGTCTGCGTTTCGTGGTGGATGGCGAAGGTAACGTACTGTCATTCGAACTGGTGGGCCGCTCCGGCAACGCCGATCTGGACCGGGCGACCCTGGAAATGATCAGACGTGCCCAACCGTTGCCCAAGCCACCGGCCGACATGCTGAACAACGGTTCCATCGAAATCGTTGCACCGTTTGTTTATTCGCTCGAACGTCGCCGCTAATCCACCGCTGAACCAGGGTGGGAATGGGCTTGCTCGCAAAGGGGCCGTATCAGATGACATCAATGTTGGATGACACACCGCTATCGCGAGCAAACCCGCTCCCACAGGAGATCTTCAGCGAGCGAAATACCTGCAAAAGGCACCCGAAAGGTGCCTTTCGCATATCCGCCAGCGGCAAACCCGCATTGCCCGGTGTCACCCGACACACTCTCTCTGATAACGTGCGTCTATCGATTGCAGCCGGTATGCTTGGCCCGCAACTTCATGGACGCTCGCTATGACTCTTACAGAATTACGCTACATCGTTACCCTCGCCCAAGAGCAGCACTTCGGCCACGCGGCCGAGCGTTGCCACGTCAGTCAGCCGACCCTGTCGGTGGGCGTGAAAAAGCTTGAAGACGAACTCGGTGTGCTGATCTTCGAGCGCAGCAAGAGTGCCGTGCGCCTGACCCCGGTCGGCGAAGGCATCGTGGCCCAGGCACAGAAAGTCCTAGAACAGGCCCAGGGCATCCGCGAACTGGCCCAGGCCGGCAAGAACCAGCTGACCGCCCCGCTGAAAGTCGGCGCGATCTACACCGTCGGCCCGTACCTGTTTCCGCACCTGATCCCGCAACTGCACCGGGTCGCCCCGCAGATGCCGTTGTACATCGAAGAAAACTTCACCCACGTGCTGCGCGACAAACTGCGCAACGGCGAACTCGACGCGATCATCATCGCCCTGCCGTTCAACGAAGCCGACGTGCTGACCCTGCAGCTCTATGACGAGCCGTTCTACGTCCTGATGCCGGCCCAGCACCCGTGGACGCAAAAAGAATCCATCGACGCCGCCCTGCTCAACGACAAGAGCCTGCTGCTGCTGGGCGAGGGCCACTGCTTCCGCGACCAAGTGCTGGAAGCCTGCCCGACGCTGACCAAAGGCAACGACGGCGCCAAGCACACCACGGTGGAATCCAGCTCGCTGGAAACCATTCGCCACATGGTTGCCTCGGGGCTCGGGATTTCGATCCTGCCGCTCTCGGCAGTCGACAGCCACCACTACGCCCCCGGCGTGATCGAAGTGCGGCCACTGACACCGCCGGTGCCGTTCCGCACCGTGGCCATTGCCTGGCGCGCGAGCTTCCCGCGGCCGAAGGCGATTGAAATCCTCGCTGACTCCATTCGCCTGTGCTCGGTGGCCAAACCGCCCGCGCCGGTAGTTGCGGCTTAAGTCGCTGTCATGACCGAGTTGTCGCAAGTGTCGGTAACGGCACTCAAGGGTGTCGGCGAGGCCATGGCCGAGAAACTGGCCAAGGTCGGCCTGGAGAATCTCCAGGACGTGCTGTTCCACCTGCCGCTGCGCTATCAGGACCGCACTCGTGTGGTGCCGATCGGCCACTTGCGACCCGGACAGGACGCCGTGATCGAAGGCACCGTCAGCGGCGCCGACGTGGTCATGGGCCGTCGCCGCAGCCTGGTCGTGCGTTTGCAGGACGGCACTGGCGGGCTCAGCCTGCGCTTCTACCATTTCAGCAACGCCCAGAAAGAAGGCCTCAAACGCGGCACGCGGATTCGCTGCTACGGCGAAGCGCGGCCCGGTGCGTCGGGGCTGGAAATCTACCACCCGGAATACCGCGCCATCACCGGCGACGAGCCGCCGCCCGTGGATGAAACCCTGACGCCGGTCTACCCGCTCACCGAAGGCCTGACCCAACAGCGTTTGCGCCAACTGTGCATGCAAACCCTGACGATGCTCGGCCCGACCAGCCTGCCCGACTGGCTGCCGACCGAACTGGCGCGGGACTATCAACTGGCGCCGCTGGCCGACGCGATCCGCTACCTGCATCACCCGCCGGCCGATGCCGACGTCGACGAACTCGCCCTCGGTCATCACTGGGCCCAGCACCGTCTGGCCTTCGAAGAACTGCTGACCCATCAACTGTCGCAGCAACGCCTGCGCGAAAGCATGCGTTCCCTGCGCGCGCCAGCGATGCCGAAAGCCACGACGCTTCCGGCCAAGTATCTGGCCAACCTGGGGTTCGCACCGACTGGCGCCCAACAGCGCGTCGGCAACGAAATCGCCTACGACCTCAGCCAGCACGAACCGATGCTGCGGCTGATTCAGGGCGACGTCGGTGCGGGTAAAACCGTGGTCGCCGCCCTCGCCGCGCTCCAGGCTTTGGAGGCGGGTTATCAAGTCGCGTTGATGGCCCCCACCGAAATCCTCGCCGAGCAGCACTTCATCACCTTCAAGCGCTGGCTCGAGCCGCTGGGCATTGAAGTCGCGTGGCTGGCCGGCAAGCTCAAAGGCAAGAACCGCGCGGCTGCGCTCGAGCAGATCGCCAGCGGCACACCGATGGTGGTCGGCACTCACGCGCTGTTTCAGGACGAAGTGAAGTTCAAGAACCTCGCACTCGTGATCATCGACGAACAACACCGCTTCGGCGTGCAGCAACGCCTGGCATTGCGACAGAAAGGCGTCGGCGGGCGGATGTGCCCACATCAGCTGATCATGACCGCCACGCCGATTCCTCGAACGCTGGCCATGAGTGCCTACGCCGACCTCGACACTTCGATCCTCGACGAACTGCCGCCCGGCCGAACGCCGGTGAACACGGTGCTGGTCACCGACACCCGGCGCGTCGAAGTCATCGAACGGGTGCGCGGCGCCTGTGCCGAAGGGCGTCAGGCCTATTGGGTGTGCACGCTGATCGAAGAGTCGGAAGAGCTGACCTGCCAAGCGGCGGAAACCACCTTTGAGGACCTCACCGCCGCCCTCGGCGAGTTGAAGGTCGGACTGATCCACGGGCGCATGAAGCCCGTCGAAAAAGCCGCCGTGATGGCCGAATTCAAGGCCGGCAACCTGCAACTGCTGGTCGCCACCACCGTGATCGAAGTCGGCGTCGACGTGCCGAACGCCAGCCTGATGATCATCGAAAACCCCGAACGCCTCGGCCTTGCGCAACTGCACCAGTTGCGCGGCCGCGTCGGCCGAGGCAGCGCCGCCAGCCATTGCGTGCTGCTCTACCATCCGCCGCTGTCGCAGATTGGCCGTCAGCGTTTGGGCATCATGCGCGAGACCAACGACGGGTTTGTCATCGCGGAAAAAGACCTCGAACTGCGCGGCCCCGGCGAAATGCTCGGCACGCGTCAGACCGGCCTGCTGCAATTCAAGGTCGCCGACCTGATGCGCGACGCCGATCTTCTTCCCGCCGTGCGCGACGCCGCCCAGGCATTGCTGGAGCGCTGGCCGGATCACGTCAGCCCGCTGCTCGACCGCTGGCTGCGCCATGGGCAGCAATACGGCCAAGTGTGAGCACCGTCGCAGATTCTGGACGATGCCTTTAAACAAGCTGGTTATACTCCTGCAATTGTTTGAATACGGATACAGACCATGACTGAAGCTGCCCTCGTCCCCGAAACCCCGCACGCTCCGTCTGTTATTCGGCTGCTGCTTGCCAAACTGGGCATCGCCTACGAAGAAGTCCTCGACCACCACGGCCTGAACGCCTCGCGCAAAGTGCAGGCGGTATTGCTCGACGACGCCGTCGGCGCGCTGATGGTGCTGTTTCCGCAGAGCCAGTTGCTCGACCTCAATCGTCTCGCCGAACTGACCGGTCGCCGCCTCGCTGCCGTGTCGACCGAGCGCCTGGAAAAAATGCTCGGCAAACACAGCCTGAGCCTGCTGCCCGGCCTGCCGGCACTGACCAGCTCGCCGTGCCTGTACGAAGAAAGCCTGCTGCGCGAACCGAAGTTGCTGATCAACTCGGGCGAGCCGGGCGTATTGCTGGAAATCACCAGCGAAGCCTTCAAGACCATGCTGACCAAGGCCAGCGCCGCCAACTTCGGCGAAAACCTGACCAGCATCCGCCCGAACCTCGACCGCCCCGACGATGACCGCGAGGAAATCACCCAGGCCGTCCAGGCGTTCACCGCTCGGCGCATCCAGCAACGCCTGGAAGCCACCATCGAAATTCCGCCGCTGGCCGAGACCGCACAGAAAATCATCAAACTGCGCGTCGACCCCAACGCCACCATCGACGATATCACTGGCGTCGTCGAAACCGACCCGGCCCTGGCCGCACAAGTGGTGAGCTGGGCGGCATCGCCGTACTACGCGTCGCCGGGCAAGATTCGTTCAGTAGAAGATGCGATCGTCCGCGTGCTGGGTTTCGACCTGGTGATCAACCTGGCGCTGGGACTGGCCCTGGGCAAAACCCTCAGCCTGCCCAAAGACCACCCGCAACACACCACGCCGTACTGGCAGCAATCGATCTACACCGCCGCCGTCATCGAAGGCCTGACCCGCGCCATGCCCCGTGCCCAGCGCCCGGAAGCCGGCCTGACCTACCTTGCCGGCCTGCTGCACAACTTCGGCTACTTGCTGCTCGCGCACGTCTTCCCGCCGCACTTCTCGCTGATCTGCCGCCACCTGGAGGTCAACCCGCACCTGTGCCACAGCTTTGTGGAGCAACACCTGCTGGGCATTAGTCGTGAACAGATCGGCTCATGGCTGATGCGCTACTGGGACATGCCGGACGAACTGGCCACTGCGTTGCGCTTCCAGCACGATCCGAGCTACGACGGCGCCTACGCTGAATATCCGAACCTCGTGTGCCTGGCGGTGCGCTTGCTGCGTAGTCGCGGCATCGGCTCCGGCCCGGATGAAGACATCCCGGATGCCTTGCTTGAACGCGTAGGTTTGACCCGCGACAAAGCCAACGACGTCGTCAGCAAAGTCCTCGAAGCTGAAGTGCTGCTGCGTGAACTCGCGTCGCAATTCACCCAAGCCTAAAAGCATCGCGAGCAAGCCTCGCTCCTACAGGATTTTGGTGATCCCTGTAGGAGCAAGGCTTGCCCGCGAAGAATCCCCCCAATCCAACTGAACCACCACACCCCCTGTGGCGAGGGAGCTTGCTCCCGCTCGACTGCGCAGCAGTCGCAACCCCAGCCAACGCGGTGTGCCAAATACAACCAAGGTCTCAGGCTTTAGGGCCGCTCCGCAGCCCAGCGGGAGCAAGCTCCCTCGCCACAAAAGCCCCCTCACCCAGTCTTGATCAAGGTTCTCAAGCCTTAGCCTTCGCCTTCCGCGGCTTCAAATACTTGGTCAACCCCTGAAACCAGATCACCAACACCGGGTTGCCCTTGATCTGAATCGACTTGTCCTGAATCCCCGTCATAAACGCCAACTGCTTGTTCTTCGCCTGCATCGTGGCAAAGCCATACGCTGCATCCTTGAACGCAATCGCAAACGCCGGTTCGGCATACACACCCGACTTGCTGGTAATGCGCTGATCCTTCACAAAGAAATGCCGCGCCACTTTCCCGTCCAGGGTCTGTAGCTGGAACACCAATTCCTTGTCACCCAACTGCTGCTGAAACGCAGGATTAGTCCGACTGGCCTTACCCATCAACAAACCCAGCATCCACAGAAGAAAACGAAATTTCATACGTGCAGCCTCAAGAGAAAAATGAACGGCCGGCGCAGTGTAGCGGCTTCGAGCAGGAACGCCACTGTTGTGCAGTGTTAGAAGAAGATGCCGGTATTTTTGACGCTGATGACTACCAAGTCATTGACTAAACGTCGATGTTTAAAAGCCGAGGACTTTTGATCTTTCTACGCTCGGTTCTATCGGACATTTCCTTCAACACGTGGCGCTGTTCATGAACTAGGCATCTCTAATCTTCATCGATAACCTTTGCTCGTTGCCGCGAAATCGGCGACCGGATGTGCAAGTCCGAAACCGGAGAAAAATTTCATTAACTCCAAGGATTTACACCAATGACCAATCCGACGCCCAATGTTCCCGAATACGAGACCACATCCCCCTACGAATCCTTCGATTCCAAAAAACTCCACGAAGCCGCCGAGCGCGCCCTCGACCATCACCTCGGAACACATCCTGATAAAAAATCCAAACGTCGCAATGGCGACCTCTTCAGCGTCTGCCCCGACATCAACACTGAAACCCTCCTCGCCAACGCCTCGGAAGACCTCTTGTCCATCAGCGCCATCGCCGCCGACCTGGCCGACGGCGTGGAAGGCTCACGCCGCTCCGTAGCCCTGGCGCTCAGCCGCATGGCCGACGGGGTGCATTTGCTGGTTGAGCGAGCGCTGGATCATCTGGATGAACCGGAAATGGCGGCGATTTTCGCCAAGCAACAAAGCCGAGTCAGCTGACCTGTAGGAGCCGGCTTGCTGGCGATGGCGGCGCATCAATCGACGTAAAAAAGGGGACTTGGCGTCCCCTTTCTCGATAATCCCTAACTCGACAGCCTGTCTCGGGCAGCGAGTTCAAACCTGTCATTTTTTTAGCGGTTCATGGGTAACTGAAAACGCATTCGTACAGCGCAATAGGCGAGGTCTTCGCGCAACATGCGGAAACTCATGTCGCACTGCGCATCGGCGTATTGCTTCCAAACCGGATCGTCGAATTCAACTCCGCCTAGCAGGTTGATCGAGGCCTTTAGGCCGTTTTCTCGATCCGGCCCTGCCATCAGCGATGCAGCTTTGTAAAAGCCATCATTCGGCATCCCTGTCTGTAGATAAATGAGTTCGCCCAACCGGGCATTGGTTGCACGCGCCAAACACGCAAGCTTCTCGATTGGCGCCTCAGCTCCCGGTAAAGCGGACTGATAGATATCTTCGCAATACGTTTCTTTGAAACGCACCCACTTTCTTTGCACGTCGGTCAGTTGCTTCTTGTCTGCGGGAGCCAAACTGGCCATTGCTTTCTTGTATTGCTCATTCAAGACGGCATCGACTTTCTCGAGGCTTTGCTGACCGCAAGTGATCAAATCGGGATTGGTGAAGCTGTCGTGGTTGCAGGTTTCCTGAGCATTCGCCGAGATCATCGACGCCGCTAAAACGAAGCCCGTCAACGCCATCGCAAGCCTCTTAAGTGTTGTGCTCACTGCTGGGCCCCTACGCTACTGCCAAGCTCCAGTTTCTGATTCGCCACAGCCTGCTCGCCCATTACTCCACCGCTCCTTTACTGCGCTCAGCCACTCGATCAGGAATCTTCGACCCCTTGCCCGCGCTGGTCATCAACGAGGCATATTGCTTGTAAGCCTGCGCCGCCCGCACCTTATCTTTCACGCCCCAGTAACTATCCGCGAGATTCAGATAGGCAACTGTTCTGCCGGGGTTTCTGGCAATAACCGCGTTCAACAACTCAATGGATTCTTCGTAATAGCCGGACTCGCCCAATAGAAAACCGACGTCGTTAGACCAGCTTGGCGATTGAACGAAGTCATACTTTTGCGCGATGTAACTGTGCGGATAGCAGTGGCCTTCGCCCCCATCCATCAGAAAATTCGCCATCACCGTCGAAACGGCCTCTTTCTGCCCTTTTCGATACAGCACCAGCGCTTGGTCGAGCTGGTACGCGATATCCGACATCATCAGTTTTTTGTAGCCCTCGGCGGGTCGCTTAACGTGCAGGTCATGCAACTGCTCAAACACCTTGCGCCCATCGAACGACGACAACGAGGTTTCGCCGATCATGCTTTTGGGTACTTCTTCAACACTGACTACCGAGCGATCACAGGACTCGTTGTTGGTTACCTGCACTAGGCTACTCAGCTCAAACTGTTTTGAGTTTTTGTTGTAGCGGAACACCAGATTGAAGTTGTAAACGCCGTTATCTTCTTCGTTACTGACCAGCACAAGCGCGTCCCCTGCTTCAGCGGAAGACTGCTTGACTGACACGGGCTCCCCTTGCATATCGACAACCGTAAGCACACCTGCCGGACTGTTGATCACGTTGATACTGAAGCCTTCACTCATGGCCGCCGAGTATTGGCTTTTGATTAACGGTATCGCTTTGGATGTATCCAGCAGAATGTCGTCGCTGGCCCCAGGCTCAGGCGCGATCAGCAGTCGGTGATAAGCTTCATCGGTATCACCAGTCAGCACAAACACGTTTTGACGTGATGCATCACCCATTAAACTGACCGGAATCTTCCTGATAACCTGCGGAGTAGCGAGCGCAGGCGAAAGCAGCAGAGTGACATAGCAGACTAACGCGCAAACAAAGCACAAAAAAAAGCGTTTCACTGTCTTCAATTCCATAATTCAATCAGTTGAAATTCCCGCGACAAAGGAACGCAGTCTCCCGAGAGACTGTATATAAATAACGCCACCCTTACTAATTCAAACGTTCCTCAACTCTCTTAGGAACCTTACTTGCAACACCTTTCTTCCTCATCGCCTTTCGATATTCAGCATAGTACGGCTTCGCCTCATCATGCTTTCCAAGTACCCAGAGAGAATCAGCAACATTAAGTTTCAAGGGCACTCTATCCGCCGCAACAGCCAACAAACGATTATAAATTTGCATTGCCAAAAGGTGCTCGCCACCTTGGGCAAAGTAGAACGCAATGTCATTATATTCAGATATATTTTTTTCAGGTGGATAGCACGCCATATAGGAGGCAATTCCCATGAAAACAGAGTCTCTTAATGCACTAGCGCGCGACTCATTCTCAGACACGCCAACCACATCAGAGATTAGTTGCTTCGGAGAAATTCCCCCATTAGAAAATTCGAAAACCCCTCCTTCCGCACTTTTCCATTTGTTGTCCAGCCATGCGCCGTCACATTGCTGAACTGAACCCACATTTTCGACACAGCCAGTTTCCAGCGAAACCATATCGCAGTATACCGGAGAGGAAACTATTTCACTCCCTTCCCCATCGACTACTTCTCCGGTATTTGTTCGCTGCACTATCACATATTTTTTATCGCCAGAGACAAGACCTATATCTGAGCTTGCAACGACTCCATTCTCATAACCCGCCAATTGAGTTGGGAGCGAGTATATGCTGAACCCATCTGTGGAGCCTTGATATTGCACATCATTCCACCCCCCATACTTCTCTTCATAATATTTAAAGCTTAAAGAACCACCTTTAAAACCAACAATTTTCAACGGCGCTGTATTTCCATAACTCGTATCAGTGAGCAAAAACACCAAACATGTGATCACACAGCACTTATTAAACATTTACTGCCACCTTTAAAAATGTGGGACAGACTTATTTTATCCCCAACTACAAAACCAAATTCACCCCTCCGACTAACTGTTATTTATCACCAGGTTCAACGTAATAAGTCTCAGCGTGCTTAAGCAACGACAGAAAGCTTCTCCTCAACTCATTAGTTTCCTTTTCCTCGCCACATGTCTCTATAAAAAAAACATGATTCCTGCCTGCCTCAAATGATGTGGTAAAACAAACGGAACCTAAAAAGTATACGCCCTCTACTCCAGACCAATTGCTACCAGAGTAGAGGTTTGCTTTTGATAGCGGATGCGATCCATTCCCAACTTTCAATCCATCTTTCTCTTGCGCATAATCGCCAGCTATTGCGTCCGCCAGAGTCATATCTTCGCAGCCGACCTTAATATCCCGCACCCTACCGTCTTTATATTTGTATTTAACAATAGTCTCGCCCTCACTTGTTTTCCCAGATGAGAAACCAGCGAAATCTTTTACCTTCATCACACAACCATTGCTTTCAACAACAAGATTCTCTCCAGCGTTCGCCAGAAAAAACGAGGACAATAAATACAAAGCGGCGACTTTAATCACTGTCTCTGCCTCTTAATAAATTAAGAAAAATGGGACAGATTTATTTATCGGCGACCGCACCACAAAGTGCCGAGCGCAACTAAACAAATCCATTCCCTTTTCCCTTTTTCGTTAAAGACTAGAAGAAGCTTCAGAGCGCTCAAATACTCGCGATGGAATTTTCGACTTTTTGTTTACCGACAGCATGAGTTTTTTATATTCAGAATATTGTTTTACGGCATCATTTTTATTGCCAACCGCCCAGTTTGAATCCGCCAAATTCAACCAAGCAACCGCTCTATTTGGCTGAGCAGTTACGATATCTTTTAGAAGCGGGATCGATTCCGCTGCTTGATTATTCTCCTGTAGAAAATAGGCATAATCATTTATCGCTGATACAACTACATCAGCCAATTCTTTGTCAGCCAGCCAAGCAGACTTATAATTTTCCGCATAAGCAGAAAGCCCGATGATCGCCTCCTCTTTTTTTCCTCTTTTAAACAACGACAGAGCATTGGCGTGAGCGAGACCAATCATTTCCGAATAAACAATTTTATGTTTCTTGTCATTGAGCAGAATCTTTCCATAGCGATTAACCAGACTATTATCTAATGCACAAATACCCACATCATCCACATCAGTTATAACTATCGCCGCGGAATCACTCTCAACGTTTATTTTTTTCCCCTGCGCTTGTTCTTCACTATAACTGTTTATGCCCGTGCTGACTGGAAAGAGGTTACCTTTAAAGCCTCCTTCTACAGCTGTTAAACTTGCTGCGATTACGCAACTACCTGACGTAGCCTGCCCATTATCGTTTCCCCCAGCAAGAACTAGCAACGAAGTTCGTCCTTGCACCTCCGTTAAAGCTGCACTTCCTGAATCGGAAACGTAAAGCGCCAAACTGTTTTGAGCCATTGAAATACTGGCAAAAAGCACTGCAACAGCAAACATCAAAATATTAGTAGCCGCTTTCATCTTTCAACCGCCCCTGTGCTTTCGCCTTTTTTGAAACAAATCTAATGCCAAGCTTCAGTTTTTTGATTCGCAACAGCCTGCTCGCTTACTACTCCACCGTTCCCTTACTGCGCTCAGCCACTCGATCAGGAATCTTCGACCTCTTGGCCGCGCTGGTCATCAACAAGGCATACCGCTTGTAAGCCTGCGCCGCCCGCACTTTATCTTTCACGCCCCAGTAACTATCCGCGAGGTTCAGATAGGTCACTGTTCTGCCGGGGTTTCTGGCAATAACCGCGCTCAACAACACAATGGACTCATCGTAATAGCCGGACTCACCCAATAGAAAACCGACGTCGTTAGACCAGCCTGGCGATTGAGCGAAGTCATACTTTTGCGCGATGTAGCTGTGCGGATAACAGTGACCGCTGCCTCCATCCATCAGGAAATTCGCCATCACCGTCGAAACGGCCTCGGTCTGCCCTTTTCGATACAGCGCCAACGCCTTGTCGAGCTGTTCCGCGACGTCAGTCATCATCAGTTTTTTGTTGTCACCGGCAGATTTAATGCGCAAGCCAGAGAGCTGCTCAAACACCTTGCGCCCATCGAAAGATGCCAAAGACATTTCACCGATCAGGCTTTCGGGTACTTCTTCAACACTGACAACCGAGTGATCACAGGACTCGTTATTGACGACCTGTAATACATTTTTCAGCTCGAACTGCCTGGAACTTTTGTTGTAGCGAAACACCAGGTTGAAGTTATAAACGGCGTTATCTTCTTCGCTGCTGACCAGCACAAGGGCGTTTCCGGCTTCGGCAGAAGACTGCTTGACCGACACGGACTCGCCTTGCATATCGATGACCTTCAGCACGCCTGCCGGGTTGTTTATTACGCTGACGCTGAAGACATCGCTCATGGCCGTCGAGTATTGGCTCTCGATCAACGGCAATGCCTTGGAGGTATCCAGCAGGATGTCGTCACCGGTGCCGTGTTCAGGTGTGATCTGCAGACGGCGGAAGTCTGCCCCAGCATCACCGGACAGCACAGACACGTTTTGACGGGACGCATCACCCAATAAACTGGCCTGTTGCTGTTTGATCACCGTTGGCTGATGGGCGCTGGAACTCGGCTGCACGACCTCACCCGTACTCAGCGAAACTGTTTCTTTCAAGGGAAGCGCGCAGCCGGAATCACACGCCATCTTCAGAAACTCAGGCTCGTCAGTCCCCTCGAACACATAAGTTGACGCGCCATTGCGTTGCCCGTCGCTGTACACCGGGACACTGACCGCCAACGAACCGGTGGCCGAAGATGCAGGGGGTTGATCCGCAACCGTTACCACGCTGGCTTCAACGTCCTTGCAAAGGGTGTTGATGGCGGAATCCAGAAGCCCCTGCCCCGCTCCAGCAACCAACTTCGCATTGGCCGGACGGCAGTCATAGCCATGCCAGTACGGGCCAATCTGTGTAGAGATATCCAAGGAAAAAATATAGATATGGTTCAGGACGATCTCTTTACCGTCATAGCTGAAAACCACCCAACGGCGCGATTTGGCCGAAGAGTAATTCTCACTGTCCAGGATGTACTGTCTGCCGGATCGATACAGCGCGTTGGTAAACATCGCGCCAGTGTCTTCCGGGGCATCGAACAATCGCTTTCCTGAGTTGGCATCTAAAATATAGCCGTCTGCATTCAAAGCGACGGAACAACTGCCGGGCGTCTTGCCGTAAGGCTCACAGATCGTTGCGTGTGGAAGAACAAACTCAGCGGCGCCAGCGCCAAAACTCAACAGCGCCATCAGGTACATTGAAATCTTCAAGGTATGCAGCTTCACCACTGACACCCCTTCTCGGGAGAAAACTCAATCTGCGGGTGATGCTCAAACCCATAGTGTTTCTTGCTTTTGGCATTGGTGTACGCCATGCCGTAAATCAGCGCCCCTTGACGGACCATGACATATTCGCCCGTGACTGCGCCGCCAACGACCTCGACCCACGTGGTGGTAGTGGTGGATTGAAAAGGTCGGCCGTCGGACATTTCTTCTTGCTCGGTACTTTTATAAACCAGCGGGATCGACTCTTTGGACGTCGCATACTTGGCCCCCGCCCCGCTCCACTTGGCGGCATGATCACTGTAGGCCCTGAACTCCAACTTTATGTCCTTGCCCTCCTGGGATCGAAAACAGGAAATTTCCGTTTCCACTTCGCTGTGAGCGAATGCGGGGAAGGCCAATAACATCAGCATCACTAACTTTTTCAAAGACAACTCCCTTTGCCAAATCGCTTATGAATCGGTGATTTTCAACAGCCGGAATTCGTTGTTCACAAACTCGTAATAGCGAGTTCGGTCGCGGTTCTTCAGCCGTTTACCCTTCATATCTTTTTCGGTATTGGCGGTGATGCCGGAGACGATGATCAAGTTGCTGTCGGGCTGGTAAGACAGCGTCAGCAAGTTGCCGTCGTAGGCATTGGGCAGACCCGTCGCGACCTCGCCGGTCTGCGCGTCCAGCACCTCGACACACATCGTGCTGCCACCACAGCCCACCCTGTGCAGAACGTAGTGCCCGGCGAAATTGACCTTGCCGGCGAGGGCTTGTGCTCGCGCTTGATCCATCCATTGGTTGCTGTTTTCCTGGGGCGCCAGGGCTTGGTTTGGACCAGCAAACACTTCGGTGACGGTGACGTCCGTGAAGGATGGATCGGCGGCGAAAGATAAAGAGGCTGCACCGGTCAGGATGCAACCCAATAAAATCGACAGTCCTTTCATGTTGTAACTCCTGAGCAAACCGATTATTCCCATTGGCAGCCTTTCTCCAAAGAGACTTCGGTGGCTGTATAAAAAAAACCGTATTCCTTTCCGCTCGACTTATTCGTGTAGCTCATCGAAACGATCATCCCCCCCTGACTCACCATTTCGTATGTACCCGTCACCTTTCCCTCAAGCACTTCAGACCATGTTCTTGTGAGCTCCCCTGGCCTATCCGGGCTCACTTCTTCAGATTGGCTGTCGGTTAAAACCAGAGGTATCGGAACACCGGATGACGCGTACTTAACAAAGCCACCCTCCAACTTGTTCGTAGTGTCGTAGTAGGTTCGAAGCTCGAATTTCACAGGGCTCCCGTCACCCATTTCAAAACACAGATTCTCCGACACAACCTCGCAGTGAGCCGTCAACGGCAACACGCCAATCACCAACAGCAGCAATCTTTTCACTTCAAATCCCTTGAAATAACCCGCCATTCAAATCGAGAAATCCTGCCGAGCATGTAGAGGGAATAGCTTTGCAGCGTGGCGCCGAATAGAGCGAGCCACCAGACTTGTTGCGCGCGGGGCGGTGGGTACGGCGTCGGCAACCCAGAGGGCTTTTCCGACCGTCACTAAAGCCGTCAATCCCGCTTAAGTACCTATTAGCCTGAATCAACTGATTGGGGATCAACTTACCATTGCTATGTCGCGCATAGGCATAAACTTGATACAGCGTACCGTAGGCCCCCATGCCTCTATGGTTAATTTCCCAAGAAACCAAAACAAAGACATTCTTTACATCCTGAACCGGATAAAAAAATATCGACTCGACCTTAGGCGGCGAACCAGCAACATCATATTTATCAACCAACTGTCTAGCCGATACTCCATCGTTATTTTTCACATCGAGGACTAGAGACACGGGATACTCTGCATCTCCCGTTTCCAAAACCAATAATTCCGCATTTTCGACAACAGTTGTTTTATAGGGGCCATCTATTACCGCTCCCCGCAGATAGAGGCTATCATCCTGCGCCACGGAAACCCTACAGAAGATAAATACCAATAATACAAAACAAAATTTACGCATCGTCCTTTTTGCCTCTCCTCGTTGTAAAAACTAATTTTTGCTAGGCGTAATGGCCTCAAATGACGCCTTTATATCAGATAACTTAGGATCACTTCTCAGGTTAGACCTAGGTATACATGCAGAAAATTTAACCGTGGTATCTTTCACACCCTTCAACCCATAGAAACAGTCGAACCACAGGCCTGTTTTGTCTAACGAAAATCTATTCTTGGCAGCAGCGACGTCTCCATCAGAGTTCCAAATCATAAAAGGAGACATTATTACTCGGACGGCAGCAGAACCCGATGCAGAGGGATGAACAAGATCTACCGAGCCCGTCTCAGACTCTTGATACAATACCTCGTCAACGGCATAGTTGTATATATACTTACCATGACAATCAAAACGTCCGGACATACTCAAACTCTTATCAAACTCAACCGGCTCTACAATAAAAACGTTCTCCTCAGTCAGTATATCCGGATTTAAATTAACGTTCGAGACCAAGTCCCCATAGCAAACCCCATTCTCAGCTCTCACGTTCAATTTAAAACCAGGAATCTCCGGAATTACAACTCCACACATATCCAGAGACTCGGTCTGAGCCACCGACGAAAGCGTAATGAAAGACAAGCCACCAAACAACATGAACAACACTTTCATTATAACGATCTCTTATGATAAGCGATCAAAGGAAAGAGACCAACTCTGATAGAGAAATAGCATGAACAAATGGGGGCAGATTTATTTATCAAAAGTCAAATTCATCTCACAAATAAATCCGTCCCCTTCACACCCCTTTACGCCTGTTAAGCGCATTAGTGCGTATCACAGCTCGGCCCACTGAGCGCTTCACCGTCAACCTTAAACTTACATACCTCAGTAATGTCTGCGCCCTGTGTTAGAGACATAAGAGTTAGAGTGAATAAAAGTTCATTATTGGAAAACTCTCCTTTTTCCAGCACAACCTCCGAGAAATCAGTGTTGAAGCTTTTTCCAGAAATACTGCAAAAATCCATTGAGTTACTGGCAGCACCTTTGCCACCTGGCTTTAGGACCTGAATTTTTATGCAAGGACTGCCCAGCAACTGATAGTAGCGAACCAACTTACCAGAAATGACAGCCGTATCGGCTTTATATATATTTACAACTGGATCTTTTTCATCCACTGCCAAGGCGCAGCAGGAAAAAGCCAAACCTACCAACAGCATTAAGTTTTTCATTTCTCACCTTATAGATAATTTTTACGCCTAGTAAAGCGATCTAACGGAACATTTGACCAATTATTTTGATTGGACATAACAGACTTCAACTCAGCCCTATTGTTTTGAACAAAAGGCCGCTGAACCAATATCCTTGATGTCGGCGTATAATCCCCTCGATACCTCAGATCCACAATCATGTCTTGAATTTTTGGATCAATGGCATCCCAATTCAACGCACCGTACTCGCCAATATTAAAAGCCTGCCCTGATATTGTAATAACTTTATTTTTCATATCGTCATAAACAGAAGTAAACAATTTGTACTGCTGCTTACGCGTAATAAAGATTTTCCGAATCTCAGGACTGGCATTATTAAGATAATCTCTAGCGGCAGTACCGCTTAAGCCCTTCGATCCTATCAACCAACCTAGTAATGGCTCAGAAATGCCTACCGCTGCAAGATCACCCTGTGGATCCGACTTTTGACCAAGGTCATATCCCCTGCCAATCGTAATACCGGACGCACCACCTGGCCAATGCACTTTCCGACTGAAATACTGGTGCAAAGGGTTCGCGGAATCTTCCAGATCATTTCCCTCCGCATCAAATGTTAATTGACCTTTATCGACTTTAAGCCACTTCAAATCGTTGTCATCTTCCATGGCTAGAAAATTGGCAACAAACCCGACGGGATGAAAGTGATAAATCAACCCAGAAGCAACCGGAGACTTATCAGACAATTTATCCCAAAAAACATAACCATCTATTCTTTCTTTCTCATGTGCCAGAAGTTTCTTTGAAACCTCCAAAAGTGAGTCTAGTCTTTTCCATTTTTCAGATCCCGACTCTTCTTTCCACTCTGTAGGATGGTGGGCTACTAGCTTTGCCCATTGGTCTCTTGTGGCAGCACCCTTCAATGCCTCAGCAAGCTCAGTAGGTTCTACTTCACCATCACCGTTTTTGTCTATTTTCTTGAAAAGATCCTTAAAGAACTGGGGCATATCCTCAGGATCAAGAAAGCCATCGGCTTTCGGGTTACTTTCCTCCACAATTTGAAAGCCCATTTTCTTCCAATCGTGTGGAGTGATCATTTTCGCGTCAGATTTTTTTATCAATCCGGAAATCGGTTGATCGTCCTCAATGACGGAGACTTCATACCAATCCTCGTTGCCCTCCTTGACAACTGGCACCTTACCCAAGTCGATAGCATGCTCATTCTTGGAAGGATCACTCGTCCCGGTAGCGGGCAATTTTTTCTTAAGCTGCGCACCTACCGGTAAATGCAGGTACTGCCTACCAATTTTCAAACCGGCGACGTTATCAAGGAAATCATTAACGTCGGCTTCGGCGCTGAACATCTCAACATGAACTTGGAATTTACTGTCCGTCATGCCCTGTTCGTCGACGAGATTTTCAGTTTTACCCAAGTAACCGATCGGGTCGCCAGCCTTGATTCCAATGCTAGTCGTCACAACCTCAAACTCTGTAGGCGTGAGCGTCTCCCACTGCACGTACTGGCTATCCGGATCGTTTTCGACAATGGCCCAGAAATTTGCTGGTACGTTCCCCGTGCCTGTCCATATGCTCGCTACCACCGGTGTACATGGGGCCATTCGCCGCAATTTGTTGTCGAGAACCAGGCTCACAACATCTTTGCTATCGAACGCAATAGTGCTGCTGACCGTTATCTCTCGACTTTCTTCTATACGCGCACCTGCAGGTTGCCCATTCGTAGGGCTCGCTGGTGCGGCATACATCGCCAAGCGTTTGCACGTCCTAGCTTTTACTTTCCCTTGCCAATACTTTGGCTTCGCACGTTCTGGAACATCGTCCGCGAGCCAAATACGTTTAGGTTGGGAGTTTTGGTAAGGTGCATCATTCTTCAAATAGGCAAACCAGACCTCTCTCCCTGCTTCACGAACCTTGTGCGACCCGTTCTTTACACTGCCAGAAAGAATTTTTCCTTTGGCATAGGTGACGTTACCGACGCTTCTCTGCTCCAGCACCTCAAGCTTGGTGCCCATAGCCAGTTTTCCGGGTGACTGAACGCTACTTGTTTCGGGAAACTCATCATATGCCTTGAAATCATTTACCTTCATGGTCACTTTTGATTTTGGTGTTTCTTCCTCAGATAATGGATAGCGCTCATAAGGCAGCAGATGCATATACAGACTGTAGAAGTTCAGCTTGTTTTGCTTGCCTTTATTTGGACCTTCTTCTGGGTTGGGCGCCGATTTGTACTCGTGGCGCACCAGGCAGAAAGAATTGGAATACTTCAGTTTTTTCTCGTTGTTACCAAAAGTCGACTCCAGATAGTCCTCATTAAGGCGATAAGCAACGACTTCGCCGTCGGCCATGCAGCGTATCGGCTCAGTCAGGACGCACTGGGGGGCACTTGCATCGCTGATGTGGATGCCGCCATGCCAAAACTTATTGCTACCCAATAGGTAATGGCCTGACTTTTCATTTTCGAGAGCTTTGTAGACTTCCTCAGCATCAGTGAACTGTTTTCCGTCAGCCTTTCTAAAAGGATATTGGAAGTTCATTAACGGCAATGCCGCTGGAACAGGGGCGGGTGCAGGGGCAGGTGTCGGAGTTGGATCCCCCCCCGTCCTTGTCGACTCTTTAACTCTCAAAAATTTTGTAGGAACTGGCCAATACCAGGCCTTCCCCAAAGCACCGAATGGTGCAGTGGCTGGACCAGAACTTTGTGCCCCAAAGAACTTGCCAAACTCAGAGTCTAATGTGCTGTCATAAAACTCGACAATCCCCGTATGATTTAACGTCTTATTTTCATGATTGGAAGTTGCGTTAATCCAGAGGACGATATCTCCACGCCTTACATTAGCAGGACTAATTACATCATAGTACTGAAGTGCAGCTCCACTATTGAGACCCGCTGTATTCTGGTAAGGAACTTCGTAGCCGGCACCTTTAAGCAACAAGTTAACCATATGAGAACAGTCGACAACTTTTTTACCATTCTCTACGGCAAAGCCGTCTCCGCCCTCCTTATATCTATAATTAGCGCTGGTATAGTTGCTCGATAAGTCAAGTGGCTCTGTCATTTCTGCTTCCTGCAATAATCAATAGCAAAAACTGGCTTTAACAACTCCAGCTGGCTGCTTATTCAAACGTTCCAAATGTGCAATAGACCCTTTACTGCCGTGTTTGGCAGCAAGTTGGTAGCAAGCAACTGCCCTGGACATGTCCTTTGTAACCAACTCTCCAGTTTCAAAGGCTCTACCGAGTGCATTTGTCGCAAAGGCACTTCCCATACGGGCAGCTTGCGTCAGCGCTTCTTCAGCCTGTGCAGGATGCTGGCAAGGGCCGTCAGAGGAAATGTTGTTACCAACGCAATAAAATAACGAAAGACTCATTGCACCCTCCGGCAAGGTGGTTGCTGCTGCCTTGAATAGCTGCTCAACCTTCTCGTTTTTTAACTGCGGCGCCATACCGGAAAGACTCAAACTTGCAGCATTCAAACTGGCTTGAGGATCGCCGGAAGCTGCAGCGCATAGATAGTTTTCCAGAGAAGCTTCAAACAACTCCCCCGTGAGTCGGTACTGCTCCAGCCCCCCCAAACCTCTAAAGGCTTCCCCACGTTGAAAGCAAAAGCTCTCTGCCTCGCTCATGTGAGGATTGCTCGCCACTACGAGATGTTTCTCACTAATCGACCAATCCTCAACTCCCTCCAAGACCCAACACGCCTGCCGAGAAAAATTGAAGATCTTGATGTTGCTGTTACCCGCTCGCTTATCCAATACATTGAAGTGACTCTCGTCGATCGCTTCGACTTCGACACCTTCTGTCTTGTCTGTGGCTACGGGCGCCATTAGCGGAAACGCCAAATTGGAACTGTTGACTCCCGTCGTTTGCGGCTCAAAAACCCCATGTTCTCCCACCGGTTTCAAAACCAGCGACTTCACCGTCATCGCAGTCAACCGCTGCTGGGTTTCAGCATTCGCAGAGAACGCCGGAAGGAATTGGGAAAAATCCTCAGACGGGCACTCATCCGCATAAACGCTGCCATGAAACAGGTTCAGCAGTGACGCGGCGAAAACCGCTACCGCGAAGCCATTGCTCTTCTTCAAAACACCATTCATGTCGATCACTCAGAAAACACAAAAAAAGCCTTCGGTTTAACCTTCTCAGGCGGAGCATTCCCCAACGCCTGATCCATCAAACTCCCCGCCTTATCCTTATCCGCAGCCCCCGGCAACACAGGCGGCTTGATCCCAATCCCCGTCCCCGATCCCGCCGCCCCACCGGCATTGATCTTCACAATCGGCCCAACAACCGTCACGCCACCGCCATCCAGCTTGATAAAGCTGCCACCACCCAAGATGGTCAGCTCCGACCCTGCCTCGATAACAATCTTCGCCCCAGCCTTCAGGTGAATCTCTTTCCCAACGCTGGTCAGTTGAGCGGTGCCGAGCTTCACATGCTGGTTCTGCCCAATCGTCAGGTGATCATCCACCCGCGTCTCAACCTTGCGATCAGCAATCGTGGTGCGGTGCTCTTCAGCCTTGAGCTCGGTGTAGGTGTTCTTCACCACCGTGTCGTGGCGTTCGTTACCCACGCGAATCTTCTGATCATGCTCAATGTTTTCATCCCAATCCCGCTGGGCATGAATAAAGATCTGCTCCGCCCCTTTCTTGTCTTCAATCCGCAGTTCATTGAACCCGCCGCCCCCCGGTGAGCTGAGCGTTTTGAAGACGCTGCGGGTTTTGTTCGCCGGCAGGTCATAGGGAACCTGGTTTTCCTTGTGGTACAGGCAACCGGTTACCAACGGCTGATCGGGGTCGCCTTCGAGGAAGGTGACGAGGACTTCCATGCCGATGCGCGGGATGACGATGGCGCCGTAGCGGTCGCCGGCCCAACTTGAGGAGACGCGCATCCAGCAGCTGGTTTTGTCGTCGGCCTGGCCTTCGCGGTCCCAGTGGAATTGCACTTTGATGCGGCCGTATTGGTCGCAGTGGATTTCTTCGCCGGCGGGGCCGGTGACTTTGGCGGTCTGGCTGCCGAGTACGCGAGGCTTTGGATGTTCCAGCGCCGGGCGGTAGAACACGTCCCACGGGGTGGCGAGGAAGCGGTTGCGGTAGCCCTGGTGGAAGTCGTCTTTGTTGTCGGTGGTGTCGCTGGTCACCGATTCTTCGAGGACTTGCGGCTGTTTGCCTTCGTGGACGATTTCGGTGAGCAGCCAGAGGTCGTTCCACTCGGTGCGCGGGTGGTCGGACATTTCCAGGAAGTGGCCGCTGATCAGGCGGGTCTGGTCGCCCTTGCCTTCGGCTTGCTGGTAGTCGGCGCGGTGGCGTTCGAGGGCGCGCTGGCTGAGGAATTTGCCGCGCGCGCGGTCGAGGAAGCGGCCGGGGTAGTCGTAGTCTTCGAGGTCGGGTTCGTCGCTCTGAACATCAGGTTTGTAGGCGGCTTCGAGTTGCAGGCGTGGTTTTTCGAAATCGTAGTCGCGGCGCGTGGTGCGGCTGGTGCGGGTTTCCAGGCGCAGTTTGAAGCCTTTGATCACCGGTTCGTCGGCGACCATGCCGCTGCCTTGCACATAGGCGGTGGGCTGGCCGAGTTTCGGGAACACGGTCTGGTCGTCGCCGAACACCAACAAGTGAGCTTTTGCGCTGTGCTGGAAGTGGTAGTGAATGCCTTCTTCTTCGCACAGGCGCTGGACGAAGTGCAGGTCGGTTTCGTCGTACTGCACGCAGTAGTCGCGATCCGGGCACGGTTGGCTGAGCTGAAAGTTGTAGGCGTTGCCCTTGATGCCGTGTTCTTCGAGGATCAGCGCGATGATTTTGGGCGCGGACATCTGCTGGTAAATGCGCTGGTTGGTTCGGTGATGCAGGTATTGCAGGTGCGGCACCAGCGAGATTTTGTAGCGGGTCAGGCGTTTGCCGGCATCACCTTGGGCGACGCGGTAGATCTGGCCGTGGATGCCGGAACCCTGCGGATCGAATGCGAGGAACGCCTGCTTGTGCAGGAGTTTTTCCAGGTCCAGATCAGGGTTTTCGCTGACCAGTTCAATGTCGAAGCGATACGGCTGGCTGATGCCTTCGGTGCCGGTGAACGACAGCACTTGCAGGTCGCCCACGTAGTCTTCGACAGTCAGGCTGAAGTGGGTTTCGTTAGCTGAGTTGAACATTGCTTGCTCCCTGTTCGGTAGTCATCCGTTACGCCCGAAGTCGCAGACGTTGCAGCAAAGACGAAGTGGCGCCCATGGCGTCACGCAATTGGGCGGCGGTGATCGTTCGATCGGCCGCGTCGAATGCCAGCGCCGTTCGCAGGGCTGGCCAGCAGTGTTTCGGTAGATTCCGAGGCGCGTGCAGTTCGCGGTCGAGGTGCGCGTCGCGGGCCTCGGTCGAAGGCAAGCGCCGGAACGGGTGTTTGCCGCCCGCCAGTTCGTAGAGCACGCAGGCCACACCGTAGACGTCGGCGCTGGCTGACAACGGCTGGCCTTCGAGCAGTTCGGGGGCGGCGTAGCCCGGGGTCCAGGCGTTGAAGCGATCGCGGCTCAGGTGTGGCAAGCCAGGGAGGATGCCCTCCTCGGCCTGGCCCAGGCCGAAGTCGAACAGGCGCACGCCCTCTTCGCTGAGCATCACGTTGCTCGGTTTCATGTCGCCGTGCAGTACGCCGCGCGCGTGGGCGTAGGCCAGGGCGTCGAGCAGCGGCAGCGCGATGTCGCGCAGTTCTTTCCACGGCAGGCCCAGGGGCCGCTCGCAGAGCAGTTTGTCCAGGGTCAGCCCACGCATGAGTTCCATGGTGATGAAGGCGCGCTGGCAATCGGTGTCCACTTCAAAGGTGTGCGGTCGCAGCACGTTGTCGTGGCGCAGTCGTCGGGTCAGGGCGAACTCGCTGTAGAGCAAGGCGCTGGCGTCCGGCGATTCGGCAAATTCTTCGCTGAGGATTTTCAGCGCGATGTAAGGGTCGGGATCGCCGAACTGTTCGCTCAGCAAGTCCCGTGCGCGGTAAACCGCGCCCATGCCGCCGGCACCGAGCAGGCGCTCGATGCGGTAACGGCCTGCGAGCACGTCGGGCATTTCGCCGACACTGGCCTTTGTAGGCGCCAGCGCGGGCTCTGCTTTATGCGATTTAGCAAACGCAAAGTAAGTCAGGTTACTGTCTTGCTCTTCGCTCACCAGCAGGTCGTCGAGCGGCAGCATGGGTTGAGTCATTGGCGGATCACCACGGCAGTCAGGTTGTCGCGGGCCGAGCCACGCAGAGCGCCGTCGAACAGACGCTCCAGCGCGACGTGTGGCGCGGTCAGGCTCAGGGCATTGCCCAAGGCATCAGTGCTCAGCCCGTTGTACAAACCATCGCTGCACAACAGAAACGCATCGCCGGGATAGACCTCGAGTTCCAGCACGTCCAGCGTCAACTGCTCGGCCGCCCCGACCGCACGGGTCAAGGCGTGGGCGGAAGGATGCGCACGGGCGTCTTCGAGACTCATGTGTTGCTCGTCGATGAGTTGCTGTTGCAGTGAATGGTCCTTGGACAGCTGATACAAACGCTGGCCGCGCCACAGGTAGCAACGGCTGTCGCCGGCCCAGATGCAGGCCGCGCGATTGCCGTCCACCAGCAGCGCCACCACGGTGCTGCCCATGATGCTGTCGTGGCGCCCGGCGGTGACGGTCAACTCCTGACCCAGGCGGCGATTGAGCCAGTGCAGGCACTGGCGAATGCCTTTGAGTCGTTCGTCGAAGTCATCCTGCGCCGGCAATTCCGCCAGGCTGGCGACGATCAACTGGCTGGCAACATCGCCACCCTGATGACCGCCCATGCCATCCGCGACCACCCACAGCCCCTGCTGTGGACAGTCGAGAAAAGCATCTTCGTTGCGCGCCCGAACCTTGCCGGCATCGGTACGCGCAGCGCTGCGCCAGGGACTGGCAACCAGCATCAGAGCTGCACCGGCATACGGAAGGTGCGCAGCACACCCATGTCGAACGGGTTTGGCGTGCGCTGGCTCGACAGCAAGTAGTTGGCGCGCAGGCCACCCACGTCAGCTTTCAGCACCAGCACATCACGACCGCTCAGGTACTCGGTCTGCATCAGGTCGAACAGGCGGAACAGCGACCACGGGCCGGTGTTCTTCTCGATGCCGATCGGGCGGCCGGCCATTTTGTCGAGGACCAGGCTGGTGCGACCGTCTTCAGCATCGGTCGGCCATTTGAACGACACCGGCACGATCGGGCCGTGGCGGTATTCGATGGTCTTGTCGCCGAACTTGAACTCGGAACGGCTGACCGCCGGGTCGAGGGTGTACGGCTCCAGTTTGAACTGCACTTGCGGCTCGGCCGGGTTGATCGAGAAGAAGCTCTGGCGAATCACTTGTGCCGCGGCCATCTGGTCGAGGTAGAGCTTGGAGATCGGCATGCTGTGACCGTCGATGCTGCGCAGACGGTAGTTGCCTGGATCGCCGCTCACGAACGGACGCATGTAGGTATCAAAGAAGCGATCGGCAATGCCCTGCGCCTTGAAGAACTCGCGGAAGTCGCTGATCGCCACGTCGCTGGTGCTGTGGGCGCTGAACGGATAACGCTTGTTGATCGCCTTGCCGTAGAAGCTGTACAGCTCGCTCTGATAACGCTGGTTCAGGTACTGGTAGGAATCGTTGAGCACCAGACGCCAGGTATCTTCGGCCAGCACGTTGAACCACACGCTGACCGGGCGCGGCAGACGGTTTGACGCATTGCGCAGGTTGCTCAGCGCATCACGCTGGCCGCTCATGCGGGTCTTGGCCATTTCGAATGCAGCCTGCTCCGGCGCACTGGCACGCGCCAGGCTCGCCAGTTGCATTTGCAGGTCGTTGAGCGCATTCAGTGCCGGGGTCAAATCAGCGGCCGGGCCGTTGTTGTCATCCAGCAAACGGTGCAGCGGTTCGAAGCGGCGTTGCAGGGATTTCTTCGCCGTGTCCGGCAGGTTTTTGACCGCTGCCATGTCCGAGGCTTTGTCCGCTGCGGCAGACGCCAGTTTGCCCAGCTTGCCCAACTTGCCTTTCTGCTCGCCCAGTGCGGCGGCGGCATCAGCCGCTTGATCGACCGCCTCGGCTTCCACCGGGAACCGGGTGTTCTCACGCACTTCCACCAGCAGTTGCAGCACCGGCGAGTTGGCCGAAGTCAGGCCCGCCAGTTGCTCGGCGCCCTCGCTGAAGTCGCTGATCGCGGGCAGTGCAACCTGGCCCACGGCTTCGCTCCAGAAGTTGGCGTAGTCGCGGAAGTACAGTTGCTCCAGTTCGACCATCAGGCGACGCAAGTCCATGCCGCTGATGCCCGAGCCTTCGCCCAGCACCCAGTTGTCACGCAGGATGTCGGTGACCAGCGCGGAGCCCTGGACCGAGAAATACTGCTGATAACCCTGTTGGGTGTAGAAGCCCGGGATCACGTATTCGGTGCCGACAAACAGCGCACCCTGCGGGCCCAGGTGTTGGCTCAAACGGTATTCCGGCAGGTTGCGGGCCTGCTCGCGCAGCATCCGGTAAACCACGTTGGCCAGCGATTCGCTGCGCAAGACCTGACGCGCCTGCGCCACCAGTTGATCGTTCAGCGGGTAGATAAACGGCTGCTTCAGCAAACGCTCGAAGTGGGTGTTCAGACCGTTCTGCACCGCGGTGTTCCCGGCGTAACGCTGGGACCATTCGGTGGCGACCCAATCCTTGAGCCACGGGCTGTCACGACGGTCTTCCATGTTCAGCATCAGGTACGCACGCAGGCTGTTGAGCAGGCGTTCGCGGTCCTTCATGTTGGCGCGGATCTGCCCTTCCAGCAGGGTCGCGACCTTCGGCAGCAACTGCGTTTCGAGCTCGCGCTCGTAAGCTGCCTTGACCACCGGATTGACGTCTTCGCCCTGATACAGACCGCCGCGTTCGTGGTACGACACGTCGCCCTTTTTCGGGAAAACCTGAGTCGCCGCGTAGCTGGTGTCGAGGGGCTTCAGTACGGCCATGGAATCATCACGCGCGGTCAGCGCCGAGCGTTGTTGCGTCCAGGTTTGCGCCAGGTTGCGCAGGTTTTCCAGACGCTCATAGTTCGCCGAGAAACCGCCTGCCCACAGCAGACCAAACAGGCCCAACGCCGCCAAAGCACCGACGTACAACGCACGCTGGCCCCAATGGATGCGACTGCGTTCGCGCTTGTCCAGACCGGCCAGATCGGCCTCGGGGAAGATCACCCGGCTGAGCAAGTGATGAATGAACCGCGAGCGGCCACTGCGCAGGGTTGGCAACACGCCGGAGTTGATCCCCAGATTCGCGCCGATGCCGGCGGTGGTCTGGTCCATTTCCTGGGTCAGGTGCGGTGCGCTGGTCAGGTAGAAACCGCGCAACTGGCTGACACGCTGATAGCGGTTGCCAGTGAACGCCATGTCGACGAACAGGCACAGGCGCTCGCCGATCTGCCCCAGTTGATGCGGGAAATCGAGGATGCGGCCACGGCGCTGGGTGTCTCGCTCCTGGTGCATGCGCATGATCACCTGACTGTTCAGGCGACGCAGCAGCTCTTCGAACTCGGCGCGCAGGACGGTGACGTCGGTGCCGCTCTGCTCTTTGCGGAAGCTGGTGCCGAGCACCTGATCGCTTTCTTCGCGGGTCAACTGATCGAAGAACTCGTCGAAACCGAGCAACTGGTCAGCCTTGCTCAGCACCAGATAAATCGGCACATCGACGTGCAGTTTCTGATGCACGTCTTGCAGGCGCGCACGCACTTGGCGAGCCAAGGTGTCCAGATCCTGCTCGGTGTCGCCCAGCAGCATTTCCACCGGAATGGTCACCAGCACGCCGTTCAACGGACGGTTGCGGCGACGCTTGCGCAGCAGGTCGAGCAAGGTGCTCCAGGCGCTGCCGTCGACTTCGGCATCCGGCTGGGTCAGGTAACGCCCGGCGGTGTCGATCAGCACACCGTGGTCGGCGAAATACCAGTCGCAATGACGGGTGCCGAGGGTGTCGCGGGTCAGTTTGCGGTCGATCTTGTTGATCGGAAACTCAAGGCCCGAGAAGTCCAGCAGGCTGGTCTTGCCGCTGCCCTGCGGGCCGATCAGCAAGTACCACGGCAAATCACTGCGCCAGCGTTCGCTGCGGCCGCGATACAGGCTCGAGGTCTTCAGGGTTTTCAGGGCGTCCTTGAAACGCTCCTTCAACTCCTTCTGCTCTTCGTCGATCTTCTCTTCGCGGCGGATACGGTCCTGACCGTCTTCAGTGTCTTCGACCGCTTTCTTGCGCACACCGGCGCGCCAGCTGACGAAGACCATGGTCAGGCCCCAGATCAGGAACAGCACACTGATGGTCAGCAGGCGGGAGGTCGAGCCTTCCCAGAACTTGTAGTCATTGACCGCCAGCAGCGGCCCGACGAACCACACCAGCAGCGCGACGAACAGCACCAGCAGCAAGGTCCAGACCCAGGTCTGACGCACGAAGGCGCCGACTTTCTTGAAAAACTTTTTCATCACACGTCCCTGTTTACGGCTGCGACTGCGGCTGGACCGCGGCGGAATCCAGCGGCTGATAAGGTTGCAGAACGGTGTCGCGCTGCTCGCCCAAGACCCAGGCGAAACCCGAATACATCACCACCAGGCAGACCACGGTGAACAACACCACCATCCACGCCGGCACGATGCGCACCAGGCTGCGGCGCTGATCGTTCAAGCCTTCCCAATGCGGCGACAGTTCGCGAGGCACGTCGCCGCGCAGCTGACGAATCTGCCGATACAAGGCATCGCGGATGCCTTCGAGTTCGAGCATGCCGCGCGCCTGCACGCGGTACTTGCCTTCGAAACCGAGGGACAGGCACAGGTACATCAGCTCCAGCATCGGCAGGTGCTTGACCGGGTTTTTCGACAAGCGATCCAGCAACTGGAAGAACTTCTCGCCACCGAAGGTTTCGTTGTGGAAGCTGCTGAGCAGGCTCATCTGCGACCACTCGCTTTCGTTGCCCCACGGCGTGGTCACGACGGCTTCGTCGACCACGGTGCAGAGCACGTAACGGGCGGCCATCACCTGGCTGCTTTCGGCGCCGTTGTGCAGTGCGCGCACTTCAAACAATTTCAACCCGGCAGTCAGGCGCTCATTGAGCGCGTACATGTCTTCGCGGGTGTCGCTGTGTTTGAGGCGCACCACTTCCGACAACAGGTCGGAACCGGCGGCCACCAGCGAATTGAGGCTGATGTTGAAGGACTCCGCCGGACGCAGGCGTGCGGCGTAGATCATCCGTTCTTCGAGCTGTTCGAAACGCGGCGGTGCAGCGAAGTCAGTCAGCGGACTTTGCGCCGGGCCGTGGCCCTGGCGGTCGAGCAAGACGGTTTTATCGTCCTGATGGTGTTCCATGTCCTTGATCATGTCGGTCAGTTCCTGATGGCCCAGAATTTCAGTTCAAGCTCGGCGAATTCGCCGGACACGTGGAACGCGAAGCCGCCGGAGCGCTCGAGTTGTGCCAGGTCTTCGGAACTGAGTTCGAGGATGAAATAGGTTTTGTTGGAGTGGAACGCGATCTGCCGCGGGGCCACCGGCAACGGTTTGACCTTGATGCCCGGCAGATGCAGGTTGACCAGTTGGCGGATCCGCTCCACCGGGCCGACCTTGAGGTGCGCCGGCAAACGATGGCGCAGTTCTTCGGAATCGCAGTTGGCACTGGCCGCGAGCACGAACGACGCCGAGCCCAGCAGTTTGTGGTCGTGCAACGGCGAGACGATGATCCCGTACTGACGCGCTTGCAGGACCAGCTCGATGGCGTGCTGTTCGAGCACCATCGACAGCACCTGACGAATCGCTTCCATCAGTTTGCGGAAGCTCGCGCCCTGGTCGCTGTGCTGGTAACGGCTGTCCAGGCGCGGACGTTTGCTGTCGCTGGAGAAGGTCGCCAGATCGCCGAGCATGGTCAGCAGCGTGCGGTACAACTCTTCCGGGTGAACCTGCTCCAGGCCGAGGTAGTGACGCAGCAGCAGCTCGGTGCGGTTGATCAGTTGCAGCATCATGAAGTCGCCGACTTCCGCGCCACCGACCTTGCCGTTGGAGCGGATGCGCTCGGCAATGGTGTCGCCCCGGTGACCGAGCATGCTGATCACTTCTTTCAGGCACGACAGCAGGTAGCTGGAGGAATGCGCCTGAATGTAGGTCGGCACGAAATCCGGATCGAGGCTGATCACGCCGTCGGGCGTGGTATCCAGCACGTCGCAGATCTTCAGCTTCACATAGGCCTGATCGCTCTGCTGCTCGCCGAGCAACAGTTTGAAGTCCGGGCGGCCACAGCTGACCTGGCTGGCGGAATCGTCGCCGGCGTTGGAGTCGGCGACTTCGGCTTCGTACGCGGTGTAGCGCGCCAGCACGTCGGATTGCTCCGGACGGCGGGACTCGATGTGGTTACCGGTCACCAGTGGCAACGCGAGGTAGATCGGTGTGTTGCCGGTGTTCGGCGGCACGTCCAGCGCCAGCGGCTCGGTGTTGCCGCCCAGTTCGAACAGGCTGCCGTCCGGCAGGATCCCCGAGGCCTGGCTGATCACCAGTTTGCCCATGTTGAGGAACTGCAAATCGATGTCGAGATTCAGGAAGCCCCAAGTGTAGCTGCCCAGCAACTGGGTGCGGGTCTTCATCTGGTGGTCGTAGTAGCGATCGTTGTGCTGGAAGTGCTGCGGGCGCAGCAGCATGCCTTCCTGCCAAATGACTTTATGGGAATTCATGATCAGTCATCCGCCTTGGCGAGCGTTTCGTTGCTGTTGCGAATACCGGCCTGATCGAGGGTCAGGTCAGCCTCGGTGACTTCCACCGGCGTGACTTGCACCGTGTAGCGCCATTTGGTTTCCGGCAGGTCGCGGTAGGCCGCGAGGATCCCGACGTAACGGCTGCCCTCTTCCACGCTGAGCTTGAGTTCGATGGTTTCACCCGGACGCAGTTCGAGTTCTTCGCTGGCCACCAGGTCCGGGGCCAGGGATTCCTTGGCGCGCTCGTACAGGCTGAAGAAATCGGCGTTTTCAAAGGTCACCGGGTGCTTGAGCTCGAACAGACGCACGACGATTGGCGAGGGACGCCCGTTGAGGTCCGGGTTCAGCTGATCGCTGCCGGTGAGCTTCAGGTTGACTTTGGTCACTTTGGAATACGGCGACAGCGACGAGCAGCCGGCCAGCAGCACCACGGCCATGAGCACGGTCAGCATCTTGAAAAAAGCGGTCGAGCAGCGAGACATGCGCATCATCCTTGGTGGTCGGTGTGAAGGGTGGAAATCAGGCGGATCTGTTCTTCGTACGCCTGAGCGAAGTCGCGGGCCAGCAGACGCTCGCTCCAGTCATCGTCCTGACGCAGAGCCTGGTGATAACGACCGTAGGCTCTCCAGCGACTGCCGGACGTGGCCAGCAACGGCTTGTTGTCGCGCTCGAACCGCAGGGTCAATTGCTGCGGCGAGAAATGCTCCAGCGTGCCGCGAACGGCGGCGCGGCTGGCGGTCAGCAGCGCAACCTGGTGCGCCTGCAAATCGCGGAACGCGCGAGAAATCGACTGCTCCGCCGGCAACTGGCCGGGCTTGTTCGGCTGCAACAGAATGCCCAGCGCTTCACCGGCATCGACGGCGAACTTCAGCGGGTTTTTGTGGGTGCCCTGCACGGTGGTCTGGGCCAGACGCAGTTCGTTTTTCAGTTCGCTGCGGGTGCGCAGGCTCTGCTGCAAACCGCCGACGCTCTGCTTGAGCAAGCGCGCAGCGTTCAGCGCCAGGGCTTCGCGGGCGTCGTGGTCGAGGCCTTTGAGGTCCACGCCCAGCGCGGCGCCGAAGTGCTCCCAGAAATCTTCGCTCTGACGCTCACGCGCTTTCGGCACCGGGGCGGGCGCAGGTTCGGCCGGGGCGTCGATCAGCTCGGGCACCATCAGGCTTTCCATGTCGATGCGCGCATAGTCGGCGCGTTGACGGGTGTCCTCGATGGCGTTGCTCGGGGAGATCAGCTCGTCGATTTCCGAGTACACGCGCTCTTGCTGATCAAGGGCGTTCAACGGGTCGAGGTCGAGGAACGCGTCGTCCGGAATGATGCTGCCCGCGGCTTGCGGGCGGCCGACTTCCACGTCGAACGTCGCCGGGTCGCGCACCAGCCGTGCACGGATCTCGAAATCACCCAGCACGTAGGTGCTGCCATGCTCGATGCGCATCGGTTCGCCCTTGCGCAGGCGCGCGCCGCTTTCGCCATCCTGGACACCGTTGCTGCTGGTGTCGGTCAGGAAGAACGTCCCTTCGCGAAAGCTGATGTCCACATGGTGATTGGACAGATGACGCTTGCGATCCGGGATGATCCAGTCGCAATCCTCGCCCCGGCCAATCACGCCACCGGCCTGTTTGAAGGTCTTCTGGCACAGTTCCGTGGGCACGAACTGCTTGGTGTTGAGCATTTCGAAAACCAGTTCCATGGTGATACTCCTTGCGGTCACTTGCCGCGATTGACCGCCTGCGGATCACCCAATGGGCGATAGGTGTTGTCGTTGAATTTGTAATTGCCGCTACAGCCGCCGAGGCCGCATAGAACGACGAGGGTCAGCAGGACGGCTTGCCAGTGACGAACAGACATCAGAGGGTCTCCAGGGGTAGACAAAGCACAAAGCGCCGGCCCGGTTGGGCGGCGCTATCGAAAGCAAATGAAATGGGTCGTGGGGCTCTAATACGGTGGTTAGAGCCGATCCCCCGTGGCGAGGGAGCTTGCTCCCGCTCGGCTGCGCAGCTGTCGTAAATCAACGAATGCGGTTTGACTGAGGCACCGCGGCGCATGGTTTTTGGGCTGCTGCGCAGCCCAGCGGGAGCAAGCTCCCTCGCCACTTGGAATGTGCTGGCCTCAGCAAGCATTCCAGCCAGAGTTGTTGGTGGGTAGAAAATGGGCTCAGCCATCGAAATCACCCAAATTGATATTCAGGCGCCCGAGGCGGTACAGCAGCGTGCGGCGTGGCAGGCCGAGTTCGCGGGCGGCGAGGGTCTGGTTGCCGTCGTTTTTGCGCAGGCAATCGAGCAGCAGGCTGCGTTCGACCTGCTCCAGGCGTTCGCGCAGGTTCAAGCTGTTGTCTTCCGGCATGGCTTCCATGCGCAGGGAAAAATGCTCGGCCAGCAATTCACCGCCCTCACACAGCAAAACGGCGCGTTCGACCAGGCCTTTGAGTTCGCGCACATTGCCGGGGAAGGTATAACCGGACAGGTGATCCAGCGCCGCATCGGACCAACGCACCGCGTCGCGCTGCAAAAACGCACACGCCTTGTCGGCGAAATGCCGGGCCAGATCGAGGATGTCGCCTTCACGCTGACGCAGGGCCGGCAGTTCGATCGGAAATTGCGCGAGACGGTAATACAAGTCCTCGCGGAATTTGCCTTCACTCACCAGCACCGACAAATCCCGGTGCGTCGCGGCGATGATGCGCACGTCAATCTTGTGGGTGTCGTTGGAACCCAGCGGGCGGATCTCGCCTTCCTGCAACACGCGCAACAACTTGGCTTGCAGCGACAACGGCATGTCGCCGATTTCATCGAGCAACAAGGTGCCGCCATTGGCCGCGTCGAACAGCCCGGCGCGGTCGCGATCAGCACCGGTGAACGCGCCCTTGCGGTAGCCGAACAGCTCGCTTTCCAGCAGGTTCTCGGGGAACGCCGCGCAGTTCTGCACAATGAACGCCTGGGACCGACGCGGGCCGCAGTCGTGGATGGCGCGGGCGACCACTTCCTTGCCGGTGCCGGTTTCGCCGCGCAACAGCACGGTGTAAGGGCTGTGCAGGACTTTGCTGATCAGCGAATAGGTCTCGCGCATGGCCTTGCTCTTGCCGATCAGGCCGTAACCACTGGCACTCGGGACGCTGGCCTTGAGCGGTCGTGCATCACCGGTCGGCTGACGCAGACGGTGCAGCAAATGCAGTTGGCCGAGCACAAACGAACCCAGTTGACCGAGGGAATCGGCAAAGCCTTGCAGGTCGATGTGCCGGCGGCTGGCGCACAGCAGCAAACCTTCGACCGCCTTCTGCTGATTGACCAGCGGCACGCACAGCAGCGACTGCCACGGCGTGGCCTGCGGCGGCAGGAAGCTGGTTTCGTGCAGGCTGCCGCTCAGTTCACCGAGGCTCACCACACGGTTCTGGCACAGGGCGAATTGCAGCAGTTGTTCACCGTTGTAATCCGCCGGAAGGCTCGCCGATTCGCGTGGTTGCAGGATGCCGTTCAGGCACTCGGCGTTCATCCCCAAGCAGGTGTGGGTCGCGTCCAGCAAGTACAGCTGCGTCAACTCGCACCCGCTCAGCTCCGCCACCCCGCGCACGAAGTCACCCAGCAGCGCAGCGCCGTCCGCCGCCCGCGACAGGCTGGCGAACTGCGCCAGCAAGGCTTCGGCATACACCAGCGGCTGCGGCACTTGAGTGAACATCACACCCACCTCAGGCGAACTCGCAGGTCACGCTGGCGCCGCCGTCGAGCGTCGCATGGACACGCTTGAGGCTTTCCCCGGTGGCCATCGCATCGAGCAAGCGGTCGGCCACCAGCGGCAGCACATGCAGGTCCAGCAAGTGATCGATCAGGCGTGCGCCGCTGTCGCTTTGGGTGCACCGCTCCGCCAGGTGATCGACGAGGTCTTGCGAGTAAGTGAAATCCAGCTGACGACGGTTCAGGCGCTCGCCCAAACGACCGAGTTTGATTTCGATCAGCTCGCGCAACACCGGACCGCCGACCGGGTAGTACGGCACGACGCGCATACGCGCCAGCAGCGCCGGTTTGAAGTGTTTGCTGAGCACCGGGCGAATGGTTTCTTCGAGCAGTTCGGCGGTGGGTCGTGCGCCGTTTTCGCAGAGCTCGCTGATGCGGTCGCTGCCCAGGTTCGAAGTCATCAGGATCAGCGTGTTGCGGAAGTCGATCTCGCGCCCTTCGCCGTCGTTGGCCACGCCCTTGTCGAAGATTTGGTAGAACAGGTTCAGTACGTCCGGGTCGGCCTTTTCGACCTCATCGAGCAGCACAACGGAGTACGGCTTCTGACGCACGGCTTCGGTGAGCATGCCGCCCTCGCCGTAACCGACATAGCCCGGTGGCGCACCGATCAGGCGCGAGACGGTGTGTTTCTCCTGGAACTCGGACATGTTGATGGTGGTGATGAAACGATCACCGCCGTACAGCAAGTCGGCAAGGGCCAGCGCGGTTTCGGTCTTGCCGACGCCGCTCGGGCCGACCAGCAGGAACACGCCGACCGGTGCATCGGGTTTGTTCAGGCCGGCAGCGGTGGCGCGCATCGAGCGGTCCAGTGCGTGAACAGCTTGTTCCTGACCACGGATGCGGGTGCGCAGGTCGGTGGCGAAGCTCGCGACCTTGGCGTTGTGCTCACGGGCCAGTTGCGCCAGCGGTACGCCGGTCCAGGCGCTGATCACTTCGGCGACCAGGCGCGGGCACACTTCGAAGCTCACCAGACGTTCTTTGACCTGCAGCTCAGTCAAGGCTTTGTGAGTTTCGTTGAGCGCGGTTTCCAGAGTTTCGACGCTTTGCGCTGCGTCCACCGGCAGTGTTTCGATGACGGTGCCTTCGGCATCTTCTTCAACCGTGACAGCAGGCTCGACGGCTGCGGTTTCGCGGGCCTTGGCCAGTTGCTGGCGCAGATCCAGCAAACGCTCGGCCAGTTCTTTCTGTTCGGTCCACAGCGTTTCGAGGGCGACCATTTCGTCTTCGGCCTCGGCCAGGCGATCTTCCAGAGCGCCCAACGCTTCGTGATCGATCAGCAGACCGGCTTCGGCATCACGACGCAGCGCCTGACGTTGACGCCCCCCTTCAGCCAGTTCGCCGCGCAGGCGCTCAAGGCTTTCCGGCGCAGCGGCGAGGCTGATGCGTACGCGGGCGCACGCGGTGTCGAGCACGTCGACAGCCTTGTCCGGCAGCTGCCGACCGGCGAGGTAACGGGCGGACAATTCGGCCGCCGCCACCACCGCGTCATCGCGCAGGTAAATGCCGTGGCTCTTCTCGTAAACCTGAGCCAGGCCACGGAGGATGGTCACCGCTTCGCTGACGGTCGGTTCGTGCAGTTGCACCGGTTGGAAACGACGGGCCAGGGCCGGGTCTTTTTCGAAGTACTTCTTGTACTCCGCCCACGTGGTGGCAGCGATGGTGCGCAACTCGCCACGGGCCAAGGCTGGCTTGAGCAGGTTGGCCGCGTCGGAACCGCCGGCATTGCCGCCCGCGCCGATCAGCGTGTGGGCTTCGTCGATGAACAGGATGATCGGTTTCGGCGACGCTTTGACTTCATCGATGACGCCTTTGAGGCGACGTTCGAATTCACCTTTGACGCTGGCGCCGGCCTGCAACAGGCCCATGTCCAGCGACAGCAACTCCACGCCTTTCAACACTTGCGGCACTTCACCAGCGGCGATGCGCGAAGCCAGGCCTTCGACGATCGCGGTTTTACCGACGCCGGCTTCACCGACCACAATCGGGTTGTTCTTGCGGCGACGGGCGAGGATGTCGACCATCTGCCGGATCGCGCCATCGCGGCACAACACCGGGTCGAGTTTGCCGTCGCGGGCTTGCTGGGTCAGGTTGTGGGTGAAGCGCTGCAGCAGCGATTCGCCGGGTACAGCGGGTTTGCCCGTCGCCGGTTGTTCTTTCTGCGACAGGGCGAATTCTTTCAGGCGCTCGATGTTCAGTTTGGACAGCAACGACTGGTAGCGGCTGCCGGCGTAGCGCATCGGGTTGCGCAACAGCGCGAGGATCAACGCGGCTTGCTCGACCTGGCTTTGGCCCAGTTCAAGGTTGGCCACCAGCAACGCATCCTGCAGCCACTGCACCAGTTCCGGGGCGAACACCGGGTTGCGCGAAGCGCTGTGCTCGACCCGCGATTGCAGGGCGGCGCTCAGCTCACCGGCATCCACTTCGGCGTCTTGCAGCGCGCGTGCGAGCAGGCCTTGCGGGCGCTCCAGCAGGCCCAGCAGCAAGTCTTCGACGAGGATCTTGCTGCCGCCACGGGCGACGCAACGCTCGGCAGAACTTTCCAGATCACGACGGGTTTCGGCGTCCAGCGCCTGGATAAGTTGTTGCAGGTCTACGTTGATCATTGGTCATCTGTCCTTAATGAATTTTGCTGCCCAGGGTCACCACGCCGTCCGCTTTTTCGCGGCCCAGCCAACTGGTCCATCCCAGGCGACAGGCGTTCTGCTCACCGATGCGCAGTTCGCGGATTTCTTCCTGGCGCAATACCAGGCGAATGTCGTAATCGAGTGGGTCACGCAGGGTGAACCGCACCAGCGCGCACAGCGGCTGGTAGCCGAAACCGATCGGTAGGAATTCGTGAAAGCGCTGCCAGTCGAGCTCGCGGATGTGGATACGGAATTTGCCGCTGCGGTCGCGTACGTGTTCGCCCAGCACCAGGTCTTCGCCGAGCAGGCTGTTGGCGCGGCCCAGCCGATTGCGCTGCTCGTCGAGAATTTCCACACGACGCTCGATGCACTGCTCGATGGTCAGTTCGGCGTGCTTGAAGTAGTAACGCAGCACCGCTTCGATCAGCGCCGCCGAGTGCGCCCGCAAACTGAGCAGACCGAGGTACGGCAGCAGGCGTTTCCAGTTGAGTTCCTGGGCCTTGCGGATCTCTTCGCCGCCGAGGCCGATCAAGGCAAACAGCTGCGCCGAAAATGGATCGAGCGCGCCGCTCTGGAAGCTGGCGCGGTAGCGGTACTTGCGCCAGATCGGCAGCATCAGCCGTTGCAGGCGATGGTGAAACAGGTCGAGGAAGTGGCGGGTCGGGTTGCCGTCTTCGCTGTCGCCTAACGCCTGCTCGCCGTAGAACGCCGGCAGCGGCGAACCGGAGCCGACCAGGCCGATCAGGTTGAAGCGCAGGCGCGCGCGCATCTGCCCCTGCTCGTGGAAAAACTCCACACGATCGACGTCGCTGCCGGGGAAACCCAGGCTCGGGTTGGCCTGGAATTCCAGCTGGTCGTACAGGTCGTCTTCGCTCAGGTGCGGGTGGGCCTCGCGCAGCCGGTCAACCACCAGCAGCACGGCCTGAAACAGCGAGTACTCGCGTATTCCTCGGGTCAGTCCGCTTAAAGAAGCGGCTGAAGGCCCATACGTGGTGTCCATTGGTACACCTCTCCTTGTGTACTTTTTACCCGCAGCTCGTGGTACGAATTGAGACTGGCGTAAAGCGCGAAAAACTCGTTGAGAACCGAAGCGAACACGAACAGGTCGCCCTCGCCGATATACCCTTCCGGATCGATGGTCAGCTCGGTGCGCAACCCGCGAACCGGCAACCCTCGGTGCAGTCGATCGACATGCTGGTGCTTGATCGACTTGAGCCCGCCGAGCAGGCGTTTGCTGACTTTCTCCGCGTGCTGGTCGTAATAGCGCGGCAGGTCGTAGGTTTCGAGAATCACCTTCAACGCATTGACGTCGGCCAGCGACAGATAGTTAAGCGACATGTTGCTGATCAGCTTCCAGAGGAAGTCGCGGTTCAGCGGCGGCGCGAAGCTCGACGTGGCCGGGGTGATGTTGCGGAAGCTCAGGAACTCCGGCGTGTCCTCGCATGCCATGCTGATGTCACCGAGCTTGAGCTTTTTGGGCAGATTCTGGTTGGTGCACATCAGCTCGATCGACAGGGTTTCGTGGGCTTCGGTGTGACGGATGCCGAAGCTCAGGTAAGTGTCGAGGCCGTCGTGCAACGAGGACGAACGCTGGCGAATGCTGTAATGCGGGCGGCTGTTGGGCACGTCGAAACTCGGGTCGTGCTCGAAGGACTCGAACGGCACGTACTCCTGATAACCGAGGCCGCCGGGTTTCCAGCCGGTCACGGTTTCCACCGAGAACACGCCGCAGTTTTGCAAATCGAATTCGGCCGGCAGCAGCAGGTATTCGTCTTGCTTGCCGTCGAGGCGAATCGGCAAGGCGTCGTGCTTGAACAGGTTGACGATTGGCGTGCAATAAAGCTTCACGTTGTCCAGGGTCGGACGCATCCGCATGATGCCGCTCTTGCGAATGTCAAAGCGCAATTCGAGGCCGCGCATTTGCTTGAGCGTGTCTTCCGGCAAGGCTTTGAGCAGGTCCAGACCGTTGATATCAACGAAGAGGAATTTGTCCTGGAAGGCGAAGTATTCCTGCAAGTAGCGATAGCCGCGGAAAGTGTTCAGCGGATACGGGATCAACGCTTCTTCTTCGGCAAACCCCACCGGCTGCACGCGGTCGCCGGGCATTTTGAACGCCATTGGCGTGCCGTTGACGCCGTTGATGGGCTTGCCGGCGCCGTCCAGCGGGATCAGCTCGATGCCTTCCAGGTTGCGCAACAGGCTCAGGTAAAGCATCTGGCTGATGTAGCGCTCGCCGGCGAAGTGCAGACGCAGACGACTCAGCTCCAGCTCGCCCAAGTGACCATCTGCGCTCATCTCCAGGCGCAGACTCAACAGCGAACCGTCGCCTTTCACCGAGTAATTCAGTGCGGCCAGATCCAGCGGCAAGACCTCGGTCGGGTAGCAGGTGCGGAAGCGGCAACGCACGTCATCGATCGGCACGCTCTCGACTGGCGTGTCGCGCTCGACCATCAACGCAGGCCCGGAACGCTTCAACGGATCGAACTGCAAAATGCTGAACGCCGGCAGCGGCCGCATGTAGTTGGGCCACAGCAGGTGCATCAGGGAGTGGCTGAGCTCCGGCAGTTCATCGTCGAGCTTCTGGCGCAGGCGACCGGTCAGGAATGCAAAACCTTCCAGCAACCGCTCCACGTCCGGATCCCGCCCGGCCTGACCCAGGAAAGGCGCCAACGCCGGGCTACGCTCGGCGAAACGACGACCTAACTGGCGCAGTGCGGTGAGTTCGCTTTGGTAGTAGTGGTTAAAGGACATCGTGTGGTTGCCTGATCATAATTTAGAGTAAATTCCCACGCTGACATAAGCCGTCGTTCACTTAGTGAGCTTAATTCGCGCCAAAGTAGTCATCGAGAGGGATTCATCCGCCTCAATTAGGAATAACCTCATACGGCGTATTACTGATAAAGACATTCAGCCAACTTTCTTCCCATTGCGGCATGGAAACCGTGAACACTTTGCTTTTCTTGTTGAAGTCGATCCAAGTAATACCGACCTCGTTATCATCCTCGTACGCACGCATATCTAGCGATTGAGTATCGTACAACGGGCTTCGATATACTTTGGCTGAATCCTTCGAATCAATAATTCTTAAGTACGCCATACCGCCAAGCATGAAAATTCTGCCGACACGCACATTCTCAATTACGTAATCTCCTGAAGGGCTGGCCTTAGTTGTACTTGCAGGAAATCCAAGCATTGCGTTTACGCAATAAACAAGCAATGCAAACAACAGCACCAACGAGAGACTGATAGACCACAACCACCTCTTGCTAAACGTGATCATTTTTTAACACCCACATTTTCCGCAACCACACCAACGCCAAATGTGCGCATTATTTATTCCAAACGTTAATAACTGTTAATGGAATACCCTGATAGTGCACGTCAGATAAAACCTGAAAGTCGCCACCCTTACCGAACTCAGCCCGATACTTCACAAAGTGGGAGTTCGTAATATAAAAATAGCGCGCACTGTCTATTTCCTTAAACATAGCTTGAGAGTCTTCGGCACTGAGATACGGATTCGACGCGATGTCTGACCTCATCTGCGCCGCGCCGGCATTTGCAGTGGCTGCATAGGCAGGGTTGGCTACCCCATCAAAATTCCAAAAACCCAGTGGTTGACTGAAATTATCTTCCGGTGCGTCATTGAAGTCGTAGGCATCCTCAGCATAAAAGCCGATACGCTCAACAAATAGTTGAATGCTATCTACAGAGACGACTAACTTCCCTTCTGGAAATACGCGAAGGTTAAAATTTGCCAGCGCAGCCCGGAGCTCATCGGTTTTCTCTATCAAGCCGAATTTGACCGCTCGATTATTACTGTATCCGAACTCTTCAACCTTTCTTGCACTTTCAAACTTGAAAGGGTAAACGCCTGGAGTCGAGCCAAGATACTTATCTTTGACTTTCTTGCTTATATTTTTTCGTCCAGCAGGATTATCCCAAACAGACTTCAACTCTTCAATTACAGCCTTGGCAGGTTCAAACCGCATCAGCCAAGCCATTTTCACGATGGTATCTTCTACATAATTGACGTCTGCAAGAGCGGCGTGGTCTTTGACCTCTTTGCTCATAGCGCCGTCTGTGGTTGGCCATGGCTTGCCATTGAACCAATGGCGCATGAGCTTCGCAGCAACCGGCCACTTCATCTTATCCATCGCGCCAGGTATATCTGTGATTTTGAATTGACGAACAACTGCTGACTTACCAGCCTGATTACTCGCTGGTGTCAGACTTGAAGCTATTGTTGTATCCGCCATATCAAAAACCCTCACTCGTTTTATCCAATTACAACTTCGGATTGCTGCTCAATAATCAACTCATACGTCTCAGCTTCCGATGACGAAATTTTCTGCGTCTTGCCGTCGGCGCCTGTGACACCACTGATTATTTTTCCCGAGGCTGTTTTGAAACTGTATGCAACTCCAGCCAACGGCTTCCCGGTGTCCTGGCAATTGATCACGTAGTGCTCGTTAAACGGCCACTGAATCTCCACCGGCAACGGCGCCACAAACGGCACCGGCGAATGCGAATTCCCGATAATCACCGTCCCGGAACCCGCCGTAACCTTGTTGCCATGAGTCCCGACGGAATCCACCGTTGCCGCCGGTTTGCCGTTAATCAAAACCGTCGTCGCCAACCCGCCCGACATCGCACCACCACACGCCGAGGCATCGCCTTGGCGGGCGGCCGCGAGGCCGTCGAAGAACACATCGCCGGAACCGGCGGCGATCGGGTTGGTGCCGTGGCCGGGGAGCGGGCAAGCGGTGGGGTCGGATACGCGTGCTGCTGGTTTGCCGGACATACGAATCTCCTTAGTTGACCTTGACTTGACCGCTGCCATCCAGGCGCGCGGCGAAACTGACCTGGCGCTTGAAACCATCAACTTCCAGCAGGCCTTCGATGCTGAAGGACAGGCGAAGCTGATCGTGATCACGCGGCAGGGAGATGACACGCACATTGCTCAGGCGTGGCTCGTAGGCTTCGATGAAATTTTCGATGGCCAAACGGGCCTGACTCAGGGAGTCGTGCAGGCTCAGACGCATGTCATTGAGATCGGGTAGCCCGTAGTCGGACAGCGTTTGCACGCTGCCCGCACGGGTGCTGAGCATCTTGGCCAGATGGGCAGCCACGGACGCCATGGCGGAGACCTCGCGGCTCCAGCCGACGCGTTTGTCCGCGTCGCCACCCAGGCGTTCGAAAAGGCTGCCGTATCCAGTCATGAGTTAGGCTCCGCTTACTCTTTGTCCAGCTTGCCAACCAGCGACAGGGTGAAATCGGCACCCATGTACTTGAAGTGCGGGCGCACGTTCAGGCTGACGCGGTACCAGCCAGGCTCGCCTTCGACATCGCTGACGATGATCTGGGCAGCGCGCAGCGGACGACGGCCACGGACTTCGGCGCTTGGGTTTTCCTGGTCGGCCACGTACTGGCGGATCCACTTGTTCAGTTCCAGCTCGAGGTCGGTACGTTCTTTCCACGAACCGAGTTGCTCGCGCTGCAGCACTTTCAAGTAGTGAGCCAGGCGGTTGACGATCATCATGTACGGCAGTTGGGTGCCGAGCTTGTAGTTAAGCTCTGCGGCCTTGCCTTCTGCGCTGATGCCGAAGAACTTCGGCTTCTGCACCGAGCTGGCGGAGAAGAACGCCGCGTTGTCGGAGCCTTTGCGCATGGTCAGGGAGATGAAGCCTTCCTCGGCCAGTTCGTATTCACGACGGTCGGAAACCAGAACCTCGGTAGGAATCTTGGTTTCGATTTCGCCCATGCTTTCGAAGTGGTGCAACGGCAGGTCTTCAACCGCACCACCGCTCTGCGGGCCGATGATGTTCGGGCACCAGCGGAATTTGGCGAAGCTGTCGGTCAGCTTGGTGCCGAACGCGTAGGCGGTGTTGCCCCACAGGTAGTGCTCGTGGCTGTTGGCGACGGTTTCTTTGTACACGAACGATTTGACCGGGTTTTCTTCCGGGTCGTACGGGTTACGCAGCAGGAAACGCGGCACGGTCAGGCCAACGTAACGGGAGTCTTCCGATTGGCGGAAGCTCTGCCATTTGGCGAATTGCGGGCCTTCGAAGTGATCTTTCAGATCCTTCAGGTCCGGCAGGCCGGTGAAGCTTTCCAGGCCGAAGAATTTCGGGCCGGCCGCGGCAATGAACGGCGCGTGGGACATGCAGGCAACGCTGGACACGTACTGCATCAGCTTCACGTCTGGCGAGCTTGGGGACATGAAGTAGTTAGCGATGATCGCGCCCACAGGCTGGCCACCGAACTGGCCGTATTCAGCGGTGTAGATGTGCTTGTACAGGCCGGCCTGCATCACTTCCGGCGAATCTTCGAAATCGTCCAGCAGGTCTTCTTTGGAGACGTTGAGGATTTCGATCTTGATGTTTTCGCGGAAGTTGGTGCGGTCGACCAGCAACTGCAGACCACGCCACGACGATTCCAGGGACTGGAAGTCCGGGTGGTGGAGGATCTCGTCCATCTGACGGCTGAGCTTGGCATCGATCTCGGCGATCATGCGGTCAACCATGGCTTTCTTGACCGGCTCACCGTTGTTCTGCGGCTTGAGCAGCTCTTCGATGAAGGCCGACACACCGCGCTTGGCGATGTCGTAGGCTTCGTCGTCCGGCGTCAGGCGGGTTTCGGCGATGATGCTGTCGAGAATGCTGTATTCGCCGTTCTCGTTACTCTTTTGCTGCGCTGCACTCGTGCTCATGTTGGCTTCCTTGGCTGATGGAGACTCAGGCGTCCTGGGCTGCGGCGTTCAGGCCCAGCTCACCCAGTACGCGACCGCGGGATTCGTCGTCGGCGAGTACGCCTTCGATGGCTTTGCGGAACGCAGGCGCGTTACCCAGCGGGCCTTTGAGGGCCACCAGTGCGTCGCGCAGTTCCATCAGTTTTTTCAGCTCGGGCACTTGCTCGACCAGCGAGGCCGGGTTGAAGTCCTTCATCGAGTTGACGCGCAGTTTCACGGCCAGTTCTTCAGTGTCGCCTTCTTCCTGAAGACGATTTGGCACGCTCAGCGTCAGGCTCAGCTCTTGCTTGGCCAGCACTTCGTCGAAAGTCATTTTGTCGATGCTGATCGGCTTGCGATCTTCGACCTTGCGTTCGTCCTTGCGGTGGGTGTAGTCACCGATTGCCAGTAGTTTCAACGGCAGTTCAATCTCTTCCTGGGCACCACCGGTGGCAGGTTTGAAGGTGACGTTGATGCGTTCCTTGGGGGCTACCGAGCCTTCTTTGGCCATGGCTTTTCTCCTTGCGGTTGTGGCCCTGGGGCCTATTCGAGTACCACTTCGAGATCGAGGTGGCACAGCCTGCGATAAATCTCTTCCTTGCGTTCACGTACGGCATGGTTCTGCGGCAACAACTCGCAGCAGCTATGCAGTAAATGCAGCACTTCCAGCGCAAGATCGGGCTCCCAGGCGTGCAGGCCTGAGTCCTGTAATGTTTGGTCGAGGGTTTCGAGTTGGGTCTTGGCCAGTTCGTATTTCTTGGCCATGAAGCACAACCGCGCGAGGGCGAACTGCCAGAAGAATCGGACGCGCCCGCCGTGGGCACTTTGCAGGCCCTGCTTGAGGATTTGCACGGCAGCCTTGAGGCCGTCCTTGCGCAGAATCGGCAGGACTTCTTCCAGGGCCAGTTCCCAGGCCGGCTGGGTGTCGGCGACTTCGACCTTGTGCGGCGCACTGGCGCTTTGCAGGTGCGGCATGACATTGGCGCTGACCCAGGCACGGGTGGCCGGATCGGCGAACGGAGCACCGTCATGGAAACGCAACTCGACGATGCCAGGCAGGCGCTGAACCAAAAGCGCGAAGTGGATTTCCACTTCGCGCATTGCCATGTCGGCGTTCAATGCCTGGAGACATTCCCAGACCATTCGCTGGCCATCGAACCAGAACGGTGCCTTCGCCAGGCTCGCCTCCAGTTCCACCAGCAGGTCGGCGTATTTGCCCTGATCGTAACGGTCCTGATAGGCCTTGAGCTTGTCGGCCGGCAAACCGCGCAGCACGGTGATCTGTTCAGCGTTGCGTTCAGGGACGGCGTCGATGGGCAACCACAGCAACGTGCGATTGAGGCGCAGGGCGCGCAGGTCGGTGGCTTTTTGCTTGAGCCACCAGGCACACAACGGACGGGCGCTTTCCTGCTGGGCGCGCAGGGCCTTGTGGGCTTCTTTTTCGTTGTCGATCGGCGCGCCGGGCGTTAACAGTTGTGTCGCGACTTGTTTGACCTGAGCCACCGCAGCACCGACCACGCCGGGCTCCGGCTGGTTGTCGGCGGCGCGTTGCACCATGTTTTTCAGGCGGCGGGAGATCGGCAGCAGCAACGGCGCGTCATCGCCCAGATGCTCGGTGCACGCGGCGTCGAGGCCCTCAAGGTGTTCGACCAGCCGCCGGAACATCGGCAACTGCTCTTTGATCGCGATATTTTCGGTCAGCACCTGCTCAAGACGCGGCACCAGCCAACTGATCGCAGCGGAGCGCGTGCGGGCCTTGTTCGGGTGGACGTCGGCCCAGTGGCTTTCGCACAGGTAGTGCAGCAAACCGAGGCCGGCGAGCAGGCCTTGAAAGGATTCGCGCTGGTACAGCGCCCAGGTCAGCCAGGCGCCGACGCGCAAATCCTTGGATTGGGTACGCAGCAGGTTTTCGCTGTTTTCACGGATTTTCAGCCAGTCGATCTGACCGCTTTCGTGCATGGACGAGGCTTTGGCCAGCTCACTTTCCAGTGCTTCATATTCGCTCGAGAAGCGAACATCCTCGCCCGCGAAATTCTCTTTGGAAACAGAGACTTTTGCGAGTTCAAAGTAATGAGCAGAAAGTTTGCTTGAGTAGGACATCCATGGCCTTTAGTTTGGATTACGGTCATACGCCCATTGGAATTCCAACGGCGAGGGACGGTAACGAAGAGCTGCGAAGAGTCTCATCCAATTGAGATCGTGCTCTTACAAAGTGGGCGCATCGTACTCACGATGATGGCCACTAGCAAGCACCCGAGTAAACAATAAGACAAAGTGTGTTTATCACTCCTAGGAGATTTCCCTATATATAGCAAGGGAATCCCTGAGATCGGCTCAACTGTTTATTGTTCGGCCAACAGGCCGAAAACCGTTGAGATAGAGCCATCCAGCCTCTCATCCTGAATAAATCCCGTATTCATTGCCTATGCACTCCCTGAGGCGGACGTGAAGCATGCCAAAAATATAAAAGGAAGAATGTAGGAGCCTTCTGAAATGTTACTGATCGCAATGAATAAATCGATGAGTGACAACAGTCGACAAGAAAAGTGCCATCATAATGATGGCATTTTATAATTAACACAAAGTTCCAGAATGGAACTTTCAGTATCACGGAAATTTCATACTTCGCTTCAGGATCCCTCCTACATCAATACTTTGGAGGCCTTGTTAGCGTGCCCGGCATTTTGACGACTTCCTCAAGCCGGACATGGTTCGGTCGTCGCGTTTTTCTCTCTTGGCTTAAGGACGAGCCACTCGGAAGCAAAAGGATAAGCGCATGTTCGCACCCGCCAATGCCGCGCAATTCACCCTTACGATCCCGACGGTTCGCAACGATTTTAAAGTGCTGGCATTTGAAGGCACTGAAACCATCAGCGCCTTGTACTCGATTCACATCGAACTGGTCAGTGAGTACCCGGATTTCGATCTGGAGAGCTTGCTAAACCAACCCGCATTTCTCCAGTTCGGCCTCAACGGCGAAGGCATTCATGGCCATATCGACGGGGTTTTCGTAGGCGATGTCGGCAAACGCCTGACGCGCTATCGCATGAACCTGGTACCAGCGCTACACGACCTGCAGTTCAGTCATGATCATCGGATTTTCCAGGGCCAGACGGCGCCGCAAATCATCGCTCGGGTACTCAAGGGGCACGGCATTCAGGCCGATGCGTTTTCCTTTCACGTCAGAACGAGTCCCGAGCGCGAGTACTGCACCCAATACGGGGAAAGTGATTTTGAGTTCGTACGGCGACTGTGCGCCGAGGATGGCATTGCATGGCATCACCAGCATTCCCGGGAAGGTCATGTGCTGGTGTTCAGCGATGACCAGACCGCCTTTCCAAAATTGGGTGAAACGCCTTATCTGCAAGACGCCGGCATGGTGGCGGAGCATCCGGTCATCAGCCAGTTTTCCATGCGTTACAGCACCCGTCCCAGCAAAGTCACTCGCCGAAACTACGACCCGAAACGCCCAAGCGCGCTGCTGGAAAGTCGCTTCATCGCCGAGTTCAGCCCCGAGCTTGAGGACTATCGTTACCCACTGTTTTTCGAGAATGAAAAACTCGGCAAACAGCTCGCTCGGCAAGCGCTGGAGCGGCACCGCACCGACTATCAATTAGCGGAGGGCAAAAGCGATCAGCCGTGCCTGCGCAGTGGTCACTTTTTCAGCCTGACGGATCACCCACGTGAAACGTACAACGATCTCTGGCTGCTGCTCAGCGTCATTCATTCTGGAAAACAACCTCAGGTGCTTGAAGAGTCAATCACCGACGCTGAGGACGGTTTTACCCAGGGCTACCGCAATAGTTTCAGCGCGATTCCCTGGGACGTGTTTTATCGGCCTCCACTGCCGGCACCACGTCCAGCGCTGGTCTGCCAGACCGCGCGCGTCACCGGGCCCCTCGGCGAAGAGATTTACTGCGATGAATATGGCCGCGTCAAAGTCGAATTCCACTGGGACCGCGCGGAGCACAACACCGAGAAAAGCAGCTGTTGGTTGCGGGTGGCGTCGAGTTGGGCGGGGGATCATTTCGGCGCGGTGACTATTCCGCGCATCGGCATGGAAGTCCTCGTCACCTACCTCGAAGGCAATCCTGACAACCCGCTGATCACCGGTTGCCTGATCAACAAGGTCACGCCGGCGCCCTACCCCTTGCCCGAAAACAAAACCCGAACGGTACTGCGCAGCCACAGCTCACCGCAAACCGGTGGCTACAACGAACTGTCGATTGAAGACCGCGCCGGGCAGGAGTTGATCTACCTGCGTGCTCAGCGGGATATGGAACAGAAGGTCGGGAACGACAGCCGCCTGGACGTGGGGAATGAACGCCAGGAAACCATCAAGGGAAACAGCATCGCGGTGCTCGGCGCTGAAGAACATCGCACGGTCACGGCGGATCGCAAGGTTCAACTCAAGGCCAGCGACTATCTGCAAATTGCCGGGAGTAGCCACAACCGGATTGGCGAAGCGTTGGTGGTTGAGGCTGGTGAGCACGTTCATATCAAGGCTGGCGCCAATCTGGTGCTGGACGCGGGCGCCAGTATTACGTTGAAGGCCGGTGGTCACCACGTCGTGATCGATGCGGGTGGGGTGTTCAGCAGTAGCGAGGTTGAGGTCGGTGGCTCACCGGTGGCGGGGATGGCGGCGCATGCGTTGTTGCCGGGGACGGTGGCGGGGTTGTTGGCGGCTGTTGTGCCTGCGCCGTTGGAAGAGGATGAGCTGGAGGAAGAAGAGGAGGAAGTTGAAGAGGAAGGGATTACGTTGCGAATCGGGGTGTTCTTCGATGGCACGGGTAACAACAAAGCTAACAGCGAGACCGTGGCAGCGTGTTATGCACCGGATGCCAAACTGGAGGAGGCAGCAGAGGAGGTACAGAAGTATTGCGCTGCTTATGGGTATGACGGCAACGGGAGCTCGCCAGACAATAGTTATGGGAATGATGTGAGCAATATCGCGAGGCTCTACGACTTGTATGCAGATCACTCATCCAAACCTATTCCCGTGGACGAGGAAAAAGCATTTTTGCGCATCTATGTGGAAGGTATCGGCACTAAAAGCAACGGCGAAGACTCGTACCACGGCCTGATCACGGGTAGGGGCGAAACTGGCGTAGTTGCCCGTGTTGAACAGACCCCGGCAAAAATTCTGAAGCAAATACGGTTGTTCCAAGAAGGAAACCCGAACGTAGTTGTAGAAAAAATCGAGTTCGACATTTTTGGTTTCAGTCGAGGTGCTGCAGCGGCTCGGCATTTCGCGAACGAAGTACTTAACGGTGAGAAAGGTGTTTTAGCGCAAGCAATACCCGCCGCATCACCGATCTTTTCTCGAAGCTTTAACTGGCGAATAAAAGCAGGAGTTGCCATCAACTTTATTGGCCTGTTCGACACTGTTGCGGCCATCGCCAAGCCTGGTTTTTTTGACTTTACGGTCGCCAATGGCAAAAACCCTGGAGTCAATCTAAGACTCCCTGACGGCTGTGCTGAAAAGATAGTGCACTTGGTCGCGCGAGACGAAGTCCGCGAAAATTTCGCCCTCAACAGCCTAGGTAGTACAGATCTGGTTTTGCCCGGCGTGCACTCAGACCTTGGCGGTGGTTATTTGCCAATAGCCCATGAAAAACTCCTGCTAGGTAAACCTACAACTAGCACCGTGAGTGAGAGCATGGCGGCAACCCGAACCGCCGCTTACCTTTCCGCTGAAAAAGAGGCATTCGCCTGGTATGGAAAAGGTGTCGTTGACGTCGAAGGTCCGCGCAACAATATCAAAGTGGCGTATTGGGAAAGGCTGCTGCCTTATTCAAAGGAGTCAAATGGAACAAATACAGAACAACAGAAAAAGGTTTTTGCAGCTGCCTCCATCGAACGCCCGGTTCGTGGCGAACTTTCGTTGGTGTATTTGCGGATCATGCGCGAGTTGGCAGTTAGACACCGTGTTCCGTTTGACGTCATCGATGCCAATGACCCGAAACTAGCCCTACCTTTAGATTTGGTATCTATCCACAAAAAGCTACAGGCGTACGCCCTTGGCGACACACAGGTCGAAGGACTGACGGTTGAAGAAAGATCGATGTTACGCAGTCGCTACATCCACCTTTCCGCTTGCTGGAACGCAGCTAGAGACTTTGATAGCAGCGATATGAACATCATGTTTATCAACCGGCCTGCCAATGGCGGAAAACGTGTGGTGCATCCTTATGAGTAATTTCCTACGTCACACAAAAATCAACGCCGGCCTACTTTTAGGTTTGCTGCTGATCGCCAACATACAAAGTTTTGCGCAATCAAGGCACGACGAGCCTTGGTCTCTAGGCTTCGGGGCGCCGGATTACATGGAAGTCTGGATTGAAACAGCGGACGTTGTGGATATCCGCGAGCGTGTGTTTCGTCGCGCTGGCTCTGGGATCGCATCCGTACTAACGCCAAAAGACAACAAGGGGGAGCCCGCTGGCTGGCCCAAAAGTCCCGGCCGAGGTGCCGGTCGTGACGTACTTGGCGCGGACCTGCCTCGTCTGATTTACGTGCGCTGGCAGTCATTGGCAGAACCTCAAACCTACGAGGCTTACATCGTCATTCCCGAATCAGCGCGGGAAATCATGCGCAAACCTGAGAAGGCCTTTTGCAGAGCTGACGGTAAATGGATCACCGACTACCGAGCCGATATAGGGATAGGTTTGGCACCGGGCGGCATTGCTAAAGTCTGGCTCGGCGGCCCCTGCTTAAAGTCGGTAGAGATTGCTCGG
>NZ_CATKQK010000003.1:0-211417 GCF_949767185.1 Pseudomonas sp. IT-P100
TGGCGTTCACAAGCCCCCTGTGGGAGCTAGCCTGCTAGCGATGAGGCCGGTGCCGGCAACAACGATCCAACAGACACACAAACAAAAACGCCCCGACCAAAGTCGGGGCGTTTTCATTTCCAGCTAAGGCTTAGCGCGGGAATGCTGGCGGGTTTACCCCGGCCATGTCTTCCATCACGCGAACCACCTGGCAGCTGTAACCGAATTCGTTGTCGTACCAAACGTACAGAACAACACGGTTGTCTTGAGTGATGGTTGCTTCAGCGTCCACAACGCCTGCGTGGCGCGAGCCAACGAAGTCGGTGGAGACCACTTCCTGCGAATTGACGAAGTCGATTTGCTTGTGCAGATCGGAGTGCAGCGCCATGTAGCGCAGGTACTCGTTCATCTCTTCACGGGTGGCGGCTTTCTCAAGGTTCAGGTTGAGAATGGCCATCGACACGTTCGGCGTCGGAACACGGATCGCGTTACCGGTCAGCTTGCCGGCCAGCTCAGGCAGAGCCTTGGCAGCAGCGGTGGCAGCACCGGTCTCGGTGATCACCATGTTCAGCGCGGCGCTACGGCCACGGCGATCGCCCTTGTGGAAGTTGTCGATCAGGTTCTGGTCGTTGGTGTACGAGTGAACGGTTTCGACGTGACCATTGATGATGCCGAACTTGTCATTCACAGCCTTGAGCACCGGCACGATGGCGTTGGTGGTGCAGGAAGCGGCGGACACGATCTTGTCTTCAGCGGTGATTTCACTGTGGTTGATGCCGTGAACGATGTTCTTCAGCTTGCCTTTGCCAGGCGCGGTCAGAACAACGCGGTCGATACCCGGGCACGCCAGGTGTTGACCCAGGCCTTCAGCGTCACGCCATACGCCGGTGTTGTCCACCAGCAGCGCGTCTTTGATGCCGTACTGGGTGTAATCCACCTCGGTCGGGTTCTTCGCGTAGATCACCTGGATCAGGTTACCGTTGGCGGTAATGGTGTTGTTTTCTTCGTCGATGACGATGGTGCCGTTGAACGGACCGTGTACCGAATCGCGACGCAACAGGCTGGCGCGCTTGACCAGGTCGTTCTCGGCGCCTTTACGCACCACGATGGCACGCAGGCGCAGGCCGTCGCCGCCACCGGTTTTTTCGATCAGGATGCGCGCCAGCAGACGGCCGATGCGACCGAAGCCGTACAGGACAACGTCGGTGCCTTTGCGAGCGGTGGCGTTTTGCTGGCCAACCACATCCGCCAGTTCTTCACGGACGAACTGCTCGGCAGTGCGGCCTTTGCCTTCGACGCGGAATTTGAACGCCAACTTGCCCAAGTCTACCGAGGCCGCGCCGAGCTTGAGCTCGCTCATGGCTTTAAGCAGAGGGAATGTTTCGTGGACGGAGAGTTCGCTATCGTCGGAAGAACGATGGCGAGCAAAGCGGTGAGCTTTGAGAATCGCGATGACAGACTGGTTGATCAGGCTGCGGCCATAGATCGAGCTCACCACGTTGTTATTGCGGTAGAGCTGACCGATAAGCGGAATCATCGCTTCTGCGAGTGCTTCACGGTCGATCCATTCACCAAGACACTGGTCGGGCTTCTGAGTCACGGGAACCTTCCACATGTAGGGGCAGAAAAAAGGGGCTACATTATGCCGCCGAGTGCTCCCCGTAGCAATGCGCGCCTGTCGTGCGAGCCGTAACAAATTTCCGTTCAAAAAAATCACGCATTGCCGCAGCCCTGTAAAACCGCGGCTTTCAGCGCAGTCAATTTTTTGGAGACACCGCTGTCTTATCCGTAACCCTCCGTAACACTCGACCGTTTTGCCACTACATAATCCGTGATTTTCAGGAAAAAACGGGCGTTTTTTGTCTTTACCACTACATTTCGCCAAACCTGCGTAATAGACACAGTCAGCAACTGACAGGCGGCACCCGAGGCCGCTACAATTACCGACTTTGTCGCAACGCTTGGAGCTCAACCTTCCGTGCCCGTTCTGCGTCTACCGCATCTCCCTGCCGCGGCAGGTAAACAGCACTGGGGCAACCTGCCCGGTGCCGCCCTGAGCCTGGCCATCGCCGAGGCCGCCAGCGCTGCCAAGCGCTTTACCCTGCTGCTGACTGCCGACAGCCAAAGTGCCGAACGGCTGGAACAGGAGCTGAGCTTCTTCGCCCCGGATTTGCCGGTGCTGCATTTCCCGGACTGGGAAACCCTGCCCTACGATCTGTTTTCGCCGCACCAGGACATCATTTCCCAGCGCATCGCGGCTTTATACAGGCTGCCGGAGCTGAGCCATGGCGTACTGGTGGTGCCGATCACCACAGCCCTGCATCGCCTGGCACCGACCAAATTCCTGCTCGGCAGCAGCCTTGTTCTGGACGTCGGCCAGAAGCTCGATGTCGAGCAGATGCGCACCCGACTCGAGGCCAGCGGCTATCGCTACGTCGACACGGTGTATGAGCACGGTGAATTCACCGTGCGCGGCTCGCTGATCGATCTGTTCCCGATGGGCAGCAAACTGCCCTTCCGGATCGACCTGTTCGACGATGAAATCGAGACGCTGCGCACCTTCGATCCGGAAAACCAGCGTTCCATCGACAAGGTGGACACCGTTCGCCTGTTGCCGGCCCGCGAGTTCCCCCTGCAAAAAGACGCGGTCACCCGCTTCAAGGCGCGCTTCCGTGAGCGCTTCGATGTCGACTTCCGTCGCTGCCCGATCTTCCAGGACCTGAGCAGCGGGATTACACCGGCGGGTATCGAGTATTACCTGCCGTTGTTCTTCGACGAAACGTCCACGCTGTTCGATTACCTGCCCCAGGACACGCAAGTGTTTTCCCTGCCGGGCATTGAACAGGCGGCGGAAAACTTCTGGAACGATGTGCGCAATCGTTATGAAGAGCGCCGCGTCGATCCATCCCGTCCTTTATTACCGCCGGCAGAGCTGTTCCTGCCGGTGGAAGATTGTTTTGCCCGCCTCAAGAGCTGGCCGCGTGTGGTGGCCAGTCAACAGGATGTTGAAATCGGCGTCGGCCGCGAGCGCTTCCCGGCGCGGGAGTTGCCGAACCTGGCCATCGAGGCCAAGGCAACACAACCTCTGGCGGCGCTGGCTGGTTTCCTCGACGAGTTCCCGGGTCGCGTGCTGTTCACCGCCGAATCCGCGGGCCGTCGTGAAGTACTGCTGGAACTGCTCGAACGCCTGAAACTGCGACCGAAAACCGTCGACAGCTGGCCGGACTTTGTCGCGAGCAAGGATCGCCTGGCGATTACCATTGCGCCGCTCGACGAAGGCCTGGTGCTCGACGACCCGGCGCTGGCGCTGGTGGCTGAAAGCCCGTTATTCGGTCAGCGCGTCATGCAGCGCCGTCGCCGCGAAAAACGCGCAGACGCCAATAACGACGCTGTCATCAAAAACCTCACCGAGCTGCGCGAAGGCGCGCCGGTGGTGCACATCGATCACGGCGTCGGTCGGTATCTCGGTCTTGCGACACTGGAAATCGACGATCAGGCCGCCGAGTTCCTGACCCTGCAATACGCTGAAGGCGCCAAGCTTTACGTGCCGGTCGCCAACCTGCACCTGATCGCACGTTACACCGGCAGCGACGATGCCTTGGCTCCGTTGCATCGCCTGGGTTCGGAAACCTGGCAGAAAGCCAAACGCAAGGCCGCCGAACAGGTGCGAGATGTGGCGGCCGAATTGCTCGACATTTATGCACGCCGCGCTGCTCGTGAAGGCTATGCCTTCGAAGATCCGAAAGCCGATTACGCCACCTTCAGCGCCGGCTTTCCGTTCGAAGAAACCCCGGACCAGCAAACCACCATCGACGCGGTGCGCGCCGACATGCTCGCACCGAAACCAATGGACCGCCTGGTCTGCGGCGACGTCGGTTTCGGCAAGACCGAAGTGGCGATGCGCGCCGCGTTCATTGCGGTGCATGGTGGTCGCCAGGTCGCGATTCTGGTGCCGACCACCCTGCTCGCCCAGCAGCACTACAACAGTTTCCGCGACCGCTTCGCCGACTGGCCGGTGACTGTGGAAGTGATGAGCCGCTTCAAGTCGACCAAGGAAGTGAATGCCGCCGTGGCGGATCTCGCCGAAGGCAAGATCGACATCGTCATCGGCACGCACAAACTGCTGCAAGACGATGTGAAGATCAAAAACCTCGGGCTGGTGATCATCGACGAAGAGCACCGTTTCGGTGTCCGTCAGAAAGAACAGCTCAAGGCCCTGCGCAGCGAAGTCGACATCCTCACGCTGACTGCCACGCCGATTCCGCGCACGCTGAACATGGCGGTGTCGGGCATGCGCGACCTGTCGATCATCGCCACGCCGCCGGCCCGTCGCCTGTCGGTGCGGACCTTCGTCATGGAGCAGAACAAGAGCACGGTCAAAGAGGCCTTGCTGCGTGAGTTGCTGCGTGGCGGTCAGGTCTACTACCTGCACAACGACGTGAAGACCATCGAGAAATGCGCCGCCGACCTCGCCGAACTGGTGCCGGAAGCGCGGATCGGCATCGGCCACGGGCAGATGCGCGAACGCGAACTCGAACAGGTGATGAGCGACTTCTATCACAAGCGCTTCAACGTGCTGATCGCCTCGACCATCATCGAGACCGGCATCGACGTGCCGAGCGCCAACACCATCATCATCGAGCGTGCCGACAAATTCGGCCTGGCGCAGCTGCACCAGTTGCGCGGCCGCGTCGGTCGCAGTCACCACCAGGCCTACGCGTACCTGCTGACACCACCGCGCCAGCAAATCACCCCGGACGCAGAAAAGCGCCTGGAAGCGATCGCCAATACCCAGGATCTCGGCGCGGGCTTCGTGCTCGCCACCAACGACCTGGAAATCCGTGGCGCCGGCGAACTGCTGGGCGACGGGCAGAGCGGGCAGATCCAGGCCGTCGGTTTCACCCTGTATATGGAGATGCTCGAACGCGCGGTGAAGTCGATCCGCAAGGGTGAACAACCGAATCTCGATCAGCCGCTGGGCGGTGGTCCGGAAGTCAATTTGCGTGTACCGGCGTTGATTCCCGAAGACTACTTGCCGGACGTGCATGCCCGACTGATTCTGTACAAACGCATTGCTTCGGCCACCGACGAGGAAGGCCTGAAAGACCTGCAAGTGGAGATGATCGATCGCTTCGGCCTGCTGCCGGAACCGACCAAGAACCTGATGCGCATTACGGCGCTGAAGTTGCAGGCCGAACTGCTGGGCATCAAGAAAGTCGACGGCGGCCCGCAAGGCGGTCGAATCGAGTTCGCGGCGCAGACGCCGGTCGACCCGCTGACACTGATCAAACTGATTCAGGGCCAGCCTAAACGCTACAAATTCGAAGGCGCCACGATGTTTAAATTCATGGTCCCGATGGAGCGCCCGGAAGAGCGCTTTAATACTGTAGAGGCACTGCTTGAATGCCTCATTCCGAAAACTGCTTGAAGGACGCCGCATGCGCCTGTTTCGCTCACTGACTTTGCTGATGACCCTGGCCGCCCCCACAGCGTTTGCCGATGACCTGTATCAGATTGAAATGATTCTGGTCCGGCAGAACGCTGTGCCTGCCATTGTCAGCAAAGCCGCGCCGGAAGACTGGGCTGCCGGTGCCCAACTCGTCAGCAAGGACAGCCTGCGCACGCCAAGCCTGAATAGCGAAGTGGGAAAACTCACCGCCAGCAAAGAATACACCGTGTTGCTGCACAAGGCCTGGCAGCAGAACCTCGGCGAAGAAGCCCGCAAAATTGCAATCAGCGATGGCAAGGAACAGTTCGGCCAGTACCCGATCGAGGGCACGCTGAACCTGAAACTGGGACGCTTCACTGATGTTGACGCCGACTTCTGGGTCAACCAGATCGACGCCAATGGCCTGGTCACTGCCAGTGAACGCCTGAAAACAGAAAGCCATACCAAAAACGGACAACTGAATTTCCTCGACGCCGGTCATCTTGGAATGCTGATCAAGATCACCTCACTGACAGCCCCCGCACCTCGGCCAGTCCCCGATGAAATTCCGGACTGATTGAAGTCCTTATGCCCCCGACCCTGAGTAAACCTCTGGCGCCTTCCTGGGTCAGCCGATTCAAGGAACAGAGCCTGGAACGTGGCCGACGCTACGCGCTGGAGAATCGTGTCAGGATCGTCGAGGTCGGAGACGCAACCATTACCGCCGCCTGCGAAGGCTCTGGCGGCAACGTTTATCGTCAGACCATTCGCCTGCGCGAGTCGGCTAAAGCCACCTTGCTGATGGTCGACGCCACTTGCACGTGCCCGGTTCGCAGCAACTGCAAACATTGCGCCGCGGTGCTGCTGAAGGTGCAGGAAACCCTCGCCTACCCCGCCGCCGCGCAAGACGCCGAACTGCTGGAAAAACTTCAGGCCGTACTGGAAAACCGCAGCCCGAAAGCGCCGCCGCAAGTGCTGGTGGACAACGTGCAACCGGTGCCACGCCTGTGGCTGGCGAGCATCGAGTTCAGCGCCTTCGAACCGCGCAACGGCAAGATGCAGCGCTACATTCAGCATCGTGCAGCGCTGTCCTTCAATTACCTGGATGAATACGTCAGTGGACAGAAAAACGCCGACGTCCTGATTCGCCAGGAAACGCAGACGCTGCGGATAAAACGCCACCCGGAAGTCGAACAGACCTACAGGGAACAACTGCGAATCCTCGGCTTCAAGGTCGCCACCCGTCAAAGCAAAGCCCTGCCGGAAAGCGCCGGCGAACTCTACGAGATGGTCAACGACAGCGCCTGGCTGACCTTCACCCTCAATGAGCTGCCGAAGCTGCGCACTCAAGGCTGGGAGTTGCAGATCGATGAGGATTTCGGTTTCGACCTGACCGCCGTGGACGACTGGTACGCCACCGTCGAACAGGCACCGGAGCGTGACTGGTTCGATCTTGAGCTGGGGATCATCGTCAATGGCGAGCGCCTGAGCTTGCTGCCCATCCTGCTGAACCTGATGCGCTCCCACACCGAAATCCTCAACCCGGAACGTCTCGCCCGACGTCGCGATGACGAGTTGATTTTGGTGAACATCCCCAATCGCCCGAATTCCGAACACGGGCCGCTGCAAGTCGCCCTGCCCTTTGGCCGCTTGAAACCGGTACTGGCGACCCTCGGCGAGTTCTACCTGCAAGAACCCGGCGAGACCACGCTGCGCTTGAGCAAGGCCGACGCCACGCGCCTGAATCCTTTGGAAGACTTGCCGCTGCTCTGGGAAGGTGGCGAGCAGATCCGCACGTTTGCCCAGCGCCTGCGGGACATCAAGGATTACACCGCGACTGCACCGGAAGGCTTGAACGCAACATTGCGCCCGTATCAGCTGGAAGGCTTGAGCTGGATGCAATCGCTGCGGCAACTGGAAGTCGGCGGGATTCTCGCGGACGACATGGGACTGGGTAAAACCCTGCAGACCCTGGCGCACGTTCTCAGCGAGAAAAACGCTGGACGCCTCGATCGACCCTGCATGGTGGTGATGCCCACCAGCCTGATCCCGAACTGGCTCGACGAAGCCGCACACTTCACGCCGCAACTCAAAGTGCTGGCGCTGTACGGCGCCAGTCGCAAGAAGCATTTCGACACGCTGGCCGATTACGACCTGATCCTGACCACCTATGCACTGCTGCCCAAAGACGTCGAACGCCTGGCCGCGCAGCCGTTGCACGTCCTGGTGCTGGACGAAGCACAGTACATCAAGAACCCCAACAGCAAGGCCGCCCAGGCTGCGCGCGAACTGAATGCGCGCCAGCGCCTGTGCCTGAGTGGCACGCCGCTGGAAAACCACCTGGGTGAACTGTGGTCGCTGTTTCACTTCTTGCTGCCCGGCTGGCTTGGCGATGTGAAAAGCTTCAACCGCGATTACCGCGTGCCGATTGAAAAGCGCGCCAGCGAGGTCAGGCTTCAGCACCTCAATGGCCGGATCAAACCGTTTCTGTTGCGCAGGACCAAAGAGCAAGTGGCGACGGAGTTGCCGCCGAAGACCGAGATCGTCCACTGGGTCGAACTCAACGAAGCGCAACGCGATGTCTACGAAACCATGCGCCTGGCCATGGACAAGAAAGTCCGCGACGAAATCACCCGCAAGGGCGTGGCGCGCAGCCAGATCATCATTCTTGAGGCGCTGCTGAAGCTGCGTCAGGTGTGCTGCGATTTGCGCCTGGTCAACGACGCTGCGCTGCCGGCTCGCGGAAGTACCTCGGGCAAACTCGATAGCCTCATGGAAATGCTGGAAGAATTGTTCGAGGAAGGTCGACGGATTCTGCTGTTTTCCCAGTTCACTTCGATGCTCGCGTTAATCGAGATCGAGTTGAAAAAACGCGGTGTTGAATATGCGTTGTTGACCGGGCAGACCCGTGACCGACGTTCTCCGGTGAAAGAATTCCAGAGCGGCAAGCGTCAGATCTTTCTGATCAGCTTGAAAGCAGGTGGTGTGGGCCTGAACCTGACCGAAGCGGACACGGTGATTCACTACGACCCGTGGTGGAACCCGGCGACGGAAAACCAGGCGACTGATCGTGCGTACCGCATTGGCCAGGAGAAACCGGTGTTCGTCTACAAGATGATTGCCCGAGGCACGGTGGAAGAGAAGATTCAGCACCTGCAGAAAGAAAAATCCGACCTGGCGGCAGGCGTGCTGGATGGGCGCAAGACCGGGGACTGGAAGTTGCAGAGCGATGATATTGAGGCCTTGTTTGCGCCGTTGCCGGAAAAGCTGGAGAAACGCTGAGATGGGCGGCGCCTGGTGGATCGCCTTCCTCGGAACGCCGCCCGGACCAAGCCGGTGTTCCGAGGAAGGGGCCGACACAGCCGGAATGATCAGCTTCGGGCAAACTCCACCGCCTTCTGGAACTGCTCCTCCGTCGGACGCACCCCGGTATAAAGCACAAACTGCTCCAGCGCCTGGATCGCGATCACTTCCAGCCCGGTAATCACTCGCTTGCCTTCGGCGCGACCGCGCACGATCAGCGGCGTTTCCGAGGGGATCGCCACCACGTCGAAGACAGTCTGCGCAGCCGCAATGACCTCCCCGTCAAAGGCCAGTTGATCGGCCTCAGGCCCGCCCGTCATACCGATCGGCGTCACGTTGATCAGCATCTGCGGGCGTCGGGTGCCCAACTCGGCTTGCCACTCATAACCCAGTGACTCAGCCAGGGCACGCCCGGCGCGTTCGTTACGGGCGACGATCAGGCCGTTCTTGTAACCGCCATCGCGCAAGGCACTGGCCACCGCCTTGGCCATGCCGCCGCTGCCGCGCAGGGCAAAGGTCGATTCCTTGGGCACCTGATGGGTGTCCAGCAATTGAGCGATGGCGATGTAATCGGTGTTGTAAGCCTTGAGGTGACCATCGGTGTTGACGATGGTGTTGATCGACTGGATGGCGGCGGCGGACGCGTCCAGCTCATCGACCAGCGCAATACACGCTTCCTTGAACGGCATCGATACGCCACAACCGCGAATGCCCAGGGCGCGAATACCCGCGACGGCACCGGTCAGGTCCTGGCTGCGAAAGGCCTTGTAGTAGAAATTCAGACCCAGCTGTTCATACAAGTGATTGTGAAATCGCAGGCCAAAGTTCCCCGGGCGCCCCGACAGGGACATGCACAGCTGAGTGTCTTTGTTGGGGTTCATCTGCATGAAGAATCTCCTTCGGTAGCACTTTCAGATGGACGGGATTAGCCATTCCATCGAGATCTGATCGATCATATCGGCGTGCCTGCTCGTGGCAGCGCACGTGGGTAAGGAAGCCGGTACAGACCTTACACAAAATTTACCCAACGGCTGTGCTGATTTTCAAAAAAACGCTGTCTTAGAAGTATCCCCGCGACAATCCTTGGGTCTATTGCAGACGCAAGCGCCGGGTTGAAGAACCGAGGAATGATCATGATCCGTAAAATTCCCACAGTGGCCTTGCTGATCGGTGCTCTTGCTATCGCAGGGCAGGCAGAGGCTGGCGGCGGTCACGGTTGGCAAGGTCCAGCGGTATTTGGCGCGATCGTTGGCTCGGCCATCGTCGGTTCGGCCATCATCAACAGCAACCGGCCCGTTTATGTCCAGCAGCAACCGGTTTACTACCAGCCGCAACCGGTGTACGTGCAGCAACCGCCACCGGTTTACTACCAGCCGGCGCCGGTCTACGTGCAACAACCGGTCTATTACGCCCCGCCACCGGTCTACTACGGTCCGCCACGTGGCTATTACGGCCCGCCACGCGGTTATTACGGCCATCCCCATGGTTACGGCCGCTGGTAACAGGCGCACAAGGCCCCGCTTTTATAGCGCAATGTTGTTCACTTAAGAGTGTCTGAATCAAAGGAAACTTGTGGCGAGGGAGCTTGCTCCCGCTTGAGTGCGTAGCACTCACAAAACTCGGCAATAGTTGTCAGATTTTTGGGGCCGCTACGCAGCCCAGCGCGAGCAAGCTCGCTCGCCACAAAGGTATGCACGATTCAAGAGCGCGCTTAAGTGAACAGCATTGCTTTTATAGCGGGGCTTTTTTATGCCCGTTCGTCGGCGAAGGTCTGAAAAAATCTCGCCAAGGTCGCTATCGGGACAGTCCCGCCGGTTCAAGCGGGCAAGATTGACTTGAGCGCCCTTTCCCCGCGCAGGGGAACCGGTCATGTTTATGTCATGTCAGGTCCGCAAGCTTGGATCTGTCCGTCAACAACAGGTTGATAACAACAAGGACGACCTCATGCCCACGCAAAATCCGCACCGCGATATCAGCTTGTGCACTTCCAGCAAGGTGTACAACACCCTGACCGAACTCAAGCACCTGGAAGGCCATCGCAGCGCCAAGTTCTTATCGCTGCTGACCGAAAACCTGGTGCGCAAAGGCCTGCTTAACGAGCACGAAGTGGTCCACATGCTGGATCTGGTGGTCGACTGACGGATAGACGGTCGTTTGGGACCGCTAACGTCAATGACGACTATCGAAAGCGTTGATTTCTCGTTCAAGCGCAAGATCCGTAAGGTAGCTCCATAGATTGATGGAGGTACTTATGTCCCAGGTTCAGATCATGTCCGTTATCGGCAGCGCCGTTCCCGCCCCGCTCAGAGAGCTGGGATTGCTCGCCTGTTGGTATCTGGTGCAGGACGGCGAAGCAATCAGCGGTCCGCTCACCTCGCTTAACGCCGCCAAGGCCCTGTCGCAGAGCCTCGACACCGGTCGACTCAGCGCCTAAGGCAGCTGTACCCGCGGTTTGGTTTCGATGAAAATCGCCCAGCTCGACATGAACAGTGCCGCGATCAGGGGCCCGATGACAAAGCCGTTGAGCCCGAAAATCGCCAGGCCGCCCAAGGTCGAGATGAGAATCAGATAGTCCGGCATCTTGGTGTCCTTGCCCACCAGGATCGGTCGCAGCACATTGTCCACCAGGCCGATCACGAACACGCCGAACAGCCCCAGCACCACGCCCTGCCAGATCGCTCCGGAGAACAGGAAAAACGCCGCCACCGGCGCCCAGACAATCCCCGCGCCCACCGCTGGCAACAGCGATAGAAACGCCATCAACACCGCCCAGAGCAAAGCGCTCGGGATGTCGAGAAACCAGAAAATCAAACCGCCCAAGGCGCCCTGCGTAATGGCCACCAGCAGGTTGCCTTTCACCGTGGCGCGCACCACGCGGTTGAACTTGAGCTGCAAGCGGCGTTTCTGGTGTTCCTCCAGCGGCACGGCTGCGCGAACCTTGCGTGCAAGCTCTGCGCCGTCGCGCAAAAAGAAGAACAGCAAGTAGAGCATGATGAAAAAACCCACCACGAAATCAAACGTACCCTGCCCGAAACTGAACACCTGCGTGGCGACAAACTCGTTGCCCGTCACCGCACTCTTGATGATTTTTTCCCGCAGCCCGTCCAGCTCACCGACCCCGGCCCGATCGAGCAAGTGCTGAAAGTACGGGGGCAGGCTGTGTTTGAAATGCGTCACGTACCCTGCGATGTCCAGCTCGCCGCTTTCGATGCTTTTGTACAGCGTGGCCCCCTCTTGCACCAGCAGGATACTGAGGATGATCACCGGCAGAATAGCGATGATCAGGCAGATGCTCAGGGTGAGCAGCGACGTCACGTTGCGTTGCCAGCCAAACTTCAGTTGCAGGCGACGCTGCAGCGGTGCGAAGAGGATGCCGAGGATCACCGCCCAGAACACCGCGCCGTAGAACGGCAGCAGAATCCAGATAAACGCCGCCGTCACCAGCCCAAGCAGAATCACCAGTGATTTGTTTTTTACCGTCTCTTCGTTCATGTCCGATCCATGTCAGTCCGCAGGGACGCAATGTCGCGTCCTGATGCTTAGTCCGCCACGGTTCGCGCGAGTGCCATCCGCTTGTTCATCAAGCATAGATCCAGATCAATGAAACCTGTGGGCAAGCCGATTACCCTCGCGGTCTTTTGCGATCGACCCGCCCATGACCCTCGCCACGCCTGAACTGCTCGCCCCCGCCGGCACCCTGAAAAACATGCGATACGCCTTCGCCTATGGTGCCGATGCGGTGTACGCCGGCCAGCCGCGCTACAGCCTGCGGGTGCGCAACAACGAATTCGATCACGCCAACCTCGCGCTCGGCATTCGCGAAGCCCAGGCCCAGGGCAAGCGTTTCTACGTGGTGGTGAACATCGCCCCGCACAACGCCAAGCTCAAAACCTTTCTCAAGGACCTCCAACCGGTGATCGCCATGGCACCGGACGCGCTGATCATGTCCGACCCCGGCCTGATCATGCTGGTGCGCCGGCACTTCCCGCAGATGCCGATTCACCTGTCAGTGCAGGCCAACACGGTGAACTGGGCGAGCGTCGAGTTCTGGCAGCAACAAGGCTTGAGCCGGATCATCCTGTCGCGTGAGCTGTCTCTGGAAGAAATCGCCGAAATCCGCCAGCAAGTGCCCGCCATGGAACTCGAAGTGTTCGTTCACGGCGCACTGTGCATGGCCTATTCCGGACGCTGCCTGCTGTCGGGCTACATGAACAAACGCGATGCCAATCAGGGCAGTTGCACCAACGCCTGTCGCTGGAAGTACACCGCGCAAGAAGCCACGGAAAACCAGCTCGGCGAAATCGTGCAGATGTTCCAGCCCGAACCGACGCTGGGGATTGGCGCACCCACCGGTCAGGTGTTCCTGTTGCAGGAAGCCAATCGTCCGGACGAACTGATGCCGGCGTTCGAGGACGAACACGGCACCTACATCATGAATGCCAAGGACCTGCGCGCCGTGCAGCATGTCGAGCGTCTGACGCAGATGGGCGTGCACTCATTGAAAATCGAAGGCCGGACCAAATCCCATTTCTATTGCGCGCGGACCACTCAGGTGTATCGCCGGGCAATCGACGATGCGGTGGCCGGTCGTGAGTTTGACCGCGGCCTGATGACCGATCTGGAATCCCTCGCCCAGCGCGGTTACACCGAAGGTTTTCTGCGTCGCCATGTGCATGACGAATACCAGAACTATCAGCATGGCAGCTCGGTGTCGGAACGGCAGCAGTTTGTCGGTGAGCTGACCGGCGAGCGGCGTGACCGCTTGGCGGAGGTCAAGGTGAAGAACCGGTTTGGCCTGGGCGACCACATGGAACTGATGACGCCCAAGGGCAACTTCCACTTCGATCTGCATCAGCTGCAGAACGTCAAAGGCGAGGCCATCGACGTGGCGCCGGGGGACGGGCACACGGTGTACCTGCCAATTCCGGATGCGGTGGATTTGCGGTTCGGGTTGTTGATGCGGGATGTGGGTATGAAGTAGCCCGGTAGTCCAGATAAAACCTGTGGCGAGGGCGCTTGCTCCCGCTCGAGCGCGAAGCGTTCGCCAAGGGTGATCAGTGTTCAACCTGAAGAAATCCATGTTCTGGTTTGGGGGTACTTCGCTCCCAGCGGGAGCAAGCTCCCTCGCCACAAAGTCCCCTGTTTCACAATGTCGTCTACGCGAACTCCTCCCGCAACATCGCCACAAATGCCTCTCTCGCCGGGTGCACCCCGGCGTTTTCGTGCCAGTAAAACAGGTTGTCGATGGCCGTCAGCTCAGGGAATTCGTACCCCGCGCACCCGGCGCCCTTGGCGTATTGATCGAACACACCTTTGGGCACCAGCGCGACACCCGCCCCTGCGCTGACGCAACCGACAATCGCGCCATAACTGGCCAGGCTGACAATCGGCAGCGCCTGCCCCTGACGCAACAACCAATGCTCCAGCGCCGCGCGGTATGGGCAGCCCTGCGGCCACATGAACACGGTTTTGTCCTGCAAATCGGCAATGTCACGCACCGGCCCCAGGGACGTCGAGGCGATCAGCAGCAGCTCCTCGCGGTACATCGGCGTGCGTTTGAGGTGCGCACGCTCGACATCCACCGCGACGATCGCGCCGTCGAGCCGGTGGCTGACGGTGTCATCGAGCAATTGGCCCCAGGTGCCGGTGGTCAGTTCCAGCGCCACCGCCGGGTAGCGCTTGTGGAACTTGGCGAGCAAGCGCGGCAAGCGCCCGGTGGCCGAGGATTCGATGGCGCCGATGCGCAGCGGGCCAGACGGCTCGGCCGCGGGATCGACCGCGCGTTTGGCCTCCGCCGTGAGCGCGAGAATCTTCGAGGCATAGGCCAGAAACGTCTGTCCCGACGGGCTGATGCGCAATCCCCGGCCTTCCCGTAGAAACAGCGCGACGCCCAATTCCGCCTCCAGCGCCTTGATCCGTGCCGTGATGTTCGACGGCACGCAATGCAGCAACTCGGCCGCACGGGCGATGCTGCCGACGTCGGCAACGGTCTTGAACATGCGAATCTGCGCGAGCTCCATACATCACCCAAAGTGAACAGTAGGCGCAGTATAAGTCAGTTGTGGCGAATGGTTGGAGTTCTGATACTCGATGCATCTGTCCACAGGTGCTCGACCATGCAAACGCACACTCATCCTTCGCCCTTCAAAATCATGCTGGCCATGGCGTTTGTCGTGGCCTGCTGGGGTTATTCCCCGACCGGCATTCACATCGGCCTGCAAGCCTATGACCCAGGGCATCTGGCGCTGCTGCGGTTCCTGGTGGCGTCTGTGTTCATGGCGCTGGTCGCGCTGGTCAACGGCATCAGCCTGCCCAACCTGCGTGATTTGCCGCTGCTGTTCGGCCTCGGTTTTTTTGCCGTGAGCCTGCATCACGTGGCGATCAATTTCGGCCAGCAAGGTGTCAGCGCCGGCGCGTCCAGCGTGCTGGCGCAAACAACGCCACTGTTCAGCACGCTGCTGGCGCGTTTCGTGTTCAAGGACCACGTGAGCGCCTGGCGTTGGGGTTGTGTTTTTCTGGGGCTGGTCGGCGGAGTGATCGTGGTCGCCGGGGATCGCGGGGTGGGCAGCATCGACGCCCACGGCTTGTTGATCCTGCTGGCGGCGGTGTCCTGGAGCTTTTACTTCGCGTTGCAGAAACACCACTCCGGGCGCTACGACGGACTGACGCTGGTTTGCTACACGGTGTGGTCGGGAACGGCGTTGTTGCTGGTGTACCTGCCGGGGTTGGCGGCGCAAGTGGTCAACGCACCGATGCATGTACAACTGGCGGTGATGGCGCTGGGGGTGTTTCCAAGTGCGCTCGCGTACCTGGCCTGGGCGTTTGTGTTGGCTCACGTTGATTTGAGCCGGGCGACGATGACCTTGTATCTGGTGCCGCCGACGGCGATGGCGATGGCCTCGTTTGCGCTGGGCGAGCGGCCGACGTTGATGATTGTCGTGGGGGGCATCGTGGTGTTGGTGAGTGTGTTGGCGTTGAATCTGGAGCGGCGGTGGGTGGCGATTCGGGTGGCGGAGGTTTGATTGGGGATTTGTGGTGATGCGTCTGGCGTTATCGCGAGCAGGCTCGCTCCCACATTGACCTCACCAACACTGAAGATCCCCTGTGGGAGCGAGCCTGCTCGCGATGAACGATGACGTGGCCAACCGGCCAGGCACAAAAAACCCGGCACACTGGCCGGGTTCTGTTCAGCGCCTGTCATCGGACAGCGGCGTGGGTTCATCCGGCGGAGGCACGTCCTCCTCCGCGGCGGGGTCCATCCAGTCTTCAGGTCGGTCAGGCTCTGCGGCGGCCGGGTCCCGCGCAGGGTCCATGCCAGGTGGAGCATCGTGATCCATTGGGTTAGCCATGGCGCACCTCATTGGTGAGGTCCAGCAAATCTGGGCCGTATTCGTTGGAAGCAAGCGCACGAACGGCGTGCTATCGAATAGACAGACGGCTAGTCGCGATCCGCCAAAAACCGGTCCCGACTGTTGGTCAGGTGCAGCCACATGGCCGCCCGCGCCGCGTCCGCGTCCTGGCGTTTGATGGCGTTGAGAATCGCCTCGTGCTCAAGGTTGGCAAGGTGCCCGAGCTTGCTCAAATCCGCCGCGCCACGCTCGGCGGCATTGACCCGGGTCCGGGGAATCATGGCGCTGCCCAGGTGCTGCATGATTTCGGTGAAGCAGACGTTGCCGGTGGCTTCCGCGATCAACAGGTGAAAACGCTTGTCGGCTTCGACGCAGCTGTCGTTGTTGGCGAGCAGGCTTTGATAGTCATCCAGCGCTTCGCGCATTTGCGCCAGTTGCTGATCCGTGCGACGCATGGCCGCCAACGCGGCGGCCTGGGTTTCGAGGCCCATGCGCAACTCCAGAATGCTGCGCACCCCCAGCGCCGTATCGACATTCAGTCGCAGCCCCTGCTCCGGCGCGCGTTCGATCACGAACGTGCCGATGCCGTGCCGGGTTTCCACCAGGCCGGACGCCTGCAATTTCGAGATCGCCTCGCGTACCACCGTGCGACTGACGCCGTGCTCCAGAACGATCGTGTTCTCCGAGGGAAGTTTGTCCCCCGGCAACATCTGGCCCAGCAGAATGCTCTGGGTCAGTTTCGCGACCAGGTCGTGGGCCAGGTTGTGAGTGCGCTTGCGGGCAGGCGCGTCGAGGTCTTCTTGCATGGCGGTCATCCGAGAGCAGAGCTGACGGAATCGTAGCACCGCGATCAAGTGAAAGCCCCAAAAAATACCACCCTACTTGTATGACAACACTCAACAACGGCAGCAAATCCAGTTCAAAAAGACCGACTCACAACCAGCCACCACCACAAAAATTTCGAGATAACAGCCATTTTATTGGACATTGCAGCTTGCAGAATAAAAAAACGCAGTTGTATGATGTCTAGCAACAACGCAGCACCCGCAACACCCCGCATAAAAATAATCAGTGGGAGAAAACCAAGTGAATACATCCATCTCCGGGATGCACGACGGCGCCGATTCGGTCCTGAAATCCGCCATCTCGAAAGTGAAACGCCACGTTCTGCCGCTGTTCGTGATCATGTTCATCGTCAACTACATCGACCGCGTGAACATCGGCTTCGTCCGCGCCCACATGGAACACGACCTGGGCATCGGCGCTGCCGCCTACGGCCTCGGTGCCGGTCTGTTCTTCATCGGTTACGCGCTGTTCGAAGTCCCCTCCAACATCCTCCTGCAAAAAGTCGGCGCGCGAATCTGGCTGACCCGCATCATGCTGACCTGGGGCCTGGTGGCCGCATGCATGGCCTTCATCCAGAACGAAACCCACTTCTATATCCTGCGATTCCTGCTGGGCGTGGCTGAAGCCGGGTTCTTCCCGGGAGTGATTTATTACTTCACGCGCTGGTTGCCGGGGGTGGAACGCGGCAAGGCCATTGCGATTTTCCTCAGCGGCTCGGCGATCGCTTCGCTGATCTCCGGCCCGTTGTCCGGGTTGCTCCTGCAGATCAGCGGGTTCGGGATGCACGGCTGGCAATGGATGTATTTCATTGAAGGCATGTTCTCGGTCGGGCTGTGCGTGTTCGTCTGGTTCTGGCTCGACTCCAAACCCCACGACGCCAAATGGCTCAGTCGCGAAGAACAGGACGCACTGGTCAAGGCCATCGACGACGAACAACTGGCCCGCGAAGCCGCGACGCCGATCAAACCGTCGCTGGGCAAGTTGCTCAAGGATCGCCAGATCATCCTGTTCTGCCTGATCTATTTCTTCATTCAGCTGACCATCTACGCCGCGACCTTCTGGCTGCCAAGCATCATCAAGAAGATGGGCGACCTCAGCGACATTCAGGTCGGGCTGTTCAACTCGATCCCGTGGCTGCTGTCGATCGTCGGCATGTACGCCTTCGCATCGCTGTCCGCGAAATGGAAACACCAGCAAGCCTGGGTGGCCGCTGCCCTGCTGATCGCGGCGGCCGGCATGTTCATGTCCACCACCGGCGGGCCGGTCTTTGCCTTCGTGGCGATCTGCTTCGCAGCACTGGGCTTTAAATCCGCTTCGTCACTGTTCTGGCCGATTCCCCAGGCGTACCTCGATGCACGGATCGCCGCAGGCGTCATCGCACTGATCAATTCGGTGGGCAACCTCGGCGGCTTCGTTGCACCGACTACGTTCGGCCTGCTGGAAGAACACACCGGCTCGATTCAGGGCGGGCTGTATGGCCTGGCCGCCACGTCGATCATTGCTGCGATCATCGTCTTCTCCGCACGGAACACACCGAAAACCGTACCTGCCGTTGCCTTGGACGAAACCGCGCCCCACCGCGCCTGAACATTGCTTTTTAAGGACAAGAAAATGAATCCACAAGACACCGCAAAAGCCCCGATCATCACCAGCATGCAAGTGGTTCCGGTGGCGGGTCACGACGGCATGCTGCTCAATCTGAGCGGTGCCCATGGTCCGTTTTTCACCCGCAATATCGTGATCCTCAAAGACAACGCCGGCCACACCGGCGTCGGCGAAGTGCCCGGTGGCGAGCGTATTCGCCAGACGCTGGAAGATGCGCGCAGCCTGGTGGTCGGCAGCCCGATCGGCTCGTACCAGAAGATCCTCAATCAGGTGCGCCAGACCTTCGCCGATCGCGATGCCGGTGGCCGCGGTTTGCAGACGTTCGACCTGCGCATCACCATCCATGCTGTCACCGGCCTGGAAGCGGCGTTGCTCGACTTGCTCGGTCAGCACCTGGACGTGCCGGTCGCCGCCCTGCTCGGTGAAGGCCAGCAGCGCGATGAAGTGAAGATGCTCGGCTATCTGTTTTATGTCGGTGATCGTCACCAGACTGACCTGGCCTATCGCAGCGAACCGGACGCGGACAACGAATGGTTCCGCGTACGTCACGAAAAAGCCATGACCGCCGACGCCGTAGTGCGCCTGGCCGAAGCCGCCCACGCCAGTTACGGCTTCAAGGATTTCAAACTCAAGGGCGGCGTGCTCTGTGGCGATGAAGAAATCGAAGCGGTCACCGCGCTGGCCGAACGCTTCCCCGAGGCGCGCATCACCCTCGATCCGAATGGCGCCTGGTCGCTGAAAGAAGCCATTCGTTTGTGCCGGGACCAGCATCATGTTCTGGCCTACGCCGAAGACCCGTGCGGTGCGGAAAACGGCTTTTCGGGCCGGGAAGTCATGGCTGAGTTCCGCCGCGCCACCGGCCTGAAAACCGCAACCAACATGATCGCCACCGACTGGCGGGAAATGGGTCACGCGATCCAGTTGCAATCGGTGGACATTCCGCTGGCCGACCCGCACTTCTGGACCATGCAAGGCTCTGTGCGCGTGGCGCAGATGTGCCACGAATGGGGCCTGACCTGGGGCTCGCATTCCAACAACCACTTCGATATTTCCCTGGCGATGTTCACGCATGTCGCGGCCGCCGCACCCGGCGACATCACCGCCATCGACACCCACTGGATCTGGCAGGACGGCCAACGCCTGACCAAAGCCCCGCTGCAAATCGTCGACGGTTGCGTGCAAGTGCCGAAGAAGCCGGGGCTCGGGGTCGAGCTGGACATGGACCAGTTGGCCAAGGCCCATGAACTGTACAAAGGCATGGGGCTGGGTGCGCGGGACGACAGCGTGGCGATGCAGTTCCTGATTCCGGGGTGGACATTTGATAACAAGCGGCCGTGCCTGGTGCGCTAGGCCCTTCGAAACCACCTCATTTTGTGGGGGCTGTGTTCACCCGTTTTGCTGTGCCGTTTGCAACAGCCAGCTCTTGAACGCCGCCATCGCCGACGTCTCGGCCCGCGACTGCAAGCGGGTCAGCCAGTAGCTGCCGGTGGTGATGCCGATGGCGAAGGGTTGCTCGATGGCGCCCGTTGCCAGCAGTCGGGCGAACATCAGCGGTGGTGCCAATGCCACGCCCATTCCTTGCAGTGCCGCCTCCATCATCGCCAGCGAGGAATCGAAGACGATGCTCCGGGGTGGCGCGGCATGGGCCGCAAGGCCGGTGGCCTGAAACCATTCGGGCCACTCATCCGTGCGATAGGAACGCAGCAGCGTTTGCTGCAACAGATCGGCCGGCGTGCGCAGTTGCCGGGCAATCTCGGGCACGCACAACACCGATAACGGCGCCTCGATCAAGCGCACCGCTTCAATCCCGTGCCACGCCCCCGCGCCAAAGCGAATCGCGTAATCCAGCCCTTCCGCCGCCACATCCACCCGATTGTTGTGGGTCGACAGGCGCACATCTATGAACGGATGTTTCGCCTGGAAGTCGGACAATCGCGGCAACAACCAGCCCACCGCAAACGTTCCCACCGCGCCCACCGTCAGCACTTCGCGAAAATGCCCGCCCTCGAAGCGCTCGAGGGTTTCAGCGATGCGGTCAAAGGACTCGCGCAGCACCGGCAACAACGTCTCCCCTTCACTGGTCAGCATCAGGCCGCGGGGCAAGCGTTTGAACAGCGTAACGTTGAGCTGGGCTTCCAGGCTTTTGACCTGGTGGCTCACCGCTGCCTGCGTGACGCACAACTCTACTGCAGCCCGTGTGAAACTCAGGTGGCGTGCCGAAGCCTCGAAAGCGCGTAGTGCGTTAAGCGGTAATTGCGGCCGAATCATGCCAACCCCTAATTTTTCTAATGGCTCATCTGAAATAACGTCGTTTGTCGATGGCCGGCAAAGTGACTAGATTTGGCACGCTCATTCGGCGCACCACTGTGCAAACCGCTCGCTGTGTAGCGGGCACACCTCTTGAAAACTCATGGACAGCGGCACACACATGCAGAACTTCAGACTCAGCAAGGTCTTATCCTACAGTGCTTTCAGCCTTTTCCTCGGCGCGGGCTACTGCGTTGCCGCAACCCCCACGGACCCGCAGATCGAAACAGCGGTCAAAAACGCCGTCGTTCCGGTCATGCAGCAACAGCACATTGCGGGGATGGCGATCGCCATTACCGTCAACGGCAAACCGCATTACTTTAACTACGGCGTGGCCTCGAAGGAAACCGGAACGGTTGTCACCCAAGACACCCTGTTCGAGATCGGTTCGGTGAGCAAAACCTTCACCGCCACCCTCGCCGCCTACGCCCAGGCCAGTGGCAAACTGTCCCTGTCCGACAAGGCCAGTCACCTCCTGCCGGCTTTACGTGGCAGTGCGTTCGATAACATCAGCGTGCTGCAACTGGGCACCTACACCGCCGGTGGCCTGCCGCTGCAATTCCCAAGCGATGCCGATGCGCCGGACAAGATGCTCGGCTATTTCAAACAGTGGAAACCGGTCTACGCGGCTGGCAGCCATCGGCAGTATTCGAACCCGAGCCTGGGGCTGTTCGGTTATCTTGCGGCCCACAGTATGGGCCAGCCGTTTGAGGCGCTGATGGAAAAAACCTTGCTGCCGAAACTCGGGTTGCAGCACACCTTCCTGAAGGTGCCGCCCACGCAAATGGCGCTTTACGCCCAGGGCTACAGCAAGGATGACAAGCCTGTGAGGGTTGAGCCAGGCGCACTGGACTCAGAGGCGTATGGCGTGAAAACCAGCGCCTCGGACTTGCTCCGATACGTCGAAGCGAACATGAAGCCAACGGGCCTGGAAGCGCCGATGCAGCAGGCAATCGCCGCGACGCATACCGGCTACTACACAGTTGGCGACATGACTCAGGGCCTGGGCTGGGAGCGTTACACCTACCCGATCGCCCTCGACAAACTGCTTGCCGGCAACTCGTCGCAGATGGCGATGGAGGCTCATAAAGTCCAGTGGTTGAACCCGCCGCAACCGCAACCGGCCAATGCGCTGTTCAATAAAACCGGCTCAACCGGTGGCTTCGGTGCCTACGTGGCGTATGTGCCTTCGAAGGACATTGGCATCGTGATTCTGGCCAACAAAAACTACCCGAACCCGGAGCGGGTCAAAATCGCGCACTCGATTCTGAGCGCGCTGGCTCCCTGACCGAAGATCGATGTGAACAAAAATGGGCGACCTCTTGAGGTCGCCCATTTTCGTTTGCAAGTCGGCATCGAACTCGAGCGTGTTTTAACTGCTGTTGCCGGCTACTCAATGGGGTCGAGTTGATCCAGTGCGCGGTTCACTTTGATTTCCGCCAACATGATGATTTCAGCAACGCCCAGCAGGGAGTTGCGACTTGTGCCCGTCTCCCGGTCGGCGACATCCATGATGATGACGCAGGCGGATGCCAGCGACTCGCTCGCAGAGCCAAGCAGGGTTTGCACATCAACTTCAGGGTTGACGATGTACATCGAGCAGGGCGTGCGCGGGATGGCTTTGATGTCGGCGCAGGAGAAGTGAGCGTCATCGACGTCACGGTCGGTGGCGGCAACGGGATTTTCTTTATGGGGGCTTTGGTGCGGAGACTCGTTGTCCGCATTCGGTGGGTTAGGAGTTACTTTCGGCATAAACAACATTCCCTATTGGTGCCAACCCCCCTTCGCTGCTAAACGAAAAAGGGTGGCAGCTGCACGCAGGTTAGCAGACCGGGGAACGTTGCAAAGCCGGCGCGCCCTAAGGCGCCCTGCGTACAGCCACCATCAAACCGCAGGCATGAAAACACCTGTGCGATGGATGCACGTGCAACGATAGCCGCAGGCTGCTAAACCCGGCCACTGATGAGCAGTGGCAGGCCAACGATAGAACCCGTGGTCAGGCTGCACAAGCCGGCGGAGTCTGGCGTAACCGTAGGCAACGGCGCAAGGTTGTGTGGCTTACAAGAAGTAAAACCAAACGCAGTTAAACAGACGTGGCAAGCCAGTCACACCTCTGACATACGCGACTCCCGAGCGAGTTTTTCCGGCGTAAATTGAGGAAGCGTCTGACGAGGTCACCGACTCTCGTGACTACGCCTGAAATCGTCTTTGGAGTTTTGATGGAATATGCTGCAACTGGTTTTTACTGACGGCCATTGTGATGCGATCGAAACCGTTGTATCTAAACGGCAGCAGATCAATCCATGGCAGGGAATGACATAATGCGCGCCAAAGCCTTCAAACCGACAGACCCCAAAAGGGCGATGTAATGGAAATCTACAGTTTCACGCTCACGGACGTCGGTCGGTTTACCGATATAGATATTCGGTTCGCCCCTACCGACAGACACCACTCGAACGTCACGGTGCTGGTGGGAAACAACGGTGCCGGGAAAACCACACTTCTAAAGTCATTGGCAACCTCACTGAGTTGGTTGGTTGCCAGGATTCGTACCGAGAAAGGCAATGGCAGTCATATTGCTGAAGAAGACATTCGAAACGGCGCCCCGGCCGCATTGATTATTATTGGTGTGATAGACGATTCGCAGGTCCGTTCAGATTCTTTCGATGCTGATATTGAAGATGGAATGTTCACGTGGGGCATCGCACGCACCAGGCAAGGGCGAAAGTCGGTTGTCCATAGCTCGTTAGTAGATGTTAGCCGGCTAGCCGATCACTACCGGAACGGACTAACTGCGTCTGATAAAGCCTCGCTCCCTTTGATAGCTTACTACCCGGTCGAGCGCTCAGTCCTCGAAATCCCGCTAAAAATCAAAACCAAACACACCTTCGATCAACTCGACGGCTACGACAACGCGCTGAATCGCGGCGTCGATTTCCGTCGCTTCTTCGAATGGTTTCGCGAACGCGAAGACAGTGAAAATGAGAGCGGAGTATCCAGCACGGCTTTGGCAGAAATCTCCGACAAGTTCGGAAAAGACAGTGACATCTGGAAAACCCTTTCCCAGCTGAAAGCCTCATCCCGTGATCGTCAGTTGACAGCCGTTCGCTCCGCCATCGCCGCGTTCATGCCAGGGTTCAGCAACTTGAGAGTGCAGCGCAAACCACGCCTGCACATGGCCATCGACAAAGATGGCGTGACACTTAACGTATCCCAGCTCTCGCAGGGGGAAAAATCGATGATGGCGTTAGTCGGTGACATCGCTCGCCGACTGGCGATGATGAATCAATCTTTGGACAATCCGTTAGAAGGCGACGGCATCGTACTGATCGACGAAGTCGATTTGCACTTGCATCCCAAATGGCAGCGCAGTTTGATTCGGCAGTTGAGCGAGACGTTTCCGAACTGCCAGTTTGTGCTGACCACCCATTCGCCGCTTGTCATCAGTGATGCAAAAGATGTGCTGTGTTACGTGCTGGACGACGGGGAACTACAAGAGCGCAATGACCTTTATGGACTGGATGCCAATCAGGTTCTTCTGGAAGTCATGGACACTGACATTCGTAACAGCGATGTGCAGCAGCGCTTGAACCGATTGCTGGAGCGTTTGCAGGACGGAGATTTGGACGAAGCTAAAAAACTGTTTACCGAGCTTTCACTGGAGCTACCAGAAGGTCATCTAGAGCTGGCAAAGGCAGCATTGCTGATCCGAAAGTTGGAGCTACGGCGTGCGTAAGATCGACAAAGGCATGGAACCGCAATCACTATCCCGCTGGAAACGCTCGAACAACGCGCTACGTTACCGGGACTTACCACCGGAAGAGAGCCGGTCCATACGTTCTTCATGCATCTCGGAACAGTACGGTTTATGTGCGTATTGCTGTCAGTCGATCACAATTGATAACGCTCATAACGAGCATGTCCAGGCTCAGGATCACGCACCGAATCGGACGTTGGATTTTTCCAACATCGTCGCCAGTTGCCAACGCGCACATCAATGCGGTCATGGTCGCGGTACACAACCGTTGCCGCTCACGCCATTAATGGCTAAATGCGAAACCGAGCTGAAGTTCTACTTGTCCGGGTTGGTCAAAGGACAGACTGAGCGGGCAAGAGTTTCTATTGCAGCATTAAATCTGGGTCATACCGAAAAGAGTAATAGAGGACTTATCGGTAGACGCAAAGCAATGATTGATGTGTTGATTTATAACTTAGGCGCGCGTCCGGAAGACTTGCTGGATGAAGATGCAGAACTCCTGAATTTAATTCTTGCGGATCTGAAAATGCCCGGTGCAGCGCAAAGCTTGCAGCCTTTTTCACCCGTACTGGTCAATGTAATCCATCACTTTCTGACTCAACCTTGAAATAGCCTCAACGCCCCTTTACGACTGCTTCGCAGCCGGACGCACGTTGCGCCAGCTGCTACACAAGGTCCGGGCTCAATCGTCAGGCATTTCCGGTGGCTTGGCAGGCTTCGTCGGCTTGCCCGGTTTGGTACCTTTCGCACCTTTGGCCGGTTCGGCTTCGGTGACCGGCGGCGTGGGCGTGGGCACCGTGGCTTCTTTTTCGGTCGGCGGCAATTGGTCGATGGTGCTGAAGATCGCCTTCAGATCAACCGCATCCGATTGCTCGAGTTTCTTTTCGCCATCCTTGCCGACCAGAATCACTTTGGTCTTTGCACCAGCGCCCAGCTTGAGCGAACGGATCAGTGCCGCCGTGTCTTGTGGTCCCAGGTCTTTGCCTTCGCGCTGGCCCATCAGGTTTAGCACGGTGTACAGGACCATATTCCGGTCGGTGAATTCTTTGCGATTGGCCGGCTCATCCAGCGACTTTTTCAGGCTGACCCACGTCGGATCGACCGTGCTCGGAGCGATGACAATCAATGGCCGGGACCTGCCCTTGTCCATGTCCAGCGGTGAGTCGCCATCGGCGGCGAGCAAGGGGCCGGCAATCGCCAGCAGGGTTGTCAGGGTCAATGACCTGATGAGCATGCGCATCTCCTTTTGATATCCACGCTCTAATGATTGCGCATCGCGGCGTTCGTTCCGGGTGACGCACCGCAATTGTGTCTCGCCTTGACCCAAGTTTAGGTCAGGGCGGTCATTGCGCAACAGGCTGAGCTAATCTCATGACTCGATACGCACCTGAACCGCCGTGAGGATCACACCATGAGCGCTCAGTTGAATCACACCATCGTCTGGTGCCAGAACAAACACATATCCGCGACGTTTCTCGTCGAGATTCTCGGCTTGCCGCCCCCCGAGCCCTTCGGGCCGATGCTGATCGTGAAACTCGATAATGGCGTGTCGCTGGACTACTACGACAATGATCCGCCGATAGCCTCCCAGCACTATGCGTTCCTGATCGGCGACGACGATTTCGATGCGGCCTTCGCGCGCCTGCAAGCCAGAAAACAACCCTGGTGGGCTGATCCAGGCAAGCAGCGCCCAAAAGAAATCAATGATTTTGCGGGAGGACGGCGCGTGTATTTCGATGACCCGGACGGGCATCTGCTGGAGATTTTCACCCGTGAATGACTGACGCCCGGACAACCATCAGAACGCCAGTTTGTAGCCGATCAACACCAGCATCGTGGCCAGGCAAGGACGCAGCACTTCATCGGAGATGCGGCCCGTCAGGTGACTGCCCAGGTAAATGCCCGGCAGTGAACCGATCAGCAAGAAGCCCAGTACATGCCAATCCATGTTGCCCATGCTGGCATGGCCAAGACCGGCGACCAGGGTCAGTGGCACGGCGTGGGCGATTTCCGTGCCGACCAGGCGGCGTGTCGGCAGCAGCGGATAGAGGATGAACAACGCCACGGTACCCAGCGCACCTGCGCCGATGGAGGTCAGGGCCACCATGGTGCCGAGGACGAGGCCGGTAATCACGGTCAGCACATTCAAGCGCTTGCCGCTTGGGTTGTACTCGCCGCCCGCGCGTTTGTGGGCGAAGTCGAGCAAGCGCTTCTTGAAGAAAATCGCCAGCGCCGTGGCAAACAGCACAAAGCCCAGCGCCTGTTTGATGACGGCGTTCATCGCGTCGGGGGAAGTTTGCAAACTGCTGAGGAACCACAGCGTCAGCGCCACCGCCGGCACACTGCCGAGGGTCAGCCAACCGGTAATCGCCCAGTCGATGTTCTTGTTCTTGCGGTGCACCAGCACACCACTGGACTTGGTGATCGCGGCGTACAAAAGGTCCGTGCCCACCGCGGTGGCAGGATTGATCCCGAACCACAGCAAGATCGGCGTCATCAACGAGCCGCCGCCCACGCCGGTCATGCCGACGATGAAGCCCACCACCAAACCTGCAACCACCAACCCGAAGTTAACGAATTCCATTAACACGCCCACTGAAAACGCACGAGAAATCTGGCCCGCAGCATAGCGATTTTTCTTATAACCACTTATATCGATAAGGACTATCGTTATGCCTTCCCCAATGGGTAGCGAGCCTTTGTGGCGAGGGAGCTTGCTCCCGCTGGGCTGCGTAGCGGCCCCTTTTGTGAGTGCTGCGCACTCAAGCGGAAGCAAGCTCCCTCGCCACAAAGGGGTTACACATCAGGATCACTGCACAGGCAGGAAATTGAGGAACAGCAGACTCTGCGCGTAATTCAGGCCGATCCGTCGGTAGCGTTCGTCCAGCATCTGGGTCAGCAGGTCCAGGCGCGCGACGATCTTGCCGAACTCCACGGCGAAACTCAGGTTGCTGCCCTCCTCCGAGATTTCGTTGGAGAACAGCAAGGGTTCGCCGTTTTTGTTCTGCCGCTGACTGAGGATCCAGGTGGCTTTCTCGATGTTACGCGCGGCGTTGTTGACGAAGGTCGGGTTGATCGCATCGGTCATGTAGAACTCCAGCCGGTTGCCGTGCGCGGTGACCAGCATACTGCCGATGGCATAGATGAAGGCACCGACCCGGTCGCCGAGGAACTCCGGACTCATGGCGTAACTCAGCGCCGCCAGATCCTTCTTGCCCCCCAGGGTCGGCAGCGGCTGTTGTTGCTCAATGGCCATGCGCACCTGTTTGCCGGCGGTGCGGGCGTCGAGGAATCCGGACTTTTTCAGCTCCTGCGGGTTACGCAGGTAGAGCTTGCTCATCAGCAGGTAGAGGCTGTCGAGGTTGTCGCGCATCGCCAGGGTGGCCATGCGGTCGACGCTGGTCTGGAGGAATTCCTGGGGCCGGCCTTCGCGAAACTGGCTGACGATGTCGCGGCCCTGCTGCTGGCTGCAACCGGTCGTGATGAGCATCGACAACACGGCGAGCAGCAGACAATGGCGGCGGATGTGCTCAGCGGTGAGGGGTAAAACTCGGGCCATGGGCGCTTGAACTTGGCATGGGCCGGCGGAGGGGATCGCCGCGGGCTGACCAAAGATAGAGCCGTGGATGTCGAAAAAGTGCAGTGCCTGCAGTCCACAAACATGAGCGACAAGCTAATTAGTCTGACTTTATTCAGACGCAATCGCAAATATCGACTATAAATCCTTCCTGATCGATTTATTGATCAACAACTAGTATGACTACTTCATAAAAAACAAAAACAGGAAGGTCAACCATGCTTCTATCCCGGTACCCACTTTGCGGCCTCGGAGTGTCCCTGATGATCGCCACCCTCACCTCCCAGGCCGCCGGCCTGTCCAGCGAACACAAAGCCTTCGGCAAAACCAATGACGGTACGCCCGTCGAGCAATATGTGCTGCGCAACAGCCACGGCATGCAAGCCACTGTCATCACCTATGGCGCGACGCTGCAGGCGCTAGAGGTGGCGGATAAAAACGGCAAGTTCGAGGACGTGGTGCTCGGCTTCGACGATGTCCAGGGTTATCAGAAAGGCACCGCCTACTTTGGCGCGACCATCGGCCGCTTCGGTAATCGCCTGGCCAACGGCGCGTTCGAACTCGACGGCAAGCGCCTTCAGGTGCCGCTCAATGACGGCACGAATTCGCTGCACGGCGGGCCGCTGGGTTTTGACAAACATGTGTGGAAAGCCGAACCGGCCAAAGGCAAGGACTCGGTTGGCGTGACACTGACGTACCTGTCGGCGGACGGCGAGATGGGTTTCCCCGGCAACCTGAAAACCGAGGTCACTTACAGCCTCAATGACAAAAACGAGCTTCGCATCGAGTACAAGGCATCCACCGACAAACCCACGGTGTTGAACCTGACCAACCACAGCTACTTCAACCTGGCTGGCGCGGGTAATGGCGACGTGTTGCAACAGGTCGCGACGTTGTATGCGAGCCATTACACGCCGGTCAACGGCACGTTGATCCCTACCGGCGAAATCGCGCCAGTGGCTGGCACGCCGATGGACTTCACCCACCCCACTGCAATCGGCAAAAACATCAAGGCCGATCATCCGCAGTTGAAATTCGCTGAACCGAAACACGGTGGCTTTGATTTCAACTGGGTGCTGGACGCCAAGGGTGACCAGGGCAAACTTGCCGCCGACGTCAGCGATCCGCAGTCCGGGCGCCGCTTGCAGCTCTACACCACTGAGCCTGGCGTGCAGTTCTATACCAGCAACTTTCTCGACGGTTCAGTCAAAGGCAAAGCCGGCAAGACGTACGCGCACTGGAGTGCATTTACCCTGGAGACCCAGCATTATCCGGATGCGCCGAATCAGCCGAACTTCCCCTCTACGCGGCTGGATCCGGGCAAGACGTATACCCAAAGCACTGTGTTGAAATTTTCAGCTCATTAAAATACCGAACGCCGGTTCAGTCGGGTTTGGTGTCGGAGCGTTTGGGGTATCTGCGTCTCGGCGGTAACGGCTGACAGGGGTTTCCCCCCTGCGGCGGGCTACGTGGAGAAACACAACGCCGCCCGGCACCCGGAAACCGGGTGCACCGGCAATTTTGGCGAACCCGGTGTTCGGGTATGACACCGGTCAACTGGAGCTGGCTTGCCGGCTCCTACAAGGGAAATACGTACGCCCCGCCGCAATTAAGGACAACGCGGATAGCAAAAGAGCCAGGCCGGCCGGCAGGCCGTCTCGGCAACGAACGGAACCCATGGGCTATTCTGCTGCCAACCTAAGTATCCATCGAATACACAGGAGGTTTGCATGCGGACCCTGGAACTGGCCGGCATCCACGTACCCGTCATCGGCCAAGGCACCTGGCGCATGGGCGAGGATCCCGCTCGATACCGCGAAGAAGTCGCCGCGCTGCGCCTGGGCATCGAGTTGGGCATGACCCTGATCGACACCGCTGAAATGTATGCCGAAGGTGGCGCCGAAGAGGTGGTGGGCGAAGCGATTGCCGGCAGGCGCGACGAGGTGTTTCTCGTCAGCAAGGTCTATCCGCACAACGCCAGCCGCAAAGGCATTCCGCAGGCCTGCGAACGTAGCCTGCGCCGCTTGAACACTGACTACATCGACTTGTACCTGTTGCACTGGCGCGGCCAGTATCCGCTTGAAGAAACCGTCGAAGCCTTCGAGCGCCTGCGCGAAGACGGCAAGATCGGTCGGTGGGGCGTGTCCAATTTCGATGTGGATGACCTTCAGGAACTGGCCTCCCCGGCGTGCGCCACCAATCAAGTGCTCTACAACCTGGAGGAACGAGGCATAGAATTTGATTTACTGCCGTGGTGCCAGCGGCATCGGCAGCCATTGATGGCGTACTGCCCCATCGGCCAGGGTGGGAAGTTGCTGACCCACCCGACGCTCAATCAGGTGGCCGCTCGTCACAGTGTGGCGCCGGCACAGATAGCGCTGGCATGGATTCTGCGACAGGAGGGTGTGATCGCCATTCCCAAAGCGGTTCTGCCTGAACACGTGCATTTGAATGCGCAAGCCGCGCAATTACGGCTTGAGGCCGGGGATCTGGAGGCGCTGGACCAAGCGTTTCGCGCGCCACAACGCAAACAGCGACTGGCCATGGTCTGAGCCAGCGCGGTGTTGTCAGAGGGCTTCTCATGAGAAGCACCGATCAGCTCGACGCCTTCAACCTGCAGCGCTTTATCCAGGCGCAGGACCCGGTGTTCGAGCGAGTGAAAAAAGAACTCGGCACAGGACGAAAGCGCAGTCACTGGATGTGGTTCATCTTTCCGCAATTCGCCGGGCTGGGCGGCAGCAAGATGTCTCAGCACTTCGCAATCCGTTCAGGCGCAGAGGCAACGGCCTACCTGAACCATCCCCGGCTGGGTGCCCGCCTCCTTGACTGCACACAAAAGGTGCTGGATATCCCGGACGGCTCCATCAGCGAAATTTTCGGCCATCCGGACGACATTAAATTTCGTTCATCGATGACCCTGTTCGCGCAGTTCGCCCCGGATGACAGCCTGTTCCATCAGGCACTGGACCGCTATTTCCACGGTATTGCGGACGAGTGGACGTTAACCCTGCTGGACTCAAAACAAGCCCAGTTGCCCCCCAATCAGGGTTGAGAAATCGTCGTCCACGAACGGCAGGATCGCATCGGCCACCGGTTGCAGCTGCCGGGTGACGTAATGGTCGTAATCGATCGGCGCACTGCGGATCTCCAGCGGCTCGGGCCCGGCGACGGTGATCACGTAGCTGATCCAGCCGCCGTTCTGGTATTGCCGCGGCCGACCCTGCTGATCGTTGTAATCGTCGGCAGTCCGCGCCGCGCGCACATGCGGGGGGACGTTGCGTTCGTAGTCATCCAGGGTCCGGCGCAGGCGCTTGCGATAGATCAAGCGATCATCGAACTCGCCCGCCAGGGTTTTGCGCACGTACTCACGCACATAATCCTGATAAGGCTGGCGGTGGAAGATCCGCGTGTACAGCTCTTGCTGGAATTGCCGCGCCAGCAGCGACCAGTCGGTGCGTACGGTTTCCAGCCCCTTGTAGACCATCTCGTCAGTGCCGTCGTCACGTGTGACCAGCCCGGCATAACGCTTCTTGCTGCCCTCTTCGGCGCCACGAATGGTCGGCATCAGAAAGCGTTTGTAGTGGGTTTCGAACTGCAACTCCAGTGCGCTTTCCAGCCCGTATTCCTGTTGGACATGCTCGCGCCACCACTGGTTGACGTGGTCCACCAGCGCGCGGCCGATCTGCGCCGCTTCCTGCTGACCGTGGGCTCGGCGCAACCAGACAAATGTCGAGTCGGTGTCACCGTAGATCACCGTGTGCCCCTGGGCTTCGATCAGTTGCCGGGTGCGCAGCATGATTTCGTGGCCGCGCAAGGTGATCGACGAGGCCAGACGTGTATCGAAGAAGCGGCAACCACTGGAACCGAGTACGCCGTAGAAGGCGTTCATGATGATCTTCAGCGCCTGGGACAACGGCGCGTTGTGTTCGCGCTTGGCGGTTTCGCGGCCTTCGGCGACCCGGGCGACGATGGCCGGCAGGCAATGCCGGGTCCTGGAAAAACGCGCACCGCGGAAACCGGGCACGGACTCGCTGTCATCGGGATGCTTGAGCCCTTCGATCAGGCCCACCGGGTCGATGAGGAAGGTGCGGATGATCGACGGATAGAGGCTTTTGTAGTCGAGTACCAGCACCGATTCGTACAGGCCCGGCTGCGAGTCCATGACAAATCCGCCGGGGCTGGCCTGCGCCGGTTTGGTGCCGAGGTTGGGCGCGACGAAACCCTGGCGGTGCATCAGCGGCATGTACAGGTGCGTGAAGGCCGCTACCGAACCACCACTGCGATCCGCCGGTAATCCGGTGACGCTGGCTCGCTCAAGCAGGAAAGTGAGCAATTGGGTCTTGGCGAAAATCCGCGTGACCAGTTCGCAGTCCTTGAGGTTGTAGGTGGCCAGGGCCGGTTTGTCCTCGGCGAACATGCGGTTGATTTCGTCCATGCGCTGGTACGGCGTACTGATCGCCTTGCCTACGCCAAGCAAGGTTTGCGCGACGTTTTCCAGGCTGAACGAGGGGAAACTCCAGGTCGCCGAGCGCAGGGATTCGATGCCATCGATGATCAATCGCCCGGCGGCCGAAGCGAAGTAATGGTTGCGGCTGCCGTGTTCACGCCACTGCATTTCTTCGCCGCCCCGCCCCAGTTTCAGCGGCACCGCGAGCCGTCGTGCGTGTTCGTGCAGCACGCGCAGATCGAACTGCACAACGTTCCAGCCGATGATCGCGTCCGGGTCATGCCGGGCGAACCACTCGTTGAGTTTTTTCAGCAGCAGGGTTCGGGAGTCGCAATATTCGAGCTGGAAATCCACCTCGCTGTCGTCGCCATTCGGCGGGCCGAGCATGTAGACCTGGCGTTCGCCGCAGCCTTCCAGGGCAATGGAATACAGATCGCCTTGCGCGGTGGTTTCGATGTCCAGGGACACCAGCCGGAGCGTTGGCCGATAGTCGGGGTCGGGTTTCATCTGCGCGTCGAGCAGCAGGCCTTCGGCATTCGGTGTGCCACCGAAGATCACCGGCGCCGTGATGAAGCGCTCCATCATGTAGCGTTCCGGCGGGCGCACATCGCCCTCGAACAGCTCGACGCCAGCCCTGCGCAGCGCGGTGTCCAGGCGCATCAACTGACCGTGCTGCCGGCAATACAGGCCGAGCACCGGGCGATGTTCGAAATCCAGCAGTGCCAAGGGTTTGAGCTCGACGTTTTTTTCGTCGCGCAGCACTTGCTCCGCCTGTTCACGCTGCTCGGCCGGGATGAACGCCACCGACGGTTGATGCGGCAGGCGGATGCACCGGGGACCGGTATCGGTCGCCAGCCAGAACTCGACTTCCGTACCGGCCGGGGTATCGCGCCAATGCCGGGTCAGGACGAAGCCCCGCTGTAAATCCACCACTGCAACCTCAAATCCGATTCAGGTGGCAATTCTACGCGTCATCGCAGGCGATAGCGCTCCTGAAGTGGGTGCCCGCAGTGGGTGCGCGTTTGCGTTTTTTTGAAGAAAAACCGCTGAATGACGTTTTTTGCGCGTTATCTGCCGCTTTCTGCCTTGCCCTCAGCGCTTGCGTCTACGATTCTTCAAGAACAACGACAACACCCGAGAAGCCACCATGAAAACCGTCGCCCAACTGCTCAAGTTGAAAGATCAGAAAAATCAGGAAGTGCATCAGATCAAGCCGGATCACATGGTGCTGGAAGCGCTGATGAAGATGGCCGAGAAGAACGTCGGTGCCTTGCTGGTGGTAGAGAATGAAGAAGTGCTGGGCATCATCAGTGAACGTGACTACGCGCGCAAACTGGTGCTGCATGGCCGTTCTTCGGTGGGCACGCCGGTGCGCGACATCATGGTGTCACCGGTGATCACCGTGGACACCCATCAAACCGTCGATACCTGCCTGGGCATCATGTCCGACAAACGCCTGCGCCACCTGCCGGTGGTGGAGAACGGCAAGCTGATCGGGTTGCTGTCGATCGGCGACCTGGTCAAGGAAGCCATCGCCGAACAGGCTGAACTGATTCGTCAGTTGGAGCAGTACATTCGCGGCGAATAAGTGCAGATCAAAAGATCGCAGCCTTCGGCAGCGCCTACATTGAGAGGGTGTTTACACTCTAGCGATCTTTTCAGGATGGCCAATGCCGCGCAAAGACCGGTGCCAGTGTCGGGTGCCGGTCGATTCGCTCCAGCCAGGCGAAAAACCCCGGTCGGGCGCTGCGCAAATGTTCCCGGCTGCCCGCCCAACGCGTAATTACCGCCGCCAACACATCAAGCGCCCCGGGCGACTCATCGCCCAGATACAACTCGCCCGAGAACTGATCGGCGAACACCTCCCAACTCCAGTGCAGTCGGTCGCGAGCGCCCGCCATGAGGTTGTCTCTGGAGGGCTTGTCCGCCACGGCCAGCCACCGTTCCGGATAGTCGATGATGCCGATCGCCGCATAACAATTGCTGACGATATACACCAGGCCACGGATCGCCTGGTCGCGTTCGACAGCGTTATCCGGCAGCAGGTTCGACTTGGGAAACGTGAGCCCGAGATGAATAAGGATCGCCGCACTTTCCGTGAGAACGCTGCCGTCGGGCAGCTGCAAGGTCGGAATCTGCTTGAGCGGGTTGAGTTTCTCCAGGGCGTGGGCCGCCTCCGTGGAGACCTCGACGTCGATGAAGCGGTAAGGAATCTCGCAGAGTTCCAGCGCGGCTTCGATGGCGGCGGCGCCGGAGTTCTGGTGTCCGTATAGCTGATACATATCGCGCTCCTGGCGAGACGAACAGATAGTCAGTAGACGAGCGGGTACAGGTCACGTTCCCTGCCATTTGGCGGATCGATGCAGGTAAGATGCGCGATCCCGGGGCTCTCTTTCAGTACCCCCGCAGCACTCTTCAAGGAAAGACCATGCGCCAACAGGATGGCCAGCGCGCCTCACTTTTTCGTACCTTCGGGTTCATTCTGGCCTGCCTGGCGATAAGTGCCTGCTCGCCGAGCGACCATTCGTCATCGGCCAGTCTAGCCGGTGAACAAGGGCGTGGCGGGGCCATGCTCGCCTACGAACACGAACTGCAGCTGTTGCTGCCCCAGGCACTCATCGCCCCGCGCTTGCAGGCCACACGTGAGGCGTGCGAAACCGCGCGTTTCGGCGCCTGCAACGTGTTACGCATCGAGCAAGGCGCAGGCCGTGCCGACATCACCCTGCGCATCGCTCCGGCCGGCGTCGAACCGCTGGTGGCCATGGCCGCCGAGGGTGGAGAACTGGGTCAGCGGATCACCAGTGCCGAAGACCTGGCCGATGCCGTGGACGACACTCGCCGACGTCAGGAACGACTCAAGGCCCAACAGCAGCGTCTGGATGAACTGGCGACCCGCAAGGACATCAGCGTCACTGACCTGATCACCCTGAGCAAGGAACAGGCCGGGATCGAGAACGATCTGCAAGCCCTGGCGCAGATTGCCGCCGGGCACCAGCGGCGTCTGGACACCAATCGGGTCACGCTGTCGTTCCTGCCAACGGGCGCCAGCAGTCGCTCGTCGCACCTGAGCCAGGCGTTCAGCAATTTGCTCGACAACCTCGCCGACGGCGCCGCCGATGCGCTGGAAAAAACCAGCTACGCGCTGCCCTTCCTGATCCTCGCGTTCCCGCTGTTCATGCTGTGGGTCTGGTTGTGGCGCAAATTTGTTCGGCGTCGGACCTGAGTCGGGCGGGCGCCAACGGCATTCAATTATTTTTTTTTGCCACTGCATCCAAATCGCTTTTCGCCGGGTAGTCCTTGTAGCAGCCCTTGTTGCTGCACAGCGGATGACTCATTAACGGAGAGAATGTCATGAACGCCAGTCACCTGATTTGCCTTGCTGCTTTGTTCACCGCAGCGCCTGCGGCCTTTGCCCAGACCGGTCTGCCCGACACCATCAAGGTTCCGGACGGGCACAAGGTTGCCATGGAAACCACCGGCGTCGGTGAGATCACCTACGAATGCCGTGACAAGGCCAACATGGCCGGCCAGACAGAGTGGGTGTTTGTCGGGCCCAAGGCGGTGCTCAATGATCGCGCAGGCAAGCAAGTCGGCACCTACTTCGGCCCCCCGGCGACCTGGCAAGCGAAGGATGGCTCGAAAGTCACCGGCACCCAACTGGCCGTCGCACCGTCGAGCCCGGGCAATCTGCCCTATCAACTGGTCAAGGCCAATCCGGCCGAGGGCAAAGGTGCGATGAGCGGCGTCAGTTACATCCAGCGCGTGGCCCTCAAAGGGGGGGTCGCCCCGAGCGCCGAGTGCACGGCGGCTGACAAGGGCAAGCAGGAAGTGGTGAAGTATCAGGCGGATTACATTTTCTGGGCGGCCAGCTAACCCTCGGCCTGACGCAATCCTGTGCAGGAGCCGGCTTGCTGCGAGCGGTTCCTACAGGAATGGGGATTGTTTGCTAGATTGCATTTGGACTGCCCCACATTACGGCTGAGATCTGTGTCCTTGCCCGAACCCATTTTCGACTATGAAGCTCACCTCGCCGCGTGTGGTCGGGGCGAGCGTCAGGCCTTGCGCGATTTGTATGTGCAGGAGAGTCCGCGCCTGCTCGGCGTGGCCAGGCGCCTGGTGCGCGACACCGCGTTGGCCGAAGACATCGTCCACGATGCGTTCCTCAAGATCTGGGCCGGCGCTGCGGGTTTCGACCCGACGCGGGGGTCGGCACGGGGCTGGATGTTCAGCGTGACCCGGCATCTGGCGCTCAACTTCATCCGTGACAACAGCCGCGAAATCCAGGGCGATATCGACGTGCAGAACGACGCTGAAACCTTCGATGCCCAGGTGCACTCCTCGCGCATTCATCTGTGCCTGGAGCAGTTGGACCCTGCGCGGCGCAGCTGCATCCTGCACGCCTACGTCGACGGTTATTCCCATGCACAAATTTCACGCAAACTCGGCACCCCGCTGGGCACTGTCAAAGCGTGGATCAAAAGGAGCCTGACGGCATTGCGGGAGTGCATGGGATGACGATCAGGCCTGTGGATGAGACCCCGGAGCAACTCGACGAACTGGCCAGCGAGTATGTGCTGGGTACGCTCTCGGACGAACGACGCCGCACGGTACAGCGACGCCTGCCCGACGATGCCGAACTGCGCCAGGCGGTCGACACCTGGGAGCGTCGCTTGTTGGGCCTGACTGACTTTGCCCAACCCGAGACGCCCTCGCCCGCGCTGTGGCAGCGCATCGAGCGCAGCGTCACCGCCCTGACCCGAGCGCCAAAGGTCGAACCGTCATCCTGGTGGAATCGGTTACCGCTGTGGCGCGGGCTCGCCGGTGCGGGGCTGGCGGCCACGTTGCTGCTCGGCACGCTGCTGCTCACGCAAACCACGGTCAAGCCGACCTACCTGGTGGTGCTGGTCGCGCCACAGGACAAATCACCGGGCTGGGTGATTTCTGCCAGCAATCCCAGGGAAATCCAGTTGATTCCGCTGGGGGTCGCGCAGGTTCCGGAAGACAAGGCGCTGGAGTTCTGGACCAAGGCCGAAGGCTGGCAAGGGCCGGTGTCGCTGGGCTTGGTCAAACCGGGGCAAACGCTGTCGGTGCCTGTGGATAAACTGCCGCCGCTGCAACCCGACCAATTGTTCGAACTGACCCTGGAAAACCGCACCGGCTCGCCGATCGGCAAGCCGACAGGGCCGATTCAGTTCATCGGGCGGGCGGTGAAGGTGATCTGAACGTCACGCGCCTGCCCCCGTGTAGAAGCGTCGGTCAACTGACCTTAGCCAGTCGACGAATGAACCATCACGCCCACGCACGGGGAGTTACCCGATCCATCATTGCCGTCGATGTTCACCATCACGTCAATGAAGTTCTCTTAAAAATTCTGCGGCGTAACATCGGCTCCATACCAAACAACTACACCCCGGAGCACACACTCATGAAACGCCAAATCCTCCTCAGCATCGCTTTCTCGGTTTTTGCAGTTAACGCTTTCGCCGCTTCTTCTGCTCACCCGGTTGTCGCTGAAGGCGGCTCGGATCGTCTGATTGAAAGCCGTGTGGCTGAGGGTGGTTCGGATCGTCTGATCGAAAACCGCGTCGCCGAAGGTGGCTCTGATCGTCTGATCGAAAACCGCGTCGCCGAAGGTGGTTCCGACCGTCTGATCGAAAACCGCGTCGCCGAAGGTGGCTCTGATCGTCTGATCGAAAACCGCGTTGCCGAAGGTGGTTCTGACCGCCTGATCGAAAACCGCGTCGCCGAAGGTGGTTCCGACCGCCTGATCGAAAGCCGTGCGGTGTGAATGAATGGCGTTACCGCAAGACTCGACAAAAAACCCGGCCTCATCAGCCGGGTTTTTTTACGCTTTCTTGAAACCGGTCACTTCCCTGCCCGCGCCATGCAGCGCTGATAACGTTCGTCGACCCGCTTGGCAAACCACGCTGTCGTGAGTTTGCGGGTTATTTTCGGGCTCTGCAGCACGATCCCCGGCAACACCGCACGCGGCAATGAACGGCCTTCGGCTTGTTCGGCCAGCTCGAAGACCCGCTGATACAACCGGGTGTCCTCGAATTCAAGGCTTTTGCCCTCCTCCAGTTGATCCCTGATGGTCGTGTTGCGCATGCCCAGGCGCTTGCCGAGGGTACGCACGGCCAGTTCCGTGGTGCCGGGCATGATCGAGTCGTAGCGCACCAGATCGCCGTCCAGCGCCAGAGGGATGCCCGAGGCACGGCTCACAGCATTCTGAAACGCGGCATTGCGGCTCGCGTACCAGCCAGCGTTGAAATCGGCGAAGCGGTACAGCGGCTGTTTGTAGCTCACCGGATAACCGAGCAGGTGAGCGATGCCGAAATACATGCCGCCGCGACGGCTGAACACTTCATGCCGAATCGTGCCGTCCACCGGGTAGGGGTAATTCCGTGCCTGTTGCTCGGCGAAGTCGATGCTGACCTGCATCGGGCCACCGGTGTGCACCGGGTTGAAGCCGCCGAACAGCGTCCGCCCCATGGGCACCATGCCGATGAAGTCATCGAAGATCGCGCTCAGCTCCTTTTCACTGCGCGCGGCATTCAAACGGTCGCTGTAGCTTTTGCCGTTGCTCGAACTCACCTGCAACGCCCCGCTCACCAGCAGGCCGGGAATGTGGACCTTCGCGGCACGCCGGTCGATTTCATCCCGGGCGATCTTGCCCAGGCCCGGCACCGACGGATCAACCTGAAAGGTCGATTCCTGCTCGGTGACGGCCAGAACGGAACACAGGTTTTGTGTGGATGGATAAATGTCCTGCGCGACAAAGGCGGCGTAAATATCCGTGGCCCAGCCTTGGCGGTCCGCGGTTTTGGCTGGCAGCAGGCGCACGATCTCTGCCTTGACTTCGGCAGATGGTCGGGCCGGGGCTTCCTGGCTGCGTTGCGTTCCGCAACCGGCCAGCACCAAGAGCGTCGCGACGCTCGTGATCAATCGATTGGCTTGCATGCTGCTCCATCAAATCCGTTGGGCCGGGGTAACCATACGATCAATCCCATGACGCAGGCTATGACTGTACTGACGACACACTGTTCCCTGCACAGGTTCAACCCTTGGATTCCACTCCACGGCTGTAGGGCCTTTTTCCGTTGGGCAGTCCGTCTGGCGGCCCTCCCCGCCTGAACCATACTTGAGCCAAACGCCCGGGGAGGACAGGCGCATGAACCGTAGCGATGTATTGATCATCGGCGCCGGTCCCACCGGGCTGGTGCTCGCACTGTGGCTGAGCAAACTGGGGATCCGCGTGCGGATTCTCGACAAGACATCGGCACCCGGCACCACATCCCGGGCGCTGGCGGTGCAGGCGCGGACGCTGGAGCTGTACCGCCAGCTCGACCTTGTCGACGCCGTGATACAGGGCGGTCATCGCGTGGCAGCGGCCAACTTCTGGGTCAAGGGCGAACCGGTAGCGCGCTTGCCGTTGAGCCGGGTGGGCGAAGGGTTGACGCCCTACGCGTTCCTCGAAATATTTCCTCAGGACGAGCACGAGCGTTTGCTGATCGAACGCCTGGAAGCCTTTGGTATCCGGGTCGAGCGCAATACCGAGCTGGAGGGTTTCGAGGAAACCGGCGACGGCATCACCGCACGCCTGCGCTTGCCGGATGGCCAACAGGAAACCTGTCAGGCCTGTTACCTCGCCGGATGCGACGGTGCCCGCTCGATCGTGCGCAAAACCCTGGACACCGGATTTCCCGGCGGGACATACCAGCAGATTTTCTATGTGGCCGACGTGCAGGCCCGCGGGCCGACGTTCAATGGCGAACTGCACGTGGATCTCGACGAGGCGGACTTTCTCGCGGTGTTTCCATTGGCCGGCGAAGGCCGCGCGCGGCTCATCGGAACGGTGCGCGACGAACGCGCCGAGCATGCGGAAACCCTGCAATTTGAAGACGTCAGCAGCCGGGCCATCGAGCATCTGAAGGTGCAGATCGAACAGGTGAACTGGTTCTCGACCTACCGCGTGCATCATCGGGTAGCTGACCACTTTCGCAGCGGCCGCGCGTTTCTATTGGGCGACGCGGCGCACGTCCACAGCCCCGCGGGCGGCCAGGGCATGAACACCGGGATTGGCGATGCCATCAACCTCGCGTGGAAACTCGCCGCCGTGTTGAGCGGCGGTGCCGCGCCGCATTTGCTCGACACCTATGAAACCGAACGCATTGCGTTTGCCCGCAAACTGGTCGCCACCACCGACCGGGTGTTCAGCTTCGTCACCGCCGAAGGACGCGTGGCCGATTTGCTGCGCACCCGTCTGGCACCGTTCCTGCTGCCGAAAATGGCCGCGTTCGAGACCTCCCGCGAATTCCTGTTCCGCACGGTGTCGCAGATCACCCTCAATTATCGCGGGATGCCATTGAGCACCGGTGTTGCCGGACACGTGCATGGCGGCGACCGCCTGCCTTGGGCGCACGACGGTGAAGGGGATAATTTCAGGCCGCTGAAATGCCTGAGCTGGCAGGTGCATGTGTACGGCGACACCAGCGACGAAATGATCGCCTGGTGCAACGAACATCACTTGCCGTTGCATGTGTTCGACTGGCGGCCGGCGTTTGAAGCGGCAGGCCTGGGGCGTAACGGGTTTTACCTGTTGCGGCCGGATACCTATGTGGCGATTGCCGAGACGTGCTCGGACCCGAAAGTGATCGAGCGGTATTTCCGGGATCGCGGGATACGGCCGTTTTTTGGCCCTCTCTGATTCACACATTGGGTGTTGTGTATTTTTCAGATCCCGGCCAGGGCCAGGTCCATCGCAAAGTAGGTAAAGATCAAATCCGCCCCCGCCCGTTTGATCGCGCCAAGGCTCTCGCGTACCACGCGGTCTTCATCGATCGCCCCGGCCTGTGCGCCGAACTTGATCATCGCGTACTCGCCGCTCACCTGATACGCCGACAGCGGCAGGCGCGAGACTTCGCGGATGTCGCGGATGATGTCCAGGTATGCACCGGCCGGTTTGACCATCAGCGCGTCGGCGCCTTCCTGCTCGTCCATCAGCGACTCACGCACCGCTTCGCGGCGGTTCATCGGGTTCATCTGATAGCTTTTGCGGTCGCCCTTGAGCGCGCTGCCGCCGGCCTCACGGAACGGGCCGTAGAGCGCGGAGGCGAATTTGGTCGAATAGGCCATGATCGCGGTCTGGGTGAAACCGGCGTCGTCCAGCGCCCGGCGAATCGCCTGGACCTGCCCGTCCATGGCCGCCGACGGTGCAATCACATCGGCACCGGCACGGGCCGCCGCAACGGCTTGCCTGCCGAGGTTGATCAGGGTCTGGTCGTTGTCGACTTCGTGGTTGTGCAGCACGCCGCAATGACCGTGATTGGTGTACTCACAAAAGCAGGTGTCGGACATCACGATCATGTCCGGCACTGCGTCCTTGGCGATGCGCGACATGCGCGAGACCAGGCCATTGTCGTTCCAGGTGTCACTGCCGCTGCTGTCCAGGTGATGCGACACGCCGAAGGTCATCACCGACTTGATCCCTGCCCGGGCATAACGCTCGATCTCGCCGGCCAGTTTCGACTCCGGAATTCGCATCACGCCGGGCATGCTCTTGATCGGTACGAAGTCGTCGATTTCTTCCTCGACGAAAATCGGCAGCACCAGGTCGTTCAGGGTGAATTCGGTTTCCTGGAACAGGCTGCGCAGGCTCGCATTGCGGCGCAGACGGCGTGGACGTGCTTCGGGGAACTGGCTGGACATGGGGGTTCCTGAATTCGGAGGAAGAGACGAAAGTCGTAAGGGCCGGAAGCTTATGCCCTGTGTGCTATCAGTGACAAACCTCAGCGGAGTAAAAACCCTTACCGCTTCGGCAACAATTCCCGCTCCCACAGGTTTCAGAGGTTCAGCGTGCCGGTAATGCAGGTCACAACGGAACCGCCAATCCAGATCTCATCGCCGATCCGCTCGACCTGAATACGCCCCGCGCGCCCCATGGTCAGGCCCTGGCTGACCACGTAGGACGCCGGCGCCAGCCCCTCGCCGAGCAACCACTGGGCAATCCCGGCATTCAGGCTGCCGGTGGCAGGGTCTTCCGGCATGCCGTCGCCGGAGATGAATGCACGTACTTCGAACTGGGCATCATCGCCGTCACGCTCCGGACGCCACGGCGCGATCACGCCGACCGCGAGGCCAAGCATGTGCGTGTGATCCGGTTGCAGGTCCAGCACCTGCTGGCGATCCTCGACCATCACCGCCAGCCAGCCCGCACCGTTATCAACCCACTGCGCCCGCACAATGGCATCCGGTTGCAGCCTGAGCCCGCGTCGGACGCGCTCCATGACATCGGCTTCCACCGGCCCGGTCCTGAGCAGTGGCGGCGCGAGAAAAGCCAGTTCCGCACCTTGTCGACGCACCCGCACCAGGCCGACGCCGCATTCCTGAATGATCTCCTCGCCCCTGGGCACGCCACCGGCTTCGAGCCAGGCATGACAAGTGCCCAGCGTCGGGTGCCCGGCGAACGGCAACTCGCTCTGCGTGGTGAAAATCCTCACCCGGTAATCGGCCCGGGGATCCTGCGGCGCGAGGATGAACGTGGTTTCACTGAGGTTGGTCCACGTGGCGAATGCCGCCATGCGCTCATCGCTGAGCTCGTCCGCGCCGAACACCACGGCCAACGGATTGCCCTTGAGGGCGACGCGACTGAAGACATCTACTTGCTTGAAATCGAATGAATGCATGGCCTGCCCTGGTCCTGATGAAATCGAAACGTCCTATTTGGGAATTTCCAGCCCGCGCATCACTGCTGGACGTGCGAGGAAGCGCTCCAGCACCCGCGTTACGTTCGGGAAATCCTTGATGCCCACCAGATCGCCCGCCTCATAGAAACCGATCAGGTTGCGCACCCACGGGAATGTCGCGATGTCGGCGATGGTGTAGCGCTCGCCCATGATCCAGTCGCGGCCTTGCAGGCGTCCATCAAGAACTTTTAACAAACGTTTACTTTCCTCGACATAGCGATCCCGAGGACGTTTGTCTTCGTAGTCCTTGCCGGCGAATTTGTTGAAAAAACCGAGCTGGCCAAACATCGGTCCGATACCCCCCATCTGAAACATCAGCCACTGGATCGTCTCGTAACGCGCCGCCGATTCCTGGGCCAGCAATTGCCCGCTCTTGTCCGCGAGGTAGATCAGAATCGCCCCGGATTCGAACAGCGGCAGCGGCTTGTCGTCCGGACCGTGGGGGTCGAGGATCGCCGGGATCTTGTTGTTGGGGTTCAGCGAAAGAAACTCGGGAGACAGCTGGTCGTTGGTATCGAAGCCCACACGATGCGGTTCGTAGGGCAGACCGATCTCTTCGAGCATGATCGACACCTTGACGCCGTTGGGGGTCGGCAAGGAGTAGAGCTGAATCCACTCGGGGTACTGGGCCGGCCATTTCCGGGTGATGGGGAACGCAGACAGATCGGTCATGGGAAGGATCCACGATGAGATTGAGGAAGACGATCATAGTGTGAGCAGCCGAAGGGTGCGATGTCTGGGTATCGATATTGATGATTAGCAAGATCAATGCAATGCAGCGCTCTGCGCGGCCATCCCCGTGTACCGTGTCCATAAATCCGCAACATCCTGCCGGTAACCTGTGTTCCAACCCGTTCAAGGTTGTCGGTGGATTGCTGCTTGCTCCGCCGGAATCGAACCAAACGGGCTTCAGTGGACTCTGAGTGTTGCCCTTTCGGAAACGGACCGGCTTAACGACATGGAAAACACCCGACGCTGGGAGCGCGGGGTGTAAAGGTTTGTCAGCCTTAACCGAATGCGCTGAAGACTCCCTATTTCCATGATGAACTTTCTGAAATTCGTCCAACGCTTCAAGCATCGCGCGTATGTCGTGCTGCCCTCCCTGTTGGCGGCCAGTGCGCTCTTCCTGTCACTGGAATCCAGCGAAAGCCGCGCCCAGCCGGTTGACGGCACCCAGACCCTGGTGTTCCTGCGTCACGCCGAGAAACCTGCCGGCGGCCTGGGCCAGCTCAACTGCCAGGGCCTGAACCGCGCCATCGACCTGGCGACCCTGCTCCCGGAAAAATTCGGCAAGGCCAATTACGTGTTTGCGGCCAACCCGACGCGCAATGTCGAGGAAGGCGAACTGGACAATTCCTACAGTTACATTCGCCCCCTGATGACCATCAGCCCCAGCGCAATCAAGCTCGGTTTGCCGGTGAACATCAACTTCTCGGCCAATGACACCAGCGACCTGGCCGATGAGCTGCTCCACGACAAGTACCACAACGCAGTGATCTACACCGCCTGGTCCCACGGCTACCTGCCCGAACTGATCAACAAGGTCGCTGGCGAAGCCGTCGGCAAGAAACAGAAGATCACTGAAGACTGGGAGTCCAGCGATTACGACTCGTTGTTCGTGCTGACCCTGACCTGGCATAACGGCAAGGCCAGTCTGCAGAGCCACAGTTACAAGCAAGGGCTGGATAACGGTCGGGAAACCTGTCCGACTTGAGGGTGATGGTTGAAATCTTGTAGCGGCTGTCAGGGCCCTATCGCGAGCAGGCTCGCTCCCACACTGGATCTTCAGTGGACATGAATTAAGTGTCCGACAGAAATCAAATGTGGGAGCGAGCCTGCTCGCGATGAGGCCGGAAAATCAACACATCACCCCGGGCGATGGCCACGCGCTTGCAGGTATTCGATAACCGCCCCCCGCTCCCCGGCAAACTCGATCCGCGCCCCTTTCTTCTCCCGCTGGAACGCGTACATCGGGTCGTAATATTCACGCAGCAACCCTTCGATCCAGCCCCGGTGCAAATCCACCGCCCCGCTGCGCGCCTGCTCCGCCAGCGCATCCTCCATCAGGATCAGCATCCGCCGATGACGCTCGCCGCCCAGCCGCTTCTGTACGTTGTTCAGGCTCGCCAGCAAGCGTTCGGCAAACAGCCCGAAACCTTCCTCGCCATGCACGTCGCTGAACTCGGCACTCAAGTCCACCACGTAATCACGCAGGATCCGTTCGACCCGTCCTTCAAGGCTGTCTTCGAGCCAGACCATCGGAAATTGCTGCATGCCCTGATACAACGGCAACGGCAGCGCGCAACTGCCGATCGCGCGGCTTTCATCTTCCAGCACAAACTGCTCGATACCGCGGCTGCGTTTCTTCAGCACGTCCACGGCCAGGCGGTTTTCAAAATCGATGTTGGACGGCTGGCCCGTGGCGCGTTTGCCGAAACTGGAACCGCGATGGTTGGCATGGCCTTCAAGGTCCAGGCCGTTGCGCAGTTGCGTGAGCACTTCGGTCTTGCCGGTGCCCGTCATGCCGCCCAGCAGGACAAAATCACACTGAGCCATCGCCTGATCGATCGTCTCCAACAGGAAGCCACGCAGGGCCTTGTAGCCGCCGCCGACCCGCGGATAATCGATACCCGCCTCACTCTTCAGCCATTGCTGAACGATCTGCGAGCGCAAGCCACCGCGAAAACAATACAAAAGCCCTTCGGGATGAGCCCGGGCAAACTCGGCCCAGGCCTGAATTCGCGCGGCCTTGATCTCGCCTGACACCAACTGATGCCCCAACGTTATAGCCGCCTGCTGACCCTCTTGCTTGTAGCAGGTGCCGACCCGTTGCCGCTCGTTATCATTCATCAGCGGCAGGTTGATCACACCGGGGAAGGAACCCTTGATGAATTCGACCGGCGCGCGCGCATCCATCATCGGCCGGTCATTGAGGAAAATGTCGCGGTAATCGGTGAATTCGCTTGCCATCAGAACACCTCGACCGCGTTCGTCTGTCGCTCGACCAGTTCACCGATCGGCGCCAGAGTCAGGCCCAGTTCGGCAGCGACGCTGAGGAATTGATCGTTGCCTTCGGGAGTGACCGCCACCAACAGACCGCCACTGGTTTGCGGATCGCAGAGCACGCGTTTGTGCATTTCCTGCAGTCGCCCGAGTTTGCTGGCGTAGCTGTCGAAGTTGCGCAGCGTCCCGCCCGGCACGCAACCCTGGTCGAGGTAATACTCGACGCCCGGCAGACGCGGCACGCGGTCATATTCGATGCGTGCTGTGAGGTTGCTGCCGTCGGCCATTTCCACCAGGTGCCCGAGCAGGCCGAAACCGGTGACATCGGTCATCGCGGTCACGCCGTCGAGCTTGCCGAAACGGCTGCCGGGCTTGTTGAGGGTGCACATCCAGTCGCGGGCCAGGCCGATGTCGGCGTGGCGCAACTTGCCCTTTTTCTCGGCGGTGGTGAGGATGCCGATGCCCAGGGGTTTGGTGAGATAGAGCAGGCAACCGGCAGTGGCCGTGTCGTTGCGCTTCATGTGGCGCTTTTCCACCAGCCCGGTGACAGCCAGGCCGAAGATCGGCTCCGGCGCATCGATGGAGTGCCCGCCCGCCAACGGGATCCCGGCTTCATCGCACACCGAGCGCCCGCCGCGAATCACTTCCCGGGCAATCTCCGGCGCCAGCACATTCACCGGCCAGCCAAGGATCGCGATGGCCATCAACGGATCGCCGCCCATGGCGTAGATGTCGCTGATGGCATTGGTGGCGGCGATGCGGCCGAAATCGAACGGGTCGTCGACGATGGGCATGAAGAAGTCGGTGGTCGAGACCACGCCGCGTTCTTCATCGATGGCATACACCGCCGCGTCATCGCGCGAGGCATTGCCGACCCAGAGTTTGGGATCAAGGTTCTGCGCCCCGCTGCCGGCCAGAATCACTTCCAGCACCTGGGGGGAAATTTTGCAGCCACAGCCTGCGCCGTGGCTGTATTGGGTCAGACGAATCGGCTCGCTCATGGGGGCATCTCGTGAAGTCAGTGCCGATGAGTCTACAGCAAGGTTATTTTCAGGGGCTTTAACGAACAACACAAAACCTGTGGGAGCCAGCCTGCTGCGATGGGGTGTCAGCCGCCATCAATGCAGCTGATACACCATCGCCAGCAGGCTAGCTTCCACAGTGGTCGGGTTACGGCAGCAGGATTACCTTGTCGCCACTGCCCTGATTCACCTCGGCATAGCGCTCCAGCCCCTCTGCCAACGGCGACTCAAACAACCCTTGCGGCAATGGCAACAGGTCCTGATCGAAGAACCGGCCGAACTGATCGAGCATCGCCGCGCACGCCTGTACCCCGTACAGAAGCGAGTTGATCCCCACCACCGAACCACCCTTGCGATACAACGCCAGGGCCGGCAATTGCACCAGACCATCCACCGGCGCGGCGATGATCGCGATGCGGCCGAACGGTGCCAACGCGGCGACCGAGGCCGGCAGCCAGAACCCGGTGGTGTCGAAAATCACGTCGGCGCCACCGGCATAAACCCCGTTCACCTGTGCGCCCAGCTCTTCGGGTTTATCCAGTTGCATGGTTTGATAACCCTGATCCTGCAAGTCCTTCACCTGCTCCGGCCGTCGCGCCGCCGCCAGCACCTGGGCGCCGCGCACCTTGGCCAGCGCCAGCGCCGCACTGCCGACTGCGCCGCCGCCGATCACCAGCAACCGTGTTTGCGCGGTCACCAGGCTGCGTTCCAGCGCATCCCACGCCGTGGTGTAAGGCACGCCGAGGCTGGCGGCCTGCGCGAAGCTCAAGTGGGTCGGCTTGAGTGCCACGCCGTTGGCCGGCAATTTGACGAACTGTGCATGGGAGCCGTCAGCGAAAAAGCCTAGTTCCCGGCCGGTGCCCCAGACCTCCTGACCGATCAATGCTTGCGGACCTTCAACCACGACCCCGGCGAAATCACGACCGGGAATCCGCGGCAGCGTGGTGTAGGGAAACCGCCCCAGCACGTTCTTCACATCGCTGGGGTTGAGGCCGGCGGCCTTGATCTGCACCAGCACTTCATCGGCGCCGGGAACGGGGGTCGGCACTTCGACGTAGCGCAGGGCCGAGAGGTCGCCGGTTTTATCGAACTGCAATGCTTTCATGGGAACGTCCATCGAACAGAGGGGAGAAATTCAGGAGATCCAGCCAGTGACCAGTTGTCGGCCCATCGGCCACAATTTTTCACCGGCGAGCATGCCCAGCAGGCCCACCAGCGCGATGGCCGGTGGTGCGGGGGAACGAAAATCCAGTGCGCCGTAGAGCAAACCGACGCCCAGACCGATGACCAGCGAGATGAGGTAGCTCATGGCAGACTCCGTGGGCAATTGAGGTATGCCTGAAGTCTAAAGGTGGGCAACGGCGAGCATCGGCCAAGTGCTTCTGAATTTCGGCCAAAGCACTTGATGTCGCCGCAACGCGAACCTGCGGCAGCGCCTACAGGCTCGCGGCAAATTGCGACGGCGCAACACCCAGCTCGCGACGGAACATGTCGCTGAAGCTGCTCGGCGAATAGCCCAGTTCCCGGGCAATCGTGCTGACGGCGACGCCCTGTATCAACTCGGCCGCCGCCGTCGCCAGTTGCACTTGCCGTCGCCACTCGGCGAAGCCCATGCCCAGGCCGTCCTTGAACAGCCGCGCCAGGGTGCGCACGCTGGCGCCGGCGTTTTCGGCGTGTTGTTCGAAGGGAATGTCCAGCGACGGCGCGGCCATGACCGCCTGACACAGGTTCATCAGGCGCCGGTCGGAATCGTCCGGCAAGGGGATCTTCAGCAGCGAACGCCGGGCACGTTTGAGTTCCAGCAGCGCCAGCCCCACCAGCGCTTCGTAGTACTCCGGCGCGCCGTCGTCACCCTGTTCCACCAGGCCGATGATCAGCTCTCGCAGCAACCCGCCCACTTCGATCACATGAACCGTCGCGTCCAGCGTTGCTGCCAGCGAGGGCCGCAGGTAGATGTTGCGCATCTGCAGGTCCGAGACCACTCGAATGCCGTGAGGCACGCCTGGCGGCAGCCACACCGCCCGTTGCGGCGGCACCACCAGCGCTTCGTGGGGCGTTTCGACCCACATCACCCCGCTCATCGCATATAACAACTGGCCCCAGACATGCTCGTGAGGCTCGATATACAACCCGCGCGGGTAAGTGCGCGCCAGCGGTTGCACGGGCACATCGGTGTCACTCAGGTCAGGGGGCGCGGCAAGGGCCATGGGCAGCAATCATTGGGGGTTTCAGGAAATGCATGGTAACCAGCCGCACGCCTTGTCGCCACTGGCGGCCGCCGTCTGACAATCCGACTGAATTTTCCGCAGCCGCGACGATCCCTCTAATACCACAGGGAGGAATACGGGCTTTATGAACAACGCAAAACTTTTCGTCATTGAATACACCCTTCATGGCGCCCCCAAGTCTTTCATTATCCGTCTGGACAAGATGGATAATGCGGAGGCCTGGCATTGGGCGAGCTGTGACGCCGGCGTGGGTCGCATCCCGCGGTTTGGTCGGGAAAAAGTGCAAAAGACCACTAAACCGATGGCAGAGAAGTTCGGTGTGGAAAACGTCACGTGGCGGCCAGCGAACTAACCGAAGGGCAGGATCTGGAGGGATCGGGCGCATGACAGCGACACAACTTACCAGCACGGCACACATCGACTACGGCCTCGATACGCTGTTCGGCCGAGTCACCAAAAGCGCCGAGTGTCAGGTCGGCCTCGAACAGGTCGAGCATGATCCGACCCGCTTCGCACTACGCGTCCAGCCACCCTTGCCGCCCGATCTGGAGCAGGCGAAAACCCTATTGGTACGGGTGGAGGGACGGCGACTCAATGGCATCGTCCGCCATACCGAACGGCTGGAAGATCAAAGTCTGAAACTGGAAGTGGAGCCCGAATAGGCTCCACTTTTTTGCGCGCGGCTGATCTCAGCCATGGGCGCACTTGCAGCCCTTGCTTGTGCATTCTTCACCGTGTTCGTGGTGCTTGGCGCAGGCTTCGCAACAGTAGTGTTTGCCGTGGCGAGCAATCGGATGCTGGCCCAGTTTGCACGCGCATTTCGGGCAGTCGCATTTACTTTCACTGTCGATCATAAGTCTGACTCCATGGGTGGTGGTCGTCCGGACTCGCGAATACGATCCGTCTCACCAGTGTAGGAGCTGGCGTCAGGCCTGCCGCGTACTGCTGCGATACATGAACACCAAGGCCAACCCGAGCAACACCATCGCCAATACCCGGCTCCCGGACAGCTCGATCGCCGGGTTGCCCAGCCAGCCGAAGTTGTCGATCAGCATCCCCATGCCCAGTTGCCCGACGATCACCGCGACCGTCGCGACCGCCGTGCCAACCCGCGGCACCGCCCCCACCATGACCATCATGTACACCACGCCGAACAACGCGCCGCTGAGTTGCCATTTCGGCACGTCCAGCAGGCTCACGGCATGGGCCGGTTCGAAAAACAGGATCAGCAAACCGGTGCTCACCGCGCCCACCACGAACGTCAGCAAACTGCTGCGCAACACACCGACCGTTTCGCCCAGACGTCCGTTGATCGCCGCCTGCACACTCAACACCGCACCGGCGGCCACGACCACCGCCAACAAAATAATCAGATTCATCATCAACCCCGAGCAATCAGAACAAGTGCCGCGACAATCAGCAGCAAGGCCAGCCAGCGTTCACCGTTGACCTTTTTGCGGGTGGTGCCGAACCAGCCGAAGTGGTCGATCAGCACGCTTTTGCCGACCTGCCCGGACAGAATCGCGATCATCGTCATCGCAATGCCGATGTGCGGCGTGGCCAGGGTCAGCACCACCACGTACATCGGCCCGAGGAAACCGCCGATCAACTGCCAGCGCGGCAATGCGTTCAAGGCCGGGCCACGTTGCGGGCCGCTGAACAACAGCAGCAGGAACAGAATCGCCGAGCCAACGCCGAAGATGCTCAGCGTCGCCCACAAGTGCCCGACCTGGACGCCGAGGGGGCCAAGCAGACCGGCCTCTACGGAAAGGCCCATGCCGGCGAGGATGACCAGGGGCAACAACAAGAGCCGTAACCCTGGTTTGGTGGTTGGCGTTGTGGCAACGCCCACGTCGATTGAAGAAGATTGCATGAATGAACACCTGCCATTTATCAGAAAAAACACCTTCCCTTGTGGGAGCGAGCCAGCTCGCGATAGCGATTTGTCAGTCACCGTGATGTTGGATGTCTGGCCGCTATCGCGAGCAGGCTCGCTTCCACATGGGTTTTGAGTAGTCAGTGGAACAGGCGCGCATTATCGGCGGGTGCTGCTTTGCGATAAACGGGATCATACTGACAACACTTTTGCGAAACTCGCACAGCAGGAACCGCCATGCACGGCCTCAACGAATTGGGATTCAAGGCGCTTCGGCTATTTGTCGCGGTGCTCGATCACGGCAGCTTTTCCGAGGTAGCCCGCCGAGAAGGCCTGGCGCCCTCCTCGATTTCCCGACAGATCCAGTTGATGGAACAAGCCCTGAGCCAGCAATTGCTCTACCGTCACACCCGCGCCGTCTCGCCCACCGAAGCAGGACGAATGCTCGGCCACCATGCGCGGCTGGTGCTGGTGCAACTGGAAGAAGCCGAACAAGCCCTGCAGGAACAGCAAAGCGAGCCCAGCGGGTTGGTGCGGATCAATGCCCCCGTGGTGTTCGGGCAACGGCACCTGACACCGTGGCTCGGGCAGTTGTGCGAGCGCTATCCGAAACTGCAACTGGACATCCAACAGACCGACAGCTACATCGACCCGTTGCAGGAAGGCGCCGACCTGTTGTTCCGCATCGGCCCGCTGCACGATTCGAGCATGCAGGCGCGCATTCTGGCGCCCCACCGCTTTCAGGTCGCGGCAAGCCCGGCCTACCTTGAGCGCCATGGCATCCCGCAACATCCCCAGGACCTGGCGGCGCATCAATGCCTGGCCTACAAAGGTGTAACCGGCCAGCAGCGCTGGTTTTTCCGCCAGGGTCGGCAGGACTGGACGCCCTATTCGGTGAAGGGACCGCTCACCGGCAACCACGCCGACACACTCACCCAGGCTGCCGAACAGGGCCTGGGGCTGGTGATGTTTCCGTCATGGCTGATTGGTGAGGCCGTGCGCAACGGCACGCTGGTGCCGGTGCTGGGGGACTATCAGGTGTCCAACAGCCTTGAGCCGCAGCAGATCGCCGTGCTCTGGCCCGGCAGCCGACGGTTATCCGTGAAGGTGCGCACGGTGATTGATTTCTTTGTCGAATGCTTTGGGCCGGTGCCGTATTGGGACAGGCCCTAGAACCTGAGTCGAACACGCGAGTGTGGCGAGGGAGCTTGCTCCCGCTTGAGTGCGCAGCGCTCACAAATTTTCAGGGCCTCTGCGCAGCCCGGCGCGAGCAAGCTCGCTCGCTCGCTCGCCACAAGAGCATCATCAAATCAGATACGGAACTGTCCGACCAGACTGCCCAGGCGCTGACCCAGATCCGCGAGGCTGCGGGAGGTCTGGGCGCCGAGCTGGGTTTCGTCAGCCACGTTGTCCACAGCCACCGCGATCTGATGCACGCTGCGGTTGATCTCTTCGGCCACGGCGGTCTGCTCTTCGGCGGCGCTGGCGATCTGTGCGTTCATCGAGTTGATGGTGCCGATCAGTTGGGCCATGGTGTCGAGGGACGCGCCCGCTTCGTTCGCCTGTGCGGACGTACCGTCGCCAGCCTCGCTGGAACGGCGCATCGCTTCCACCGCCGATTGAGTACCCGCCTGCAGGCGATCGATCATGCCCTGGATTTCCTGGGTGCTGATTTGCGTGCGGCTGGCCAGCGCGCGGACTTCGTCGGCCACCACCGCAAAACCGCGACCGGCCTCACCGGCACGGGCCGCTTCGATCGCAGCGTTGAGCGCCAACAGGTTGGTCTGTTCGGCAATCGAACGGATCACCCCAAGCACACTGACAATCGACGACACGTCCTTTTGCAGGCTGTCGAGGGACACGCCGCTGCTGCGAATATCGTCGACCAGTGCATGAATCTTGACGATGCTGCCCGCCACCACACGCTTGGCGGTCTGGCCTTCTTCGTCGGTCTGTTGCGCGGCGACGGCGGCGTTCTGAGCACTTTTGGCAACTTCCTGCGCGGCGGCCGACATTTCGTTGATCGCCGTGGCGACCTGATCGGTCTCGTGACGCTGACGCTCCATCGCCTGATCCGAGCGCTGAGCCTGATCGGACACCTGATTCACCAGCCCGGTCAGTTGCGAGGTCATTTCAGTGATCTGGCGCACCAGGCCGTGGATCTTGTCGACAAAACGGTTGAACGAACCGGCGAGCTGGCCGAGTTCGTCCTGGCTGGTGATGGTCAGGCGCCGGGTCAGGTCGCCCTCGCCTGCCGCGATGTCATCGAGGTTGGCTTTCATCAGGTTCAGCGGACGCAGGATGGTGTTGGCCAGCAGCATGCCGGCGGCGGCGATCACCAACAGCACCACTACGGCGATGCCGATGATGCTCAGCAACACGCCTTCCATGCGCTCCTGAACCTTGGCCTCGACCACCGCCACCTGCGCTTCGATGCCGTCGAGGTTGACCGAGGTGCCGACGGCCATGTCCCACTTCGGCAGGTATTCGGTGTAGCCGAGTTTCGGCACCAGCACCTTGGTATTGCCGGGCAATGGCGAGCTGTATTGCAGGTAATGCGTACCGTCCTTGGCGACTTTCACCAGGTCGCGGTTGACGTAGACGCCGTTCGGATCACGGTTGTCCTTGAAGCTTTGGCCCACGCCTTCGGGGCTGTTGGCCTTGAACAGGCGCACGGTGTTGGAGTCGTAGCCGAAGAAGTAACCTTCCTTGCCGTAGCTGACGCTCGACAGCAATTTGATCACCTGGGCCCGCGCCGCGTCGTCACCCGGGGCTGCGGCGTCGTAGAGCGGTTTGATCGTAGTCATCGCCACGGCCACGTAACTTTGCAGGGTGGCCTTGGCATCGCTGAGCAGGCGTTGGCGCGTCTCCTCGACTTCCTTGCGGGCCTGCTCCTGCAGCACGAACAACGTGGTCAAACTGATGACCAGCGCAAAGAGCAACACCGGGAGTACGGCAAGGGACAGTACTTTAGCCTTCAGGCTCATGCGCATGACGGTTCACTCTTTTTGATTTTTGTTGGCGTGGTTAAAGGCTTTAACGGCACGCCGGATCAAAAGTTGAATGCTCAAAAAAGATCGCAGCCTTCGGCAGCTCCTACAGGGTGTGTGCCATTCCTTTGTAGGGCTGCCGAAGGCTGCGATCTTTTGATCCTGAATCAGAGCACCATCGCCGCCACCCAACCGAACGCCAGCAGCGGCAGGTTGTAATGCAGGAAGGTCGGCACCACGGTGTCCCAGATGTGGTGATGCTGGCCGTCGATGTTCAGGCCGGAGGTCGGGCCCAGTGTCGAGTCCGAAGCCGGCGAACCGGCATCGCCCAACGCGCCGGCGGTGCCAACGATGCACACGATGGCGATCGGGCTGAAACCCAGTTGCACACACAGCGGCACGAAAATCGCCGCCAGAATCGGCACGGTGGAAAACGATGAGCCGATGCCCATGGTCACCAGCAAGCCGACCAGCAACATCAACAGCGCGCCGATGCCCTTGCTGTGGCCGATCCACGACGCCGACGTTTCAACCAGCGTCTGCACCTGGCCGGTGGCTTTCATCACTTCGGCAAACCCCGAGGCGGCGATCATGATGAAGCCGATCATCGCCATCATCTTCATGCCTTCGGTGAACAGGTCGTCGGTGTCGCGCCACTTGACGATGCCCGACACCGAGAAGATCAGGAAACCCGCCAGCGCACCGATAATCATCGAATCCAGCAGTAGCTGAATGATGAACGCCGCCGCGATGGCCACACCCGCGACCATCAGGCTCAACGGGTTGTACTGGACCGCAACCTGTTCGACCTGCTCGATCTTTTCCAGGTTGTAGACGCGTTTCTTGCGGTAGCTGATGAACGCTGCCGCCAGCCCCACGACCATGCCCAGCGCCGGAATGCCCATGGCATGGGTAACGTTGATGCCGCTGATGTCCACGCCGCTGCGGGCCACGTTGGCCAGGAGGATTTCATTGAGGAAGATGTTGCCGAAACCCACCGGCAGGAACATGTACGGCGTGATCAGGCCGAAGGTCATGACACAGGCGATCAAGCGGCGATCCAGTTGAAGCTTGGTCAGCACATACAACAGCGGCGGCACCAGCAACGGAATAAACGCGATATGTATCGGCAGAATATTCTGTGAAGCGATGGCCACCACCCAGAGCAAACCGATCAACAGCCACTTGACCGAGCCACCACCGTTGGCGTGCTGGCGATCGACCATGGCCAGGGCCTTGTCCGCCAGCGCATGGGCGAGGCCGGACTTGGCAATCGCCACCGCGAAGGCGCCGAGCAAGGCATAGGACAAGGCCACCGTGGCCCCGCCGCCGAGGCCGCTGTTGAACGCTTTCAGGGTGGCGTCGATGCCCAGGCCACCGGTCAGGCCGCCCACCAGCGCGCCGATAATCAGCGCGATCACAACGTGCACGCGGGACAGGCTGAGCACCAGCATGACGCCGACCGCGGCAATTACAGCATTAATCATCGTTACCTCAAGGCAAGCGAAATGGACCCGGCCGGCAGTCTGCGAAGAGACGCCAGCGGGACAAGGAATGGGTTTTATTAGACGGCGCGCACTGTGCCGCAGAGTGGGGCCGGTGTCAAAGCGAGTGGTGCCAACGAACATGTAACGGCCAGTGATACCCCTGTGGCGAGGGGATTTATCCCCGTTTGGCTGCGCAGCAGCCACAATCGATTCGTCTGGATAATTGCAGGGGCCGCTTCGCGACCCAACGGGGATAAATCCCCTCGCCACACGTCCCACTCCTCACCACAGATATATATCCCTTCTCCAGAGATAAACCTCTTGCCACAAAAGCTCCGCACACCGAATAAAGAAAGCGGATTCGCGGCCGTTACAGTGCAAAGTCTCAGATATTTATCGAATAAGGACGTCTCCATGTCGCTCAGACAACTTTCCATTCAATGGAAAATCACCCTGCTGGCCGGGCTTTGCCTGGCGGGTATCGTGACCTTGCTGGTAGGTCTTTCGCTGTACCGCATGGAGCACAGCTCCGAGCTGGTGAAAGCCTCGAGCATGGAGATGCTCACCGAAGCTGCCCAGGCCCGGATCGAGTCCCAGGGCGAAAACCAGGCGCTGGGGATTCGCCAGCAGTTCATGGACGCCTATCAATATGGCCACGGCTTTTCACGTCAGGTGTTGTTCCTGCGTGATCAGGCCGAAAAGCGCTTTCTCGATGCCTTCGACCTGCGCGAAGACCTGACCCGCCAGGTCAAGTCCGCGCTGCAAGCCAATCCAGAATTGCTCGGCCTGTCCCTCGTGTTCGAGCCCAATGCGCTGGACGGCAAGGACGAACTGTTCGCCGGCCAGTCGGAACTGGGCAGTAACGACAAGGGTCGTTTCGCGCTGTACTGGTCGCAATCGACACCCGGCAAGGTGACGTCGATGGCGCTGCCCGAAACGGACATGGCCGACACCCGCACCGGCCCCAGCGGCGAGCCCGCCAACGCCTGGTTCACCTGCCCACGCACCTCGCTCAAACCTTGCGTGATCGAACCCTACTTCTACGTGATCGACGGCCAGAACGTGCTGATGACCAGCATCGTGTTCCCGCTGATGCTCAACGGTAAAGTCATCGCTTCGCTGTCGGTGGACATCAACCTCAACAGCCTGCAAGCGGTCAGTCAGGGCGCGAGCAAAAAGCTCTATGACGGCCAGACCCACGTCAGCATCATCAGCCCGGCCGGTTTGCTCGCCGGCTACAGCCCGGACGCCAGCAAACTCAGCCAGCGCCTGGATGCCGTGGATAAAACCAACGGCGCCGAGCTGATCCGCCTGCTCGCCAACAGCAGCAAAACCACCAGCCTGCACAGCGACCAGCAGTTGAAAGTGCTCTCGCCGTTCCAGCCGATCCCCGGTGGCAAGTCGTGGGGCGTGTTGCTCGACGTGCCGGAAAAAGTCCTGATCGGCCCGGCCGAGGCGCTGAAGAAACAACTCGACGACAGCAATACCGCCGGCACGCTGGTCGAACTCGGCCTCGGTGTGCTGGCGGCGTTGATCGGCCTGTTGCTGGTGTGGTTGATGGCGCGCAGCGTGACCAGGCCGATCCTTGGCGTCGCGCACATGCTCGAAGACATCGCCAGCGGTGAAGGCGACCTGACCCGGCGTCTGGCTTACGACAAAAAGGATGAATTGGGCCAACTGGCTGGCTGGTTCAACCGTTTCCTCGACAAGCTGCAACCGATCATCGCCGAAGTGAAACGCTCGGTGCAGGACGCGCGCAGCACGGCGGATCAGTCTTCCGCCATCGCCACGCAAACCAGTGCCGGCATGGAGCAGCAATACCGCCAGGTCGATCAGGTGGCCACCGCCTCCCACGAAATGAGCGCCACCGCCCAGGACGTCGCCCGCAGCGCTGCGCAAGCGGCACAGGCTGCAAAGGACGCGGACCAGGCGACTCGCCGCGGATTGACGGTGATCGACCAGACCACCAGCAGCATCGACAACCTCGCCGCCGACATGAGCGCGGCCATGGTGCAGGTCGAAGGCCTGGCGGCGAACAGCGAGAAGATCGGTTCAGTGCTGGAAGTGATTCGTGCCATCGCCGAGCAGACCAACCTGCTGGCCCTCAACGCCGCCATCGAAGCCGCCCGTGCCGGTGAAGCCGGTCGTGGTTTTGCCGTGGTGGCCGACGAAGTGCGCAACCTGGCGCGACGCACCCAGGAGTCTGTCGAAGAAACCCGTCTGGTGATCGAGCAATTGCAAAGCGGCACCCAGGATGTGGTGGGGTCGATGAACAACAGCCATCGTCAGGCCCAGGGCAGTGTCGAGCAGGTCAGCCAGGCGGTCACGGCGTTGCGGCAGATTGGCGACGCAGTCACGGTGATCAGCGACATGAACCTGCAGATCGCCAGCGCGGCGGAGGAGCAAAGCGCGGTGGCGGAAGAGATCAACAACAACGTGGCGACGATTCGGGACGTGACCGAGTCGTTGTCGGGGCAGGCGAATGAGTCGGCGCGGGTGAGCCAGTCGTTGAATAGCCTGGCGAATCAGCAGCAGAGTCTGATGGATCAGTTCCGGGTTTAACGCCAATCCAATGGGAGCGACTTGTGGCCAGGGGAGTTATCCCCGTTGGACTGCGAAGCAGGCCCAAGTGTTTGGGGCGGCTGCGCCACCCAACGGGGATAAATCCCCTCGCCACACAAGCCTGCGCCCACAGGGTTATCGGTTGGCTTCGGATCGCTGTCAGCGCTTGGGGAGTTCGATGACAACGCTCAACCCACCCCACTCGCTCTCCTCCAGCCTCAGCCCCCCGCCCCACGTATCGACGATGTCGCGCACAATTCCCAGCCCCAACCCATGCCCATCCGTTTGTTCATCCAGCCGCGTCCCCCGGCTGAACACCTGATCGCGCTGGTCCTCGGGAATCCCCGGCCCATCATCTTCCACACTCAACTGAAATCCTTCAGCCGTCTCGACCACGCTCAACCGCACCTCGGCATCCGCCCATTTGCAGGCGTTGTCGAGCAGGTTGCCCAGCAGTTCCAGCAGGTCTTCGCGATCCCATGGCAACTGCAAACCGGCCGGTGCGCGATAGCTCAGGTCGAGGTGTTCGCCGTGGATCAGGTTCAACGTGGCGAGCAATCCCGGCAGTTCCGCATCGCAATCAAACAGCGCTCCCGGCAGCGCATCGCCGGACAGCCGGGCACGATTGAGTTCGCGGTTGAGTCGCTGCTGAACCTGTTCCAGTTGTGCCTTGAGGATCTTGCGCAGCTCGGGATGGGCGTCGAGTTTTTCGCTGGACGCCAGGCTCAACAACACCGCCAGCGGGGTTTTCAAGGCATGCCCGAGATTGCCCAGCGCATTGCGCGAACGCTTGAGGCTGTCTTCGGTGTGGGCGAGCAAATGGTTGATCTGCGCCACCAGCGGTTCAAGCTCCACCGGCACCTGATCATCCAGTTGCGAACGCTGCCCCTGCTGCAACTGGGCAATTTGCTCGCGAGCCCTTTCCAGTGGGCGCAAGGCGCGGCGCACGGTGATCCGCTGCAACAGCAGAATCAGCAACAGCCCCGCCAACCCCAGGCCCAGCCCCACTTGCTGCATGCGCTTGAAGCTGTCGCGCACCGGGGTGTAGTCCTGGGCGACACTGATGGAAATTGACTGGCCCAAACGGCGATAGTCCGAACGCAAAACCAGCAATTGCTGGCCTTCCGGCCCCAGTTGCAGGTTGCTGTGCAGGCCGGGATGGTCGAGACGCGGCAATTCCTGATCCCACAACGAACGCGAGCGCCAATGGCTGTCGGCAAAATCGATGCGAAAGTAATGCCCGGAAAACGGGCGCTGATAGGCCGGTGACAGGTGCCGCTCATCCAGTTGCAAGCCCTGTGGTCCGCGCACCAGCGCCACCAGCAAGTCTTCGCTGTCGTTGCGCAGCCCCGCCTCGAGGTAACGCTGCAAACCCACTTCGAACAGCCACAGACTGGTTTGCGCCAGCACCAGGCCGACGACCACCATCACGCTGATCAGTCCCAGGCTCAAGCGGCGCTGGATCGACCTCACTGCGCTTGACCGCCAAACAGATAACCCTGGCCGCGACGGGTTTCGATCACGCTGCGCCCAAGCTTGCGCCGCAGGTGATTGACGTGGACTTCCAGCACGTTGGAGTCGCGCTCGGTTTCGCCGTCGTAGAGGTGTTCGGCGAGGTGGCTTTTGGAGAGGATCTGCTCGGGGTGCAACATGAAATAACGCAGCAGGCGGAATTCCGCGGCGGTGAGCTGGATGTCGGCGCCATCGCGGGTCACGCATTGGCGCCCCTCGTCCAGGTGCAAGCCCGCCGATTGCAGCGTCGGTTGATTGACCTTGCCATGGGAGCGGCGCAACAGCGCCTGGATGCGCAGGTGCAGTTCTTCAGGATGGAAAGGTTTGGTCAAGTAATCATCGGCACCGGCCTTGAGGCCTTCGATCCGTTCGGCCCAGGAGCCGCGCGCCGTCAGGATCAGCACCGGCGTGGCGAGCCCGCCCTTGCGCCACTGCGCCAGCACGTCGAGCCCCGGCAAACCCGGCAAACCCAGGTCGAGGATAATCAGGTCATAGGGTTCGCTGCTGCCCTGATACACCGCGTCACGGCCGTCGGCCAGCCAGTCCACGGCGTAACCCTGACGGTTGAGGCCGGCGATCAGTTCGTCGGCCAGGGGCACATGGTCTTCCACCAGCAGCAATCGCATCGGTCAATCTTCCTTGTCTTTCAGTAACTGGCCTGTGATGGCGTCGACGTCCAGCTCACGGACCACGCCTTCGGTGGTCAGCAACTCGACTTCATAAATGTAGACGTCGTGTTTCTCTTCGAGCTCGGCTTCCAGCAGTTTCGACCCGGGATAGCGGTCCATTGCCTGCTTCAACAACTGTTCGAGCGGCATGATCACGCCCTGCTGACGCAGGCGCAGGGCTTCGTCCTGATCCAGGTCGCGGGCCATGACCACCGAGCAAAACGCCAGGAGCACCAGCGCCATGCGTGAAAATGAACACACCTTCATTACGTATCCTGATGATCCTTGAGAACCTGCCCGCTGACAGCGTCCAATTCCAGGTCCCATTCAATGCCTTGTGGGTCGCGCAGCTCCACCTGATAGATGTACTTGCCGTACTCTTCTTCCAGCTCGGTTTCGGTAATTGTCGAGCCAGGGTGTTTGGCCAGTGCCGTGGCGTTGAGCTTCTCGAAAGACACAATGGTACCAGCGTCGCGCAGCCGCAGAGCTTCGTCGGGGCCCAAATCACGGGCATGGGCGAGGCTGGCGGTGATGGCAATGAGGGAGGCGGTGATCAGGGCAGTCAGCGTTTTCATGGGGTGTCTCCGTATTTTTTATGTGTTGCGTACGGCAGTCACCTTAGCGATTCGAACTTAATTGAAACTGAATTGCCATCATCGATGATTGCAGCACGATATCACTGACGCCCCCCTCCTGCCGAAGGCTGCGATCTTTTGATTTTTGGCGGCTTCATAGGCGCCAACAAGCAAGATCAACAGATCGCAGCCTTCGGCAGCGCCTACATTGATTGATTGCGACACGCTTATAATCCCCCGCTTGCCAGACATCGAGACCGGTATGACCGCCATCCACATCAAGTTCCCTTCCCTGACCCTCAAGGCCGGTCCCCGCGCCTTCGCGCGCATCCGTGAACACGGTTTGAACGCCGCCGATGTCGGCACATTGCCGGGCGCTGCTGGCGGGCCCAAGGCGTTGGGAATTCAAGGCCTGGACCTGGCGCTGTTCGGCGAATGGCTGCCCGCCGCGCCACGCGAACGGTCGCTGATCGGCGCATCGGTCGGCTCCTGGCGCTTCGCCAGCGCCTGCCTGCCCGATGCCGCCGAAGGCATCCGCCGTCTCGGTCATCTCTACACCGAGCAGAATTTCGCCAAGGGCGTGACCATGGCGCAGATCAGCCAGAGCTCGCAGCGCATGCTCGATGACCTGCTCGACGGCCATGACGCCTCGATTCTGGACAACGCCCATTACCGACTGAACATCATGGTGGTCAAAAGCCACGGCCTGCTCGCGGATGATCATCGCGGTCGCCTCGGGCTGGGCCTGTCGTCGGTAATCGCCGACAACCTGCGCAGTCGCGCACGGCTATCGCGGCATTTCGAGCGGCTGATCCTCCACGACCCGCGCCTGGCGCCACCGGTCGATGCGCTGAATGACTTCCCGTCACGCTTCGTCGCGCTGAATGTCGGCAACCTGCGTCAGGCCCTGCTCGCCTCGGGTTCGATCCCGATGGTGATGGAAGGCGTGCGTGACCTGCCCGGCGCTGGCGCCGGAACCTTCCGCGATGGCGGTCTGCTGGACTATCACCTCGACTTGCCCTACAGCGGCAACGACATCGTGCTGTACCCGCACTTCACCGACCGGGTGATCCCCGGCTGGTTCGACAAAACCCTGCCGTGGCGCCGCGCCTGCACCACGCGCTTGCAGGATGTCCTGTTGCTGGCACCGTCGAAGGAATACCTGGCGCGCCTGCCCTACGGCAAACTGCCGGACCGTAACGACTTCAAGCGCTTCATGGGCGATGCGCCGAGCCGGCAGAAATACTGGCGTGCGACGATGGATGAGAGTCGCAGGCTGGGCGATGAGTTTCTCGAACTGGCCGCCAACGGTCGACTTGGCGAACGCTTGCTGACCCTTTAGTCAGGACAAACTGTTAAACTCGCCGCCTGCCCACATCGCCGCGGCGATCGCCACCTGACAGAGCTGAAACCACTGTGGAAATCTTCAAAGAATTTACCTTCGAATCCGCCCACCGCCTGCCCCACGTCCCGGAAGGCCACAAGTGCGGCCGCCTGCACGGTCACTCGTTCAAAGTGGCGATTCATCTGAGTGGCGACCTTGATCCGCATACCGGCTGGATTCGTGACTTCTCGGAGATCAAGGCGATCTTCAAGCCGCTGTATGAGCGGTTGGATCACAACTATTTGAATGACATTCCGGGGTTGGAGAATCCGACCAGTGAAGTGCTGGCGAAGTGGATCTGGGGTGAGTTGAAGCCGTTGTTGCCGGAGCTAAGTGCGATTCGGATTCATGAGACTTGTACGAGTGGGTGTATTTATCGCGGGGAATAATTAGGCCAATACAAAACCACCATCATCGGTGGTTTTTTATCCCTTTTGTTCGACAGAATCACAGAGCTCGTCACTCCGGCAGCTTACCTCCATGCTTTCTTCTTAAATGACTCCGTAACGACGCCTTCGTGTTAATCCGGCTAGCACATTCAAGATATGGGCAACTGCTCTTTATTTTTGGGTGGGTAGTGACATGTTGATCACGCTCGGATCCCGACTCAAAGACCATTTCGCAATCGAGCATGGGACACGGAAACCTTTGAACTTTGGTGGAATGAACCATTCGCATGTGCCTTGCAAGGTGACCCGAGGTCCCATACGCGGCATTACAATTTTCTCTAAGGCAGCCGTATTTTTTTTCTCCTGTATGCGATCGCATATGAGCATCGAGATCCTGTCGTTGTGAAAATGCTTTAACGCAATTAACCCATTCACACTTAAATGGCTTATCTCCAGTGTGTGTTCGCATATGCTTGGAACGATTGCTCCGCTGCGAGAATGTTTTTTCACATATAGGACATGGGTATCGCTTGTCTTCCACTAGCGAATTTGTCGACGACGGACCGGCAACAGGAGAACTGGAGGGCTGCGTTAACGTACTCCACTTTTCAAGCATAAGGGCTTCCTGCTCAGGTCTTGGAATCGCGAGTACATCACTTAAACTCCACGCCGAAGCCTGAGAGTCGAAATCTCCTTCGTTGATGTCGATGCGAGTCAAGGTGCTCGATCTGGCCATTGCCTCAACCGTTGACGATAACGAAGCTTGGGAGTCCTCGTCGAACAATGACCCTGCGGGACTTCCTATCAGCCCATCCACATCCACATGCCCCACTGGCGAATTCCCCACAAAACAATACACATTCAACCCATCCACCGCCCCCGCCGGATCCGGGTTGATCCAGCGGCATAACCACGGCGCAAAGTACCGATAACCGTAGTAATACAACCCGGTCGCATCGCGTTCCTTGCCTGAATAACGAATGGTTTTGTATGCGCCGCTCTGATCGCTGTGATCCTCCCAAGCTGTACCACCAAACGGGTAGAACTCTTCGCGGCTCTGCACCTTGGCCTGTTCATCGAGTTCCAGCGTGCCGGAACCGAGGTGGTCGGTCAGGTGGTAGCGCAACGAATGCTCCGGCACATCGGCGCCGTGCAACCAGTTCACCCGATTGCGTCCGGCCGCCAGATCGAGCACTTCATGCTGCTTGCCGCCGGGGCGATGATGGATTTCAAGCCCCGGCAGGTAACGCACTTCGGCAATCACGGTGCGAGCGGCGGCCAGTGCGGTGCGGACCTTGCGCAGGCGTTTGCCCCCGCCGCCGTACACATAAATTTCAGTGTCATCGTCTTCGCCTTCGCGCACCACTGGCGATACGCGGGACAACTGGTTGCGCAGGTCCCAGGCCAGGGTTTGGCCACGCTGCAAAAACTGCAGGTTGCCGTTGGCGTCGAAATGACTGACGAAATCCGGTGGCTGATCGCCCTCAAGCAGGCTGCGGTTGCTGTTCGTGGCCACGGCCCATAGGCGGGTAAACGGTTGAGCACCGAGATGCCGCAGTTCGATCATGTTGCCCGTCGCGTCGTAGTCGTATTCTTCGCGGTAGTTGACCACGGCATCAGGGTTGGTCGAGGGGTGGTACGGCGCGAAGGGATAAAAGGATGACTTTTCGGCTTCCCAACCCGTAGCGTGGGTTAGCTGTCCCAGGGTGTCGTAGCCGTAGGTGCATTGAGCGTCGATACGCTGGTTTTTGTAGTAACGGATTGGCAGTGCGTGATCGTCTATCTGGACAATGTTGCCACCCGGGTCGACGGTGTAGCGAAGGTCTTGCACTGGAGCGGCGTTCGGCAACCCGGCGCACAAGCGCAGCAGACGGCCATCATCGAGCGCGTACTGCGCCTCGGTGACCACGCCATTGCCAGCGGTTTCCCGCTCGACTTTGCCACCAGGGTTATAACGGATGTCGTGCACCAGGCATTGTCCGGGCGAGGCGGTGTTCGCCGGTTGCAACCAGCCGTCCTTGACCTGGCCGGCCACGGTGTAGGTGAAGTGGCGACGATGGGCTTTGGCGTCGGTGAGGTTCAGCAGATCGCCGAGCGGATTGTAGGTCCAGCGGCTTTCGAAGCCGGGGGCGGGTTCAAGCAACCCATCGCGTACGGAGCTCTCCTGCGGCCAGTCCGGTGGATCGAGAGCGGCCAGAAAGTGGCTGATTTCATTCAGCGCCAGCCCCAGCAAATCGTACTCCGGCATATGCCGTGTACCGGCCGGGTCATCATGGCGGATCAACCGGCCGCATTGGTTTCCCGGATTCGCTTCGGGACCACAGGTTCCGTACTCGAAGCGCTCCACAACCCGTGCCTGCTCCATCACGACAAGAGGACGCAGCAACGTGTCGTACTCAGTCTCTTGCCGAGTACCCCGACCGTCCCACCCGCTCAACACCTGAGCGGCCTGCCCAAACAAAGCCACCCGCCAACCGGCATCGACACTGTCAGTCGCCACCACCCTGCCGGTCAGGCTGAAACAATGCCTCAATGCCGGTGCGGACAACCGCGCATCCCACTGCTCAACTCCACGCCCCGCCGCATCGAACCCCTGCCGCGTCACCCGCGCCTGCGGCGTTTGCCCGCTCTCCCCACGCCAGTACGTCACGCCGCGCACAGCGAGGCTGCGCGGGTCGATGACCGCCAGCTTCGGTGTTCCGTGATGCAGGCTGAAATTGTCCATGGACTCTGGATAGCATCTGCGCCCAAAAGCCGTCTACTGTCACAAATCACAGGTATTCATCCCGCTGATCCGACAGATCAAAAAAACTGCCGGGACTGGCTGTTTTTTTATGCCTATGCTTTTTGGCTGGTACCCGCCAAGAGGACGCACCCATGACTGACTGGCCGCTCGCTCAGACCTACCGCTTCAACGGGCACTCCGTTCGCTACGCCGTTCGGGGGGACGGCCCGCCGCTGGTGTTTGTGCATGGCACACCCTTCTCTTCGTATGTGTGGCACCGGATTGCGCCGCACTTCATCACGTCACACCGGGTGCATTACTTCGACCTGTTGGGTTATGGCCTGTCCGAGAAGGTCGAGGGTGATGTGTCCCTTGGTGTACAGAACGAGCTATTGGCGCAACTGCTGGAGCACTGGGGCCTGGACTGCCCGGATGTGGTGGCCCACGATTTCGGCGGCGCCACGGTGCTGCGCGCGCATCTGCTGAACGGCAAGAATTACCGCAGCCTGACGCTGATCGACCCGGTGGCGCTGTCGCCCTGGGGTTCGCCGTTTGTGCAGCATGTGCGCCAGCATGAGGCGGCGTTCAGCGGACTGCCTGATTACATTCAGCGGGCGATCGTGCCGGCCTACATTCGTGGGGCGATCAAGCGGGAAATCCCCGACGAGGAACTCGCCCATTACGTCCAGCCGTGGCTGGGCGATCCGGGACAAGCGGGGTTTTACCGGCAGATCGCGCAAATGGATGAGCGCTATACCCGCGAAGTTGAGGGACTGTACCCGACGATTCGCTGCCCGGTGCAGATTCTCTGGGGTGAAGATGACCAGTGGATTCCCATCGAGCGGGGGCAGGCGTTGCAGCAGATGATTCCGGGGGCGCAGTTTCACCCGATCCCCAATGCCGGGCATCTGGTTCAGGAGGACGCGCCTGAAGCCATCGTCGCGGCGTTGTTGCGGTTCTTGCCCTCTTTCTGAAAAAACGAATATCCCCCTGTGGGAGCAAGCTCGCTCCTACATGGTTCCTGTGTTCATTCAGCTGCACCGGTTTCGTGCCCTTCCCCCGCCCCAATCCTCTCCGCTCGTCTATACATAACGGCATCCACCCGCTTGGCACGACCACTGCAACCCCTCCGCGTCACCCACTCAGCAAGGAACGCCCCATGACGCAAAATGATCCCGGTAACGACTACCCCCTCAGCGAAGTGCCGATGCACGCCCGCAAAGGCCTGGCCTCCACGGCCATGGTGCTGCTGGGTTTCACCTTCTTCACGGCCACCATGTTTGCCGGCGGCAAGCTCGGTGTGGCGTTCAGTTTCGGCGAAATGATGGCGGTGATCATCGTCGGCAATCTGCTGCTGGGGATCTACGCCGCAGCGCTGGGCTACATCGCCTTCAAGAGCGGGCTCAACTCAGTGCTGATGGGGCGTTTCTGCTTCGGGGAAGTGGGCAGCAAACTCAGCGACCTGATCCTCGGTTTCACCCAGATCGGCTGGTACGCCTGGGGCACCGCCACGGCGGCCGTGGTGCTGGGCAAGTATTTCGAGTTGAGCGAAGGCACCGTGCTGGGTCTGATGGTGCTGTTCGGTCTGGCGTTTTGCGCCACGGCCTATGTCGGTTATCGCGGACTGGAAATCCTTTCATACATCGCAGTGCCGGCCATGATGTTGCTGCTGATGCTGTCGATGTGGGTCGCGACGGTGAAAGTCGGCGGACTCGATGGTTTGCTGGCCGTCGTCCCGACCGGCACGCTGGACTGGTCCACCGCGATCACCCTGGTGTTTGGCACCTTCGTCAGCGGCGCCACGCAAGCCACCAACTGGACGCGTTTTTCCCGCTCGGCGCGGGTCGCGGTGCTGGCGAGCCTGATCGGTTTCTTCATCGGCAACGGACTGATGGTGCTGATCGGCGCCTACGGGGCCATCGTTTATCAGCAACCCGATGTCGTCGAAGTGTTGCTGTTGCAAGGCTTCGCCATGGCTGCGATGGCAATGTTGCTGCTCAACATCTGGAGCACCCAGGACAACACCATCTACAACTTCGCCGTCGCCGGCTGCAACCTGCTGCGCACCCGCCGTCGCAAGACCGTGACCCTGTCCGGCGCGGTGATCGGCACACTGCTGGCATTGCTGGGCATGTACGATCTGTTGGTGCCGTACCTGATTCTGCTGGGCACCGTGATTCCGCCGATCGGTGGCGTGATCATGGCGGACTTTTTCTTTCGCTACCGTGGTCAATATCCTCGACTGGCCGATGCTCGGCTACCGGCATTCAACTGGCCGGGTCTGAGCGCTTATGCGGTCGGCACGGTTGCCGCGTTCGGTTCGCCATGGGTCGCGCCGCTGGTAGGGATTGCCGCTGCGGCGCTAACGTATGTGATATTGACTGGCGTACTCGGTGCCCGTGCCGCCAACGCACCACTACAAGATCTCTAAAAGGATTCACCTGATGCACATCATCAACGCCCGCCTGCGCAACCAAGAAGGCCTGCATGAATTGCACCTGGAAAACGGCCTGATCAGCAACATTGCCCGTCAGACCGAAGCGCCGACCCTGGGCCCCGATGACCTGGACGCCGGCGGCAACCTGGTGGTGCCGCCCTTCGTCGAACCGCACATCCACCTCGACGCCACGCTGACTGCCGGCGAACCGCGCTGGAACATGAGCGGCACGCTGTTCGAAGGCATCGAATGCTGGGGCGAGCGCAAGGTCACGATCACCGAAGAGGACACCAAGACCCGGGCCAAGAAAACCATCCAGACCCTCGCCGCCCACGGCATCCAGCATGTGCGCACCCACGTCGACGTGACCGACCCGCAGCTCACCGCGCTGAAGGCGATGCTCGAAGTGCGCGAGGAAAGTCGGCACTTGGTCGACATGCAAATCGTCGCGTTCCCGCAGGAAGGCATCGAGTCGTACCGCAACGGTCGCGAACTGATGGAAGAAGCGATCCGTATGGGCGCGGACGTGGTCGGCGGGATTCCGCATTTCGAATACACCCGCGACCAGGGCGTGAGCTCGGTGAAATTCCTCATGGACCTGGCTGAGCGCACAGGTTGCCTGGTGGATGTGCATTGCGATGAAACCGACGACCCGCATTCGCGCTTCCTCGAAGTGCTGGCAGAGGAAGCCCGCAGCCGCGACATGGGTTCGCGGGTCACGGCCAGCCACACCACGGCCATGGGTTCTTACGACAACGCTTACTGCGCCAAACTGTTTCGCCTGCTCGGGCATTCGGGGATCAGTTTTGTTTCCTGCCCGACCGAAAGCATTCACCTGCAAGGACGCTTCGACAACTTTCCGAAACGCCGCGGCGTGACCCGGGTGAACGAGTTGCTCGAAGCGGGGATGAACGTGTGTTTCGGCCAGGACTCGATCGTCGATCCCTGGTATCCGCTGGGCAACGGCAACATCCTTCGGGTGCTCGAAGCAGGTCTGCACATCTGTCACATGCTGGGGTATCGCAACCTGCAAAGCGCGCTGGACCTGGTGACCGACAACAGCGCCAAGGCCATGGCGTTGGGTGAGCGTTATGGACTGGAGCGCGGACGGCCGGCGAATTTGCTGATTTTATCGGCGGACAGCGATTACGAGGTGATCCGCAGTCAGGGATTGCCGCTGTATTCGGTTCGTGGCGGGAAGGTATTGATGAAGCGGCAGATGCCGGTGGTGGAGTTTTTTGGCGAGCAACCCTGAATTTTGCGTCGACAGTAATGGCGCCTTCGCGAGCAAGCCCGCTCTCACATTTGATTTTCAGTGGACATAAATTATGTGTCGGACAGAGATCTAATGTGTGTGGGCTTGCTCGCGAAGGCGCCCCTGAGATCACCGCATCAACCGCGCCGTACCGAACAGGCTGACCCGACTCAATTCACCGCCCATTTCCTCCAGCAAAATCGGCGCCGTACCACCGGGCATCGCCACGCTCACCTCACCCGCCGCCACCCAGCCCACCCGCCACGCCGCACACGCTACTGCGCTCGCACTGGTGCCGGACGACGCGGTCGGGCCTTCCCCGCGTTCAAACACTCGAGCGACAACTCGCCCTTCTGACGCCCGCATCGCCCATTGCAAATTGATACCCGCCGGGCACGGCCGCCCTGCTCCCGTCGGCATGGCGTAGGCAATTTGCGTCAAGCCTTCGGACAACCTCCCTTCGCGCATCTGCTCATTGGACGGCAATGCCTGCGCGTCCTCCACAAGCGTCACGCAGTGCGGATTGCCGACTCGCACGAACTGGCTGCGGGACCACGCCGGCTCCAGTGCCGACAGCGGTTGAACCTGGCTGAGTTCACGACCGTTCATTGTCACCCCTTCAACCCCGTGCGCACTGACCGCCTCAGGCCCGAACGCCGGTTTGCCCAGGTCCAGCCAGAAACCCTGAACGCCCTCGACCTGAGCGGCGCTCACCGACGTTTCACCCGGTGAAGGCGTATCGGCCTTGTCGTGATGAACCCTGAGCACACAGGCTTCGCGGTCCGGAAAAAGCCCTTGGTCGCTGAGCGCCTGAGAGAAAATCGTCAACCCGTTGCCACTGCGCTCAGCCAATGTGCCGTCGGTGTTGACGATCAACAGATCGAACGGCGGCGCTGATTGAAACGGCCCCACCAGTAGCCCATCGCAGCGATGGTCCTTGCTGCCGGCCGGTTGCGTGCCCGGCGCCCAGGCGCAGAATGCCTCGATGGCCGACTTCGCCCATGCCGCGCGGGTTTGCGCCGCCAGACCGGCCTGTTCCGGTAAGTCGATCCCTTCGCGACGCACCGCGTCAGGCGCCACTACCGCATAGATGTTGCCTCGAGCATCGTAGAACGGCGTCATGACGCCTCCCGTATAACCATCGCAGGCGTGCAACATATCGCGAAACCGAGACAAGCTGTGCAAGGATGTCACCCTGCCTGAACGCGTAACCGTCCGGACGCTGATCGAACCTCACCGGTGAGTCACTGTCCCTTGGGGACGCGACGTTTTTTGCCAAGGATCGATATGACCAACCTCAACACCCAGACCACCTTCGTGCCCGGACGCCTGGAACAAATGTCCACGCGCGTGGCTTTTTTCATCGCCGGGTTCGGGATTGCCGCGTGGGCGCCGCTGGTGCCTTACGCCAAGGCGCGGGCCGGGCTGGATGAAGGAACCCTCGGCCTGCTGTTGTTGTGCCTGGGGGTGGGCTCGATTCTGGCGATGCCGATGGCTGGGATTCTGGCCACGCGCTTCGGCTGCCGGCGGGTGGCGGTCGGTGGCACCCTGTTGATCTGTGCGGCGCTGCCGCTGCTGGCGACGGTGTCGTCGATTCCGGCGCTGATCGCCGCGTTGTTCATGTTCGGCGCGGGCCTGGGCACGGTGGATTCGACGGTGAACCTGCAAGCGGTGATCGTCGAACGGGCCAGCGGCAAGACCATGATGTCGGGTTTCCATGGGCTGTTCAGCCTGGGCGGGATTGTCGGTGCGGCGGGCGTCAGCGCCTTGCTCGGCTTCGGGGTTTCGCCGCTGGGGGCGATGCTGGTGGTGGTCGTGCTGCTGCTGATCGCGCTGTGCAAAGCCTCGCCGCACATGTTGCCGTATGGCAGTGAACGTTCGGGGCCGGCGTTTGCCGTTCCCCACGGCATCGTGCTGTTCATCGGCGGAATGTGCTTCATCGTGTTCCTCGCCGAAGGCGCGGCGCTCGACTGGAGCGCAGTATTCCTGACGCAGGAACGCGGGATCGACACGGCGTACGCAGGCTTGGGCTACGCCGCATTTGCGTTGACCATGACCGTGGGCCGGTTGACCGGAGACGCGATTGTCCACCGCCTTGGTGCGACACGGGTGATCGTGTTGGGTGGGCTGACGGCCGCTGGCGGCCTGTTTCTCGCGACATTCGCACCGAGCTGGGAGCTGGCGCTGGTGGGTTATGCACTGCTGGGGGCTGGCTGTTCGAACATCGTGCCAGTGCTGTACACCGCCGTGGGCAAACAGACGGTGATGCCGGAAAGCGTGGCCGTGCCGGCCATTACGACGCTCGGTTATGCGGGGATTCTGGCAGGGCCTGCGGTGATCGGGTTCATCGCCCACGGCAGCAGCTTGAGTTTTGCCTTCGGGTTGATGGCGCTGTTGCTGGTGGCCATCGCTATCGGCGGGAAAGTGTTGAAAGTCTGAAAAGCACTGCGATTAATTGTGGCGAGGGAGCTTGCTCCCGCCGGGGTGCGAAGCGGCCCCGAAAAATGGGACTGCTGCGCAGTCCAGCGGGAGCAAGCTCCCTCGCCACAGGTTAATCATCGCTCGTGCATTAAAAGCCGACGCTTGCCTGCACAAAGAACGTGCGTGGCGCGCCGACGTACATGCCCGAGTTGTTGTCGCTGGAGCGGGTGAAGTACTGCTTGTCGAAAATGTTTTTCACCCCGGCACCGACCTTCAGGTTCGACAGTTGCGCGCCAAAGTCATAACCGCCCCGCACGTTCCAGGTGACGTAACCCGGAATGTCGCCGTACTGGCCGTCGGCGGTGCCTTCGGTGATGTAGTTGTTGGTGAAGCTGCCATTGGCATTCACCGCTACGCCCGGCGAGCGCTGTCTGGACTGGGCAAACGCATCGAGGTTATACGTCCAGCGGTCGATGTCGTAGCGCAGGCCGGCAGTCGCAACCTGGCGCGAATAGAACGGCAGGTCGCGGCCCTTGAAGCCGGGAATCTCGCCTTCATAAACGGCGCGGGTGTAGGTGATCCCGGCGTTGGCGGTCAGGCCGTCGAGCCGTGGGTCCAGTGCCGCCATGTCGTAGTGAACCGAAGCCTCGATGCCCTGGTGCGTGGTTGCGCCGAGGTTGGTCCAGCCCGCGTCGTTGCTGATGTACTGCAACTCTTTATCGAAGTCGATGTAGAACAGCGTCACTTCGCCACCCCACACGTCATCGTTGTAACGCGTGCCGACCTCGTAGGTCTTGGCCTTCTCCGGCTCCAGGCCATTGGCGGGTTCGTCACCCGTGCCGCCCTGGCCGAGCTGGAAATACTGCAGGCTGCCAAACGAGGTTTCGTAGTTGGCGAACAGCTTCCAGGCATCGGAGAGGTGATACATCACGCTCAAGGCCGGCAGCGGCTCGTTGCTTTCGATGCTGCGATTCTTTTCCTGCACGCGCTTGCCGGCGGTGTCGAGCACGGGGCGATCGTGCCAGTCGGTGCTGATGTGTTCGAAACGGATACCGGGCGTGATCGTCCAGTTGCCGACGTCGATTTTGTTATCGATGTACACCGAGTTGGCTTCAGTGCCGCCGGTGCGGTCCTGATAGACATGGCCGTCCGAGGCCTTGGTCGCGACCGGCTCGTTGTTGACCAGCGCCAGACGGCTGGCCTCTTCGTGCATGGCTTCCTTGAGGTAGCGATAACCGACGCTGACTTCCTGGGTGGTCGGGCCGACGTCGAACACATGGGACACCCGCGGTTCGATGCCGAGGGTGTAGTAAGTGCGCGGGAACGAGCCAAGGGTTTTCTGATCGCGGGCGGCGATGTTGCTGCCACGGAAGCTGTCGGAGTAGTAGGTCAACACTTCGGCCTGGGTGCGGTCATCGATCTGCCGCGTCCACTTGAAGGAAATGTCCTTGCGACGTCCGCTGAAGTTGTCGTTGTTGCGGTCGGACTGAAACGGATTGGCATCGTATTGCGCCTGGGTCAGGCCGCCGGGCATGTCGGCGCTGGCGTCGTAGTAATGCAGGTTGAGGCTGAAATCGTCGACATCGGTCGGTGCCCAATGGGTCTTGAGAATCACGTCGTCGATGTCGTTGCCCTGGTTGCGCTCACGGTAACCGTTGCCGTTCACGCCCGAGTACAACAGCGCCACGCCGATGCCGTTGTCCGCCGTACCGCCGACAAACGCCGTATCGATGTGTTTCCAGCCACCGTGTCGGGAGGTTTCCAGGGTAGTGCCGATTTCGGCGGAAGCTTTTTCCGGGATGGCGCGGGTCACGAAGTTGATCACACCGCCGACGTTTTGCGGCCCGTAGCGCACGGAACCGGCGCCGCGAACCACGTCGATGCTTTCAAGGTTGCCCGAGGAGATCGGCGCCATGGACAGCTGCGGCTGGCCGTAAGGGGCAAACGCTGCCGGCACGCCGTCGATCAGCACCGTGGAGCGTGGCGACAGGCGCGACGTCAGGCCCCGTACGCCGACGTTCAGGGAAATGTCGCTGCCGCCGGTGCCGTTGGCTTCCTGCACTTGCACACCGGGCACACGCTTGAGCACGTCACCGACGTTCATCGCACCCTGCTCGACCATGGCTTCGCGACGGATCACCGTACGCGCGCCGGGGTGGTTTTGCACCACGGCGGCATCGGCGTCGCCGAGCCAGTCGCCGACCACTTTGATGTCGGTCACGCCCAGTTCCAGCGGGCCGTTGGCGGCGGGAGTCGACGCCTGGGTCAGGGTCACCGCCCCCTCGTCGATCTGATACTCGAGGCCGCTGCCTTGCAACAACTGGCGCAAGGCCTGTTCCGGCGAGAGGTTGCCATCCACCGCCGGGGCTTGCTTACCGGCGACCAGTTCAGGACTGAAAAAAACCTGCAACGAGGTTTGCTGGCCGAGTTCACTGAGCGCCTGACCCAAGGGTTGCGCCGGAATGTGAATGGCATCGGCGGCAAAGGCCTGAGGCAGCGCAACGTTGACCGCCAGCGCAAGGGCCAGCGGCAACCAAGGACGTTTGTTGTTTCGAGCAGCGTTGTTTTTAGCGGTGTTTTTTTTCACGTCGAACCTAGCCCTGTGGATCGCAAGAGTATGCGTTTGTTAATGCAAACCAGTTGCAGTTAGGCTAGAAGACGATGAACTCGAAAAAAACCTGAATTTATTGTGAAATTATTTCCTGACTGCCGTCATCGAGGGTGCGCACGGCCACCGGCAGGATGTTCGGCAAGGCCTTGAGCAGCGCATCGGTGTTGTCGGACTTGAACACACTGGTCAGGCGCAGATTGCCGACTTTGTCGTTGCCGACGGTGAGGGGTTTCTCCCGATAGCGCGACACTTCCTCAGCCACTTCGGCAAGGCTGGCGTTGTTGAACACCAGTTTGCCGCTGCGCCAGGCGGTCAGTTCCGCCGGGTTAACGGCATACGCCACCGCGACGGTGCCCTGGGCGTCGACACGTGTACCGAGGCCGGCAGTGAGGCTGATGAATTCGTTGTCGGGCGCACCGCGCCCCTGAACCTTGACCGTGCCTTGCTCCACCACGACCCGGGTGTCGCTGACGCCGCGACGCACATCGAAGCGGGTCCCGGTGACCGTGACTTTGCCGCTGCCCGCCTCGACCACAAACGGCCAATCGCTGTCGTGCGCGACGCTGAACATCGCCTCGCCTTCCATCAGCTCAATGTCTCGATGGCCTTTTTCATAGCGCACTTGAAGGCGGCTGCGGCTGTTCAGATCGATCACCGAACCGTCCGGCAACGCCACCTGGCGACGTTCGCCCAGGGCCGTCGAAAACTCGGCGGTGTAAGACGTGGGTTGATTCAAGCCGCTGAACAGTCCCAGGCCGAGCGCCACGGCCAGTACACTGGCCGCCACGGCATAACGCACCAGCGGATGACGTTTGCGGCGCACCGGCGGGGTTTCGCACAAGGCTTGCAGTCGCGCACGTGACACCAGGTCTGCGGCGGTCCACAGGCCCTGAAGCAATTGAAATTCATCGCGGTGCTGAGAGTGCTCGTTCAGCCAAAGCTCAAAACGTCGACGCTCTTCGACGTCGACGGCCGGTTCCTGCAAACGCACAAACCACTGCGCCGCCTCATCGCGAACCGTTGTTTGCCCGCACGCACAATCACGAGTATCCATTATGGAAGTTCCTGTTTGGCTGGGGGTGAGAAGGCGCGGCGCCTTTGTTTCGTGCAGGAGCTGCCGAAGGCTGCGATCTTTTGGCGGTGTTGAAATCGCCGAACATCAAAAGATCGCAGGCTTCGCCAGCTCCTGCAAAAGCCAACGCACATCATGATTGCAGTCCGTCGAGGCGGTCGCGCAGATGCCGCAGGGTGCGGATCATATACTTTTCCACCATGTTCTTGGACAGTCCCAGGCGTTCGGCGATTTCGGCCTGGGTCAGGCCTTCGATCTTCTGCCAGACAAACACCTTGCGACAATTGACCGGCAGCTCGGCCAGCGCCCGTTCGATGCAATCAGCCAATTGGATCGCCTGCATGAAATGCTCCGGGTCGCCGGACGACGACACACTGTGATCGATCGCCTCCGACTCCATGGCACCCCGTCGATCCTCACGCCGATAACCATCCACCGCGATATTGCGCGCAGTCTGGTGCAAATACGCCCGAGGCTGCGCCACCACCGCCGAATCCGACTCAAGCAACCGCACGAAGGTGTCGTGGGCCAGATCCTCGGCCTGCTGTCGATTTCTCAGGCGACGGGTCCAGGTGCCAACCAACTCTTCGTAATGCTCGAAAAAGCCGTGTCTGCGGGGCAGCTTGGGGGACATTGCGGTGTGCTGTGGAGATGGGGCGTGAATAGTAATGCTTCCTATTAACTGGAAGCAATGGATTCCAATCCGAGGCAGATCAACGGGAAAGTTGATTTAGGCACGGAGCCAAAGGATTCTGGCAGGCATCCAAAAGAAGCCAGTCACTGGCTGTAGCAAAGTGTGCTAATGCCAGTCATCGGCTTTTGTCCAGGAACCCCAGACATGTTCACCTCCTTTGCCTCACTGAAAAGAAAACCCCTCGCCCGCCTCGCGCTGGCCATCAGCCTTGCCACGCTCGGCCTGCCGTGTTGGGTCAACCAGGCCAGTGCCCACGGTGGCGCCGCTGAAATGGTGCCGTTGCAATCGGGTCTTGAAGAGTTTGGCGCAACCGTCAAATGGGACGACTACGCCGATCTGTTCGTGATTGCCAAGGACGGCGTTTATCTCAAGGTCAAGCCGGGCAGCAAAGTGGCGGTGCTCAACGGTAAACGGATGGAGCTGAGCGTGCCGGTGGTGTTCAAGGGCAAGATCGCCTTCATGTCCAAGGACTTTATCAATCAGGTGTTCCAGTCCGGTCTGGACAAGACGTTTGTCGTCGAGACACGCCCCAACCCGCTCAACCCGCTGAGCGCGGACGAGATCAAGACCGCTGTCGAGATCATCAGGCAATCGGAGCACTACAAACCCGGTTTCCGTTTCACCGAAGTCTCGGTCAACGAGCCGCCGAAGGAGCAGGTGTGGAATTTCGTCTACACCGGGCAGAACGTCGCCCAGCCGCGTCAGGCCAACATCGTGGTGCTCGACGGCAAGCATGTGATCGAGGGCCTGGTCGATCTCGACAGCAAGACGCTCAAGTCGTGGAAACCCGTCGAAGGCGCCCACGGCATGGTCCTGCTGGATGACTTCGCGACGGTGCAATCCGCCATCGAAGCGAGCCCCGACTATGCGCAGGCGCTGGCCAAACGCGGGATCACCGACGTGAAAAAGGTCGTGGCGACGCCGTTGACGGTCGGTTACTTCGACGGCAAGGACGGCCTGGCGCAGGACAAGCGGTTGCTGAAAATCGTCAGCTATCTGAATACCGGTGACGGTAACTACTGGGCGCACCCGATCGAGGGTCTGGTGGCGATTGTCGACCTGGAGCAGAAGAAGCTGATCAAGATCGAAGACGACGCGGTCATTCCGGTGCCGATGAAACCCACGCCGTATGATGGGCGCGGGCGCAAGGGCACGTCGGTCAAGCCGCTGGAAATTACCGAGCCCGAGGGAAAAAACTACACCATCACCGGCAACAGCATTCACTGGCAAAACTGGGATTTCCACGTTCGCCTCGATTCCCGGGTCGGTCCGATCCTGTCCACGGTCACGTATGACGACAAGGGCAAGAAACGCAAAATCATGTACGAAGGTTCGCTCGGCGGCATGATCGTGCCCTACGGCGACCCCGATGGCGGGTGGTACTTCAAGGCCTATCTCGACTCGGGCGATTACGGCATGGGCACACTGACCTCGCCGATTGCGCGCGGCAAGGACGCGCCGGAAAACGCCGTGCTGCTGGACGCCACGATTGCCGACTACACCGGCGCACCCACCTCGATTCCCCGCGCCATGGCGGTGTTCGAGCGTTACGCCGGCCCGGAATACAAACACCAGGAAATGGGCCAGCCCAACCTCAGCACCGAACGGCGAGAACTGGTGGTGCGCTGGATCAGCACCGTCGGCAACTACGACTACATCTTCGACTGGGTTTTCCAGCAGAACGGCACCATCGGCATCGACGCCGGCGCCACCGGGATCGAAGCGGTCAAGGGTGTTAAATCGAAAACCATGCATGAAGCCACGGCCAAGGAAGACACGCGCTACGGCACGCTGCTGGACCACAACATCGTCGGCACCACGCACCAGCACATCTACAACTTCCGCCTCGACATGGACGTGGACGGTGAAAACAACTCACTGGTGGAAGTGAACCCGGTGGTGGCCCCGAACGACCGTGGCGGACCGCGGACCAGCACCATGCAGACCGAGCAGCAAGTGGTCGGCACTGAACAGCAGGCCGCGCAGAAATTCGACCCCTCGACCGTTCGCCTGCTGACCAACTTCAGTAAGGAAAACAAAGTCGGCAACCCGGTTTCCTATCAGTTGATTCCGTATGCGGGCGGCACGCACCCGGTGGCCAAGGGCGCCAACTTCGGCAAGGACGAATGGCTCTATCACCGCCTGAGCTTCATGGACAAACAACTGTGGGTGACCCGCTACAACCCGGAAGAAAAGTACCCGGAAGGCAAATACCCGAACCGTTCGGACAAGGACGCGGGACTTGGGCAGTTCACCCACGACAATCAGTCCATCGAAAACGCCGATGATGTGGTCTGGTTGACCACCGGCACCACGCACATCGCCCGCGCGGAAGAATGGCCGATCATGCCGACCGAGTGGGTGCATGTGCTGTTGAAGCCGTGGAATTTCTTTGATGAGACGCCGACGTTGAACCTCAACGCGCCGAAATAAGACACACACAACCCTGTGGGGGCGGGCTTGCTCGCTCCCACAGGGGTTAGGTGTTTATTCAATTGGATCTCAGGCGTGTTTTTTGCGGTATTCACCGGGCGAAATGCCGAACCGCGATTTGAACGCCGTGGAAAAGTAGCTCGAATCGGAAAAGCCCCACGAATACCCCAGCACCGACAACTTCTGCTCCGTGCGCGATTGGCGCAGGGACTCCGCGCACAAATCCAGCCGACGATTCTTGATGTACCGCGCCACCACCAGGCCCTTCCTGGCGAACATCCGGTACAGCCCACGCGTCGACATGCCCACTTCTCGCGCCAGCCATTCGGGGCAAAGGTCTTCCGAGCGGATGTGCTCATCAATAAAGCCCAGGGTCTTGCGAAAGAGGCGCTCCTGCACATCCGTGCACGCTTCACTGTGGCTGATGGCCGGACGCAGCAGGCTGACAATCGCCTCCAGCGTCGCTTCGCTTTCTGCCCGGCTCAGGCATTGCTGGTGCGTGGCGTCCAGAATCAGACGGTGCGACAGCATCGCGATGGGCGATGTCGCGGCAATCCGGTGGCCGCACTTGACCTGACTGAAGCGCAGGGTTTGCTCGACCAGTTGCGAGGGAAGAATCAAGGACAACTGCCGCGAGTTTTCACTGTAGGTAAAGTCGCTGGGGCGCGAAGCGTCGATCAGCGTGATATCCCCGGCCGACAGCAACACCTTGCTGTCGCCCTGGGCCATACCGGCGGTGCCATCGAGCTGGAACACCGCAAAGTATTTGCCACCCTCGCCAGCCGCGACTTCCTGAGGCGTGCGGTACAGCCGAGCCTGGCGGGCATCGACAAAACTGAGCTTCAGCGCGCCGTCCTGGTGCTCGCGAATGTGTCCGGCAAACTCGTCACCCAGAGGCTGCGCGTTGAAGGCGCCACAGATCTGGTTGATCTGATGAATCCACTGATCGAAGCCATCACGGCGCTGTGCAATTGAAGAAATCATGTCGGGCCTCACGCAGGCTTGTTTTTATTATCTACGCCAATCCACGGGTTCTCCTGAACAGGGACGCTCCTTCGACAACAAGCGGGTTATTTAAGCCCGCCAAAACGCCGATAGAAGCTTTCGCCCACATCCGGCAACGGACCATCGGCGGTCTCCAGTGCGCTGTTCAACCATTCCTCGGCCTTGGCGTAGATCAGCCGGTAAATATTGCGGCACAACTGCCGGGCGGCGCGCCCTTCCCAATCGCCGGGCAACAATTCGTCCGGCAGCTGCGGGTCGCGCAACAGCAGTTTGCGGTACTCATGAATAAGCAGGACCCGTGCCAGGAAGCAGTCGGACGGCTGCAGGTTTTCCTGCTCGCGAAGCGCTTGCCAGAGCGGTCGGAACAGCTGGATGAACTCGCTGTAATGGGCCGCCAGTTCCTCGATGTTCCAGCTCTCGCGTACCTGCAGACGCAGGGCCTTGGAGGCCAGCACGTCTTGCGCGGTGGTTTCGAAAACGATGGTGTCTTCCTGGGCGCCAAGGTCGAGCAAGGTCGCGTTGACATCGGCCCGATCACTGCGCGGACAGGCCAGCACCGCCGGCGAGATCGCACCAAAACCTTGCCACTCCAGTTCTTCGCGCACTTGTTTGCGCTTGTCCTGGGTCAGTTGCGTGAGCATCACCAGGCACCACGAACCGTCCCATGCCGGAACGGTGGAGCTGTAGACGCGCTTGAAGGCCTTGTCGAAACGCCGGCGACCGGTGCCGGTCAGGCTGTAGTAGCTGCGACGCCCGACTTTCTCGGCGGTCAGCCAGCCTTCCTTGGTCAGGCGAAAAATCGAGGTGCGGATCAGCCGTTCGTTGATGCCGATGGGTTCGAGCAACTGAATCAGACTGCCCAGCCACACCGTGCCGCCGTGGGGTTCGATGGCATCCCCGTACAGCGTGATGATCAAGGAGCTGGCGCGGATCGGCGTCTGTTCCTGGAAGCGGGTAATCAGGTGGTTCAAGGGTGTCAGGGACGACATGGGCGTACCGAGCTGAAAAAAGAAAAGGAATATACCGAATGCGCCTCTCCCTGTGGGAGCGAGCCTGCTCGCGATTGCGCTGTGCCAGATAACAATGATGGTGACTGACACTCCGCAATCGCGAGCAGGCTCGCTCCCACAAGGGGATCAGCGTTCAAGAGACGCTGCCCTTGGGCCGCAGGCCGCTGTCGCTTATGCGCGGGCGGTCGGGTTCCGGTTCGGTCAGCGGCTCGCAGACGCGCATCTGCTCAAGGCAACGCCTGGCCAGTTGCTGATATTCGCGAGTACCCGCCTGTTTCCACGACACCTCTTCATCGCTGAGGCTGCGCTTGACACTGGCCGGCGCGCCCATGATCAGCGACTGCTCGGGGCATTCGAATCCCGCCTTGACGAACGCGGCCGCCGAGACGAATGAGCGAGCACCGATGCGCGCATTGTCCATCACCACCGCATTCATCCCCACCAGCGCATCTGCGCCAATCCGGCACCCGTGCAACACCGCGCCGTGACCAATGTGACCGTTGCGTTCGACCACGGTGTCGCTGTCCGGGAAACCGTGCATCACGCAGGTGTCCTGCAGATTGGCGCCCTCCTCCAGCACGATCCGGCCGAAGTCCCCGCGCAGGCTGGCCAGCGGCCCGACGTAGCACTGGGGACCGACAATCACATCACCGATCAAAACGGCTGACGGATGAACGTAAGCAGTGGGATCAACCACCGGGGTCAAGCCATCGAGGCTGTAGCAGGTCATGGGACGTTCCTTTTCATAAAGCGATGCAGATACTGGATCAGTTTGTATCACATCGCTTTTACCTTAACAAAGCACAAAAACCGTATCACTTATTAATCCCGCGATGCGAGGCGCTCCCGCACGCGCAAAAACCAAAGCTTAAGCCAATAAAAACGGCGACTTCAGCGAGTTTAGAATTTAATCAAAACCTTAACTGGCAAATCAAACAACCCCAAACAAGACACATTAATTAGACATTACTATTGCATTTGCGTATCACGTTGCAGGTATACTCGAGCAAAACCGGCCTACCGCGCCGATCCAATAATGAGCCGGCATTACAGCCGAGCGTGCACCGTGAGGGCATCCGCCATGCCTCTAACCCTTGCTGTCGAGATCATCGAGCCGGGCGTTCGCCTGATTACCCTGCAGCGTCCGCAAGCGCTGAATGCCCTGACCACCGAATTGCTCGGTGAACTGGCCGATGAACTGAGCACCGCCCAAGCCGATCCCGACACCCGCGTCGTGGTCCTGACCGGTAGCCGCAAGGCCTTCGCCGCTGGCGCCGACATCAAGGAAATGGCCGAGCGCGATCTGGTCGGCATCCTCGACGACCCGCGCCAGGCGTCGTGGCAAACCATCACCCGTTTCAACAAACCGCTGATCGCTGCCGTCAACGGCTTCGCCCTCGGCGGTGGCTGCGAACTGGCGATGCACGCCGACATCATCATTGCCGGTGAAGACGCCCGCTTCGGCCAGCCGGAAATCAACCTCGGGATCATGCCTGGCGCCGGTGGCACCCAACGCCTGTTGCGCGCCGTGGGCAAATCCATGGCCATGCAGATGGTCCTGACCGGCGAACCGATCGATGCCCGCCAGGCCCAACGCGCCGGTCTGATCAGCGAAGTGACACAACCGGAATTCACTGTCGAACGCGCCCTGCAGGTCGCCCGCAGCATCGCCGCAAAAGCGCCGCTGGCCGTGCGCCTGGCCAAGGAGGCGTTGCTCAAGGCCATGGACACCGACCTCGCCAGCGGCCTGCGTTTCGAACGCCACGCCTTCACCGTGCTCGCCGGCACCCGTGACCGCGACGAAGGCATTCGGGCCTTTCAGGAAAAACGCACACCGACTTTCACCGGGCAGTAACCCGGTCAGCCAATGAATTCGAACGACCTCTCAGAGAGCGCCAAGACCATGAACTTCGAACACATCCTGTTTTCCATCGAGGCCGGCGTCGCCCTGCTCAGCCTCAATCGGCCGGACCAGCTCAACAGCTTCAATGCGCAGATGCATGGCGAAGTGAAAGAAGCGCTGAAACAGGTCCGGCAGAACCCGGACGTGCGCGTCTTGCTGCTGACCGGTGAAGGTCGCGGCTTCTGCGCCGGCCAAGACCTCAGCGATCGCAATGTCGCGCCGGGCAGTGCCGTGCCGGATCTGGGCGAGTCGATCGAGAAGTTCTACAACCCGCTGATCCGCCAGTTGCGTGACTTGCCGCTGCCGGTGATCTGCGCGGTCAACGGCGTGGCGGCCGGGGCTGGCGCGAACATTCCGCTGGCGTGCGACCTGGTAGTGGCGGCGCGTTCGGCGAGCTTCATCCAGGCTTTCTGCAAGATCGGCTTGATCCCCGATTCCGGCGGTACCTGGACCCTGCCACGCCTGGTCGGCATGGCCCGCGCCAAGGCACTGGCCCTGCTGGGCAATCGCCTGACGGCGGAGCAGGCCGAGCAATGGGGGCTGATCTATCGCGTGGTCGACGATGCCGACCTGCGCCATGAAGCCCTGACGCTTGCCCGCCATCTGGCCACACAACCGACGTATGGGTTGGCGCTGATCAAGCGCAGCCTGAACGCCAGCCTGAGCAACACGTTCGACGAACAACTGGAGCTGGAAAAAGACCTGCAACGCTTGGCCGGGCGCAGCGAGGATTACCGTGAAGGCGTCAGCGCCTTCATGGAAAAACGCAGCCCAAGCTTCAAGGGGCGCTGAGTCATGACCGCACTGAACACCAACGCGCGCATCGCGGTGATCGGCGCCGGGGCCATGGGCGCAGGCATCGCTCAGGTCGCGGCACAGGCCGGTCATCCGGTGCTGTTGCTCGACAACCGTCCGGGCGCTGCCGCTCAGGCCATCGACGGCATTGACCGGCAACTGGTCAAGCGTGTCGAGAAAGGCAAGCTGTCGGACGAAGCACGGAAGGCAACGGTCTCGCGTTTAGAGGCGGTGGAAGCCATCGAAGCGCTGGCCGATTGCGAGCTGATCATCGAAGCCATCGTCGAAAACCTCGAGGTCAAGCGCGCTCTTTTTCGTCAGCTGGAAGGCATCTGCGGTGAGCACTGCATTCTGGCCAGCAACACTTCTTCGCTGTCGATCACCAGCATCGCTGCGCAGCTGAGTCATCCGCAACGCTTGCTAGGCCTGCACTTCTTCAACCCGGCGCCGGTCATGGCGCTGGTGGAAATTGTCTCGGGTCTGGCCAGCGACCCGGCGCTGGCCGAGTGTCTTTACGACACCGCCAACGCCTGGGGCAAGAAACCGGTACACACCCGCTCGACACCGGGCTTCATCGTCAACCGCGTCGCTCGCCCGTTCTACGCCGAAAGCCTGCGCCTGCTGCAGGAGGGCGTGGCCGATTGCGCGACGCTGGATGCGTTGATGCGCGAAGCCGGGGGCTTTGCGATGGGCGCGTTTGAACTGACTGATCTGATTGGCCATGACGTCAACTATGCCGTGACCTGTTCGGTGTTCGACGCCTATTACGGCGACACGCGTTTCCTGCCGTCGTTGATTCAGAAGGAATTGGTGGAGGCCGGGCGTCTCGGTCGCAAAAGCGGTCATGGTTTCTACAACTATGCCGAAGGTGCGGAGCGTCCACTGCCGACATTCATCAGCAGCAAACAGACCGTCGCAACCTGCACGGCCGAAGGTGATCTGGGCATCGCCAACGCGCTGATCCAGCGATTGCGCAAACACCGGATCGACGTCATTCAGCGCGATGGACAAGGCTTGCTGCGAGTCGGTGATGCGGTGCTCGCATTGAGCGACGGGCGCATGGCCGGTCAGCGCGCCAAAGAAGATGGCTTGCGCAATCTGATCCTGCTCGACCTCGTAGCCGACTTCGGCCAGTCGACTCGAATAGCGATCAGTTGCTCGGCCGGCATCAGCCCCGATGCGCTCGAACACGGCGTTGCGCTGCTGCAACAGGCCGGACTCACCGTCAGCTTACTCAACGACAGCCCGGCACTCGCCGTCTTGCGCACCGTCGCTATGCTCGCCAATGAAGCCGCCGACGCCGTGCTGCAAGGCGTGGCCTCGGCCGCCGACATCGATCTGGCGATGCGCGCCGGGGTCAATTACCCCCAAGGCCCGCTGGCCTGGGCCGATGCCATCGGCCCTGCGCACATCCTCAACGTGCTGGAAAACCTGCAAGCCAGTTACGGCGAAGAACGCTATCGACCGTCGCTGCTGTTGCGCCGCCGCGTTGCCGAAGGGAGGACTTTCCATGACTAACCATGAAGCGATGAATCTGGCCAGCACCTGCGCGCAAACGCTGTTCAAGCGCGACACCGCCAGCCAGGCGATGGGCATGCGCCTGCTCTCGACCGCTCCGGGTTGCGCCCGCGTCGGCATGAGCGTGCGCGCCGACATGATTCAAGGCCACGGCACCTGCCACGGCGGCTACCTGTTCGCCCTCGCCGACTCGGCGTTCGCCTTTGCCTGCAACAGCTACAACGAAGCCACGGTGGCCATCGGTTGCAGCATCGACTACATCGCCCCGGCACGCCTGGGCGACACCTTGACCGCCGATTGCACCGAGCAAAGCCGCTCCGGTCGCACCGGCAACTACGACGTGCGCATTGAAAACCAACTGGGCCAGCTGATTGCCCTGTTCCATGGCAAATCCTACAAAGTGCGCGGCACAGTGCTCGCGCAGGAGACCCCGAATGAATGACGCCTTGATCATCGATGCGGTGCGGACCCCGATCGGCCGCTATGCCGGCGCCTTGAGCGGCGTGCGCGCCGACGACCTCGGCGCGGTGCCGTTGCGTGAATTGCTGCGCCGTCACCCGCAGGTCGACTGGAACGCGGTCGACGATGTGATCTACGGCTGCGCCAACCAGGCCGGCGAAGACAACCGCAACGTCGCGCGCATGTCGGCGCTGCTGGCCGGACTGCCGGTCAGCGTGCCGGGCACCACACTCAACCGTTTGTGCGGTTCCGGGCTGGATGCGATCGGCACGGCGGCGCGGGCGATTCGTTGCGGCGAGGCCGGGCTGATGCTGGTCGGCGGCGTCGAATCGATGTCCCGCGCACCGTTGGTGATGGGCAAGGCCGAGCAGGCGTTCTCCCGGGACGCGCAGCTCTACGACACCACCATCGGCTGGCGCTTCGTCAATCCGCTGATGAAAAAAGCCTACGGCATCGACTCGATGCCGGAGACCGCCGAGAACGTCGCCGAGCAGTTCAACATCTCCCGCGCCGACCAGGACGCTTTCGCCCTGCGCAGCCAGCAGCGTGCCAGCGCGGCCCAGGCCAGCGGGCGTCTGGCCAGGGAAATCGTCGCAGTCGAGATCCCCCAGCGCAAAGGCCCGGCCAAAGTCGTCGAGCACGACGAACACCCGCGCGGCGACACCACGCTTGAGCAACTGCAGAAGCTCGGCACACCGTTTCGTGAAGGGGGCAGCGTCACTGCCGGCAACGCCTCCGGGGTCAATGACGGCGCCTGTGCACTGTTGCTCGCCAGTCCGGAAATCGCCAAACGCCATGGTTTGAAAGCACGTGGCAGGGTCGTCGCCATGGCCACTGCCGGCGTCGAGCCGCGAATCATGGGCATCGGCCCGCTGCCGGCCACGCGCAAGGTGCTGGAACTGGCCAACCTGAGCCTGGCGGACATGGACGTGATCGAACTCAACGAAGCCTTCGCCGCGCAAGGCCTGGCGGTGCTGCGTGAGCTCGGCCTGAGCGACACCGATCCGCGGGTCAACCCGAACGGCGGCGCGATTGCCCTCGGCCATCCGTTGGGCATGAGCGGCGCACGCCTGGTGACCACCGCCCTGCACGAACTGGAAGAACGTCAAGGCCGCTACGCCTTGTGCACCATGTGCATCGGCGTCGGCCAGGGCATCGCGCTGATCATCGAGCGTCTGTCCGACTAAAGAATCGCGATTCCCGGGGAGCCGAGAGGTATCCTTGGGGCATGCACTCAAAGCCCGGCTGAGGCCGGGCTGGAACACAAAAATAATTCGAGTGAAGTTATGAACATGCCAATTGCCAAAGCCGTGCTTGATCCTGTGCTGGACCCGATTGAAACCGCCAGCATCGATGAACTCCGTCAGCTCCAGCTGGATCGCCTGCGCTGGAGCCTGAACCACGCCTACAACAATGTGCCGCTGTATCGCCAACGCTTCGATGCGCTGGGCGTACACCCGGATGACATCAAATGCCTGGAAGATCTGGCGAAGTTTCCGTTCACCACCAAATCCGACCTGCGCGACAACTACCCCTACGGCATGTTCGCCGTGCCGATGCACGACGTGGTGCGCCTGCACGCGTCCAGCGGCACCACGGGCAAACCGACCGTCGTCGGTTATACCCAAAACGATATCGACACCTGGGCCAACGTAGTCGCTCGTTCGATCCGCGCAGCGGGTGGCCGACGGGGCGACAAAGTGCATATTTCCTATGGCTACGGCCTGTTCACCGGCGGCCTCGGCGCGCACTACGGTGCCGAACGCCTGGGCTGCACGGTGATTCCGATGTCCGGTGGCCAGACTGAAAAGCAAGTGCAACTGATCAAGGATTTCCAGCCGGACATCATCATGGTCACGCCGTCCTACATGCTCAACATCGCCGATGAAATCGAGCGCCAGGGCATCGACCCGCACAAACTGGCCCTGCGCCTGGGCATCTTCGGCGCCGAACCCTGGACCGGCGAACTGCGCAGCGCCATCGAAAACCGTTTGGGCATTACCGCACTGGACATCTACGGCCTCTCGGAAATCATGGGGCCGGGTGTCGCCATGGAGTGCGCGGAATCCAAGGACGGGCCGACGATCTGGGAAGACCACTTCTACCCGGAAATCATCGACCCGGTCACCGGTGAAGTGCTGCCGGACGGGCAGATGGGCGAGCTCGTGTTCACGTCGCTGAGCAAAGAAGCCCTGCCGATGATCCGCTATCGCACCCGCGACCTCACGCGCTTGCTGCCGGGGACTGCGCGGCCGATGCGGCGGATCGACAAGATCACCGGGCGCAGCGATGACATGTTGATCATTCGCGGGGTGAACGTGTTCCCGACGCAGATCGAAGAGCAGGTGCTGAAAATCAAACAGCTTTCAGAGTGTTACGAGATTCACCTGTATCGCAATGGGAACCTGGACAGCGTTGATGTGCATGTCGAGCTCAAGGCTGAACACCAGCACCTGAACGATGAACAGCAGAAGGCTGTTTGTGGCGAGTTGAGTCGGCATATCAAGACGTATATCGGGATCAGTTCGCGGATCGTCTTGCAGCCGATGCATTCGATCAAGCGCTCTGAGGGCAAGGCTTGTCACGTGATGGACAAGCGCCCGAAGGCATGACTGCTGCACCCTTTTTGGCCCCGCTTTTGCGGGGCTTTTTTTTGGGTGTACTCGGGCTCTGTGGGAGCTGGCTTGCCAGCGATGACGGCCTGATAGCCGGCCTGCAGCTCTTCAGAATCATCGGCGGTGAACGCCCATGTCATGCCCGCCAACAATCCCTGTGGGAGCTAGCCTGCTAGCGATGGAGGGCCAGACACTGCGTTCATTCAGACAGCACGCGTTTTCGTTGGCGGCCATCGCTAGCAGGCTAGCTCCCACAGGGAATGTACACATCCGAAGAGCCTGGCCGGCCGGGAGGCCGCCTCGGTTGCATGGGCGGCGGGCCCACGGAGCAGGACCGGAGCGAGGGCACCTTGAGCCTGGGCGAAGGGCCGAACGAAAGGGGCAAAAGCGCTTGGTTACTTGGCGCTTCTCCAAGTGACTCGCCGTAAGGGCGAAACCAATAGCCGCCGTTACCGAAGAAACGGATATGTACACCCACCCCCTCCCCCCCAAAGCGATACAAAAAATAATACGACACTATATTTTCTGTTTGATATTAAATTCTGTATCGCTTATAAAGTTCTCCATGCCCTCGATTCAGATTCAAGGCGGGAGACCCCCATGTACGCACAGCTCGTAGAAACCGGCGTAAAGCGCATCAAAGACCTCTCGGAGATGTCCGAACAGGAACGTGCCTTCCAGGAAAAAATCGATTCAGAAATCAAGATCGAAGCGAAAAACTGGATGCCTGATGCCTATCGCCAGACCCTGATCCGCCAGATCTCCCAGCACGCCCACTCCGAAATCGTCGGCATGCTGCCCGAAGGCAACTGGGTCACCCGCGCGCCATCGCTCAAACGCAAACTGCAACTGATGGCCAAGATTCAGGACGAAGCGGGCCACGGCCTGTACCTGTACAGCGCCATGGAAACCCTCGGCGCCGACCGTGACGAGGAAATCGCCAAGCTGCACAGCGGCAAGGCCAAGTACTCGAGCATCTTCAACTACCCGACCTTGAACTGGGCCGACATGGGCGCTGTGGGCTGGCTGGTGGATGGCGCAGCGATCGTCAACCAGGTCGTATTGCAGCGCACCTCGTATGGCCCCTACTCCCGGGCCATGGTGCGCATCTGCAAGGAAGAAAGTTTCCACCAGCGCCAGGGCTACGAAATCCTCCTGACCATGATGCGCCACGGCAATCAGGCACAAAAAGACATGGTCCAGGACGCGATCAACCGCCTGTGGTGGCCGTCACTGATGATGTTCGGTCCAAGCGACGAACACTCCCCCAACAGCGCCCAGTCCATGGCCTGGAAAATCAAGCGCCAGAGCAACGACGAACTGCGCCAGCGCTTTATCGACCAGACCATCCCGCAACTCGAATTGCTCGGTTGCACCTGCCCCGACCCGGACCTGAAGTGGAACGCCGAGCGCGGCCACTACGACTTCGGCGAAATTCAGTGGAGCGAGTTCTACGAAGTGCTCAAGGGCAACGGCCCGTGCAACCAGGAACGCGTCGCCACCCGCCGCAAGGCGATCGAAGACGGCGCCTGGGTCCGTGAAGCCGCGGTCGCACACGCTCGCAAAAAACACAACAAGAACGCCGCCTGATTCGGCCACCTGATCTGGAGACACCGCCATGTCCGAATGGACCCTTTTCGAAGTCTTCGTGCGCAGCAAGCACGGCCTCAACCACAAGCATGTGGGCAGCGTGCACGCCGCCGACACCACCATGGCCATCGAAAACGCGCGCGAGTTGTACACCCGTCGCAGCGAAGGCGTGAGCCTGTGGGTGGTGCCATCGGCGCTGATCACCGCCTCATCGCCGGATGAAAAAGACCCGCTGTTCGACCCCTCGGACGACAAGGTCTACCGCCACGCCAGCTTCTACGAGCTGCCGGCCGAAGTCGGGCACATGTGAGGTCGACCATGAACACCAAGACTGATCTGATCGAATACCTGTTGCGCCTCGGCGACAGCGCCCTGATCCAGGGCCAGCGCCTGTGCCAATGGTGCGGCAAGGCCCCGGCGCTTGAAGAAGAACTGGCGCTGATGAATGTCGGCCTCGACCTCGTCGGCCAGGCACGCAACTGGCTCGAATACGCCGCCGAACTGCTGGACGACGGCCGCGATGCCGATCACCTGGCATTCCGCCGCGATGAGCGCGCCTATCGCAATCTGCTGCTGGTGGAACAACCCAACGGCGATTACGCGGTGACTATCCTCAAGCAGTTCCTGTATGACGCCTGGCACCTGCAAGTGCTCAGCGGCCTGAGCCAATCCAGCGACGAGCGTATCGCCGGGATCGCCGCCAAAGCGGTGAAGGAAGTGACCTATCACCTGCGCCGGTCCGGCGAGTGGGTCGAGCGTCTGGGCGACGGCACCGAGGAGAGCCACCAACGCATGCTCGCGGCGATCCCTGAGGTTTGGCGCTTCACCGTTGAACTGACCAGTGCCGATGGCAGCGAACAGCGTTTGCACGCAGCCGGCATTACCCCGGACGCCGCCCAGGTCGCCGCGGCCTGGCAAGCCAAGGTCAACGAGATTTTCGCCAGCGCCACCCTGCCCGTGCCGGCCGCGCCGAACTATTTCTATCTGAATGCACGCAAGGGCCTGCACACCGAACACCTGGGCATTCTGTTGGCCGAGATGCAATTCCTGCCACGAGCGTACCCCGATGCGACCTGGTGAGCTGATCGCCAGCGACCTCGGCGCCCGGCCGGCACAACCGACCGACCTGGCCGCCGCGTGGGCGACTCTGGCGCAAGTCATGGACCCGGAAGTGCCGGTGGTCAGCGTCGTAGACCTGGGCATCGTGCGCGATCTCGACTGGCAAGCCGGGCATCTGCATGTGGTGGTCACACCGACCTACTCCGGCTGCCCCGCCACCGAAGTGATCGAAAGCGATATCCGCGATGCGCTGGAGCTCGCCGGTTTTCGGGCGCCGCAGCTGGAACGCAAATTGACCCCGGCCTGGACCACCGACTGGATCACCGACAGCGGCCGCGAACGCCTGCGTGCCTACGGCATTGCACCGCCCGACGGCAGCACCAGCAAGCGCAGCCTGCTCGGCGAAAGCCCGGTGATCGTCTGCCCGCAATGCGGCAGCGCGCACACCGAAGTGCTCAGCGAGTTCGGCTCCACCGCGTGCAAGGCGTTGTACCGCTGCGTCGATTGCCGGGAACCGTTCGACTATTTCAAGTGCATCTGAGCGGCGATCGGCCGTCCCAGCTGGAGAACAATAATGAGTAAATTTCACAGCCTGACCATCAAGGACGTTCGCGCCGAGACCCGTGACGCGGTGTCCATCGCCTTCGAGATTCCGCAGCACCTGCAAGACAGCTTTCACTTCACCCAGGGCCAGCACCTGGTGATGCGTACGCAAATGGACGGCGAAGAAGTGCGTCGTTCGTATTCGATCTGCACCGGCGTCAACGACGGTGAATTGCGCATCGCCATCAAGCGCGTCGCGGGCGGGCGTTTTTCAGCGTTTGCCAACGAACAACTGAAGGCCGGACACAGTCTGGAAGTGATGCCGCCGGCCGGGCATTTTCATGTCGAGCTCGATCCGGCTCGCCATGGCAACTACCTCGCGGTTGCAGCAGGCAGCGGCATCACGCCGATCCTGTCGATCATCAAGACCACCCTGCAAACCGAACCGCACAGCCGCGTCACGCTGCTGTATGGCAACCGTTCAAGTTCCGGCGCGCTGTTTCGCGAACAGCTCGAAGACCTGAAAAACCGCTACTTGCAGCGCCTGAACCTGATCTTCGTCTTCAGCCGCGAACAGCAGGATGTCGACCTGTACAACGGCCGGATCAACGCCGAGAAATGCGAGCAACTGTTCACTCGCTGGCTCGATGTCAAAGCCCTCGACGCGGCGTTCATCTGCGGCCCGCAGGAAATGACCGAAACCGTACGCGACAGCCTGAAAGCCAACGGCATGCCGGCTGAGCGTATCCACTTCGAACTGTTTGCCGCCGCCGGCAGCCAGCAAAAACGCGAAGCGCGGGAAGCCGCACGGCAGGTGGATGCCGCGGTCAGCCAGATCACCGTCATCAGCGACGGCCGCGCCCTCGCCTTCGATCTGCCGCGCAACACCCAGAGCATCCTCGACGCCGGCAACGCCCAAGGCGCCGAACTGCCCTACTCGTGCAAGGCCGGCGTGTGCTCGACCTGCAAATGCAAGGTCATCGAAGGCGAAGTGGAAATGGACAGCAACCACGCCCTGGAAGATTACGAAGTGGCTGCCGGTTATGTGCTGTCGTGCCAGGCCTTTCCGGTCAGCGACAAAGTCGTCCTGGATTTCGATCAGCTCTAAGACGCAACGCAAAACACCTGTGGGAGCGAGCCTGCTCGCGATGAAGGCAGTCCATCCAGCATCAATGGAGGCTGACCCACCGCTATCGCGAGCAGGCTCGCTCCCACAGGGGGCCAGTGATCGACCGGAATACACCGTTTCACCCCACAACAAAAACAACAACCGAGAGCGCGCCATGACACCCAAAGACGTAGAACTCATCCGCCAACACCCCGACTTCATCCAGTTGGTCCGCCGCAAACAGAACCTCTACTGGTCGCTGTCGCTGATCATGCTGGTGATCTATTTCGGCTTCGTCCTGCTGGTGGCGTTTTCCCCCGCCACCCTCGGCCAATCCCTGAGCGGTGGCGTGACCTCCGTGGGCATGCTGGTCGGCGTGGTCATTGTGGTGCTGGCCTTCGCGTTGACCGGCTTCTACGTCTATCGCGCCAACAACGTCATTGACCCACTCAACGAAAAACTGAAACAGGAGTGCGCCCGATGAGCCGTCTTCTCGCGTTGTTCCTACTGCCTCTGGCTTTCATTGCTGACTTTGCGGCAGCCGCCGACGGCGCGTCCCGCCCGCTGAACTGGAACGCCATCGGCATGTTCCTGGTGTTTGTGCTGTTTACCCTTGGCGTCACCCGCTGGGCTGCGTTGCGCACCCGCTCAGCCAGCGATTTCTACACCGCGGGCGGCGGCATGACCGGTTTCCAGAACGGTCTGGCGATTGCCGGCGACATGATTTCCGCGGCGTCCTTCCTCGGCATCTCGGCGATGATGTTTCTCAATGGCTACGACGGCTTGCTCTACGCATTGGGCGTGTTGGCGGGCTGGCCGATCATTCTGTTTCTGATCGCCGAACGCCTGCGCAACCTCGGCAAATACACCTTCGCCGACGTAGTGTCCTATCGCCTCGAACAAACCCCGGTGCGCTTGACCTCGGCGTTCGGCACGCTGACCGTCGCGTTGATGTACCTGGTGGCGCAGATGGTCGGCGCCGGCAAACTGATCGAGTTGCTGTTCGGCATCGACTACCTCTACGCGGTGATGCTGGTCGGTGTGTTGATGGTGTTCTACGTGACCTTCGGCGGCATGCTCGCCACCACCTGGGTGCAGATCATCAAGGCCGTGATGCTGCTGTTCGGCACCACGTTCATGGCGTTCATGGTGCTCAAGCATTTCGGTTTCAGCACCGAGGCGATGTTCGCCGGCGCCACCGCCGTCCATGCCAAGGGCAACGCGATCATGGCCCCGGGCGGTTTGCTGTCGAACCCGATCGATGCGATCTCGCTGGGGCTGGGCATGATGTTCGGCACGGCCGGCCTGCCGCATATCCTGATGCGTTTCTTCACCGTCAGTGATGCCAAGGAAGCGCGTAAAAGCGTGTTCTACGCCACCGGCTTTATCGGCTACTTCTACCTGCTGCTGATCATTGTCGGCTTCGGCGCCATCGTGATGGTCGGCACCGATCCAGCGTTCCGCGATGCCAACGGCGCGATTATCGGCGGCGGCAACATGATCGCTGTGCATCTGGCGCAAGCCGTGGGTGGCAACCTGTTTCTCGGCTTCATCTCGGCAGTTGCCTTCGCCACCATTCTGGCGGTGGTCGCCGGTCTGGCGTTGTCCGGCGCCTCGGCGGTGTCCCACGATTTGTACGCCTGTGTGATGCGCAAAGGGCAGGCTACCGAGCAGCAGGAAATTCGCGTCTCGCGAATCGCCACGCTGTGCATCGGCGTGCTGGCGATCATCCTCGGCTTGCTGTTCGAGTCGCAGAACATTGCCTTCCTCTCCGGCCTGGTGCTCGCCATCGCGGCGTCGGTGAATTTTCCGGTGCTGTTCCTTTCGATGTACTGGAAAGGCCTGACCACTCGCGGCGCGGTCACCGGCAGCCTGACGGGGCTGATCTCGGCGATTGTCCTGTTGGTGCTGAGCCCGGCGGTATGGGTCAACGTGCTGCATCACGACAAGGCGCTGTTCCCCTACTCCAACCCGGCACTGTTTTCCATGAGCCTGGCGTTCTTCAGTGCCTGGCTGTTTTCGGTCACCGACACCTCGCCGCGAGCGGCCCTTGAGCGCGGCCGTTACCTGGCGCAGTTCATCCGTTCGATGACCGGCATCGGTGCTTCCGGCGCCAGCAAGCACTAACAACGACCGACTGATGGCAGGGAATAAAAACAATGAAGCCCGCACGTTCTACACCTTACGAATCACTGTTTTCACTGGCCGCCGCATTGAGTCTGCCCATGGTCGCCCCCAGCGCCATGGCCGACTTCATCGACGACAGCAAGGCCCGTATTGAAATGCGCAACCACTACATCAATCGCGATTTCCGTCAGGACAACGCGCCTCAATCCAAGGCTGAAGAATGGGCGCAAGGGTTCACCGCGCGCATCGAGTCCGGGTTCACCGATGGCACCTTCGGCTTCGGTCTCGACGCGCTGGGGGAACTGGGGTTGAAACTCGACTCCAGCCCGGATCGCCGGGGCACCGGTCTGCTGCCCTTCGGCCCGAACAGCCATGAACCGGCGGACGAGTTCAGCGAACTGGGGCTCACCGGCAAGCTGCGGGTATCCAAGAGCGTGTTGAAGCTCGGCACCCTGCAACCCTTGCTGCCGGTGGTGACCTACAACGACACCCGTCTGCTGGGCTCGACCTTTGAGGGCGGTTTGCTGACCAGCCAGGAGATCACCGGCCTGACCGTGAATACCGGGCGCCTCACCAAGGCGAACCTGCGGGATTCCTCCAGCAACGATGACATCGGTTACGGCGCCGCCAGCAGCGATCACTTCGACTTTGCCGGCGGCAGCTACGCGTTCAGTCCGCAACTGAACCTGAGCTACTACTACGGCAAGCTTGAGCAGATTTATCGCCAGCAGTTCGTCGGGCTGGTGCATACCCAGCCGCTGGGCAATGGTTTCAACCTGCGCAGTGACCTGCGCTATTTCGACAGCCGCGGCGACGGCGCCGAGCGGGCCGGGCGTATCGACAACCGCAATTTCAACAGCATGTTCACCGTGTCCCACGGTGCCCACAAAGTCAGTGCCACGTACCAGCAGTTGTCCGGCGACAGTGCTTTTCCATTCCTCAACGGCGGCGATCCGTACGTGGTCAACCTGGTGACCTACAACACCTACACCCGCGCCGACGAAGACTCCTGGCAGCTGCGTTACGACTATGACTTCGCCGCGCAAGGCATCCCCGGCCTGACCTTCATGACCCGCTACACCGACGGCCGCCACGTCAAGGCCGGTGCCGTCGACAACGGCCGCGAACGCGAGCGCGACACCGACATCAGTTACGTCATCCAGAGCGGCCCGTTCAAGGACGTCAGCCTGCGCTGGCGCAACGTGACCTTCCGTTCCGGCAATGGCTTGAGCACCGCCCTCGATGAAAACCGGCTGATCGTCGGCTACACCGTGGCGCTTTGGTAATGCCTGAAAGGGCGCGGTCACGGCTGCGCCAGACTTTTTCTTAACCCGGAGGAATCGTGATGCCTCACGCCCCTACCCTGCAAAGTTTCATCGCCGGTCGCTGGATCGGCCAACACGGTGCCCAGGTGCTGCGCAGTGCCATCGACGGCCACGAGATCGCACGCACCCACGAAGAGCGTCCGGACTTCGCCGAAGCCATCGAGCACGGTCGGCGCCAGGGCGTCAGCGGGTTGATGGCGCTGGATTTCCAGCAACGCGCCCAGCGTCTCAAGGCATTGGCCTTGTACCTGAGCGAACGCAAGGAACAGCTTTACGCGATCTCCCACCACAGCGGCGCCACCCGCGCCGACAGCTGGATCGACATCGAAGGCGGCAACAGCACGCTGTTCACCTACGCCAGCCTCGGTTCGCGGGAACTGCCGTCGGGCAACATCGTCCACGAAGGCCCGGCGCTGCAACTCAGCAAACTGGGCACCTTCGCCGGCACGCATATTCTGGTGCCACGTGGCGGCCTGGCAGTGCACATCAATGCCTTCAACTTCCCGATCTGGGGCATGCTGGAAAAGTTCGCGCCGAGTTTTCTCGCCGGCATGCCGTGCATCGTCAAGCCGGCCAGCGCCACCAGCTACCTGACCGAAGCCGTTGTGCGCCTGATGGACGAATCCGGTTTGCTGCCGGCCGGCAGCCTGCAATTGATCATCGGCGGCACCGGTGATCTGCTCGACCGCCTGCAAGGCCAGGACGTGGTGACCTTCACCGGTTCGGCCGACACCGCGGCCAAGCTGCGGGTCAACCCGAACCTGATCCGCAACTCGGTGCCGTTCAACGCCGAAGCCGACTCGCTGAACTGCGCGATCCTCGCCCCGGACGTCACCCCGGACGATGAAGAATTCGAACTGTTCATCAAGGAAGTCGCCCGGGAAATGACCACCAAGGCCGGGCAGAAATGCACCGCCATCCGCCGTGCGATTGTGCCAGCCAGACACATCGATGCAGTCGCCAGCCGTTTGCGCGATCGCCTGAAGAAAGTCGTGGTCGGCGACCCGTCGGTGGAAGGCGTGCGCATGGGTGCGCTGGCCTCTCACGATCAGCAAAAAGACGTCGCCGAACGCCTGGAAAGCTTGCTGCAAAGCAGCGATATGCTGTTCGGCGCCCGCGACGGTTTCGAACCGCGTGGCGAAAACGTCAACCAGGGCGCGTTCTTCGCACCGACCCTGTTGCAGGCCCGCGATCCGCACGCCGAGGGTGGCGCCCACGACATCGAAGCGTTCGGCCCGGTCAGCACCTTGATGGCCTATGACGATCTGGATGAAGCACTGGTTTTGGCCGCTCGCGGCAAAGGCAGCCTGGTGGCCAGCTTGATCACCAAGGACCCGAAGATTGCCGCCAAAGCCATCCCGGTCGCGGCCGCCTGGCACGGGCGCTTGCTGGTGCTGGATCGCGAATCCGCCGCCGAATCCACCGGCCACGGCTCGCCCCTGCCGCAACTCAAACATGGCGGCCCGGGCCGTGCCGGCGGCGGTGAAGAGCTCGGTGGCCTGCGCGCGGTGAAACACTACTTGCAACGCGCCGCGGTGCAAGGCTCGCCGACCATGCTCGCTGCGGTCACCGGCGAATACGTGCGTGGCGCCAAGGTTATCGAAACCGACGTGCATCCGTTCCGCCGGTTCTTCCAGGATTTGCAGATTGGCGAGTCGCTGCTGACCCACCGCCGTACCGTGACCGAGGCCGATCTGGTGAACTTCGGTTGCCTGTCCGGCGATCATTTCTACATGCACTTCGACGAGATCGCAGCCAAGGAATCGCAATTCGGTAAACGCATCGCTCATGGTTACTTTGTGCTGTCAGCGGCGGCCGGGCTGTTCGTATCGCCGGCGCCGGGGCCGGTATTGGCCAACTATGGTCTGGATACGTTGCGTTTCATCAACCCGGTGGGGATTGGCGACACGATCCAGGCGCGCCTGACGTGCAAGCGCAAAATCGATCAGGGGAAAAAGAGCCCTCAGGGCATTCCGCAGGGTGTGGTGGCGTGGGACGTGGAAGTCACCAACCAACTGGGTGAACTGGTCGCCAGTTACGACATCCTCACCTTGGTCGTCAAGCGCGAGGATTGACGCAACCCTGTAGCTGGCTTGCCGGCGATGACGACCTGAGGATCAATGCAAATCCAAAGGCCGCATCGTCGGCAAGCCCGCTCCGACAGTGGCTTTCAGTGAACGCCCGTTTCACGCGGTACATCGATCAATGACTGTAACCGAACCACTGCGCGCTCAAGCCCAAGCGCTGGAACACGAAAGGACCGAGGTTCTGGTCGCTGAACAGGGCGCTATTGTTCATTGCCTTCTTCACGGACATGCCCGCCCCCCTTCCTCTTAAATAAGTACCTGACGGTCGGTATCAAAAATAAATTGCCGCGAAATATTACATACGTCATATTACGAGCATAATTAAACGCCGATTTCCACAGGTAATCCTCTATGACCAGCATGCCCAGCCTTGAACCCGACGTCGCTGTTGCGGTGAGCACGCACAAGCCTCCCCTGCTCAAGCGCCTGATCCTGCTGACGCTGGCCATTGCTGCCCTGGTATTTGCAGGCCTTTACGCCGCCCACTGGTGGACCGCCGGGCGTTTCATCGAAGAAACCGACGACGCCTACATTGGCGGCGACGTGACCGTGATCGGGCCGAAGGTCGCGGGTTACATCGAAGAAGTGCTGGTCACCGACAACCAGAAAGTGCAGGCCGGCGACGTGCTGATCCGCCTCGATTCCCGTGACTACCGCGCCCACCTGGCCAAGGCCGAAGGCGCGGTCGCCGCCGAAGAAGCCTTGCTCGCCAACCTCGACGCCACCGAACAACTGCAACAGGCGGTGATCGGCCAGGCCCGTGCCGGGATTGCTGCCACGGGCGCCGAAACGGCCCGCTCCCGGGATGACGACGTGCGCTACAAAAAACTGGTCGGCAGCAACGCTGTCTCGGTAGAAAGCGCCCAACGCGCCAACGCCACCTTCAAGACCGCCCAGGCACTCAGTGCCCGGGCCCAGGCCGAACTTCTGGCCGCGCAACGCCAACTGAATGTAATCGCCACGCAGAAACAACAAGCCCGTGCCGCGCTGATGCAGGCCCGCGCCGAGCGTGACCTGGCGCAGTTGAACGTCGGTTACACCGAACTGCGCGCGCCCATCGACGGCGTGATCGGCAACCGCCGGGCGCGGGTCGGCGCGTACGCACAGGCCGGTTCGCAACAGTTGTCGGTGGTGCCGGCGAGCGGGTTGTGGGTCGATGCCAACTTCAAGGAAGACCAACTGGCACACATGACGCCGGGTCAACGGGTGATCATTCATGCCGACGTGCTCTCGGGTCAGGTATTCCACGGTCATCTGGACAGTCTCGCGCCAGCCAGTGGCTCGCAATTCAGTGTGTTGCCTCCGGAAAACGCCACCGGCAACTTCACCAAGATCGTGCAACGGGTGCCGGTGCGGATCGTGCTCGATCCGGCCGATGGCGTGCTCGGTCATCTGCGTCCGGGCCTGTCGGTCACTGCTGAAGTGGACACGCGCAAGGAGCCTGAAACCCCTGCCGTGGCCCGCGCACCATGAGCCGCGCCCTCGCCGCCCCTGCGCAACCGTTCAACGCCGCCAGCATGGCGACGGCAACCAAGGTGTTGGCCTTCGCCAGCATGTGCATCGGCATGTTCATTGCGCTGCTGGATATCCAGATCGTCTCCGCGTCATTGCGCGATATCGGCGGCGGACTGTCGGCGGGCACCGACGAAACGGCGTGGGTGCAGACCAGTTACCTGATCGCAGAAATCATCGTGATTCCACTGTCCGGCTGGCTCTCGCGAGTGTTCTCGACACGCTGGCTGTTCTGCGCTTCCGCGGTGGGTTTCACCCTGGCCAGCCTGCTCTGCGGCGCGGCCTGGAATATCCAGAGCATGATCGCCTTCCGCGCGTTGCAAGGTTTTCTGGGCGGCTCGATGATCCCGCTGGTGTTTACCACGGCGTTCTTTTTCTTCACTGGCAAACAACGGGTGATCGCCGCCGCGACCATCGGTGCGGTGGCGTCATTGGCGCCGACATTGGGCCCGGTGATCGGCGGCTGGATCACCGACATTTCGTCCTGGCACTGGCTGTTCTACATCAACCTGGTGCCGGGGATTTTCGTCGCGGTGGCGGTGCCGATGCTGGTGAAGATCGATCAGCCGGAACTGTCGCTGCTCAAGGGCGCCGACTATCTGAGCATGGTGTTCCTGGCGCTGTTCCTTGGTTGCCTTGAATACACCCTCGAAGAAGGCCCGCGCTGGAACTGGTTCAGTGACCGCACGATTCTGACCACCGCATGGATCAGTGGCCTGGCCGGTCTGGCGTTCATTGGTCGAACCTTGCACGTGGCCAATCCGATCGTCGATTTACGCGCCCTCAAAGACCGCAACTTTGCCCTCGGCTGCTTCTTCTCATTCGTCACCGGGATCGGCCTGTTCGCCACGATTTACCTGACGCCGCTGTTTCTCGGCCGAGTGCGTGGCTACGGCGCGCTGGACATTGGTCTGGCGGTTTTCTCCACCGGGGTGTTCCAGATCATGGCGATTCCGCTGTACGCCTTTCTGGCCAACCGCATCGATCTGCGCTGGATCATGATGACCGGCCTCGGGTTGTTTGCGTTATCGATGTGGGACTTCAGCCCGATCACCCATGACTGGGGGGCGAAAGAATTGATGTTGCCGCAAGCCCTGCGCGGGATTGCCCAGCAACTGGCAGTACCGCCCGCAGTCACCCTGACACTCGGTGGACTGGCGCCGGCCCGGCTCAAACACGCTTCAGGACTGTTCAACCTGATGCGCAACCTCGGCGGCGCCATTGGCATCGCCGCGTGTGCAACCATCCTCAATGACCGGACCAACCTGCATTTCACCCGCCTGGCGGAAAACCTCAACAGCACCAACGAAGCGCTGAATCAGTGGCTGTCCCAGGTCGGCAACAACTTCGCCACCCTCGGCCAGAGCGGTGACGTGGGCATCACCGCCAGCCTGCGCCAGTTATGGCTGCTGACCTACCGCGAAGCGCAGACGCAAACCTACGGCGACGCGTTCCTGATGATCGGCGCTTGCTTCGTCATCGCCACGGCGATGGTGCCCTTGATGCGCAAGGTGCAACCACCGGCCGCGCCGAGTGCGGATGGTCATTGAGTCGTGTGGGTTACATCTGTCAGCAACGCTTTATCAGGACTCGTCTGCCATCGCAGGCCAGTAGCTGGACAGACTGAGAACATCCGGCCTGCTAACATGAACATGCTGCACCTGCGCCGTCGAAGTTGCCTCCTGATTATGATTATTTACAATTCGGGCGCGTACGGGCTCCCTATGCATAACAGTCAACTTAGTTCCAGGCACAAAAGGTAACTCCACGTCGAGCGCTTCTGCCGGCACGTCCCCGCGTAGTTCATGAAAATGAATGATTTCTCCCTCAGGCGATTTCAACATGATCGATATATACACAGAACTGAAATACGCATGAGGGCGAACAGCATGCATCACCAGACGAATATTCCCCGCCCAGGTATTCATTTCCATGTCAGCTACACTATGCCCGCCAAGTCCTTCAAGACGCCATGTAAAACGAGTACCGGAAATTGTTTGATTGACCGGTGCAGGGTGGAATTCAAGCGTGCGATAGCGCTCAAACAGCTGACTTTTAATCGGCTCCGCAAATGTATTGATCGCTCGACGAAAGTCCTGTTTGATCGGATGCCCATCGTGCAGAGCAAGATGTGGAAGCCGTGCAAAAATCGCCGTATTCTTATCAATTTCAAGCCTTAAATTTTCGCCCGCATCGGTCCCATAACTGATATTCACTAGCCCCTGATTGGTTATCTTCAATGTATTGTTTTCAATGTTTTCAATCACCGCCGATGCCGAACTATTAGAGACGGACATACGACTGGATTCCTTATGAAATAATTCGATAACATACCCCATTGCAATTGGAACTTCCACAGAGAACAATTCCGTGTACTGGCCCTGCATTTCACGAGAAAAAACAACATCCCCCTGTTCATCCTTTACTATGACTCGGGCATACACAGCCTCCTTGAAATAGACGTGTGGTCTTGAGTAAACAACATCCATCAAAAGGCACCCAGTCGAAACATTTATGCCAATTTTACAAAAAATGCCAGCCAAGCCTCCGAGGAATATGGTTTGATCCGCCAAACCACTTGCATAAGATTTTCTGTAAACACAGTTAAATACACCACCCGCTTGGGTTACTGCTACATAACAGCTAACGGGCTGATATTCGCCATCTTCAGCAGACGGCAACTCCACGACATAAAGCCCCAACGGCAACTTTTCTACGAAAATTGTTGCATTCTCTATTTTTACAACCCTCGCCGCTCCCCGCCCATCGCTCAATAAAAACGACTTACCATTCAGTTCATTATAAACATCAGGTTCAAAAACAAATGACATGTCAGCTGTCAACCCTGTAACGCTGAGCTGCTTACAGCTGACCAGGTCCAGAGGACTTCTCAGCCCCAGCTGCGCCTGAACAGGTTTGAGATGATTTTGCTGAACAAGTCGATAAACAGGGTAAAAAGGTATGGCGTTACTATATGCATTCTCAATCATCTGTCGCGGAGTCAGTGACACTTTTGCAAATGACATAAACTCGGAAACATTGACATTGGCCACATCGATGGCGACAGCACTCAATAAATCCATCGCAAGGTAATTCTCTGGTTTAAACCCGGCACCATTACTCAAGCGACGATAGCGCCGGTAAAACTCGATAATACCTTGCTCGCCAGTACGATCGAATATCAACAACAAGAAAAATAAAATCGCACTCAAATCCCCGCCAACCGTACCCGAATCAAAGTGCTCCCTGAGTAACCCGTAAAGACGTTCCTCACCGCTGGCGTATAACCATCCAACTTTATAGTAATCCTCCCCCAACACCTTTTTCTGATAGTGCGCAGCCAGAACGTTATTCCAAACTTCCCGGAGATAGACGGTACTATAATTCGCGAACATCCCCTCGTACCCATGACCTATTTCATGAATACTTCCCCAATTGGAACCCTTGATATTCAGCCAAAAATTCGCGACAGAATCAGAGGATTGAGCAGTCCATGCGTGTCCATAATAGGCCGCACCACGTCCTGACTTATCGGCCTTCATAAAAAAACGATTAGGTATGTTTTTGTCGGTAAGCGCGACCGGATTGAATGAGAGGCCCGCCAGGTAATTGAAGTACTCGAAAATGCCGTCATAGTAATCGACCAGACTCTTCAACCCGGTTGCCTGATGCAATGCTTTCAAGGTGTCTTTATCTTTAGCTGGAATAAGAATCTTCGCGCAAGCAGAGTCAACCACTGCGTATTCGGCTTCCTGGGAATCCCAATCCTGAAAAAAAAGATCGGCATCATACGCCACACTATAAAAAGGAAGACACTTTAAATCACCAAGCACCTCCACTTCAATATTGACGATTTCACCTCCTTTTTCGGTATATGGAGTAGAAAAAAATGGGACAGATACGTAACTTACATAAACTTCCGCCCACTCAGTAGTTATCTCGTAATGAGCTTCAGTTTTAGAGTCATCGTTCAAACAGTTCAACGTTACGCCGCTGTTTGACGCCGGGAATGTTTGCCGAAATCGCATCTTCCCCCCTGCCAGAACGATTATCATCAAGGGGGATCGATCGTGATAGATACCTTTACTTAAACCCGAGTCAAGCAACCAGCCAGGTCTTTCAAGGCAGCAAATCTCATAGAGACGAGATTTGAAATCTACGCGGGTCATAATCATTCCTTCGACAGTGCAGTAATGGACGTCGAAGGAATACTAAAACTGGCAGACAAGCCTGAGTAACTGTCACAATTAACAGCTAACTAGATCTTTTCCACATAAGCCGGCCGAATAAAATAATTAACCAGTAAAGCAAATTGTAGCGACACCCTGACCGCGGCCAGTGGACCTTGATGCGCAAGGAATAACCACCGGCGGCGCCGTCAGCGGACGCTCATTGATCAGGCTTGAGGCGTCTTGCGGAAACCGACAGCCAGGCGATTCCAGCTGTTGATGGTGGAAATCGCCACGGTCAGGTCGACCATTTCCTTGGGGCTGAACTGCGACGCAACCACTTCGTAGTCTTCATCCGGGGCGTGGGTCAGGCTCAGTTGGGTCAGGGATTCGGTCCAGAGCAGCGCCGCGCGTTCGCGATCGGTGAAGAACGGTGCCTCGCGCCAGGCCGTTACGGCGAACAGGCGACGTGGGGTTTCCCCGCCCTTGATGGCATCGGCGGTGTGCATGTCGATGCAGAAGGCGCAGCCGTTGATCTGCGACGCACGCAGCTTGACCAGTTCGATCAGGTTCTTTTCCAGCGGCAGCTTCGATACAGCGGTTTCCAGGGCAATCATGGCTTTCAGTGCATCAGGGGAAGCGGTGTAGAAATCGGTACGAGCTTTCATGTCGGGCTCCAGGAGCAAGTGAGGGTGGAGCTACGTTAATCCCGCAGGCCGGCTGCTCAAATAGCCAATATTCCAGAAGTCGAGGAGGCCACCGGCCTGGCCACCGCAGGCTGCGCCTACAAATAAGCAGCGTTCGCTCAACTCCCATAAAAAATAAAGTCTGTCAGGCTGATTGCCAGCACTCGGTCCACGCCACTAGAATGCGATCAATTCTTAATTGCAATCAGGCCCGGACGCCCGAAACGAGTATCTGCCCCCCATGTCGTCAGCCGACCAGCCTTCGAACCAGCACATCCACACCCTCTACAGCGAACACCACGGTTGGCTTCAGGGATGGCTGCATCGAAAACTCGGTAACCGCTGCGACGCGGCCGACCTGGCCCACGATACCTTCCTGCGCCTGTTGACCCGACAAGCCGTCAAACCCTTTGGGAGCGAGCCTCGTGCCTTGCTGACGCACATCGCCAAGGGACTGGTGATTGACCGCTGGCGACGCCAGGACATCGAGCGCGCCTATCTGGAAACCATCGCTCAACTGCCGGTCGCCGAAGTGCCGTCGCCGGAAACCCGCCTGCTGATTCTCGAAACCCTGATGCGCATCGAAGCGCTGTTGCGCGAATTGCCGGCGATCACTCGCGAGACCTTTATGCTGTCGCAGATCGAGGGGTTGACCTATGTGCAGATCGCCTCACGCCTGAGTGTGTCGCTGATCACCGTCAAACGGCACATGCGTGCCGCGTTCATTGCCTGCCTGAGTGTCGCCTGATGAATTCGACGATGATCAACCCGCAGATTCTCGGCGAAGCCGCCGACTGGCTGGTGCAGTTGCATTCAGGGACCGCAACGCCGTCCGACCATCAGGCCATTGCCCATTGGCGCAGCCGCAGTGCCGAGCATGCCCAGGCCTGGCTGCGGGCCGAAGCGCTGCTCGGCGAGTTTCGCAGCGTTCCGGCCAATCTCGCCATCCAGACCCTGCAACGGGCTTCGCGCAAAGAAGGCCTCAGCCGTCGCCAGACCCTCACGCGCGTGGGCTTGTTCCTGATGGCCGGCCCCTTGGGCTTCGCCTCGCAACATATGCCCTGGCAGCAATGGACGGCCGATCAGCGGACCGCCGTGGGCGAACAGAAACGCCTGCAACTGCCTGACGGCAGCGAGGTGCTGCTCAACACGGAAAGTGCCGTCAACATTGCCTCCAACGGGCTTGAGCGGCGCGTCATGTTGCTGGATGGCGAAGCGTTGATCAGCGCCGCGAGGGATTCAGGTGCACGGCCGTTTATCGTGGAAACCCCGCAATGCATAACCCGCGCGTCGGGTGCCCGGTTTTGCGTGCGGATCCATGGTTCGCGCAGCCAGGTGTCCGTGCTCGAAGGGCTCGTGGAGGTCACGCCGCTGTTGGTTTCACAGGGCGCCACCCTCAAGGCTGGTGAACGCCAGAGCTTCAGGCTCGACCGGTTCGACCCGGTGGAACGTTTCGACACCAGCGCCCTGGCCTGGGACCAGGGCATGTTGCTGGCGAACAATATGCGCCTGGATGAGTTGCTTGGTGAGTTGGGTCGCTACCGTCCCGGCGTGTTGCGCTGCCATGCGGATGTCGCCGGGCTGCGAGTGTCGGGCGCGTTCTCCCTGCGTGACACTGACGCCAGCCTGCGTCTGCTCAGCGATACGCTGCCGCTGAAAATCAGCAGCCTGACCCGCTATTGGTTGTCGGTCGAACCGCGGGTCTGAAGGCACCGCCATTTTCTTTCACTGCTCCCTGATACCTTTCCGCGTTTCGTTCGGTGTGTGGATAGACCCTTTCAATTCCACGCGCTCGACAGGAACGCCGAATGACTTCAACGCCATTGCACCGCCCCGCCGATTTCCCGCTCAAGGCCCTGAGCCTGAGCATTGCCCTGGCCTTTAGCGCGTTGATGCCCGTGTCCAGCCAGGCCGCCGACGCCATCCATGAAAATACCAGCCGCAACGTCAACATCGGACCGGGGTTGCTCAGTCAGACGCTGGCGCAATTCGCCGTGGCGACCGGGGTGCCGCTGTCGTTCGATCCGGCACAACTGGGCGATCGCCAGAGTCCGGGATTGCAGGGCAACTACAGCGTGCAATCGGGCTTCGCGCAATTGCTTGAGGGCAGTGGTTTCGAGCTGATCAGCACGGAAGGGAACGGTTACACCGTGGCGCCGCGAATCGCCATCGACGGCGCGCTGGAACTGGGCGCTACCAACGTCAGCGCCATGAGCGACGACAACGCTGACACCTACGGCGGCGGCCAGGTCGCCAGGGTGGCGCAGGTCGGCATGCTCGGTAATCAGGCCGTGAAAGACTTGCCCTTCAGCGTCACCAGTTACACCGCCAGGACCATCGCCGACCAGCAAGCGCAGACCGTGGGCGATGTGTTGCTCAATGATGCCTCTGTGCGCCAGTCCGCCGGGTTTGGCAACTTCTCCCAGGTGTTCATGATCCGCGGTTTGCCGCTGCTGTCCGATGACATTTCCTATAACGGTCTTTACGGCATCTTGCCCCGGCAGATCATCGCCACCGAAGCCCTTGAACGGGTCGAGTTGTTCAAAGGACCGAATGCTTTCGTGAATGGTGTCACGCCCAGCGGCAGCGGGATTGGCGGTGGCGTCAACCTGCAACCCAAACGCGCCAGCGATGTGCCGACCCGCAGCGTCACCCTCGATTACAGTGACGATGGCCGAGTGGGTGGGCATCTGGACCTGGGCCGGCGCTTTGGCGAAGACAACCGCTTCGGAGCCCGGGTCAACCTGCTGCAACGCGAAGGCGCCACCGCCGTCGATGACGAAGACCGTCGCTCGTCGCTGATCAGCGTCGGCCTGGACTATCGCGGCGATCGCCTGCGTGTGTCCACGGACCTGGGCTACCAGAAACAGGTGATCAATCAAGGTCGTTCGGTGGTGTACGTCGACTCGTCCTTGCTGAAAGCGCCCAAGGTACCGGACGCCAACGCCGGTTATGCGCAGAGCTGGAGCTATTCGCAACTGGAGGACACCTTCGGCATGGCCCGCGCCGAATACGACCTCAGCGACAGCTGGACAGCCTACGTCTCCGGTGGCGCCAAACACACCCGGGAAAACGGCGTGTATTCATCGCTGACCGTCACCGACCTCAACGGCAATGCCCGGGGCGGCATGCTGTACTCGCCACACGACGAGGACAACAAAAGCCTGATGACCGGCCTCAACGGCCACTTGTACACGGGGTCGATCAGTCATCAATTGAACCTGGGCCTCGCGGGTATCTGGGGCCAGCAACGCTCGGCGTTCGAAACCATAGGTGCCGCCAGGCGCTACAGCACCAACCTCTACGACGTCACCGATAAACCGCGCCCAAGCCCCACATCATTCGCCAGCGACATTCACGATCCGCGCATCGTCGGAAAGAACACCCTGCGCAGCGCGGCGGTGTCCGACACCCTGGGCTTCATCGACGATCGCGTCTTGCTCACCCTAGGCCTACGGCGCCAGACACTGAACGTCGACGGCTGGAACACCACCACCGGCGCGCGCACTTCAAGCTATGAAGAGTCGATCACCACGCCGGTCTACGGGCTGGTGATCAAGCCGTGGGAACACGTTTCGTTTTATGCCAACCGCATCGAAGGCCTGGCCAAGGGCCCGACGCCGCCGACCACCGCACTCAACCGCGACGAAACCTTCGCCCCGGTGCGCAGCAAGCAAATCGAAGCCGGCGTGCGCCTGGACATGGACACTTATGGCGCGAGCCTGGGCGTGTACCGCATCGAACAGCCCTCGAGCTACACCCAGAACGGCCTCTTTCGGGTCGACGGCCAGCAGCAAAACAAAGGCGTGGAATTGAACATATACGGCGAACCGCTCGACGGTCTGCGCCTGCTGAGCGGTGCGACGCTGATGAAGACCGTGATCGAAGGCAGCACCAACGGTATCAACGACGGCAACCGCGCGGTCGGCGTGCCACGCTTTCAACTCAACGTCGGGGCCGACTGGGACGTGCCGGGAATCGAAGGCGCGGCGCTCAGTGCACGGATGTTGCGCACGGGTGGGCAATACCTGAATGCTGCCAACACTCAGAGCATTCCAGCGTGGAACCGCTTTGATGTCGGGTCGCGGTATGCGTTCAGGCTTGATGAGAAGGAAATCACCTTGCGCGCCAACCTGGAGAACGTAGCGAACAAGGCGTATTGGGCGTCGGCAAACGGTGGGTATCTGACGCAGGGAACGCCCAGGACGTTGAAGGTGTCGGCGACGGTGGATTTCTGATCTGAGTCAGGCGGTGAACCTGCCGCCGCCATCGCGAGCTGGCTCCCACAGTTGATCTCCAGTGAACCGAAAATTTGCGTTCGACACAGATCCATTGTGGGAGTTGGCTTGTCGGCGATCCGCGCAGCGCGCCATCCAGCACAGATCACTAGGCCCGACTGCGCAACCACTGCAAAAACCCCTTCTTCGCCACCACCTTCGGTGCTTCCTGGGTCAACGTCTGCGCCTTGTGCAAACGAAAATCCAGCAGCGCCTTCATCGCTTCGCCGATGTCATGCCGCGCATCCAGGCACGGTTTGAGGTAGTCCTTCTCGATCCGGTACAGGCTGCAAGCGGTCTTGGCACTGAAGTCCGCCGGCAGCGCCGTATCCGACAGGATCCCGCCCTCGCCGATCACTTCGCCCGGTCCCATGCGCCCGGATTCGAACTTGACCCCGGCACGGCTCAGCGTCACCGAGACCACGCCGGATTCGATGATGAACAAATGATCGCTGACCTCCCCCGCCGGCAGGATCACCTCCCCCGGACGGAAGGTTTGCAGGGTCATGTGTTGTGCGAAAGTTTCTTTCTCTTCCTGACGCAACGTCGAGAATATCGCCGAGCTTTCCAGCAACGCCCGTGGCCGTGACAGCCCCGCCGGCGCATTCGATTCGACGCTGGACAAAAGGCTCACGCCCGATGCCTGCAAATGCCGGAACGCGAGGTCGAACAGCAGATTGCGCACCATGCGCTTCTGGTCCATCGAGACCACGAAGCCACTGATTTCGTACTCCACGCCGGTGGCGCTCGAGCCTTTGAGGGCCACGCACGGTGCCGGTTTGGCCAGCAGATATCGGCACCCCTCCATCGCCCGTTCCAGCGCATCGATCACTGTTTGCGGCCGCTCATGCGGGCTGAGTTGCAGACTGATCGATACACCGAAAATGTCACTCGGCCGGCTGAAGTTGATGATCTTGGCCTTGGCCGCCAGCGAGTTGGGAATCACCGCCATGCTGCCCTGGGCGGTTTGCAGGCGCGTGGCGCGCCAATCGATGTCGGTGACCCGACCCTCGGTGCCGTCGATGGAGATCCAGTCATCCAGTTGATAGGGTTTGGTGGTGTTGAGGACGATCCCCGAGAACACGTCGCTGAGGGTGCTTTGCAACGCCAGGCCGACGATGATCGCCAACGCACCGGAGGTCGCCAGCACGCCTTTGACCGGCAGGTCGAGCACGTAGGCCAGGGCCGCGATGATCGCGATCAGGAAAATCACCGCGCCGAGCAAATCCTGGAGCAAGCGCCCGGTGTGCCCGACCCGCTGCATCATCACCGCGCCAATCAGCACCGTCAGGGTGCGCGCGCCGAACAGCCACCAGCCAATCTGCAAACCGGTCGCCGCCAGGTGCAGCGGCACATTGTCAGCCCAGGGCGCTGGCTCCAGCGGATTCAAACCCTCGTTGAACAGCAGCATGCTGAACAACGCGAAAATCACCAGCCGCACTACCAGTTTCCAGTTGCTGCCGCCGGCACTGATCAGGCGCCACAATCCCAGGTCGATCAGGATCAGGATCAGGGCGCTGATCAACGGGTGATTGGTGAGCAGTGACAGCATCAAACGACTCCAGGCATGTACGGATGGGCACAGTGTAGGAGCAAACGCGGGCCAGTGGACAATACAAAAACCTGTGGGAGCGAGCCTGCTCGCGATGGCGGTTGAACAGACACATTTGCAGTGACTGATCGACCGCTATCGCGAGCAGGCTCGCTCCCACAGGTTATGGGTGTTGCCAGATTTATTTGCTGTTGGTCAGCGTGTTGTAGCTGGTCATCAGGTTGCGGTAGTCCGGGATGTGGTTGGAGAACAGGGTCGCCAGGCCTTCCACATCGTTACGCCAGTCGCGGTGCAGCTCACACGCCAGGCCGAACCAGGTCATCAGTTGCGCGCCGGAAGACGACATGCGGTCCCAGGCCGATTGGCGGGTCAGCTCGTTGAACGTGCCGGAAGCGTCGGTCACCACGAACACTTCAAAGCCTTCCGCCAGGGCCGACAGCGCCGGGAATGCCACGCACACCTCGGTCACCACGCCGGCAATGATCAGTTGCTTCTTGCCGGTGGCCTTGATCGCCTTGACGAAATCTTCGTTGTCCCAGGCGTTGATCTGGCCAGGACGGGCAATGTACGGCGCATCCGGGAACAGCTCCTTGAGTTCAGGCACCAGCGGACCGTTGGGGCCGGTTTCGAAACTGGTGGTGAGGATGGTCGGCAATTTGAAGTACTTGGCCAGGTCGGCCAGGGCCAGCACGTTGTTCTTGAAACGGTCTGGATCGATGTCCCGCACCAGTGACAGCAGGCCCGCCTGATGATCCACCAACAGAACGGCGGCGTTATCCTTGTCGAGACGTTTGTAAGAAGTAGTCATGGGGTAATCCTCGCTTTTATATCGATGCCGAACGGGCCGGCGACTGGGTTTGGTGATTTCGTTTCAATCTGTTCAACCGCTCATCCGCCCAAACCGACCCGACTGAAAGTCGGCAAAGGCCTGGTGGATTTCCTGATCGCTGTTCATCACGAACGGGCCATGGCCGACGATCGGTTCGTCGATCGGCTCGCCGCTGAGCAGCAACACCACTGCATCGTTATTGGCTTCCAGACTGATCTGGTTGCCATTGCGTTCGAACAACGCCAACTGTCCTTCGCGCACCAGTTCCAGGCCGTTGACCTGAACCGTGCCGCGCAGCACCACCAACGCGGTGTTGCGGCCTTCATGCAGGTCGAGGGCCAGCAACTTGCCGCCGTTGAGGCGCAGGTCCCAGACGTCGACCGGGGTGAATGTCCGCGCAGGACCGGTGTGGCCATCGAACTCGCCGGCGATCAGACGCAGGCTGCCGGCCTTGTCCTTGAGCGGGACTCTCGGGATGTCGCCATCGAGAATCGTCTGGTAACCGGCGTCGGCCATTTTGTCCTTGGCCGGCAGGTTGACCCACAGCTGGACCATTTCCAGGGTGCCGCCGGTTTTGGCAAAGCCTTCGGAGTGGAATTCTTCGTGAAGAATTCCCGAGGCGGCGGTCATCCATTGCACATCGCCCGGGCCGATCTTGCCGCCGCTGCCGGTGGAGTCGCGGTGCTCCAGTTCGCCCTTGTAAACGATAGTCACGGTTTCGAAACCGCGGTGCGGATGCTGACCAACGCCACGACGCTCGGTGGTCGGGGTGAATTCAGCGGGACCGGCGTGATCCAGCAGCAAAAACGGGCTGATGTGTTTGCCCAGGTTGTCGTAGGAAAACAGCGTACGAACCGGAAAACCGTCGCCGACCCAATGGGTCCGTGGGCTGGTGTAAATGCCGATGATGTTTTTCATGCTGCCTCCAAATCTGTGGTTTGACGCGATGAACAAAGCTTAAAACCGAACCCTTTGGTGCGCTAGACTGCAAAAATCAGCCTTAGCGTTCTATATGGAGAACGATGGTGGAAGACCTCAACACCCTCTACTACTTCACCCAAGTGGTGGAACATCAGGGTTTCGCCGCGGCAGGGCGGGCGCTGGACATGCCCAAATCGAAGCTCAGCCGGCGCATCGCCGAGCTCGAAGAGCGCCTCGGCGTGCGCCTGTTGCATCGCACCAGCCGGCATTGTTCGCTGACGGAAATCGGCCAGGCCTATTACCAGCGCTGCCTGGCCATGCGCGTAGAAGCGGAAAGCGCCGCCGAACTGATCGAACGCAACCGTTCCGAGCCCCAGGGCCTGGTGCGCATCAGTTGCCCGACCGCGCTGCTCAATTCCTGGGTCGGGCCGATGCTGACCCGCTACATGCTCAAGTACCCGCTGGTGGAGTTGTTCATCGAGAGCACCAACCGCCGGGTCGACCTGATCCACGAGGGCTTCGACATTGCCCTGCGCGTACGTTTTCCGCCGCTGGAAAACACCGACATGGTGATGAAGGTGCTGGGCAACAGCACCCAATGCCTGGTGGGTAGCCCGGCGTTTGCCGAGCGCTTGTCGACGCCCGCCTCCCCGGCCGATCTCAGCGGTTTGCCCAGCGTGCACTGGGGCGCGGCGCAGCGTGAATACCAGTGGGAGTTGTTCGGCGCGGACGGCGCCAGTGCGCTGATTCGGCACGCGCCACGCATGGTCACCGATGACCTGCTGGCGTTGCGTCACGCGGTGCTCGCGGGCATTGGCGTCGCGCACCTGCCTTGCGTGGTGGTGCGCGATGACATCGCCGCCGGACGCCTGGTCGAACTGGTGCCGGGCTGGGCGCCCAAGTGCGGGATTGTCCACGCGATCTTTCCCTCTCGCCGTGGACTGCTGCCGTCGGTGCGGGCGTTGATCGACTTTCTGGGGGAGGAATTCAGTCACAGCGATATTGCGTGAGGGATTCGACACGCGGGGCTGGCGGAGATTTTATTTCGGACATAATATCAGCGCAGATTACAACCATAATATCAGCGCCCGTCCGAGGACATGATCATGCAGAGCCCCAACCGAGAAGCCACCCTCGCCCAATGGATTGCCCAGGAAGACGCCATGCGCGCACGTCTGGCCGCCCCCGGCAGTCTATCGATGGCCGAGGTCAGCGCGCTGTCGCCCAGCGAATTCTTCGACGGCATCGGCAACGGTGAACTGCCCTCTCCGCCCATTGGCACACTGATGGATTTCATCCCCATCGAATGGTCGGCCGGGCTGTTCATTTTTCATGGTTTCCGGAGCCTTGCTAACAGTTAGTTATACGTTTGCGTAAGACTTTCAACGACTTATTGTTGGTAACGGTTTTTATGGTTTTGGTATTAGGTCAAAGATGTTGAGATGGCTTTGTTTTGACTTAAGCAGGCAGTTTTCGTTTAGCAGCATCTCATTAATGGAAGCTAGGCGGGCCACCTTGCTGCGCAGTTCCTCGATTTCCTCGCGTAGTTCACGATTCCTCTTACGCTGCGCAATGAGTTCCTGATGCTTCACATCCCGCAGCGCGCGACTAGCGCGTCCCTGAACGGTGCGAATGGCCTCAGCGATCTTCGGATAATGATTATGGATCAGCGCTGATGAAACGCCCGCCTCACGCGCCACCGCAGCAATGCTTACTTTAACTTCACCTGTGCGTGATCGATTTCGTTGGATACGGGCTAGCGCAAGTTGCAAATCCTTTTCGCGTGCATCAGCCGGTTTGCGCTTGATGGTCATTCGTCCTTTGTCTCCGGGTCGTACCCTAGTTGCACCAGCAAGTCCCGGTATCGCGCCTGATCGCGCAGAACACGCCGGCGGCCACCCTCACCAATATCTTTACATGCCAGCAACTCTTTTAAGTTTTCATAGAGCCGCTTGTAGATGCCGATATGCCCCTGAGCAATCACTGCGTTGTTGCAGTCAGTACAGCGACTCCGATCCAGGGTGTTGCCGATGCAGCCATCGTTATCTGCGGTACACCAGGCGTGACCGTTGCTGCGGATTGCCGTACTTTCGGCGATAGAGGACACCAATGTTTTATGATTCTCAAAAATGGCAAGGTTGTCCGGGTCCCGCTTCCACCGATGAATCGCCCGACCATATCCCCCCGCTAACGGCTCATTTCCCAACCAGGTGTTAACCACACTAAATTTGATATCTGCCAATTCGGACTGAATGTCATTGAATAGTTCGAAATCAAGGCGCAGGCTCCAACTCTCGTCGATTGCATAGCCCAATGTCATGTCCATTGTCCAATGTGCAAAGTGCTCACGTAGATAACGGAGATCGCCAAATTTGCTGTGAGCAACATAGTTGGCGAATTTTCTGCGAAACTGATGACTGGCGAGATTCCAATCAACACCACATTCGCGCGCGAATGTGCTGAGCCAATGGTTCCACCGACGGTGGCATAACGTCCGAACGCGATTGCCCCGCTTCGAATCCACCCCTATAAATAGAGCTCGGCGATGCTGTTGTGCCTTGGCGATCTCTGGATCAAGAGGATTGCTCCGGCGGCGAGATGCAATCTCATTGGCAAGCATGGTTTGATACGGTTGAGCCCAGCGTTCCATCAAACGTAAAACTCGCACCCCCACGTCCGGAATCATCCAATCGTGTAAACCAGCGTCTGTTTTATCGGAGCGGGATCTCATCCAATGAAAGATTGTCCCCTCATAATCTTCGGTACGGTGGTGTGCACCTATCTGCAGATAGGCCAACTCATGATTACGGCAACCCGAGATGCTAGCTAGAACGATATAGCACGCCGTTCGTAAACGTAAAAAGGCTACCTCAAATGCTTCAACTCCTCCTTCCCAGCCGAAAGAGGTAAGACATTCTGTTCTGGCTCGTAGAAGTGTGGATGCGGAGCGACTTTTTTGCGCTCTGACGGCGCCTATCAACGCGTCGCGAATATTAAGTAAATCCTTTCCACTCTCAATTGCCCGGTAGGCATTCTCAAACAAAATACAGAACACATCATCTGGAATTAGAGGTGTCTTGATTCCCCGTGATGCCTCTTGACCTCTGCCCGGCAACCCTGAGATTGCCAATGCTGAGCTATCAGCCCAAGGGTGCTCGCGGATTGGATCATGACTGTACTGACTCAACTCATAAAGCCATTCTATTGCATAAAGGCGTTTGAGCAGATATGAATTCGAAAGCGGCTTAGTATTACACCCGCTCACCGTTAGGGCTTTGCAGAACTCTACATATGCAGCGCAGACAGCTGGAGTGATCCCGCTGAAGCTATGGATTTTGAAGGCCGTTAAATATTCGAGAAACGGCAAGGTAACTTTAAAATAGCCGCGGATCGTACTACCCTTTGGTCGTTTCTGTCCCTTTAGCCCTCTTCGCAAGTAGCGGTACATCAATTCCTTCATTACTGGACGCAACTCAAGAGGCACACGACGAAAATCGACGCACTCTTCGCTATCCGGCGTATTGCTGGTAAAACCGTCCAAGTTCCAGAGGTCATCACTATACCGACTTAAGATGAGCCAATGGCCATCGACCTTTAGGGCCTTCACGATCAGCGCGTCACGCTCGCGACACTCCAAATCGCGCACATCGGCCGGTTGCGCTGCGATACGTGCCGGCGACACAGTTGTCGCGATATACTCGTTCATGAAAATACCTCGAGCGTCTCTATGACATCGTAGGACCAAAACGGATGCGGCTCTTGCCGCGCACGTGTGCGAGCAGCATCGACGTCTCTTGCTTTGAAAACTCCACGGCGCAACCCCTCGGCAACGATATAGTCATCAATTAATCGAGGAATATGTGCATACTCCCGCGCCCAACGCGCCTTGCTCATGTGCGTACGCTCCGCAAATACGCGGTAGTAAAAGCTGAATAGTTTGTATAGGTCTTCCCCCGTCACGGCGTAATGTTTGCAACGTAGGCAGTTGAGAAATGACGTGCACACAGCCCCTTTCTGCTTCGGGGCAAACTCGCCATTTTCTGGATCGCCGCAGTGCCCCATTGGGCTGGAATGATATGTTGCGCCGATAGTGTGAGTTAGCAACTCCTGAACCAGGATTTCGCCCATGAACTGCCAGTTACGCATCGCCGTCTCGCCGGGAGCTAGATAGTTCCGACCAGCCACCTGTGGCGTATTACCCAGGGCAATGGCTGTACTAACTAGGTCCCCGCCCAACAACTCATAAATGCGATTAGCAAATGTTTTTCGCAAACGCGAGACGTTGACGCGCAACGGCATACCAACGCTATCCATGAGATTGTATTTTTTGACCAGCTTTTTGATCGCATTCCTTAGACTCCCATCCGTGAGCACCGTAACATCGCCAGTAGTTCGGCTAGCGCGCGAAATATATAACCACACACGCTCTTTTAGATCCTCCGGCGCAATGGCGCGCAAGGGTTCGCTAAGCTCCAGTACGCGCTTCATTATTCGCTCGACATTACCCCTGACAGTCGGCGTGGATTCCACCCCACGCACGCTGCCCTTCCGTAAGGCCACCTTGCTGGAGGTGTGCCCTCGGCGTTTCCACAAAACCAAGAACGAAGTACTGTCCTTGGGATGAGAAACTAAACAATTGCGCCCGAGTTCCAACAGCGGTGTGGTATTGCGACCGGTGTACAGTGCGACTATCAGCATTGCGCAGGCTAACAGGTCGGCAGTTAACTGCGCGTCTTCCCGCCAGATCGGCTGGACATCCTGTTTGAGGGCTTTGGAAAGGGCCTGTCTTTGCAACCGCGGTAACGACGTTTCCCCCTTGCTCTTACGATTGCTGTTCGGAAATGGGTTGGTGGGAAAAGTTGCGTCATCTCCCGTTCTCACTAAAATAATCAGCCCGCGTCGGCCCAACGCAGTCAGTACCGACTTCACCTCGGTGTAATACGCCTTCTGACTGACAGTAGTAATATCCTGTGCAGCAAGAAATCCAAGAAATCCGTCGATCAGTGCCCGATCAATGTCATTCAACGTCAGCTCACGCCCAAGCGCCGTCGCGCAAAGCACAAGGTAATCGAGCAAACGCTGTATGCCTCCATTGCAGTAGCCCACGATGGTACTCTGAGCAAGCTGACCGTCTTGGCCGGCCAGATAACGCTCGATCTGACGCTGACAGGCGTAGGTGATTGGATCAATGTCCAAACCGTACCATCGCGCGAAGTCGAAACTGCGAACACTTGAGGCATTGCGGCTAAAAGCAACGAGCGTGTTAGCTGGGGGGATTGCCTCCGGGAGAATAACGACACACCCTGCTGCGTCATGGCGATATTCGACTTGTGGGATAGAAAGGTCTGTTTTGTGGAAGAGCTTGCGCTTGCCCATCAGGCGGCTTCCAACTCATCGTTCAATTCATCCTCGTAGGCCAGTACTGCGTCGTCGGCCAACTCGTTAATCAAGTGCAGGTACACCATGGTCGTCTGGATCGAGCTATGACCCAACTGCCGCTGTATAAACACCAACGCCTTAATGCTTGCGCCACTCCGTTGAAGAGTCGAGAGAGTGTGTGTAGCGTATGTGTGGCGTAGCATGTGCGGATGAACTTTGATTGCCGCGCGCTTGCCGATTTTTCTAACGATGCGTTCGATACCTTTGCCGCTATCCGCAAAAGGCTCACCGAACTGGTTCAGAAACAGCGGCTTGTGCCTGTTGTCTGTTAACCAGGCTCGCTCACCGCGAACCTGCTCCACATAGCGGGACAACTCCGAAAAAAAGCGTGGACTGACGTGGATGGTGCGTCGCTTACTGCCCTTCGTGCGCATGCCACTGCCATCATAGGGATTGAGATGTATTTCAATGTTGCCCTCCCTTCGACTAGCCTTTTCCGAGTCGATGACGTAGGCAAGCGGAAACGTCGCAATTTCCTCTCGGCGCAAGCCGGTGTGCAGCCCGAATCGGATCATCATCCGGTGATGCGGGTTTTTTGCCGAGGCCAATAACACCCTGATCTGATCCATGCTGAGGAACTTCGGTAAAGTCCGGTGCGCGCGCGGCATGACGTCTTTAGTCTCAATCCCGCCACCGCGGGCAGCAATGTGAGCCAGAAACCCTGGCGCACGCTGGCCTACTCGCTCCTCATACTCGAATGGCAGCCGGGACACCCACCCCTGCAACAGTGCATAATCATAAAAACTGCAGACATAACTCAACCGTTGCCGCGTCGTCGATGGCGCCAACGCGCATTCCTCCTGGCAATAACCTCTGTAGCCCGCCACGAGAGTCTTGGCCTCGCCACGGTCTACATCGCGCCAGTCAAGGTCGTGCGCCTGGAGAAAACTGAAAAAGTCATACATTGCGCGCCCCGTGCTTGCCCACGATTTCCTGGATTCAATTTTTCCGTGCAACAGGTAGTGACGTATAAAGTCATTGACTGGGACGCAACTCTCCATCGTGTCCCATAGCAAGATCGGAAAGCCGGGATAGGGACGCCCGGCCATTAGCAAGTCTTCGGTAGCCCACACCAACTCCATTGGACTTCTCCAACTCTGAAGCAACTATTGGAACGGGCCAAGATGAACCGGGAAATGGATATTCCCAGAGTGCCGCCATTGCCAACATGGTTGAGTTTGGTTAGCGGTCTGCTCCGGGACTTAGCCCAGCAATTTCAGGTTGACACACGCGATTTGCGGCAGCCATGTATTCAGCAGCCGATGTGGGGCGGCTGCAAGCAATCGAGGTTAGCTTTATCGAAACGGTACATGAAAGTTGGATGCGCAAACAAGGCAGATCCGATGAATTGCATACATGCACTCGAACTGACTGTCGAAAATGTGCGATTGAATGTTACGCAAAACAAACAAACAAACAAACAAACAAACAAACAAACAAAAGACTGCTCGCAGCGCTGGTCTATCTCTAGCTTGGGTGCAGCCGCCACCCGGAAGTCATCCCTACAGGCTTATTCATTTTCGGCCTTAGCACGTACCGCAAAATGAAAGCAGTAATGTTTTGATATGCTTGGCCACTCGGACTGTTCGAAATGCGTGCTACCTCATCGATACGACGGTAGCCTCCGATCTATGCTTGCCAACCTGCCCTTTTGATTATTTTTAGGTTGCTCATCATACGTTCCCTTCAAAACATCAAGATGCCGTGTATAGGTAAGATGACACATGGCATATGCACACTTGGCTGTTACGAAGATGTATGGGGAATCATTAATCTTCAAAGACTGCCTAAGCACATTGACTTATCAAAAATAACTTCGCGAAATGTCCCATTGAACGGTTGCAAGCTGGCATCACCGACGAAGTAAGTCGTGCCATTTTCAACCTCGTACAAAAATCCTTCGAGGCCGTGCTGGGATAGCAATTCAATCTTACACAATGGTTCCATCCGTTGGCGACCAGACCGATTAATCTCTCCAGGGCTCACGAATTGGACGCTCCGAACCACCATCGCTTTAGTTTGCTGCGCGAGTAACGCACACAACGCACGTTCACCGACGACCATGAGCATGATTGGGAAACGTCGCCTTCCAGTTCGTTCCTCAATTAACACATTGAACCAGCGGAGATTCGCGTCGTACTCGACGCACATCCAGGTGCGAAAGGTCTCTCCCAGCAAAGGGACTAACGGTACTTCCGCCCACTCAAAGGTTCGAAACATCGATCGCCCTCCATAAATATCGCTATTGAGTATAGTTAATTTCTAGCGTGACGGGCTTCATCATTCCTTTTGCGAGTCGGGCAAATGGAACTGAAGGAAGCATTTGGAAAAGCCCTGCGCCAGACGCGTCTCACAAAGGGTTTGGCACAGGAAGCCCTTGCCCCGAGTCAGGCTTACGTCAGCGAGGTCGAAAATGGCCGTAAGAGCCCATCTATAGAGAAAGTTGATGAGTTAGCGACCGTTTTAGGAATCCACCCGGTCACGCTTTTCGCGCGCAGCTATCTTATTGACGACGGTGACCTTTCTAATTTATTAGAACGCGTAACTCGCGAGCTTCATGAACTCGAATGAACGAGTGTAAACGCCCTGTCGTCTTCATCACCAAGTCTCACCATACATCACCAGGTTATCCAATCCAGTTTCAATTCAGGAAAGGTTTGTAGAGCAAACCACTCAAATTATCAAAACGCCACGCACGGCCGTGATTCCTATGTCTGTCCGAGACAGTTGCACTCCGAAGCGTACATCCAGTTTGGCAATCTTCTCGGTCACGCGATTGGTAACACCCATACATTTAGCGCCGTTTGCAAAAATGGCGTCCCGTACCTGGACTACCTGCCGGGATGCCTGCTTATTCGGACTGTTTGGCAAGCACCAGTGCGGAGAGCGGGAGTCTGGCGCAGGCTTGACGATCATTGTGCAACCGGCTGCCAGTACCGCGTCTGCCTTGCGGGTATTCATCGCGCTTGGGAAGTTCCATGGCGTGATCGCAACCATCACCCTATAGACTGCAATTTCCTCAGCAACTGAGTGCCGGATAGACTGCCAGAAATGGTTACGCCGTAGCTGCGCCCGACGTCAGACGCGGATCATTTAAGAAATGCCAAGCCGGACGAAATCACACTCAATGACTCCGCCAGTGGCTTGCCCTGCTCCGCCATCATGATGACAGCCATGTTTTGAGCATGCACATGCATGAGCACAGGCCATTTACGCAAAATCAATCCACACTGAAGAGGCAGCAGTTGCCCCCAACCGGAAAGTGCCGCATGGCGGCGTCAACAACGCGATCGGCCCAGACAGGACCGCAATGGTAACGTGCGGAGCTCCAATAGATCTTGTCGGTTATGGCGGTCGTCTAGCGTTATGTCTATGGACAGAAGCTTAGGGCCGCGAACCTATTCGAAAACGTCAAAAAGTTAATCTTGTATACACACTTACTGCGTTACGCCAAGAAATACGCTCTTTTTATGCAATCGCTCTTCATTCATAAAATATGGGCAGCTCTCATGTTTTTCGATGCGCAGACAGAAGGGCAAGTAGCGAAGCTGCAGCCTCCGATAGAAGCTTCCGCACAACACATCACTACAATAAATATATTTATTTAAATGATATACTTTATCTGAGCTAATTCTCATATATATCAAGCTCGGCAAATTTATTCAACGACATTAAATTGATAATTGAAATTGTCAACAATGATGCATATTTATTAGTAATTTCGATTATTATCAACCGCGATGAAGAGTGCAGACTCCAGCAAATGTCCCATGCGAACATTCGTTGTGGTGAGCTCCACTTCATCATCCTTTGGTTTTGCCGCCTGTTTTCAGGCGGCTTTTTTTTGCACGAAGGAATTTGCTAATAAGTGGAGTAATAGCCTGGGCGACAGAAAATATGAATTGCACGCTCGGTCAAATTTCTGTTTCTTCAGGCTGGAGAAGTTGTGGTTGATCAGAGGTGTTCTGATAAAGAAGAGCACCAAGAAATGCGAAACACTTCAGTCACTACGCCCACTTACCAGCGTTACAGCTTTCTGGGTGGCGATACTGCTGAGCGTGGCAAGTTTACGTACTTCGTCGGCGACGACCGCAAATCCACGTCCAGCCTCTCCGGCGCGGGCAGCTTCAATTGCAGCGTTGAGTGCCAGCAGATTGGTTTGATTGGCGATGCTTCGGATTGTAGATACAACGCCCGTCAGCTCTGTCAGTTTGTCCTCCAGCTCCCGGCGCTGAACTTCTTGAGCCGCGCGCAGATGCTGCTGCTCATGTTGGATATGGACATCTTCCAACGACCCGACAATTCTCAGGGGGCTGCCATCAGGAGTCCTACGGGTCTCCCCCCGAGCCCGGAACCAACGGTACTGACCCGTTTTCATACGTAGACGATAGGTGGCATCCAGCCGGATTTTACCCGTTCGATCATTGAGGTGCGCCAAAAGCAAATCGACGTTACTGGCGATTTCCTCCGGATGCATCAGACTGGTCATGCTCTCCTGGCGGGAAGGAAAGTCTTCCTCGCCTTCGAAACCGAGAAGCGTACGAAACTGCTGCGACCACCACACTTTGTTGTTCGGATTGAATGGATCCCCCCCAACGATCTCCATGTCCCATATACCATCACTGAGCAGTTCGCGGGACAGCTCGAAGCGCGTCAATACTTTCGACAACTCCTCCTCTCGCTTGCGTTCGACCCGGATGTCACGCAACAGTCCAAACAAACGAGATTTGCTACCAGACTTCACAACACTGGCTACACAACTGAACCAAGCGTCACCACCATCAGCCTTGGTCATTCGTATGTCGCGCTGGCCGCTACCTTGTTGGCGCAACAACATGGACAGCCAGCCTAAGAAATCCGGACGACTATCAGCTTCAATTCGGGCGAACCAGTCACTTGCGATTGCTTGTTGATCCAGACCAAGCAACTCTCCGAAACGAGTGGAACACCAAAAGGTGTTGTTGTCGTCGGTCAACTCGCGCTTTTCAGTCTCGATCTCCCACAACCCTTCCTGGCTGAGGCTATTGAAATGCACGAGTCGCGAGCTATCACGCGAACCCTGTTGTTGGACAGTAGCAACCATATGCGTAAGATCATTGCAGCGTGCAGTTTGAAGATCTAACTGCTCAATATAACTTTGCTCGCGACGATGCAAATTCAGCAACGCTCTGGAGGCACGGCTTGCGAGTGGATGCTCAAATTTAGCGAGCAAATCCTCATCCAACACTTGTCTTTCCAGAATACTTACCAGCTGCTCCAATATTTTATTAATTAACGCAACCTTACTCCAACCAAACATATACTACGCCCCCGTTAATTCCGTCTTTTCAAACATCGGTTAGATGTGTAGCAACATTTGCGCTTTCCGGAGGCGAAGCGCTGACCCAAGACACACGTAGATGCCTCAAGCACGCTATATCGCCGTATCAAATATTCTATTGAACTCTTGAAATTACAAACACGTGAGAGGTTATTCTATATATCCAGAACAAGTCTCGCACTCTTGGCACGAGAACAGCATGGAGTAAACTGGTCGTTTCGTAAGTGTTCCTCTTGAGTCATAAACATGTCTCTATGATCAGGCGTTCCCTCAAGCACTTTAGTGACACAAGTGCCACAAACCCCCTGCTCGCAAGAAACAGGTATCTCAACCCCATTTTCAGCCAGAACTTCTACGACGCTTTTGTCCGCGGCAATAACATACGTTTCCCCCGTGCTAGCGAGCATCACCTCGAATGCATCAGTGTCGCCAATCACTTGAGGGGCGGAAAAATACTCTTTATGTAAACTGCCTGCAGGCCAACCTTTTCCTTCAGCAGTTCCAAGGATGAAATCCATGAAACCTGTAGGCCCACAGACATAGAGATCAGTTCCAGGAGGAGGTACGGCCAACACTTTATCAGCGTTTAGCTTTTGCTCTTGTTCACCGTCATCGAAGTGAAAAAATACTCGATCAGAAAAGCTGGATTGACGCAGCTCATCAACAAACGCTGCTCGATCAGAGGCGCGCGCACAGTAATGCAGTTCGAAGGCGGCACTGGTTTTCGCCAGCCTTTGCGCCATACACAGGATCGGCGTAATGCCTATACCGCCTGCAAAAAGCATGGTGTATCGTGACTCATGGGCAAGCGGGAACAGGTTTCTTGGAGAGCTGATAAATAGTGTGTCACCTACGTCAAGCTCGTGCATGGACTGCGAACCGCCACGAGAGGACGGATCCTTTAGCACGCCAATTCGATATTGATGCCTTTCATCGGGTGCGTTACACAGTGAATATTGACGCGTCAACCCAACTTTGGTGTGCACGTCAATATGCGATCCTGCGCTGAAGGGCGGGAGTTCTTTGCCATCGACGCTGACAAGCTCGAAGCTATCGATATCAACAGCTTCACTTCTGCGAGATACAACACGAACATTGATCATCCCTGCGCCCCCGAGACGCTTACCTTGCTATCCAGGTTCTGTTCATCTGCAATCATTTGGTCGAGTATTCGGCGTGCGCGAATTGCGCCAGCATCCCCGATGAGCAGGATTGGCTTCAGATCCCAGAACTCCTCATCCCCCATGCTTTTTTGTTGTGCTTCAAGCATCGGCAGATCTTCAGTTTCGAAAGGAACACGAAGACCCTGGATATACATTTTCGCCTTCAGCTCTCCCACATCCTCCAAGTATTTCGGGAAGCAAATCGAGAACCAGTAGTGCGTTGTCGTCTCTGTCTCCGGGGTAAAGAGGTGAACGGTTGGAACGGGACTTCCCTCTTCACGGCTTTTACCCGTAGGCGTCGCGCCGGTATTCAACAGAAGTGTCGCAGGTGCATCCCAACGCACTTCCAGCCACCGATCCATAACTGTACCAGCGGGAAAATCAAAAACGTCATAGAGAAAATCCGGCATGATTTCTCCTTCTATAAACCGTTTGGACCATACAGTATTACCGTCCTGCTCAACCGTTGTGGTTGCACGCTTCACCGAGTCACTGCCCAGGGTGCTGGGGTGTAAATATTCGATGTGACTCAAGTCCATGATGTTATCGGTTTCCAGAACATAGTTCGCTCTGGCGTGCAGGTAATCGCGGCCAATATAATAATCGTCGGTATTCAACTCTTCGAAAATAGGAATATCGTCTGGGTTAGCCCGTTCTTCTGCCCCCATCCATATCCAGACAATACCGTAACGTTCAACAAGCTTATAACCTTTTATTTTGGCTGCTTTCGGTATCTTTCCATCGCCATGTGGATTGTGTACACACTCGCCCTTACCATTAAATTCAAGACCGTGGTAAGCACACCGCACGGAATCTCCAACGAGATGCCCCATATGTAATGGCGCAAAACGATGCGGACAACGATCACTGACACCTTGGGCGATACCTTCTAAGTTGCGAAAAAACAAGATATTTTGATTCAAAAGTTTACGCGGAAAGAGCTTCTCTTTCTCAATTTCGTAATCCCAGGCTGCTGGATACCAGGCGTTAAGCAGAAAAGTCATGTGGCGGCTCCCAAATTTTATATAAGTTGACAATAAGCTTGCTGCTTTAATGTTATGGATAATAACGCCTGCAAAGACGTCACTTCGCCAAACACACTCAGATATAGATCAATGCCTTAATTTTGGGATGACAATACACGATGATGGGAGTGGCCAAACGACAAGTAATGAGTTGCATAAAACACCGCCTATTATTGTTTTTTCTAGCTTTGCTTCGCGACAACAGGTGAACACGTAACAACCTTATCAAACTGGAAAATACAAGCGATTATTGTATTGATCAAACAGCTTGTATGAATACTTCACATTGACAAGGTGAATACCTGAAAGCTCGCCAATGCCAGCATATTTGGAAAAAAGCCGAAAGGAGGACGACTTCCCACTCCTCCCCCCCAGTGCAATCCGGCGTGAGATCCTTATGTGTACTCACGCATTATCGAATTTTCCTGACTGTGTGATCTGACCTCGTCGACCTCCCTATCATAAGGGCCCGACACGGGCTCTGATTGTCGTTGAGTATCCGGGAGCAAAAAATGGGCCAGGGCCGGTAACAGTATCAACGCACCGAGCATATTCCATAAAAACATAAAGGCGAGCAGGACACCCATGTCTGCCTGAAATTTGATCGGCGAAAATACCCAAAGAAATACTGCACATGCCAAGGTAACCCCAGTCAGCATCACCACCTTACCGGTGAATAACAGAGCCTGAAAATAGGACTGCGACAGAGTATATCCTTCACGTCGATGGGCAATCATCACGCTCATCACATATAGCGCATAGTCGATCCCGATCCCAACACCCAAGGCAATTACCGGAAGGGTTGCGACTTTGATGCCCATACCTAGCGCAACCATTAGCGCTTCACATAAAACCGATGTGAGCATTAACGGCAGGATTGCACAAAGAGTAGCTCTCCAAGACCTGAATGTGATGAGGCAGAGGATCGTAACAGCAGCATAAACCCACAACAGCATTTCATGATTGGCGCGCTCCACAACCTGATTGGTAGCAGCCTCAAAGCCGGCACTTCCAGCCGCGAGCAGCGTTGTAGTTTGCGAATCGTTGGCAGAGTCCGCAAATGCCTCAACAACCCGCGTTACCGCCTTAAGAGTGCTAGCTTTATGATCACTTAGGTAAACAAAGATCGATAAAAGATTGCAATCCTGGTTGAAAACATCTCTGGGCATGTTGGTAGCGATTGCGTTCAACATACCCTGGTTATGACTTAGTTCGTACCATTTCGGATTGCCTTCGTTCATTCCAACGAGCGCAGTACGGCTTAAGCTTGCAAGGGAGCTCGTCGACTCAACACCAGGTATTTTATTCAGGCGCCATTCGAGCTCATCGACTTTTTTGAGTGCCTCATAACGAGTGCATTGGTTATTCGGCGTTTTGACCATAATCACCATGACATCGCTTGTAGCAGCATAGTGCTTGGTAATAAAGTCATTATCCAAATTGTAACGGGAATCGGGTCGCAATTCCGGCGCGCCGCGATCAAGATCTCCGATCTTTACATCCAGGCTAACCCAATAACCGGCACCCGCCAAAATAACCGAACAAATCAGCGTCGCACTGGCCCAGCGACGTTCTGTAAATCGATCAAGAAATACCCAAAGTGGATTTCGTGAAGCCGCAGTACCTTCGTCTTGCTGACAGCTGCGCAAAGCCGAGGATGAACTGACCCCGATGTAAGACAACAACACCGGAAGCAAAATTAGATTTGTGAAAATCAGCGTAGCGACACCGATACTCGCAACCATTGCAAGTTCACGGATGATCTGAATCTGAATGATGGTAAGCACACCGAAACCTACGGCATCACACAGCAATGCAGTGAGTCCGGTCAGAAACAATCTACGAAAGGTAAACCGTGCAGCAACCAGCCGATGAGTGCCACGGCCGATGTCCTGCATGATGCCATTCATTTTCTGGGCACCGTGACTGATACCAATCGCGAAGACCAAAAAGGGCACCAGCACTGAATACGGATCCAGTTGTAGCCCAATCAGCGGAAGAATTCCAAGTTGCCAAATGATTGCGACCATTGAGCAACCCAGGACCAACAGCGTGCTGCGTACGCAACGCGTATAGAGGAATAGCACGCCCCCTGTGATAACGATTGCCAGGATAAAGAAGAGTAAAATCTTCTGGAGCCCGTCGATCAGATCGCCGACGACTTTCGCAAAGCCGATAATGCGAATCTTTATATTATCGGTTTGATATTTACCACGTATCTGTTCAAGGCGACTGGATAGATGACGGTAATCGATTGCTTGTCCAGTTTGAGTATCCACCGCCAACAACGGAACATAGATAATGCTGGATTTTCCGTCCAGTCCGACCAGGCGTCCGATCTCACCCGAGTTATTGACGTTCGTATGCAGCTTGTTCAGGGAAGCGTTGGACCCATCATAGTCGTCAGGCATGACCGGTCCGCCGTCCAAGCCTTCTTCCGTGATGGCCATCCAGCGTGTAGAGGGCGTCCAGAGCGATTTCATGAATGGACGGTCAACCCCGGGAATCAGAAACACTTCATCACTGATCTGTTTCAACACTTCCAGATATTTCGCGTCATACACCGAACCGGAAGGATTCTCCACGGAAATGCGCAGTGAATTTCCTTGCCCGGCGAGCTCAGCCTTATTTTGCAGATAGTTGACAATATAAGGGTGGCCGCTGGGAATCATTTTCTCGAAGCTGGCATTAAGCCCAAGGTTTTTAAACTGGAAACCCAATATCACTGTCAGCAATACGCAAATCAGTATGACCACTGCACGGTTGTTGAAAATGGCCCGTTCTACGAAAGATCCTGATTTCGGATCAAATTGCTCGAGGGTGACCGGGTCATTCTCGATCTCTCCGGCAGCTGCATTATGTTGTTTCATTGGTTTACTTCCGTACTAGCACTGCCAGATAAGTTGAGAGACTTGGTCGAGATGCCACGAGGGCCCGCAGTAATAACGGTTCCGTTCGACAGGGTTTTGAAGCCACACAGTCCGTCATCCTGTGAAACCGATAGCGTTGAGAATTTATGCCCCGTAACGGACCGGAAAAAACCGCCGTTAGCGTTCGCTAAAATAACCGACCCATCTGGCATCGCTTCGCTAGCGACCCAACTTTGCTTCGTAGCCACTTCCACGGCGGCCCAAGTACTGCCGTTGTCGGTCGATCGGATGACCACGCCTTCAAGTCCGGCAACGTAGAGACTCTTGTCAGCAGCGGCGGCGATAGTAAAAAAGCTCCCTGAAAAATCGGTTTCCAGGCGGGAAAAATGATCGCCATCGTTGGTCGAACGAGCGATAAATCCTTGTTCCCCTACCAGGTAGATCCCGCCCTGCGCCTGCGCAATGGCATAGATGTGCAATTTTTGAGGGTTGTCCACGTGCCCCAACCAGGCCTTCCAGGTATGCCCTCCGTCATCGGTACGCAATACCACCCCATAAGCCCCTACGGCGTACCCGTGTAACTCATCTGTAAATAGCAGCGAAAACAACGGTTCACTTGATCCACTTTCGATCATTCGCTGAGCATTCGCTTGCAAATTCGCGGCGAGTTGGTGCTGTTCGTCGCTGACAGCTGTGTCTTTGATCCGCTGTGCCTCCGCCAGCGCGAGTTCGGAAACTTTCGAACCTTGAAGCACCGTCTTCCACGATCCACCAGCGTCCACACTGCTCAATAAGGTGCCCGCATGCCCAACAACCCAAACTTTATCAGCGTCGGTGAACACCACGTCAGTGAGCGTATCCTGCCCTGCATTCTCAGCAATGTGCCAGGTTGAACCACCGTCCTCGGATAGTGTGATAATCCCTCTTTCACCAACCCCGATAAGCTTCTTGCCATCAGAGCTTGCAACCGCCGTTAAATAATAACTTGGGGAGGCATTACTAATTGACGCAGCCTCTACAAGTCCGGCAACCGGAAATGTCCCGGCGAACGATAAAAAAAACGCAATAATACTGAAAAGTCTGCAGGTCACGATCAGCACCTAACGCGATCAGCACCACCGGCGCTGATCGCAAAATAATTAACGAACGCCTTCACTCGACAGCGAGTCAGCTGTAAAAAACGAGTTAGGCCAAGGAGCACGAAGTGTGATTTGATCCTGATGCCCACTCATGATGTTGTTCGCAAACCAACTGCCGCTTTGCAAATCGTAAACACCAAAGCTGCCGTTAATTGTCCCAGGAAGATCAGGGATGACTAAACTATGCATGTAGCCAGTCTTCCAGATTTTTCCATTCGCATCCCAGCTATCAGACAACACAGCCTGCCAGGTGTCTTCGTCGAGATAGAATCGACGCTTGGGCATGACGTGCCTCATACCAGGAGCGAGATCCGCTTCTACCACCCATACGCGGTGCAACTCCCACCGAACGTAATCCGGATTCAGGAAATTGGCGCCTAAAACATCAGCATCTTTGGTAGGCGACAGCCCCTTGTTGTTGTTATAAGGGACGAGCATTTCTTTCTTACCTACCAAATTCCACTTATAACGGGTCATCGGTCCTTCAAACATATAAACTTCGTCGAAATTCATCTGCCCGGAAGTAACAAACGATGGCGTATCGAACGCTGCGTTAGGTAACTTCCGTGTGCGGCGTTGCCCAGTCAGGTACTGCCATGTAGGACGGCCTTGAGCAACTTGATCGAGAGGATCCAGAGCCAGGATCGACTGCCCTGCTTGCAACGGTGGTGCAGTTGGTACGAGCTTCAGTTGGCGATAGATGCCATTAAAACTGTCTCGCCCGTCCTTCAGATAATAAGGAAACTGATAATAGCTACTGTTCGTGGAAGTCAACACGGTGCGGCCAGATGAAGTGCCGTTGTAAGCACTGAATTCAAAAGTCAAACTTTGGCCCTGCCACCGAAGCATGTGATTCCACATCGCCTCATTTCCGTTTTTCGGAATAGGAAACGGTATGCCACCATAAGCGCCTTCGACAGCGAAACCATCTTTAATCAGCTTCGCTTCAATGGCATTGCGCGCCGTATTGTCGTACACCCATTGAGGTGCTGCAGCTGTACGGTGAGTTGGATAAACATCGATTCGATAATCAGGATATTTAACAAACATCGCCTGCTGACCCTCGGTCAAGGTCGCCTTGTAATCCTGGTAGTTTTTCGCAGTTATGCTATATACAGGTTTTTCGTTCGCAAATGGATCGCTCCGTTTCCCACCTGATTTGTAATTGGCGTCTGGGGTTGTATAACCTCCAGTCCAGGCTGGAATTTTACCGTCCGGGCTCGCCGCACGTTCGCCGCCGAAGGGAGTTAACGTTGTATTCAGTTGAGCCGCTTCTTGTGGCGCAACGGCGGCATGTGCCGTGCCAATGAATGAGAAAATTAAACCGATAGCACCTACTGAACAGAGCTTCATTGAATATTCCTCAACTATTATTTTTGTGATTAATACTAGAATGCACGCTGTATAGAGAATGAAATGAAATCGCGATCCCGATAGGCATTATCGGAACTGTTGCCACTGCCGTAAAAGTGAGTGTAATTAAGCAAACCATTCCACGTATTGTCGTAAACGGCTCGCAGACCAATACTCATGTCGCCGCCACCGTCGGCATTATAATTGTTGAACGCAGGGTCGATTGGAGACTTACCGTGTGTGTAACCAACACCCATGGGTACAAACAAATCCAATCCAGGCGCAGCTTGGTAATAATTTGGCTCAAGAACAAACCTTGCACCCACAGCACTGTCGGTGAAATCCTTGGAGTCGAACTGTTCTTTATTATCTGTAACAGACAACAATCGGTGCCAAGCCAACTCGCCAACGAAGCTCGCCGACTCCCACAATGGGGTTCGAGGCACCAGGTAAATACTGGACAACTGTGCATGAACAGTACGGCCAAGCGCATGTGCATCACGGCTGTTGTCATCAACATCAACGAATACCGGCCCCAGCTTACGCAGAGGCATGTCGTAGCGAGTGGAAACTTCCCCGCCGAAGCTGGCGTCACCGACGCTGGTACTGAAGCTGGCGCCCAGCATTTTTACGCCTTCGGAGTAAACCTCGGAGAATTCGCCCACCTGCCCTGGCTGACCAAGGAAATTCTTTCCTTGATAGGCATAGATTTGAGGAAGTCGATTGTTGAAACGGATCGCATATAGCCCGTACTCGGTATTACCTTCAGCCGGGTTGAAGTTTAACGCTAAGCCGAACTGACCCGATTTACTGGCATCTTTCGACTTACCTCGATAGAGCGAAATGTTTCCATCAGCATCGCCAATGACCGGATTTTGGCCAACAATGATCCGTTTATTACCTTCCCCGACTACATCAGAGGTACTAAAAAATCCACCTGAAGGGGCTAAACGGGTTTTATCCCAATCCAGTTGATAAAACGCGGCCATGCTCACCGTATCGGAAAACTGAAATTGCATCGACAGTTGGTTGATCGGTTTGAACAGTTCAGCCGCTCTGGTGTTTGGAACCGAAAGCGCTTTCGCTGCGTCAATCGGCGCTTGTCCGTAAGCAATACCATTGGTTGGGAAAAACAGGCTTTGTCCCCACAAAAGTGTGTGCTTACCCAAGCGGAAAGATGTGTTATGACCGGCAATTTCTGAGCTGCCATATACGAAAGCGTCGAGCAATTCAGCTTTACGGCCAGCCAGCTCTTCTGTCTCATTGTCGAAATGGTCGCTCTGACCAAGATGATTGACCGTGGTGGAACTGTTGTCATTACTTTTGTTATAGACGCTGTCATACCAGGCAGCCCCGGTAACCCGGAAGCCGAACTGTTGATAGCTCATTCCTAACTCCGAGAAGAGGTCGAATCGATTGGACGCCAACCCTTTATTAAAATTTCTGTCCCCGTCATCCGCATTCACATCAGACGTCAATGAACTATCTTGCCCATGCAACCTGTAGGCACTGCTGTACTTTACGGTATTATCCCAATAACCTTTAACATCAGGGTTGTCGGTCGTAAATTGAAATGCCGATGCAACGGGAGCCATCAATGGCACAGAAATTAGCAATGATGAAAATTGGGCAGCACGAGCCAGGCTTTTATTATCAATACGCATGAGAAAATACCATTTTTATTTTATTTATTAGTACTGCATTACAGAGTGTTAGACGTAGGTCCTACATCTGCGATGTTGGCCTTCTAACTTCCTGTTAAACCTCTCCCCTCGCTACGACCCTTACGCTACAGTCATGCCATCCATTCGTTAAACGGTTTACATCAATGGAACGCATGGATGGCATGAATGCATCAGCCGCTGAATTCGCTGCCGCATTCAAGCCACAAGGAAGCGAAAACCTGGCTAGAAACCCACTTGATCCGCGCCTTTCAGGGCGAGCAGTGCCCGGGCTTCGTCAGGGGTTGCTACGTCTAGCGCCAGGCCTTCGATGATCTTCCTGACTCTGCGAACCTGATCTGCGTTTTCTCGAGCCAGTACGCCTTGTTGATCCCACAAGGAATCCTCCAGGCCAACCCTGACATTGCCTCCGTTAGCCGCAGCAATGGCCGCCGTAGGCATCTGCGCGCGCCCGGCACCCAGAACGGACCAAACGAAATCATCGCCAAACAAACGATCGGCGGTTCGTTTCATGTGAGCAACATCATCGGGATGCGGGCCGATGCCACCAAGAATGCCAAATACCGTCTGTACAAATAGCGGCGGAGTTACAAGCTTGCGGTCGAGAAAGTGCGCGAGATTATAGAGATGAGCAGTGTCATAGCACTCGAACTCAAAACGAGTGCCATTATCCGTACAGGATTGCAGGATATTTTCGATGTCTTTGAAAGTGTTCCGAAACACGGTATCGCGAGTGCTCTCCAAGTACTTCGCTTCCCAATCATGCTTGAACTCTTTGTAGCGTCCCAGCATTGGGAAAAGCCCAAAATTCATCGATCCCATATTCAAGGACGCCAATTCTGGTTTGAGTTGAAGCGCCGGCTGCAGTCGCTCATCGACGCCCATCGTCGGCGCGCCACCTGTAGTGATGTTGATAATGCCGTTGCACTGTTCTTTAATAGTGCCTACAAACTCGCGAAACAATGAAGTGTCTTGACTAGGTCGGCCGCTTAAAGGATCACGGGCATGAAGATGTACGATTGATGCGCCAGCCTGCACGGCGCCGATGGCAGCATTGGAGATTTGCCGCGCAGTGACAGGCAGGTGCTCGGACATGCTGGGTGTATGAACACCACCTGTAATAGCGCAGGTGATGATTACCTTACCCTTAATATTTTTCATAAGTTTTCCTATAGTGAAAGAGAACAGAAAAAAAAGACTTAATCATCCGTCTATTAACTTATATCTTTAGGAAACGTATTCTTTGAAAACATCACTAATCCAATCGACAATGTAATCTCGAGCGTTCGACATATTGTCGGCGCTACAATGTTCGACGCCACCTTCGCGCTCTGTGAAAATTTTCAGCTCACGCAAAGGGCTGTTTACAGCTTGTTCGTAAGATTGGTGGGCGTACTTGATATTTATTTGACGATCGTTACTGCCGTGTAGAACCAGGAATGGCACCGTAATCTTGTCCACGACGCCTTCCAACGTCACACGAGGCGCCATAGCCATGAAACTCTCCGTGCTCTCCTCTCCCCAGACCCACTTCACGTGCTCCCAATAGTGCGGTACAGGATTGGCGCCCTCGCGAGCCTGACGCTGTTTCTGTACTTCGCCCCAATTGTGGTTAGCCCCCCATGCAACACAAAGCTTGAAGCGCTTCTCAAAGGCAGCTGCACGGGGCGCGTAGTAACCGCCTAAAGACCATGCAGTAACGCCGATCTTTCCAGAGTCAACCTCGGGGCGGGTTTCCAAATAATCGACCACGGCACCGGCCCAATGCTCGCTTTCAACCACTGCAGTCAGCCCTTTGAGGCGAATAGCACCGCCCGCTCCAGGTTGATCAACAATAATGCTCGAAATGCCACGCTTTGCCAGTTGTTGGGCGATACCTGAGCCATAGATCATTTCCTTGAAGCTATCCAGCCCATTGAATAGCGCAACAACAGGGGCCTTACGCCCATCTACGCCTTCGGCCTTGACGAACAGTGCGGGCAAACTGGTCCCACGATAAGGAACCTCTACTGTTTCGCAGTTCTCATTGCCCAAGCTGATCTGCTTGACGAAATAATCGATACCACGCTTATAGGCTTCCTCACGCTGCGAGAAGTGTTGTGAGAGCATGCGTTCGGCGGTTAAATAGTAATTGGATGCACGCCCGTATTTCGCAGCGGCGCTTAATGTATGACCGGCGGCGAGGTCTTCAAGAGCGAGTTCAATCAAAGTGTTAGCCTGCTCACTCCAGGCTTCGTAGAAAGCGACACTGCTTTCATCATCACCCTGCTTCGAAACTTCAATGAGCCTGTGGCATATATTATGAACCTCGCCAAAATGGCCACCTGTGTTCAACGAAATATTCGTTGCCAAATTCCAGACATAATTGGTTGGGAAGTACTCTAACATCCTATCTCTCCAGAAATATTTGCGAGCAAACTGTCCGACGCTATGATCAAACTGCACACAAACCAACTCGCGCCACGGATCTGCTTGATAGGTGGCAGGAGCAGTTTGTGGTTTGGCATATGAATAAGAATGGCTAGCACCGGTTTAATCGACGCGCCATGGATTTCGATAACAATTGTGAATCATCACTTTTGTTCGAAAATTAATAAGGCCTCGCCAGATCTTGCAGGGCCCCAGCAAAAACCTGGCCAGGCTCGTGGCTAAGCGGCTCTCCAGCCCACTCTTGAAGTTCAGTCTTCACAAGTTTTGCGCAGGCATCCGAGACATTACGACACCGGGGCTGACGTCGCTCGTCGTAAACTTTTAGAGCCTCTTGGAGATCTTCGCTTTCATCCACCAGTTGCGCCAACAGAACCGCATCCTCAAGTGCCATCGACGCGCCTGCAGCAAGATGTGGGCTGGACGCATGGGCAGCATCCCCAATCAACACGACGCGTTCCCGGCACCAGGAACCTTCAACAAACAACTCTTCAATTGGCTTGTAAACGACCTGTGACGCGTCCTTCAACTCTTCAGCGAGTCGACCGACCAGGCCCGTATAATCGCTGAGTTGCTCACGCAATAATGTGTGTAATTGATCATTGGGTTTTCGTGGATTACCTGGTTCTGACGTCACCAGGAACAAATACATCAATTCTTCACTGAGCGGGACCAGTCCGACTTTATTATTTTTGCCGTAGTAGATGCCGCCCCAACGCATTTCCTTCGGACGAGCGGTGATAAACCGCCAAACCGCCTGGCCAACGAATTTAAGCTCAGTGTGTCCAAATACCAGATCGCGCACCTTGGAGTAAACCCCATCTGCGCCAACCACCAGATCGTAGGAGGCCTGTCGACCGTCGGCAAAAGTAACTAACGCAGATTCAACCGACTGATCAATGGACTCAACCGACGCTCCCAGCTGAATGGACACACCGAGATCAATGGCAGCCTCGGATAGCAAACTGTGGAGAATAGGTCGTGTAATCCCATTATTAGGAGGGCAATCAGAATTCTCAGCCTTCGGCGTTGGAACCTCGCCAAGAAGAACCCCATTGTTATCGAACAATTGCCAACCTTCAAAGGGCCATCCATTTTCGATGCATTGCTGCGCCAGGCCAATGTGAGAAAGGGCACGCAAAGCGTTGGAAGGCTGAATGATACCCACCCCTACAACGGTCCACTCTTTCTTGATTTCCACGAGGTCGACCTCGACCCCTTTTTGACGCATTGCAACTGCAGCCGCCAGACCACCGATGCCGCCACCGACGATAAGAGCTTTTTTGATACATCCCATGAGCCTGAACCCCTACATCAGGATGAGCCGAAGCGTGCCGGACCCATCGATTTTTGTATTTGTTCAGCCAAGTTATCGATGGCGATGGATCCTGATAAGTGGCTTTTATAAATGGCTCCGATGGATCTCATGAATACCTCGTGCGCAAGCCGGCGCACCTGCGGGGAGCGAGGAATGATGGGTAGCGAGTCAGGCATCCATCTCATCAATCCGATGTATTTATCAAACCCACTCCAACAACGTGACTTACCACGGTAATGTCTGGTGCTAACTGCATTTAGTTCAGAGTGATCGAGACGAACAAGACGTCAACACGACCACTCGCACCCGCCAAGTGCGATGCAAATGCAAAAAAACTGACAAAAACAACAATCATATGGATGATTATAATGCCAATTATTGGAATTGAGTCACTAGTGTATGGCGTAGAAAACTTAAAAGAGTCAACGCGTTTTTTTGACGATTTCGGTTTGCCGCTATACTCCCAGGATGAACACTCCTCTGTATTCAAGTTGGAGGAAGGCTCTCGGATAATTCTGCGTCATATTGAGGATCCGCGGCTTCCACAATCCAAACTTGTTGGGTGCGGGGTACAGGAAACTGTTTGGGGGGTAGACACTCAGGATTCGCTGAGTGTCCTTACCAAGGGACTAGCAAGGGATCGAGATCTAACCATCGATGTAGATGGAACAGTTCACTTTTTGACCGACTGTGGACTGGCGATGGCTTTACGGCTATACCAGAAGAAGACGGTATTGACTGCGCCTGATGCCTTGAACTCTCCAGGACGAATTAATCGTCTGAACCAACATCGCAAATGGCGCTTGCGAGCACGTCCAAAGGTCCTCCAGCATGTCGTATTCGCTGTGGCCGATTTCGAAAAAACTTTCGAATTCATGCGCGAGCGCCTTGGCTTCAGACTATCCGACTATCAACGTACATTCGGTATCTACGCACGCGCTGATGGTTGCAATAATCATCACAACATTTTCTTCTTGAATGCCAGTTTGCCATTCGCGGGTAACGACGGTGCCGTTAGTTTCCACCATGCCAACTTTGGCGTAGAAGATATTGATGAAATGATGATCGGTGCGAATTATATGGAGCGCAAGGGGTGGGAAAAATCCCATTTTGGCCTAGGTCGCCATCGTATTGATTCGGGCTTATTTTATTACCTGCCATGTCCTGCCGGTGGTGAAGCTGAATATGGTGCAGATGCTGATTACGTAGATGACAACTGGATTCCACGAGACTGGGAAGAACCTATTTTTGGCTTCGCACATTATGTCCACAACCTGCCTCCATTTTTACAAGAAGAACCAGGCTGGGTCGTGAAATTCTTGGAAGATAGCGTGCCAAAAGTAAAACCAAAAGGCTGATCCCCCAGTTCGCTCATTCTGCTAATGAGGCAAGAGAATGCAAGTAACTGACAAAGTAATCATTATCACTGGCGGTTGCCAGGGTTTAGGCCGTTCCATGGCCGAGTATTTCGCCGGTAAAGGCGCGAAGCTGGCGCTGGTGGACCTGAACCAGGAAAAGCTCGACGACACCGTCGCCGCTTGCAAGGCAAAGGGAATCGAAGCCCGCGCCTACCTGTGCAACGTCGCCAATGAAGAGCAAGTGACCCACATGGTCGCCCAGGTTGCCGAGGACTTCGGGGCGATCCATGGCCTGATCAACAACGCCGGGATTCTGCGCGACGGTCTGCTGATCAAGGTCAAGGATGGCGAGATGACTAAGATGAGCCTGGCCCAGTGGCAGTCGGTCATCGACGTCAACCTGACCGGCGTATTCCTGTGCACCCGTGAAGTCGCGGCCAAAATGATTGAGCTGAACAACAGCGGCGCGATCATTAATATCTCGTCGATCTCCCGTGCCGGCAACGCCGGCCAGACCAACTACTCCGCCGCCAAGGCCGGTGTCGCCGCTGCTACTGTGACCTGGGCCAAGGAATTGGCACGCTACGGTATTCGTGTGGCTGGCATTGCCCCGGGGTTCATCGAAACCGAGATGACCCTGGGTATGAAGCCCGAAGCGCTGGAGAAAATGACCGTGGGGATTCCGCTCAAGCGCATGGGTAAACCGGAAGAGATCGCCCATTCAGCGGCGTACATCTTCGGGAACGATTACTACACCGGGCGGATTCTGGAAATGGATGGCGGGTTGCGGATCTGACCCTCAACAACCCGCCTTTGTATCGAGGGAACTTGCTCCCGTTTGGTGACGAAGCCACCCAAACCAGCCGACGCGTTTTACTGCTGAAAACGCGTCATTCGGGCATTCGATTGCTGCGCTGTGAACGGGAGCAAGCTCCATCGCTACAAAAACAGCCTCCCGACATTTGCGATCAACCGTCGATGATGGTGATGTTCGGAAAAGTCGATATCGCCGCCAAATTAAATGCTCATTACCTTTCAGTTATAGTACTCGCGACTCTACGCAACAGGTCCCGAAACCATACCGAAACCTGATCACTCTCAAAAGACTTATGATACTGGATCAACTCTCGAAAAACGGGGGTTTCTACAGGAAGGTCATAAATCGCGATTGGGAATGTCGTTCGATATAGATGTGCCAACTGATAGTGCACGGTCGCAATACGATTCGTTCCGACAACCAAGCTTGGCAAAAGACTAAAATACGGGCAAACAATTTCTATTCTGCGTACATCTCCATGCTTTTCTAAAAACCAGTCCTCAAACAACGTAGTGCGCCCATCACCGATTTGCGTCACAACATGCCCAAGCTTCTGATAATCCTCAAAGGTGACTTTACCTTGCAGCTCTGTATTTTCGTTCCAAGCGACGCAGCAAAACCTGTCTTCAAAAAGCGGTTCAGTCGGGTGGGATTTATGGGAAAAGTGGTCAGGGACGATTAAAAAATCAACCTCTCCCCTGTCCAGTTTTTCAAGATAGGTGCCATTTAGTAGTGTCATTCTAATCTTAACGTGGGGCGCTTCGAGTGCAACAGCCTTAACCACAGCAGGCATAAATGTACTACAAATATAATCAGAGACGATGAGCGAGATTTCGATAGTTGAAGTATAAATATCGAAATTTTCGCGTAGCTGGGTAACCGCCTGAATCCTGATAAGGATTGATTGCACTTCCGGAGCGAGACGTTCTCCAAGAGATGTAATCACCATTTTTCTTCCAGCGGGAACCAAAAGCTCATCCTGGAAATACTCTCTAAGGCGCGTCAGTGAGTTACTCATAGCGGACTGACTTAAAAAAACATGCTCTGCCGCTTTAGAAACACTTTTTTCACGCAGCAATGCATCGAGCGCTACAAGTTGGTTCAAATCAAGTCGGTTAAATCGCATGCCTGTGCCTCTTTTTATATTTTTCGCATGAATTGCTGGTATTCACAGAATCCATTTATATCGATTCAGGTTGAAGGGTACGCTTGATCTTGCCAATTTTCAATTTCTTAAGCCCGCGGATCAGCAATTATTGATAGAAAGATAGCGACGAAAACTCAGCGTCAAATTATTGCTATAAATCCTAGTGATGAAATACCAAATCGACCTGTTGAATTGCGCTAAACCTCATAACAACCAAATAGGAGTTGCTCATGCGCCCATTAAACCCACTGGAAGGATTTAAAGTAGATCCATCTGCCATCAAATATATCGGTCACAACCTCCATAGACCTGAATGTATTTTGGCAGAGCGCGACGGATCATTATGGACTGCTGATGCTCGCGGCGGCGTCGTTCACATTCAACCTGACGGTAGGCAAGCGCTGATTTTGCCTAGCGAAGCAGCTACACAATCAATAGTGTCATCTGACGATGAAGAGTCCAGGTTAACCACGGGTAGTCTGCCAAACGGCTTGGCTTTCGCTCGTAACGGCGACATCATTATTTCGAATTTTGGGACTGATCGACTGGAACTAATGAGTCGCTCCGGAGCGTTCAGTTTACTCGCAGACTCGATAGACAGCCTACCGATAGGAAAGGTAAATTTCGTTCTAAGAGATAGTAAAGACCGGATCTGGATGACCATCTCCACACGCACAAAAAACTGGATGGAGGCGATGAGTCCCAATGTCTGCGACGGCTATATTGCCTTATACGAAAATGGAAAATTGAGAGTCGTTGCAGATGGATTTCATTTTACAAATGAGATCAGACTAGATGCAAATGAAGAGTGGTTATACGTTGCCGAGACCTGCGCAATGCGAGTTTCAAGGTTGCGTGTACTCGACGATGGCTCTCTGACCGATCGCCAAGTCTTTGGCCCTGATAACCATCGTGGTTTTATCGATGGAATAGCTTTCGATTCTTTCGGCAATCTGTGGGGCACTCACATTATGCTCGATAGAATTTTCGCAATTACTCCTGATGGCGAACTTAAAATAATTCTGGATGATGACAAAGGAAGCGAGGCAGGTAAAAAGCTGCTCGCAGCGTTTGATGAAGACAAGGCTAATGCTGAGTTGATGCTCGCGTGTGGCGGAAAAATTTCTCCTTGGTTCACGAGTATCACATTCGGTGGAGTTGACCTTTCTACAGTATATGTTGGCAGCCTGAGGCACGACCGCATAGCTTACTTTAAGTCGCCCGTCGCCGGACTTCCGATGGTACATTGGTAATCGCACTAATCGAATTAATGTCGTCTAAAAAGCAAAAGGAGGGTCTCCCCCTCCTTTCTTCGCATCAAACCTCTTAGTCCACTCTTCAAAACACTCATCACACCACCACATTATTCAATTTGGTGAATTGTGAATTCGCCCAGTCGCTATATATCAATCTTCCAAGCCTCGATAGTATTTCGACGTCAACTTTCTTCAAGTCGCTTTATGATATTGCATACAGCGTTTTAAACATTCTGAATGTCTCCGACCTAAGGAGTAATCGATGTCAGACAATTCTCATGAGAACCAGCCAGCAGGTTATATGCCAGCTAAGGTCTGGAGTCCGAAGTCCACCTACGGCGGCCAATTTGCCAGCATCAATCGTCCGGTATCAGGTTCCCGGTTCGTACAAGAGCTGCCGGTAGGTAAGCACCCCCTACAGCTTTACTCGCAGGGAACGCCCAATGGTCAGAAGATCACGATCATGCTGGAGGAACTACTTGCGGCAGGGCATTCAGGCGCTGAATACGATGCATGGCTGATAGATATTTTCGAGGGAGACCAGTTCGGCAGCGGCTTCGTCAATATCAACCCCAACTCCAAGATTCCAGCGCTTGTGGACCATACAACGGATCCCGTTACTCGGGTTTTCGAGAGCGGCTCGATCCTGGTCTACCTTGCGGAGCAGTTCGGCGCGTTCCTGCCCACTAACCCCAGAGCGCGAGCCGAGACTTTCAACTGGCTGATGTGGCAAATGGGATCCGCTCCCTTCGTTGGCGGCGGCCTGGGCCATTTCTATGCTTACGCGCCGATCAAGATCGAATACGCGATCGATCGTTATGCCATGGAAACCAAGCGACAGTTACATGTTCTGGATACCCACCTGGCATCGAATGAATTCCTAGCGGGGGACGAATATACGATCGCAGATATGGCTGTTTGGCCGTGGTACCCCGGCAGTCTTTACGGTGTTTACGCCACACACGAGTTCCTTGCTGTAGAGGAATACAAGCATCTGCTGCGCTGGTATCACGCGATTGCCGCTCGACCCGCAGTTGCGCGCGGCAAAGTCGTTAACCGCACCTCTGGAGCTCCGGGCGAGTTCTTGCGAGAGCGTCATGATGCACGTGATTTTGAATCGTTGATAAAATAGAAGGAAGGTACTGTGAAACTGTATTTTGCGCCTGGCTCTTGCGGTCTTGCTTCACAAATCGCATTGCGCGAGTCCGAGCAGAAGTTTGAACTTATCAAAGTCGACTTCGCCACCAAAACAACTGTTGAAGGTAATTACTACGAGGTAACGCCAAAAGGCTACGTGCCTGCCTTAAAATTGAAGAACGGTGACGTCCTCACTGAAGGGACGGTGATTTTGCAATGGATTGCAGATGGCAACCCTGAGCGTAGACTTTTACCTGAATTTGGTACCCGGGAGCGCTATAAGGCCCTGGAATGGTTAAACTTTGTGGCTTCTGATTTGCATAAAGGCATGGGCGTGATGTTTTCGTCGTTTGTGGATGGAGCGTCGAAGAGTCGCTTTGCGGAAGGCTATATGGGTCCTCATTTTGACTATATTGAAAAGCACCTGACTAACAACGATTATGTTTTAGGCGACACATTTTCAATCGCGGATGCCTACTTGTATAATGTTTTGACTTGGGCACCAAGAGTGAATATTGACCTATCCAAATACACCTCCATTCAGAAATTCATGGCACGAATGGGGACGCGGCCAAGTGTTCGCGATGCTTTGGCAGCCGAACAGCTTTAATTAGATAAGCGCCCCTGCAAAGCTCCATGGCAATTTGTAATGTGGAGTTTTGCAGGTCTTTATTCGCGCATCGTCGGATGATTGGAAAACAAATCTGCGATCCACTCTACAAACACGCGAACCTTGGCCGAAAGGTGACGGTTCTGTGGATATACGACATGAATCGGCAGGGGCTCATTGGTCCAGTCTTCCAGTATTGGAATTAATCGTCCGTCCTCGATAAAGGGTGTCATCAGAAAATTGGCCATTTGCACAATGCCCAGCCCTGACAGGCCCGCGGAGGTATAAGCATAACTGTCGCTAAGCGCAATGTGACTGGATAGCGCGACCTGAACACTTTCGTCGCCTCGCGTGAAATACCAATCAAATGGTTTACCCCCACGGGAGGAGAAGTAGTTCACACAACGATGATGCACAAGATCGTCGGGGTGCGTTGGTCGCCCGTGTTGCTCCAGATATGCGGGTGAGGCGCAAGTGACGTAATTCATTGTTCCAACCCGTCGCGCAATCAACCGTGAGTCAGCCAAACGGCGACCACCACGTATGGCACAATCCACGCCCTCTTCCACCAGGTCAACCGGACGATCGCTGCAACCCAGTTCCAATCGGATATCCGGGTACAACGCGAAGAAGTCAGGAAGAGCAGGAATGATCACGTCGCTGGCCAGGCCGGTAGGAGCATCGACGCGCAGACGCCCCGATGGATTCCGGCGGCTTTGTATTAAAGAATCCTCCGCATCGCGAACGTCTGAAAGTATCTGTAAGCACCGCTCATAGTAGACAGCACCATCGGAAGTCACACTGACGTGGCGCGTGGTCCGGTTCAACAACTTCACCGATAGAGAAGTTTCCAACGACTGTATCAGGGTGGTGACGGTTGCCTTGGGAAGCTTCAGGTTTTCAGCCGCACGATTGAATCCGCCGGTATCCACCACCTGGACGAACACCTCCATTGCTTGGAATTTGTTCATATTGTTCCTTGAGTGCGCGGAGCCAATAGCTTTTTACAGTTTGAATTTCGAAACCATCATATTGAATGAGGCCGCAAGGTGGGACAGTTCTCGACTGGATCCTGCCGTCTGGTTCGCTCCGGCAGTGGTTTGTTCAGACAGCTGTTGGATGTTGTGTAGATTTTTGTCGACTTCGCGAGCGACTTGCGCCTGTTGTTCGGAGGCGGAGGCAATCACCAGGTTACGTTCGTTGATCTGATAAACGTTGCGTGCGATTTGCTCGAGCGCGGTGCCTGCCTGGCGCGCTTTATTCTGGGTAGCCGTTGCCACCGCAAGACTCTTGCCCATCGCGGCGACCGCGCTGTCGGCATCGGTCTTCACCGCGCCAATCATGGTTTCAATCTCGACTGTTGACGCTTGCGTTCGATGAGCCAGCGCACGAACTTCATCGGCGACCACTGCAAATCCTCGCCCCTGCTCGCCAGCGCGCGCTGCCTCAATCGCGGCGTTCAACGCCAGTAAATTGGTCTGTTCAGAGATGCTGCGGATAACATCCAGAACCCCACTGATGTTGTGCACACGAGAAGCCAAATCAGTAACTGTCTCGGATGACCTCTGAATATCACTTAGCACGATATGAATGCCGTCGACTGTCCGCTCAACCTGGTTGCGCCCATCCTCCGCCTCGTCTGTAGCGTGTCGTGAGGCATCCGATGTGGAGACCGCATTTGTAGCCACGTGTTCTATAGCATTGGTCATCTCAGTGACAGCAGTCGCGGCTTGTTGAATCTCATCATTTTGCCGGATCAGGCTACGTGTACTCTCATCGGTGACCGCACTCAGTTCTTCTGAGGATGTAGCCAGTTGATCCGCTGCGCTCGCAATTTCCAGCAATGTATTCTTGAGACTGATCTGCATGTCGCTCAACGCGGCCAGGAGTCGGCCTGCCTCATCAGAGCGCTCAGTGCAGATCGGATGCGTGAGATCGCCACTGGCAATACGCTCGGCACTTGCCACAGCTTCGGCCAGAGGGCGGGTGATCATGCGCGTAATGATGACGCCAGTGCCCAAGGCAAATAAAAAGGCGGCAACGATGCCGATGATTAACTGAGAGAAAACAGTCTGACGCAGCTCCATGGCCCGTTTGGCGCCGTCCTGAATCCCTTTGTCATTGTGAGTCACCATTTCTCGCAAAGACTGTCGCAGCTCTCGAAATACTTGAAGGTTCCCGTTATCAAGCTGCTTCTGTGCAATCTCGATTTCACCATTATTGATATGCTCGAGTGCTTTGCGAGAGGTTGCGATATAGCTCGACCAGCGCTCGTCAATATTCTTGAAAACATCTTTATCTTTGCCCTGGAGAAGGTCGCGCGAAGCGCTCAACGTCCGTTCTACAGTGTCAAGGCTGTTCGTTATTTCGCTATGCAGTCTTTGGATATCGGCCTCGGGAGCATTCAGTGCCTTGGCGCTTATTAAGCGATAAACCCCCCGATTGTGTGCCGTCACCCCGCTCAAAATATTTCCCACGCTGGAGACCGCTATCAGATCCTCAGAATAGGTCTTCGACAGCGCATCTGCTAACCGTCCAACTCCCGTAATTCCAATTGATCCAACGAGCAGCGTGATACAGGCACATAAAAAAAAAGCACTCTGCAATTTCGTTGAGAATTTATACTTGGCAAACATGTTTATTTATTTTCCTGTCAGGCTGAAATTTCCAGCTTTCATCTGTTGTGTAGTCGGGCATACAGCTACTTTGTCTATCGCATCCTGAGTGATGAGCGCTTGCACGATGATCATCGCGGGTCCCAGCACTTCAGCGATCAGATCTGCCTTATGGGTCGGTCGCACCACTCGGCCACAAGGGATGAAGAGCGGATCGTTAAATCTTGCCCGTAGTTTGCTCAGCACATTGCTGACTGCAGGTTGCGTCACTTTCAGCGTTTTGGCCGCTTTGGATACACCTCTCTCCTGATAAACCACCAGAAACGTGACTAACGAATTGAGGTCAAACTTGTGGAAGATCGTTTGATCAATTGGCATCATGCTTCTCCGCCAGTGTGCGGAAAGTAGCTGGCAAATCGAACGCCCAGTGAACGCCTGCCAATCATCCAAATCAATGCGTTGAACTCTGAAGCGATAAAATGAGCTCGCATCGCTTCCTTGTTTTCCCAATAGCCACTAAGTAACCAAAGGTTAGGATACAACGCACTATTAGTTAACCCGTATGCTAAGCAGCCGGGCAACTTTTCAAATCTAGATATATAGTTGACAACGCAGCATCTGAACGCGCTTACATTGCCCTCCGTGATTTCGATTTCAAGAGTGCTGACAGCGTTGATTAACATGGCAGTGCCCCTATTTAATTACTTCAATCTGCGTCTCAGGACAAAACTGTAACGCCGAATATAAGTATGGAAGGTTTCACACTTCAAAAATCCATCAAATCTTGAATTGCTTGACCTGCATCCTTAGTCGCTCGCCGAGTTCCGTAAGTTTTTGTGCTGTGTTCGCACCGACCAACGCATCATCTGCTACAGAATCCACTGCGTGGGCAATAGCGGTCATGCTGCGATTGATTTCCTCGGCAACCGACGTCTGTTCTTCTGAAGCGCTGGCAATTTGCGCATTCATGTCATTGATGGTTTCGATCAATAGCGCAATCGAGTCCAATGACTCTCCGGCCTGATTGGCCAGCTTCCCAGTGATCTTGCCGGACTCACTGGAACGCTCCATGGCAACCACCGCTTCTTCGGCGCCGCGCTGCAATGAACTGATCATCTCGTTGATCTCTACGGTGCTTTGTTGGGTACGACTGGCAAGCGCTCGTACTTCATCTGCCACTACAGCAAATCCACGGCCAGCATCTCCGGCTCTCGCTGCCTCAATTGCAGCATTGAGCGCCAGTAGGTTCGTCTGTTCAGCAATTGATCGGATAACGTCCACAACGCTCGCGATCGAATGAACATCTGAACGGAGGTTATCGAGCGAAGCACTCGTTTGGTTAACATCCGAAATCAGTTCATGAATGCTGGCGATGCTCTTGTTCACTACAGACTTGGCTTCGCTGCTCACATCGGAGCCTTCGCGGGCAGCCTGCGAGGCACTTTGCGCGCTGGCAGAAACCTGATGAGCTGCCGCGGACATTTCGTGAATGGCAGTGGCAACCTGATCGGTCTCAAGTCGCTGCCCAGTCATTGCTTTTTCGGAACGAGAGGCCTGCACAGATACATTGTCGACCAACAGTGCCAATTGATCTGTCATCTCGGAGATCTGTCGGACCAGTCCACGAATTTTTTCGACAAATCGATTAAACGACTTCGACAGTGCTCCTAGTTCATCGTCGTTTCCGTCGGGTAGACGGCGTGTGAGATCTCCGTCTCCGGCCGCTATATCATCGAGATTCTGCTTGATTGCTAGGATAGGTTTAACCAGACCATTACCCAGGACAGCAGCTACGACTGCAACGATGAGCAGCAGCAACGCCACCACAGTTACGATCATTGCGGCAGAAGCACCCAATCGTGTCTGCATCGATGTCGCAATGACCTGTACACGTTCTTCTACGTCATCCAGATTGACTTGAGTGCCAAACGACAGGTCCCATTTAGGAAGGTAGTGGTAATAACCGATCTTTGGAACTGGCTTGTCACTGCCCGGCGTTGGCCAGTCGTAGCTAAAAAATGCTGGCCCTGATTTACTGGCTGCGACCAGGCCGCGAATCACATAGATCCCGTTGGCATCCTTGACGTCCGAAAAATCCTTCCCTATATCCTGGTCCTTATCAGACCAAAAAACACGCACGCTGCCGGACGTATACCCAGCGAAGTAGCTCGCTTTGTCGAATTGAAGAGTCTTGAGAATGGCAATGGCTTGTTTGCGAGCCTCCATATCCCCCTGCTCAGAGGCATCGTAAATTGGCTTGATAGCCGCCTCTGCGATTTGCTGATAATTCTTGAGGGCAAGTTTGCGCTCTTCCAGAAGCAATTCCCTAGCCTGCTCGACCTCTTCTGCAGCCAGACTTTGCAATACAAACCAAATTATTCCGCTGATGACCAGTGCCAAAGAAAGGCTTGGAATAACGGCAAGCAATATGACTTTACTGCGAAATTTTAGAAACACAGCGCCCTCCCCTTAATAGGATAAAAACCATCGTTTTTTTCTTATGTTAATATTTTTAGATGATAAAAACTGAATTACTCAACCAACCCTTAAAAGCGCTTATTGATCAATAGAGTGGACACCAGACATTTATCCAGTGCCCGTCGTTTAATTCCGAGCAACGTTGCTTACGCCCTGGATCTCACAAACTTCCACGTTGAACAAAGCTCTGCCATCCGCGCATATGATTGATGAATCGCTCGCTCAACCCACCCTTGCGCAAATAGTCAGCCGTCACTGGAAGTTTTGGACTGTCGTAGAAGGGGTCTGCCTCTACTTGAAGAGGGAAGTCGCGCTGAAGAATGCCGGCCCGACCAATCAACACAAAGTCGCATCCTTCATCCATTAATTGCCCGGCGCGTTGGGCGCTCATGATCTTGCCTGCTGTTCCTATCCTTACACCTCTGCGTGGAAGCTCTGTGAAAACACTCAGCATGCTCTGTCCTTTGAACGTACCGTCTTGCACGATCTGAGCGGAGTCCCAAAGGGCCAGGTCCAGATAGTCGATCAACTCTCGATCAAGTATGTCTGCAGTAATATCGCGCAATTCCTCCAGACGCAGCCCGTAGCGCTCGACCGACAAACGCCAGCCGATTTGAAATTCAGGGCCACATTCGCGCCGAATACCCTCGATGACCTCGAGCGTGAGGCGGGCGCGATTCTCGATACTACCGCCGTATTTATCGGTCCGGTCGTTGAATTGCGGGGACATGAACTCCGACAGGATCCACCCGAAAGCACCATGCACTGCAACACCATCAAACCCTGCCAGTTCTGCTCTTTTGGCGCCGGTAATAAAGCTATCGCGAATGCGTTCTACTTCTTCAGTCGGCAGCGCTCTGACACCCGGCACGGTGTAATCGGAAGCAGGCGCTGGAACGCCTCCCAACAACGGATTTGCACGATGTCCCGCATGGTGCAATTGCACCGCAGAGAGACCACCACCTTCGCGGATCGAAGTGGCCATCTGCGTCAAACCTGGCAAATGAGCGTCGCTGAAGATGCCCAACTGTCGGTCAAATCCAATACCCGTTTCCTCGACGTGCGTGGCGCAGGTTTGCATCAATGCGTAACCCCCTTGCGCAACCTGTCTGATCCATTCCTGATCGAATTCAGACGCGAAACCGTCACGCCCACTCTGTTGATTGGTAAGCGGGGCCAGCATGAAACGGTTTCGCATTGCTGGACCATGCAAGAGAGTGAGCGGTTTGAATAAATCTGAGACGGACATGTAAAAATCTCCAACTGCCAAGTGTGTCTTACCAAGATCGACCGGTAGGGTTGGGTAAAGGCCAGACAAGTTCGAATGGCCCTTCGCCCCCTTCCCTATCAGCCTTTCGTCCCGGACTTCTCAGCGTCGCCGACTTGCCAGCCGCCGCCGAGTGCGCGCACCAGATCTACGGTCGCTCGAGCACGCTCGCCTTCTGACTGGATAAGCGATTGCTGACTGCGCAGTAGGGTGCGCTGCGCATCAACCACCACGAGATAGTCGACATCGCCCTCATCGAATCTTTGCTGCGCAGACCGTGCGACACGCGACGATGCTTCTTCTCCACCGCGTTGATGGCCGATTCGCTCGTCGAGTGTCCTGATGGACACCAATGAGTCCTCAACCTCGCGGAAGGCTTGGAGTACCGTTTTGCGATATTCACCGACCCGCTCGTCATAAAGGGCGCGGGCGCGATCAATGTCGGCCTCGCGTCTTCCGCCATCAAAGATAGGTAGGCTCAAGGCCGTTCCTACCAAAGGACCTAGGAGGAATGTTCGCTGCGACCAATTGGTCAGGTTTCCCAGATCCGTCGACTCATAGCCCACAGCCCCGGTCAGCGAGAGCGAAGGAAAAAAGGCAGCCTTCGCCACGCCGATCCTGGCGTTCTCGGCGGCCATGGCTCGCTCTGCGGCTGCGATGTCCGGCCGACGCTCAAGCAACGTCGATGGGATACCTGGCGGAATCTGAACGGTGACGTATTCCAGGGGTTTTGGCTCAAGCGTAAACGACGCCGGAGGCTTGCCCAGCAACGTCGCCAACGCGTGCGCCGTCAGTGCGTACTGGCGTTCGACTGCTAATTGTTCAGCCCGGGCAGAGAACAGTTCTGTTTTTGCCTGATCGACAACATAGCTGGCCACGTCGCCGTCATTCAGCCTTCGCTGCAGCAGTGTCTCGGTGTCTTCGCGAAGCTTCACGGTTTCCCGTAGCAGGCGATGTTCGCCCTCCAGTTGACGGAGGCTGAAGTAGGTTCTGGCGACGTCGGCCTGAACAAGCAGCAACATCTGGTGGGCCAATGCTTGCTGCTGATCCGCATCAGCCTGAGCGGCTGCGACCCCAGCCGAGACACGACCAAAAAGGTCTACTTCGTAGGCAACGGTTGCCTGCGCCCGCCATAGTGTTTGAGTGGTTCCGGGTGCGCCATCCCCGTACCCGTCAGCTGCACCTGAAGTGCGCTGACGAGTTGGGCCGAAACCGAGGTCAACGTCCGGGAAACGGGCCGCCTGGCTTCGAGCAGTGAGGGCCCGGGATTGCTTGAGCCGCGCCATTGCGATGGTGACATCGGGATTGGCTACAAGGGCCTCCTCTTCCAGTTGCTCCAGCGTCGAGTCGCCCAGTACCTTCCACCACGGAGAAGGTTTTTGCTGGTCCGCAGGTTCAGCTGGCTGCCAGCGCCCAGGTTCTTCGGTGGACTTCAATGCTACAAATGCCCGGTGATCGTACTCCGCATAATTCGCTGGCACATCGATGTCCGGTCTGTTCTCGACGGGCGTCATCGAGCACGCCGACAGAAGCGACACACCGACTGCGAGTGCAATTGCACTTCTGTTTACCCGTGCCCCTGGCAGGCGTGCGTGGTTTCGGTTGCTCATACCAGACTCTCCGGCTGCTTCTGTTCAAGATGATGAGGGACGAGGGCCGGGGCTTCGTGATGCGCTGCAGAGCGCAAGGGTTTGCTGCCGCCAAGCGCCCGCACGACCACGTAAAACAGCGGTGTGAGGAACAGACCGAACAGCGTGACGCCAATCATTCCGAAGAACACCGAAATACCCATCGCCTGGCGCATCTCTGCACCTGCCCCTGTGGACAGAACGAGAGGAATGACGCCCATGATGAAGGCCATTGAAGTCATCAGGATCGGCCGCAGACGCAGACGACAGGCTTCGATCACTGCCTTCACCGTGGACATCCCGGCCATCTCCAGCTCACGGGCAAACTCGACAATCAGGATGGCGTTTTTCGACGCCAGACCCACCAGCACGATGAGACCGATTTGCGTGAAGATGTTGTTGTCGCCCTTTGTGAGCCACACCCCGAGCAATGCGGAGAAGATGCTCATCGGGATGATCAGGATGATGGCCAGCGGCAACGTCAGGCTTTCGTACTGGGCGGCCAAAACGAAGAACACAAGGAGCACGCAGAGCGGAAGAATCCAGATCGCGGTGTTACCTGCAATAATTTGTTGATACGTCAGGTCGGTCCATTCATAGGTCATGCCCGCTGGCAACGTTTCAGTGGCGATCCTTTGGATCGCGGCCATGGCCTGGTCCGATGAGTAGCCTGGAGCCGGACTTCCGCCAATGTCAGCAGCGGTAAAACCGTTGTATCGAACGACTTGATCCGGACCATAGGTCTGAGACACCTTCGCCACCGAGGCAAGCGGAATCATTTGCCCTGACTCGCTGCGTACGTGCAGTTGCCCAATGTCATCCGGTTTGGAGCGGAATTGATTGTCGGCCTGCATGCGTACTTGATAGACACGCCCCAGGAAGTTGAAGTCATTGACGTAGTACGAGCCAAGGAAGGCTTGCAACGTGTCGAATATCGCCGGCGTGTCCACGCCGAGCTGCAGCGCTTTCGCACGGTCGATGTCAATCTTCAGCTGAGGAACGTTTACCGTGTAGGTTGAAAACAGCGGACCGAGTTCTGGCGCTTCGGATGCTTTTTTTATGAAAGCCTGAGTCGCTTTGTAGAGCTCTTCATAGCCGAGGTCCGATCGATCTTCGATCTGTAGTTTGAAGCCCCCAAGTGTTCCCAGACCATAAACCGGCGGAGGTGGAAAAATGCCGGTGAAAGCGTTACCGATGGTGCTGAATTCACGGGCAAGATCGGCCGCCACCTGATTTGCGCTGATACCTTGGCGATCTTTGAACGGCTTGAGCAGGACGAAGCTCAGCGCAGTGCTGGAGCTTTTCGTCACGGCGTTGATCGAAAGGCCGCTGTAGGCCGACGTCCCCATGACCGCAGGATGCTTGAGCGCGATCTCGTTCATCAGGTTCATGGTTGCTTCGGTGCGATCCAGTGTCGATCCCTCCGGCAACTGAGCGAGGCTAACCAGGTATTCTTTGTCCTGTGCAGGCACAAAACCACCTGGAACATGACCGGTGAGCCACCAGGTAGCGCATAGCAGTCCCGCGTACACCACGAGCATTGCGCCCTTATGCTTGACCAGACCACCAATGCTGCCTCCGTATCCAACGGATGCACGATCAAACGTCCGATTGAAGCGTCCGAAGAAGCGGCCAAACAGCTTTTGCGTCACACGGGTCACGGCATCAGGAGCCTCGCCATGTCCCTTCAACAGCAAAGCCGAGAGTGCTGGAGACAATGTCAGCGAGTTGACGGCAGAGATCAGTGTGGAAATGGCGATGGTGACCGCGAACTGTTTGTAGAACTCCCCGGTCAAGCCACTGAGGAAGGCCAGCGGCAGGAAGACAGCGGACAGCGTAAGAGCGATGGCAATGATAGGGCCACTAACCTCCCGCATCGCCTGATACGTCGCCTCACGGGGATTCAGCCCGCGCGCGATGTTTCGCTCCACGTTCTCGACTACCACGATGGCATCGTCGACCACAATGCCGATCGCTACCACCAGGCCGAATAGCGAAAGCGTGTTGATGGAGTACCCTGCCAGCAGTAGGAAGGTAAACGTGCCGATGATCGAGATCGGTACCGCCAGCAAAGGGATAATCGACGCGCGCCATGTCTGCAGGAACAGAAATACGACCAGCACCACCAGCGCCACGGACTCCAAGAGCGTTTCGATAACAGCATCGATACCACTCTGAACCGCACGGCTCGGCTCATAGACAACTCGGTAGATGAGGTCTTGTGGAAAGTCCTTTTCGAGCTCCTTCATGACCCGATGCACTTCGCGAGAAATTTCTAGCGAGTTGGCTCCGGGAGCTTCTTGCACGGTCACCGCGACCGCAGGTGCGTTGTCCAGTGTTGCGCGGATGCCGTAATCCTCGGCGCCGAGCTCTACGCGGGCAACATCTCCCAGTCGAGTAATTGCCCCTCGAGCATCGGACTTGATGACAATGCTTTTGAACTCTTCAGGGGTTTTGAGTCGCCCATCGGCGTTGACGTTAAGCTGGAATGCAGTGTCCGAAGGCGTAGGTGCGCTGCCGATGGTACCGACTGCAGCCTGAATGTTTTGACGACGAATAGCGTCGGCAACATCGTTGGCGCTAAGACCACGCTCAGCCAGCGCGGCCGGGTTCAGCCACACACGCATGGCATAACCACCAGGCCCCCAGATCGACACTTCACCAACGCCTGCAATTCTTGCCAAACGATCCTTCACGTGGAGGATGGCGTAGTTGCTCACGTAGTTATTGTCGTAGGTGCCATTCGGCGAAACCATGTGTACGGCAATGGTGATGATGGGCGAGTTCTTAATAGCTGTAACGCCCAGCCGTTGAACATCCTCTGGAAGTCGCGCTTGAGCCTGGGAGACACGCGTCTGCACGAACTGTTGAGCTTTATCGGGATCGGTTCCAAGCTTGAAAGTCACCGTCAGATACAGGTGCCCGTCACCGCTGGCTTTCGAATCCATGTACAGCATGTCTTGCACGCCGTTAATGGACTGCTCCAGTGGTGCCGCAACTGTTTCCGCGATGGTCTTGGCGTTCGCGCCCGGGTATTGAGCATGCACCACAACAGAGGGAGGAATGACCTGCGGGTATTCCGACACCGGCATATTGAACGCCGAGACGATCCCCGCAAGCAGGATAAGCGCCGATAGCACACACGCAAAGATCGGGCGATCGATGAAGAATTTGGAGATGTTCACGACCGGCCTCCGTTGGAGGCACTGGCAGGCTCCTTCTGAACGTCGGCGGCGACCGCAGACACCTCGGAACCCGGTGGAGCTCGGAATGCACCGTCCACAATGATTCTGGCACCCGCTTCAACTCCGCTGCGCAGAACCCGTTCTTTTCCCTGGAGAACGCCGAGCTCGACGAAACGCCGTTCGACCTTGTTCTGAGCGTTCACGATCAGCACGTACTTGCGGTCCTGGTCGGTGCCCACGACGGCATCGTCGACCATCACGGCGTTGTACGGCTTCCCACCCTGAAGACGAACTCTTGCCTGGAGACCCGGGAGCATTTCGGGGCTCACACGGTCAATCCTGGCGCGAACTCGCACTGTTCCCGAGCGAGTATCCATCTGGTTATCGATCGCCTCGATGATGGCCGCATAGGGGAAGGCGTTATCGTTAGCAAGACCAACTTTGATCACCGGTTGCGCACCGGCCTGCAGCGAGGGTGCGATGATTCGCAGGTAGCTCTGCTCGTCCACGTTGAAAGACGCGTAGAGCTTGTCGTCAGAAACAATTCGGGTGAGTGGTGTCGCATCCCCACCTGCCCGCACTACGTTGCCCGCCGTGATTTCCGCGCGCGAGATACGCCCTGCAATCGGCGCCTTCACTTGCGTGTAGCTGAGCTGTAACTGAGCCTCAGCCAATGCAGCCTGCGCGCCTTTCAAAGATGCCGCTGCCTCTCGGGCCGCATTGTCAAGCACGTCAAACTCTCTGCGCGCGATTGAGTTCGACTCCATCAGCCTTTTCCCACGAGCCTGCTCGAGTTCAGTAAGCCGTTTGCGCTCTTCAGTAACGGATAGGTTCGCCTGCGCCTGACGCACCTGGGTCTCAAGCGGCGCCGGGTCAATGGTGAAAAGAAGCTCGCCCTGACGAACATGCTGACCGGCCTTGAAATGCACGGTCAGCAAAGTTCCCGGCACTTTCGGTCGTACGTCTACGACGTCCACCGCTTCGAGGCGACCGGTGTAATCCTGCGAGTCCGACACCGCGCGTTGCAGTGCTGGTTGGTACTTCACGGTCGGCAGTGCCGCAGCTGCTTCTGCGCGTACCTGCGAACCATTATTCAAGAGGACACTCCCACCGCCAATCACTGCGATGGCAACCGTCAGGACCGCTAGATGATGTTTCTTAAAGGGATTCATGTGATGTGCCTAGCCAAGTTGGATAGCTTGGAGTCTGAGCACGCTTCGCATGGACATCTAGATCAAAACCTGGGTAAATTTATTGCCTTGTTTGGAATAATCACCCCCTTTCGCCAGCACCAAAATGGCGTAAGTAGGTAGAATTCAACAGTAATAAGTCATACTTATTGCTTGAATGAGAACAAATTCTGGTAAGGAGTGATGAAGTGAACCGCCTCCAATCAATGCAAATTTTCACTCGCGTCGTCGAAATGCACAGTTTCAGCCGGGCCGCCGATAGCCTTTCCCTACCGCCTTCGCGGGTAACGCGCGCGGTGAAGGATCTGGAGGCATTTCTCGGCGTATGCCTGTTACGACGGACCACTCGCCATATCAGCCTGACCCCGGATGGCACGTTCTATTACGACCACTGCAGGCGATTACTGGCCGACGTTGAAGCTGTCGAGTCAAGCTTCCCGGGATCTGCCGGAAAGCCTCGTGGCCGCTTGCGAGTAGACATGACACTGTCCCTAGCGCGCCTTGTTGTGCTGCCCTCGATCAAGGACTTCCAGTCTCGTTTTCCAGACGTCGAACTGACTTTGACAATGGCTGACCGAACCGTCGAATTGGTTCAGGAGGGTATTGATTGCGTCATCCGCACGGGAACCCCTGAAGACTCTTCGACGCTGGTTGCAAAGCGCATTGGCGGCTTTGACTGGATAACATGCGCCTCACCGGAGTACCTCGCCCTTCACGGAACGCCGAAATCCCTTGAGGATCTGGCCGGACATCAAGCCGTGGGCTACTTATCGAGTCGAACGGCACGTTCGATGGAATGGCACTACGTTGTGGATGGCGAGGACCGCTGTATCAGAATGCCGGAGCGCCTCATCGTCAACGATACGGATGCGTACGTAGCGTGCGCCCTCGAAGGCTTGGGGATCATTCGTGCAGGAAGCTATATGGTGATTCAGCACCTCATGAGTGGACGCCTTCAGCCCATACTGACCGACTACTCCGCTCCTTCAGTTCCACTATCTGTCATCTACCCAAAAAACCGTCACCTTTCACCTACCGTGCGAGCGTTCGTGGACTGGGTAGCCGATGTTGTTCGTGAGGCGGAACCTAGTTGGCGATTGGCATGAACAGCACATGTCGCTGCCCACCAACACGTTTTTTTCACACAGTGGAATTGTTTATTGCAAATCCGAGGGTTGTAACCAAGGAACAAACCATCAAGTATCCCGCCCATTAATCCGGTAGACAGGCTGATGCCTGCCGTTAGATGGAGAACGAGTGTGAAAAAGGTCTTGATGCTGCTCGCAAATGGCGTTGAGCCAATGGAAATGGCTGCGTTTACCGACATTCTTGGTTGGGCTGATTTACTGGGAGATGAAAAAATTGAACTGGTAATGGCGGGACTCAGGCCAGAAATCGTTTCTACTTTCGATATCACTATTCGGCCAAACCGAATGCTGGCAGATTTGGACCTCAATGATTTTGATGCACTGGCGCTACCCGGGGGGTTCGAACCCAGCGGATTCTACGAGGAAGCGTTGAGCGAACCGTATCTAGCCGCTATCAAGCACTTTATGAATGCCCAAAAAATTGTCGCTAGCGTTTGTGTTTCATCGCTGAGTCTGGGACGTGCCGGAGCGCTGCAAGACAGGAAGGCTACGATTTATCATCAAGTCGGTGGACGCAGGAAGCAGCAGCTTGTTGATACAGGGGCAGTGTTCATTGATCAGCCAATCGTCCGCGATAAAAATATCATTACCTCCAGCGGTCCCGGTACCGCATCGGAAGTTGCCTTTTTGTTAATTGAAATGCTGACGAACAAATCCAACGCCGACACTATTCGCAAAATCATGCGATTTCCTACACCAGATCGAAAATGGTACGAAACTGCCCAAGTTTAATTAAGTACAGCATTAAAAGCCTTCATTGTACGCGACCAATTTTTAACCGTCAGACGGAATTCGCCAACAATAAAGTTGAACAAGGCCGTGCTCGAGTTTTGCTTATTCGCACTGACAGAGCTTTCGCATGCGACAGCTTTGTAGTTTTGATTTCATCCACAATTCAAACAGGATTTAGATATGAGCAACTTCCTCAACGGTATCAATGTCCCTGCCCTGCAAGATTTTGCGCAAAGCATCAAGCAAGATGAATCCAAACGTCATGCGCGCTTCAACGTAAAGACTAAGTGGCAGCATCAAACCCGCAGCGTGGCGACTGTGAGCCGCTATCACCTGAGTGGTCAGGATCACCCTCGTCACTTTGAAATTGCGGCCGATGAACCACTGGAACTGTTGGGGGAAAACACAGCGCCAAACCCACAAGAACTACTGATGGCAGCGTTGAACGCCTGCCTATCCGTTGGTTATGCAGTGAACGCTTCGGTGATGGGAATCACTATTCACAGCCTCGAAATTGAAACCGATGGTGAACTGGATCTGCGTGGATTTCTGGGATTGGATGAGAACGTCAATCCAGGCTATGACGAGGTAAGCTTCGTCGTCCGCATTCATACCGATGCACCAACCGAGAAAGTGGAAGAGTTGCATCGCGTCGCCACTAAAACCTCGGTTAATCTGGCCAACTTCTCAAAGGCCATTCGTATGGTTCCCAAACTGGAAGTCATTTCCGGCTAATGGCTTTTAGTTGAGTCAGTGACTGCTATCGTTTTTAACCTCTGATTAATCCTCCTCAATTTGGAGCCGACCTTCGCTGTGTCGGCTCTGCTCTGTGCGCAAAACAATAATAGTAAATGGAGTGCTAAACATGTATCGATCCACCTTGTCCTTAGCGGTCGCCTCGGTCGTGCTCGCCCAGAACGCAAACGCCGCCGGTTTTATAGAAGACAGTAAGGCTACATTGGGGCTGCGTAACTTCTACATCAACCAAGACCTCCGTGATGGTACCGGGCCGAGTAAATATGAGGAGTGGGGGCAAGGCTTCGACCTGCGCTTTACCTCCGGTTATACCCAAGGCACGGTCGGTTTCGGTGTAGACGCAATAGGCCTGCTGGGCGTACGACTTGATTCGGGTGGAGGTACGAACGGTGCGAGCAACAACGCTTATGGCGGTATAGTTTTCCCAAGCAAGTCCAACGGCGAAGCGGTTGATAACTTTTCCAGCCTAGGCCTAACCGCCAAAGCCAAGATCTCGCAGACTGAATTGAGGCTAGGCACCCTGCAGCCGAAGCTGCCAGTCATCGTTACCAACGACGGTCGCCTGTTGCCGCAAACCTTCCAGGGCGGTCAGATCACTTCGAATGACATCAAAGACTTGACACTGGTCGGCGGTCAGATCGAGCACGTCAAGGGTCGTAACTCGAGCAACAACGAAGAATTGTCGATCGCGGGCGCTAATGGCCGCACAGCATCGGGGCGTGACAGCAACAAGTTTATTTACGGCGGCGGTGACTACAAAATCACAAAGGATCTGACTGCCCAGTACTATTACGGAAACCTGGACAATTTTTACAAGCAGCATTTCCTAGGGTTGATTCACAACTGGGAAATCGGTACGGGTGTTCTGAAATCCGACCTGCGTTACTTCAACAGCTCCGATGACGGCGCCAATGGTCACGACTCGACTTACTACACCACTGGCAACTACAACGCGCCCAGCGGAAAGGGGAAGGTCGATAACAATCTTTACAGTGGCCTGTTCCTGTACTCGGTAGCCGGTCATACCTTCGGTGGAGGCTACCAAGTCAGTAACGGCAGCAGTGACTTCCCTTGGCTTAACCAGGGCGACGGTTCTTCGGCATACATCATCAGTGACATGCAAATCCAGAAATTTGCCCGAGCCGGCGAGCGCTCCTGGCAAGCACGCTACTCCTATGATTTCGCTAAAGTTGGCGTGCCTGGTTTGACTGCTGGCGTAGTCTACGTACGCGGGAACAATATCGATACCGTGAATGCGGCAGGTCGTAAAGCGGCTGATGACGCCTCAGAGTGGGAACGGGATTTGACCGTTGGTTATGTTGTTCAGTCTGGCGCCTTGAAGAACTTGGGCCTGATGTGGAAAAACGCCACTTGGCGTACTGAGCTGCCGAATACCCGCTCCCAGGATGAAAACCGCCTGATCGTCAGTTACTCCATCCCGCTGCTATAACCTCAAAACACTCTGCCTTTCGAGATAGCTGGCAGCGCATTCATACCCTGAATGCGCTGTTTTTTTTCGCCGGCATCTGCTTGGACCTTCGCACCGATCAAAGAACGGTGCGAAGGTTTGCGCCGCAGCCATTTCCACAACATCTCCAAGTTACACAGCGCCCGGAATGCAATGGCTGAACGGCGCAATCGATTAAAGCAAGTCCAGCGGGTATTCGATAAAGGCCCGGACTTCATTCAGGTTGGGACCGACATCGCGGTCTGCCCGGTAGATCGAATTGCGCAACTTGAATGACATATCCTTCAACGTGCCGTCCTGCACCACGTATTTGACCTGATTGAAGAACTCACGCTCGGTGCCGTCCTGCTCGCCGCCCGCATCGATGTTGCTACCGCGAACATAAGCAGTCTTGTAGGTGAGTCCCGGTAGCCCGAACTCCGCGAAGTCCAACTCGTAGCTTAATTGCCAGGACCGCTCGTCCTTTAGGTTGAAGTCGGAGTAGTACGAGTTCGCCACATAAATAGTGCTGCCGCCGTCGCCATAGTCATAGGCATAACCCGCATCGCCGCTGTTACGCTGATGAGCGACGATGAAGGAATGCGCGCCGACGCTGTACTTGGCCGCCAAGCTCCAGATGGTATTGCTGTCGTTGACGCCATCGCCGCCAAAATCCAGCGCGGCTTGAGAGCCGTTGTCGTAGTCGGTGCGATAGATGTTGAAGTCCAGATTCAACGCCTGGGATTCGGAAAACGGCACCGTATAGTTCACGTTGCCATAGTACTTCTTGTAGGTGTCCTCCACGTCGGAGTGATAAGCCGCGACACTCAAAGCGTCGGTGACGCTGTAAGTGCCACCGATCACGTTGATGCTCTTGAGACGGTTCGGATCCCGCGCCGGATCGCCCATCGGGCTATCGGCGGTGAATCGACCTGCATTCAGTTCCAGGCCTTCGATTTCCTTGCTGGTGACCAGCGTACCGGTAAACGCCTCGGGTAATAGACGAGAGTCGTCATACGCCAGCACCGGCATCGATGGAAACTGGTTACCGTAGCGCAGCACAGTGTTGGAAATACGCAGTTTGAGAACAGCGCCAGCTTCCGACAGATCGTCCACCGGGCGCCCATTACTATCGGTATCAAAAAAAGCTTTGTAGTTTCGACCCCGACCACTGTCGAGTTTGACGCCAAGCAGACCGAAAGCGTCCACCCCCACCCCTACAGTGCCTTGGGTGAAGCCCGACTGAAACGTACTGATGAAGCCTTGACCCCATACTTTCGCGTCATTGGCGTGATTTTTATAATCGCGATTGAAGTAGGCGTTACGCAACAGCAATTTCAGGTCACTGTCCTCGACAAATCCTTTGGACTCGGACTGCTCACTGGCGAATGCAGTTGGTGTGTTGATCGAGAACAACGCACACGCCACCGCGATAGTTTTGCGATTAATCATAGATGCTCCAAGAAAACGTACTGGATTTATTATTGGCAGGACGCTTAAGTGATCGTTAACCAACAAATGGCGACTGGTTACGAATTCAGATCTTATTGGTATTAGAAAGCCAGCATATGCCGCGAGGCGATAAATACAACTAATGACAACTCAGGTACAGCAACCAATGTCGATTATTAATATTGATATAAATAATGGAAAAAAGCCTGACCTTGAGGTAATTTGATAAATGTGGCAACGAGATATTTCGCCAGCAAAGATATCGGTGAAGTTTTTAAGCGCCACCCTTTGGTTTACCGCCTGTTTCCAGGCGGTTTTTTTTGCGACTCATTATGCATATCACTTTAGATGATAGTTTATTCAACACTCCCTTATCTTCGGCAACAATGTCAAGCTTCAATCCCCGCTTGATCATTTATCACCAAACTTGATAATCAGAATTAAAATTCTACAGAAGTAACTAACGAAGCTTTTCCGGGGCTGAAACGATACGTTCCTGCCGAGGAGAAGCCAAAGACAGCGCAACTCCCCCTAGAACCGCTGTCGTAGCAATCACCAAGCGCAGAGAAATGGGCTCGCTCAAAAAGATGACGGCCCCCAGAGAAGCAATGATCGGAACACTCAACTGAAGTATGGCTGCATGCTGGGTTGAAATGCGTTTGACCACCCCATACCAGATTGTATATCCAGAACCGGATGCCAATACGCCCGATGCCACGGCGTACGTCGATCCGGCCGCACTTACATGCAGCCCATCTCCCAACAGTGCCACCCAAACCAGACACGTTATAAATGGAAGGCTTCTGAGGAAATTCCCAGAGGTGTCGGCAGTCGGATTGGCAGACCCGCGCCCAATTAGCGAATAGGCGCCCCATGCGATCCCGGAAATCATCATCAACATCGAGCTACCGAGTTCAGGCGCAGTCGCGCCCGGGAGAAGTAGAACGATCAGACCACCGAACGCCATCAGCATTCCCGCCAATACCCTGGTGCGGACCCGCTCACCCTTAAGCCAGGAATACGTGAACATGGTGATTTGCACAGCGCCAAACAGTATTAGTGCGCCTATGCCAGCACCGAGTTCGACGTAGGCGATCGAGAAGAACCAGGCGTATATAAACAAAGACGCGCCGCCCTTCCAGCTGCCGCCCGTTGCCTTGCCCGGCATCCTTATACTGACTAGCAGCAGGAGAAATGTTGCACCGCTTAGCAGTCGAATTGCAGTGAAGGACTCTGGGTCGATATCCCTGTCAATTAGCGCTAAGCGGCAGAACAGCGAGTTAGCGGCGAACGCGAACAGACTCAGTAACGCCGGTAGAATCCAGGACCTTTTTCTATCACCCACCATCGCGCCTTTTTTTTGTCGTCATTCATTCGTAAGCCGCTTCGAGTTGTTTAGGCTAGCGTTGCCTGGCTCTCTGTAAGCGTCGGGTAGTCGGTATAACCTTCTGCACCCTGGCTGTAGTAGGTCTCCATATCATCCTCGTTCAGCGGCGCGCCTTTGTGCAGGCGATCGACCAAATCGGGGTTGGCCAGGAAGGGACGCCCAAAGCTGATGGCATCGGCAAGACCGCTCAGGAGGTCAGCCTGGGCTCGAGTCACGTCATAGTCGCTGTTGAGGATGATCGGCCCCTTGAAATGCTTGCGGATCAGTGGAGAAAGCCGCGGTACGTCGGTTGCACCGAACGTGCCGTTAGGTGGCGGTTCTCGCAATTCCAGAAAGGCAATACCGATGTCATCCAGCATCTGAGCGGCTGCCGTAAACAGGGGGGCAGGATTGCTGTCGTCCACACCATAGCTTTCGCCATTGGGGGATAGCCTAACCGCCGTACGATTCGCACCAATGGCATCCGCCACCGCTCGCGTAACCTGTTCTAACAGGCGCACACGATTTTCAATACTGCCGCCATATTCATCGGCGCGCATATTGCTGTTGTCGCGCAAGAACTGATCCATCAATTGACCGTTCGCCGCGTGGATTTGAACGCCGTCAAAACCCGCAGCCATGGCATTCTTGGCAGCACGGACATAATCAGCGATGAGATCTGGAATCTCATCCACGGCCAGGGGGCGAGCCACCTCGAAAGGCTTCTTGCCGTCATAGGTGTGAGCGTCTCCCGGCATAGCGGTCGCGCTCGACGATATCGGTTGCTGACCAGTTACGGCAGAATGAGCCATACGCCCCATATGCCAAAGTTGCGCGATGATCAACCCACCTTTGTCATGCACCGCCCGTGTCACCAGCTTCCATGCCTTAACTTGCTCTTCGGACCAGATCCCTGGTGCGTAAGGCCATCCAACACCTTGACGGGAAATGCCGGTAGCTTCGCCGATAATGAGACCGGCCGAGGCGCGCTGCGCGTAATACTGGGCCATGATTTCGGTCGGGACATGGTCGCGAGTGGCGCGAGCACGAGTCAGAGGCGCCATGATGATTCGATTGGAGGCCTTCAACGCTCCAAGCACGATGTGTTCGAAAAGCGGCTTCATGCAATTTCCTTGATAGCGGTTACAAGTAGCTGTGAGCGACCAGTCACTTCGCAGGGGCTTCCAATTCATGTATCCGAAAACGGCGTTATCGCCTGGCAGACAGCTCATGGAAATACGCTGAGAAAGGTGCGCAACACTGGAAATATTTTCGTCAGCCCATTCACTGTGTCTGGGTGACTTGTGTGCAATATGAAGTCGATTCAAACGAACATACAGGTATGAACTTGGTTAACGGAATTGCCAAATCTGGAAGAGTGATCTGATGGGTCTTGGAGGTAAATAGCCGCCAATAACCCTTTCGCTTCGTCGGCTTCCCATTGAAACGCGCCCTGCTCTCTTCAACTCGCGACCACAAAATAACGGCTCGGCAGTCCGCATTTCGATCATCCAATGCCCTTGGTAGCCAAAGTACTGTGAAGCCTCATCTCGACATCAATTGGACTTGGCGACGGGCGATATCTGCTCGAGTAAACTCATGTCCTCAGAGGCAACACGCAATGTTGTCCCAGGGCTGAGCTCCGATAACGACTCGCTTGAAAAGCCTTGCCTGATTCCCCGAATGCACAGGCCGTAGATGCCCTCCCCCTTGGTTTTCAACTCTCTTGAAAGCCATGCTCCCAAACCGGGGCCCGAGGAGTCGACAGGGGTTACCAGGTGGAGCTCAGTGCCACCGAATCTGAATGTTCGTACGACTACGCCTTCCGATTCGAGCAATGAAAGCTCATCAGGGCCCTGCTCAGCCTTCGTTCCCAGCAGCCCACAATAAAATCGCGTGCTGGACTCCAGTTTGGCCACGCGAAACGCGATGGATTGAATGCCCAACGCAAGATTTGGATGATGACGGACGTGACCTTCCGTGACTCGCAGGGAGCGAGGCGTCACATCACTGCATAAAAAGGGTAATGCGTGGATGTCTGGCCAGCTCAAATGCCACTGCACTTGCTCGTCCGAGTACTTGATGCTCGCACCCGCAACAGGCCCGCTACAATGTATGCCGGCAAGCGCTGCTTGACTGATTGCACGGGTGATGTCTGATGGCAGAAGGGCAAAGCCAACATAGCCCTCTCCATACTGAGTCAGGCGGTCGTACCATTTCTCGCCAGGCGCCGGCGCCGTCCACTCAATGAGTTCGAGGTAAGACCCGTCGAAGAAAAACACCCGCGCATTTTTCGTGGGAGCATGCTCAGAACGGCCGCCAGACACCACGTTGAATCCCATTTGCCTATAGTTTTCAATTGCGCGCGGTAGGTCCTTCACGGCGATGACTAGGTGATCCAGTTGAAAATTTACGATCAAACTATTGTTCATCGAATTTTTCCGACCTGCCGTCGCTGCTTCTGGAAAACTAGGGGCCCTGGGTCTCGAATCGACACGCTGATCGCTGTTGCATTCAGGTCGCCGGCGGCCCCCACCTACTCTGTGAGTTGCCACCAGCTCCACCGCGGTTCACCCCTTCAGAATCAGCACCATGCGTCCCGTAATTGCCGACTTGGGCTCAAGGGAGATAGTCGAAGAGCTCATTGGTTGTCATCACATTGCAGTAGATCATGTTGAGGATCTCCAACTCTTTGTTGTGAAGCTCTATGCTGCCGGCCGCGCTGGCATCGTCGATCACAATGACATCGAAGCTCTCGTCGGCGAGGCTACGCACTGTGGATGAAACGCATTGGTCGGTAAACAGCCCCGCGCACACCACGTGGGTGATGCCCAAGTTGCGCAAGATCAGTCGCAGGTTGGTGCCAGTCAACGCGCTGTCTGTCGTCTTTAGAACGACGATCTCGTCCGAAGCAGGTGCGAGACGGTCGATCACCTGAGAGGCGTGCTCGTTCGCAGGTAGCAGCAGGTTGTTCCAGCCGGGCTTTTTCTGGCTCAGCGAACGATCGCTGCCATCCTCTTTCTGACAGGCGATGCGCGCGAATAGGACTTCGAGATCCGCTCGGCGGAAAGCACCAATCAATCGTTCCAGGTTCGGAATTACGGTTCCATGCATTCGCTGATGGAACGGTGTCCATGCGTCGAATCGGGCCCGCTCCATTTCGTCGAGCAATGCGGGGTCCGGGCGTTCCAGGTAGGTGTTTTGCACATCGATGACCAGTAGCGCCACCTTGCCTTTCTCAAGCACAGGATCATCAGGTTCTGGCGCCCCCGCGTAATACATCGATCGACGTGCAGTTTTCCAGTCTTTGGACATGAGTATTTCCTCGGATTGCGCAGAGTTGCCGTGGCCCGCTCCAAGCGGACCCGCGGCGGTTTCTTCGGTTTATGCCTTGGCTGTCAAAGCCGCTGACAGCTTCGCGGAAGCCACTGCGAAAGCTGTTCCTATAGACATCGAAACAATGACCACTATCAGCACGTTGTGAAACCCGGCGGACAGCAACGCTGGATAAGCGAAAGCGCCAGGTGTCTGGCTGATGTAAGCAAAGGTTGTGGCATAGCCCAAGGTCGCTGCCGGGACCGAGGAGAAGATGTATATGCGCGAGGCCATGATGTAGAGGAAGACGCTGAGAGCGACGAGCAAACCTACCCACACCGGTGCTGGGAGCGCGGGAAAGGGCTTGGCCAGTGCGAGCAACGCAACAATCCATGCGACCACGACGCCAAAGGCGTTTGACGTGAGGTTGAGTGAGATGGCGGGCCGATCACCGCCCAAGGCGAAATAGCACGCCCAGGCAACAAAAGCGGCCCATAGAAGCAGAGTTTCTATGCTTAGGAACATGAAGGTGGCTATGCCACCCATGACGCCGACGCCGATTGCGGTTGCGAGAACAGAGTTCATACGTTTTACCCTCTTATTATTTTCGTAAAGGAGAAAAACAGGACGCATAAGAAACATATCAGTAAAATTTTTCTCGCGCAAAAGAAAAATAGCTGTATGCTGGAACTGTCCCCCCCACATTCGAAGGGACGAAAACCGTAAAGCGCATTCGTCATAGCCAAGCTGCATCACAACAAAAATGAGGCCAGATATGTCTACCGAAAGAGCTCACTTCATCAAGCGTCACAACCTCTGGACTGAGGACATGGAACGCGCCGCGGCCGGTGTCCTCCAGCGTATCGAGGAAGAAGGATTACGCTTTATTCGTCTGGGATGGGGTGACCAACACGGTATCGTTCGCGGGAAAACGATAACCGTCGAAGAATTCAAGACCGCCCTGCACAGCGGTAAGGACTTCCAGCTCGTTACAGCGATCTTCGACACGACCAACCATCCGATCGTCCCTCCTTTCGGCGCTGAGAACGCGCTTGGCGTACCTGAGATGATCGGTCTGCCGGACGGCATCCTGGTACCGGATCCGACCACATTCCGTGTGCTCCCTTGGGTAAAAGACACTGGCTGGTGCCTGAGCGATGCGTACCTCTCGAACGGTGCGCCCTGCCCGTTCTCGACGCGGCAGATCCTGCGTGACCAGATCGCGAAATTGAAAGCCGACGGCTTGAACATGGTCGTGGGTCTGGAGTTCGAGTTCTACGTCTTCAAACTGCTGGATCCGAAGCTTTCGCCAGAATCTTGCGCCAACCCGGCAGCACCGCCTGAAGTCATGATGATCCAGCACGGCTATCAGTACCTGACGGAAAACCGGGGCGACGAAGTGGAAGGCTTGCTTTCGTTCATTCATGAGAATGTCCAGAAGCTCGGCTTGCCACTAGCAACCCTCGAAGACGAGTGGGGTCCTGGTCAATGCGAAGTTACTTTCCTGCCAATGGACGCCATGCAAGCGGCCGACGCTGCACTGCTGTTCCGCTCGGCGGTCAAACAGCTGTGCCGCCGCAATGGCCTGCACGCCAGCTTCATGGCAATTCCGAAGGTACAGAACGTGTTCCCGAGTGGCTGGCACATGCACCAGTCCGTCGTGGACAACAATGGCAACAACGTGTTCATGGCAGGAGAAGATCACGAAGGTCCATTGTCGCCACTGGGCATGCACTACATGGGCGGTCTGCTGAAAAACGCCGCGGGTACCGCACTGCTCACCACCCCGACCGTCAACGGCTACAAACGCCACCGGCCAGACGGTTTTGCCCCGAACAAGGCTTCCTGGGCCCACGAAAACCGCGGCTCCATGTTGCGTTCGATCGGCGGTCCTGGCGACAAGGCTTCGCGCATCGAAAACCGTGTGGGTGAACCGACGGCGAACCCGTACCTGTACATCGCCTCGCAGATCATTGCGGGCAGAAACGGCATCGCGAACAAGCTCAATCCAGGTGAAGCAGTCAAGGCTGCCTACCTGGCGGATCGTCCGCAACTGCCGATGAGCCTGATGGAAGCGATTGTCGCGTTCAAGAACAACGAAGTGCTCAAGGAAGAACTGGGGCCTGTTTTCCACAATTACATGGTGATGTTGAAGGAGTTTGAAGCCAACCGCTTCCTCTCCGCAGTCACCGATTGGGAACAGTCTGAATACTTCGAAATGTACTAATTGAGCGTTAGCTGCTCAGAAGCGTACTCATGAACTCAAGAACCAGGAGGTTAACTATGAAAATTGGCGCAGCTCAGTTGCGGCCTGCCTGGCTCAATCGAGCCAGGACATGCCAGATCGTCATCGACGCGATCAAGGAAGCGAGCGAACAGGGTATCGAACTCTTGGTGTTTTCGGAGTCGTTTCTGAGCGGCTACCCGTTCTGGATATGCCGCACCAATGGATCGGCCTTCGATGACCCTCTTCAGAAACGTGCGTACTCGCAGTTTCTCGAGGCAGCCGTCGAAGTGCCGGGCCACGAAATCAATTTGATCGTCGAGGCCAGTCGTGACTATGGCGTTGGCGTTTATCTGGGAATCAACGAGCGCGGCGTACGAGAAGGCCGCGGCTCAATCTACTGCACGCTCGTGGCCATTCACCCCGAGCGGGGTCTACTTGGGGTCCACAGAAAGCTGGTCCCGACGTTCGACGAACGTCTCTGCTGGGCACCGGGCGATGGTCACGGATTGCAGGCCCACGACTTTGGCGAGTTCAAGGTCGGCGGCCTCAACTGCTGGGAAAACTGGATGCCGCTGGCTCGCTTTGCGCTCTATGCGCAAGGCGAGGACATTCATGTCAGCGTGTGGCCAGGCAACGCGTCAGCGATCAAGAATGCCGGGCAACTGATTGCCACCGAAGGCAGAGTCTGGGTAGTCAGCTCCAGCGGCCTTCTCTCGCTGTCGGACGTGCCTGAGGATTTTGTGTTTTACGACGCACTCAAAGACGACGGCGTGGACGTCATATTCACAGGAGGCTCGTGCATCGTCGACCCTTCCGGGCAGGTTGTCGCGCAGGCTGAGGATGGCAAGGAACAGATCATTTCCTTCGATGCCGATCTAGGCCGTGTGCGCGAAGAGCGACACAACTTCGACCCCACTGGCCACTACTCCCGACAGGACGTATTCCGCGTCTCGATCGATCGAACGCGTCAACAAGCGATCCACAACCACGACTCGTTTGTAAAAAAATAAAAACTACTTTTATTCAACATCTTTGGACTGCCCAAATATGAAAGCCATTGTTCTTCAGCACTCCCCCGACACGGGGATTGGATTGGTTGGCCCAATCCTTCGTGATTTGCACGGTTTCGAACTGCAAACGATCGATGCCAGGACGGCCAATTTCGATGACATCGATCCAGAGTCGGCTGATCTTTTTGTTCTCCTGGGATCGCCAAATGGGGTTTACGACCTGCACATTCCCTGGATCGAGGCCGAGCTCGCGTTCACGAAACAACTGATCGCGCGCGGTCGCCCCATATTTGGTATCTGTTTCGGCGGGCAGATGCTCGCTGCCGCCCATGACGCCGAGGTCAAGCCGATGGGATACCGCGATTCGGGCTGGCTGCTGAATGATGTGGCCGTCGATACAACCTGGGCCGGTCCGTGGTTTCGCTGGCACGGCGACAATTTCACCCTCCCTGCAGGCGCCGAAAAGCTGGCCAGCTCGGGTGCGGTGTTACAGGGCTTCCAGAAGGGCAATACCGTCGGGATGCAGTTTCACCCAGAAGTTGATGAGGCGACGATCAGAACATGGGTTGAGATTAATCTCGAGTCACTGATCCGCAACGATGTTGACGTCGAACAATTTCTCTATACTGCCGTCGCCAAGGTAAAAGAGGTACAACCCAGGGTCGAATCGTTGGTTGCAGACGTATTGACCCGCTGCCTCGGTTGAAATTTACGGAGATGGAAGTTGAGTATTAACCCTATTAAACCCAGACCTGATCCCTTGCTCGGCACTGAGATCAAGGCCCAGCGCAATGCGCGCGGCTGGACGCTGGAGGAACTCAGCCAGCGCAGCGGGGTGTCGATAGCGGCGATCTCGAAAATCGAAAAAGGCCAGTCACGCCCCAGCTTTGATACGTTGTTGAGTATCGCTCGATGCCTGCAAATGAACTTTGTCGACATCATGGATGGGGCGTCGGCCAGCCAGCCTCAAACCGGCATGGCCCGACTGATCTCCACCAAGGCCGAGGAAGCGGAGCTGTTCAGCACGCCGTTCTACGATTACCGGGTACATTCGGCGGCGCTGAAATCCAAAGTCATGGTGCCGTTACGCATGACGATCAGGAACCACGAAGTTCCGCCGATTGAAGACTGGAGCCTGCACGACGGCGAGGAATTCGTCTTCGTGTTGTCAGGCGTGCTTATTTTCCACACTGATCACTATGCGCCGCTGACGTTGAATGTGGGCGACAGCTGCTACATCGACAGCACCATGCGACATGCCTTTGTCTCCGGTGCTGAAGGTGCTACGGAGATCCTTTCCGTTTGCCTGTCGATTCGGCCTTTCAAAGACAAGTAGATCGTCACGCTGTTTAGATAGCCGTCCCTCAAGCTCCACAAACATTTCCTGGGTGCCTGCCCCTGCAGGCACCCCATGAACCCTGGAACGCCACTCGATTTTGCCCCCCTCTCTGTCCGTGCAGACTCAAAAAACCGGTTGGTTTTTCAGATGTCAGCACCTGCTATGCCCGGCTTCCGCCCCTGATCCGCCGCTCGCGATAACCGCCTCATCATTTCAAAAAGCGAAATGATGAATTGAGCGGCGCGACGGTTCTGCCCCCCAGGCAGCTATGGGACGATTGACGCATTCATTCGCCGAAATCACCGCCGAGAGCACGCCCATGGAAGAGACAGAAAAATCCCCCTGGAACGAAGGCGAGTTGCAGTTGCAAAGAAGCGTCGGTGCGGTCGAGCAAATGGTTAAGGTCGGCAAAATGCAGATGTCGCGCAACTGGCTGCCCGACCAGCATCGGGAGTTTTACGCGCAGCTGCCGTTTGTGGTCCTGGGCAGCGTCGATCCGCAGGGTAACCCGTGGGCGACCTTGCGCACGGGGCAGCCGGGATTCGCCCAGTCGCCCGATCCACGGAGACTGATCCTTGATCTGCCGCGAGAGCCGGCGGACCCGGCAGACGTCGGCATGGAAGACGGCGACGGCATCGCCATGCTGGGCATAGAACTGCATACCCGACGACGCAACCGGCTCAACGGTTTTGTGCGGCGTGATGACAATACCGGTTTCGAAATCGATCCGACACAGACTTACGGTCATTGCCCCCGCTACATTCAGCTACGCCGTTATGTGTTCGATGACACGCCGCCAGGGGAACTCAGTCGGTCCGACACCCTGAACAGCCACGACATCGCGATGATCACCGCCGCGGACTCATTCTATGTCGCCTCCTACGTGGTGCGTGAAGAAAAACGTCAGGTCGACGTTTCCCATCGTGGCGGCAAGCCGGGTTTCGTGCGGGTCGATGAATATGGCGTGCTGACCGTGCCGGAATTCAACGGCAATCTGTTCTTCAACACGTTGGGTAACATGCTGCTCAATCCACGCGCAGGCCTGGTGTTCGTCGACATGCGTCGTGGCGATCTGCTTCAGTTGACCGGACGCGCCGAGGTAATTCTCGAATCGCCGGAAACCCAGGCGTTCACAGGCGCCGAGCGCCTGTGGCGCTTTTTCCCGGAGCGCGTCATCCGCCGTCCCGGCGGGCTCCCGCTGCGCTGGGTGGAGATAGAGGACGGCACCTCGCCCAACGTGCTGATGACCGGCAGTTGGGAAGACGCGGACAGGCGTCTGAAAGCGGCTGCACTGGCGCAGAGCTGGCGTCCGTACCGGGTGGCTGGCATCGTCGACGAGACTGAAACCATCCGTTCGTTCCAACTGTTGCCCGACGACGGCCTCGGCATGCCAACGTATCTGGCCGGGCAGCATTTGCCAATCCGCGTCACCCTCGCCGGACAGGACAAGTCGTTGGTGCGAACGTATACGCTTTCCAGCGGCCCGGCAGATGGCGCGCTGCGCATCAGCGTCAAGCGCGAAGGCACGGTGTCGACGCATCTGCACGACAACATTCGGGTTGGCGACCTGATTGATGCCCGCGCCCCGGCCGGTAGCTTCACGATCGACGCTTCCGTGCATCGCCCAGTGGTCCTGCTCGCGGCGGGCGTCGGCGTTACCCCGGCGTTAGCTATGGCGCGGCATCTGGTTCACGAGGGCACGCGCACCCTGCATCGCCGCCCCATCTGGGTTTTTCATTCCGCCTCCAACAAGGCTCAACTGGCCTTCCAGCAAGAGTTCGCCGACCTCGTCGCGGCCGCGGACGGCAAACTTCACTACCTGCGTGCTTTAAGCCACTTCACGGATGCCAAACCGGATGTTCATTTTGAGCACCCGGGTCGGCTGAGCATCGACCTACTGCGTCAACAGCTGCCGTTCGATGACTATGACTTTTACCTTTGTGGCCCCAAGGGGTTCATGCAGCAGATGTACGACGGTCTGCGCGCATTGGACGTCAACGACTCACGCATCCACGCCGAAACGTTCGGCCCGTCTAGCCTCCAGCGTACCGCCAGCGAGGATCAACCACGGGGGGAGCTTGGGCCGGTTGCAAGCGAACCGGTGCCTGTCACGTTCAAGGCGTCGAGCAAGGAGGCGTCCTGGGATCCGGAGAGTGGTTCGCTGCTGGATCTGGCCGAACAGAATGATTTAACGCCGCTCTTTGGCTGCCGTAACGGCTCCTGCGGCACCTGCCGTACCCCTCTTCTTCAGGGTACGGTGACCTATGCCGAACCTCCCGAGTTTCAACTGCCCTCAGGTGAAGCCCTGATCTGCTGCGCCGTCCCGGCAACTGGCACCGAGCCGTTGCAACTGGAAATGTAAGACGCCGCCCGCCTGGCCGAGGCCACGGCACTACTCAACTCTGTGACTTATCGCTCAAGCGCTAAAGGACACTTCACTCGCGGTGTAGGGGAATACCAGTGATTCGATTTCGGGAAATGGAAATTTTTCTCGCGGTGGTTGAGGAGGGAAGTTTTGCTGCCGCCGCTCGACGAGCGCGTATTTCTGCACCTAGCGTGACCCGCTCGGTCGCTTTACTGGAACAAAGAGTCGGGCAGGTTCTCTTCTTACGCAATACTCGGAGCGTGAGTTTAAGTGACGCCGGAAAAAGCTTTCTGGTGGACTGCCGACATATTATCGCCGAGATCCGCGAGGCCGAGGCGGCCGCCGTTGGTCACCACATCGAACCCTGCGGACTTTTGACCGTGGCGGCCCCTATCCAGTTCGGTCAGTCATTTATCGCCCCGCTCATCAGCGATTACTTGAACCAATTTCCCGAGGTCAGCCTGACGTGTTTATTCGTCGATCAGAAAATCGACATGGTCAACGAAAATGTGGACTTGTCGATACGGGTCGGCGAGCTGGAATCGGAAAGCATTCATGCGATAAAGATTGGCGAAGTGAGACAAATCGTCTGCGCCTCACCGTCTTTCCTTCAACGGTATGGTCGACCGGAAGAACCTGAGCAGTTGCGTCACAAAGTGATCGTCGACTCCACCACCATTGGGCCTGCACAGGTATGGCACTTTCAGAGTCAGGATCGGGAGCTGGAAATCATCCTGGACTCTCGAGTGACCGTCACCACCCATGCAGCCGCCATCAACATCGCTAGGGGAGGCTGGGGGATCACGCGTGCGCTTTTGTTTCAGGTCGCTAACGACGTACAGGAAGGTCGCCTGGAACTGCTGCTTGAAGACTACGAGCCTGCCCCGCTACCCGTTCATATCGTTTTCCGGGACCAGATAAAAACAACCTCGAAAACCTATTCGTTTGCCGATTTTCTGATTGGCCATATCGCCAGTGTCGGTCAAGTAAAGGGCATGGAGCCTGTGCTGTGTCCCTCCATCCGAAAGTGATGACTTCGCTGACCTCGCCTCTCACGGAAAACGCCGCGCGACTGCACATCGCAGAGCAGGTTTTCGCCGATCTGAACTTCAGTGCCCCACCCCAGCGCTCGCACATCTGGCTGCATCTTCCGCAACCCTGGTAGGTCCTCGTACGGCATCAAGCGGAACGCCAGCAGATCAAGATCCTTCCTGCCCGAGCTTTGCGCCTACGCCAAGTCACCGCTCCAGCTAGTCAGTTCGAATCTCGTTAGGTGCTGCCGCCGACCGCCAGATCTTGGAGGAAGGATTGCAGCTATTACGCGCCATCCTCGACCAGCCTCAGGCGTTCTATCAGGCGATAGTCTGAGTGGAGGTACGCCCCCGATTTTTTATAAGGCGGGAAAGACGCCCTCTTTCCCGCCTGTGCAGATTCACATCGCTTCCTCGCACATTACACCGCCCTGAGTTTGAAATGCTCCGAGTTACCGATGAATCGGGTGATGCGCTGATCGGACGATCGCATCATGTCGGCAGGTGCGGCGTCTTTGACCACCACGCCTTTCTCCATGAAAATCACGCGATTCGACACCTTGAACGCGAACTCCATCTCGTGAGTCACGATGACCATGGTCATCCCTTCGCTCGCCAGGTCTTCGATGCACCGCAACACATCCCCCACCAGTTCGGGATCGAGCGCAGAAGTGGGTTCGTCGAACAGGATCATGGAAGGCTGCATCGCCATCGCCCGTGCAATTGCGACCCGTTGCGCCTGGCCACCCGAGAGCTGATGGGGATACTTGTGCACATGTTCGCTCAGGCCAACTTTCTGCAGAATCGCGCGGGCCGACAGTTCGCATGCCAGCTTCGATCCTCGTTGGTGGTACTCCGGCGCCAGGGTCACGTTTTCCAGCACGGTCTTGTGCGGGAACAAATTAAAGTTCTGAAACACCATGCCGATATCGACTGCCTGATCCAGCGACGGGACGACTTTGCCCGCATCCGCATCCAGAAATGGTTTGCCGTCCAACAGCACCTTGCCCTTGTCCAGCGGTTCGAGCCCGTTCATGGCACGGATCAAGGAAGTCTTGCCGGAGCCGGACGGCCCGATGATCGACACCACCTGACCGCGCTTGATACTCAGGTCAATGCTCTTCAAGACCTCCAGATTGCCGTAGCTTTTCCTGGCCCCGACAATTTCCAAGGCGGTCTCGCCGGTGGCCGTTTCACGCACTGGCAAAATATCGCTGGAAGTCCCCGATGGTCCGGCAGTCGGATTGGTGTTCCTGGCCGCCGTGAAGTCCAGCCTGCGCTCTAGGTACGACAGCAGCCAGCCCACAACCGTAACGATGAACACGTAGTAGAACGCCACGCCCAGCATGGTTTCCAGAACCCGGAAGTTCTGCGTGTACAAGCGCTGACCGACCGCCAGAATTTCATACAGGGAAATGACCGAAACGAGCGACGTCAGCTTCACAATGTTGACGTATTCGTTGGCCAGGGCCGGGAGTGTCACCCTGATGGTCTGCGGAATGATGATCCGGCTTTGCAATGCCAGCCGTCCCAGCCCCAGCGATCTGCCCGCTTCTCCTTGGCCCTTGGGAATGGCAACCAGACCGCTCCGATGGATTTCAGCGATGTAGGCCGATTCGTTCAAGATCATGCCGATCAAGCCCGCCAGGAATGGATTCGAAAGTACCGCCCCTGTCTGGGGAAATACCTGCGGCAAGTTATAGATCAGTATCAGCAGTACCAACAGCGGCAAGCTTCGGAAGAACCAGATATAGCCACTGCACAATTGCTTCAGCCATATCCTGTTAGACGACTTGCCCAACGCGAGAAAAAAACCGAATACAATGCCTGACAGCCACGCCAGAATACTTAATTCAACGACCAGTAATGTGGCGCTCCAAAACTCGCGATTCCACAAAAGACTGATCGCATAGCGCACGTCGAATTCCACTTGAGCCACCTTTTATTGTAATTGCGGAAGTGTTAGTTGGTCTTGCCAAGAGCCGCTGCTATTTCTTCCTTAGAAGGCTCGGCCAAGTTGTACTCCTTCAACAATGCGGCATATTCACCAGAATCCTTGATGTCTTGAAGCGCCTTGGTCATCGCCGTCAGCAACACTTCGTTGTCCTTGCGCAGCCCATAACCACCCACGACGGGATAGAGAATTTCTTTGGAACTGATTTCAATGCGCCCGGCCGTATTCTTTACCGCGACCGCGGCAACCGCTGCGTCTTCAGTCTGGACATCCGCGGTTTTCGCGAACAGCGTCTGGACCGCCTCTGCCGAGGATGGGAACTCCGACAGCTTGATCGGCGCTTTACCCTTGTCCACACATCCGGTTTTCGAGAACTCTGTCAGTTTGGGAATCCACGCCGCACCCTGAATACTGCTGACCCGCAACCCGCACAGTTCCTCAGGCGTCAACGGCTGATTCGCACTGCCTTTCAAAACCACCAACGACACACCGGTTTTCATGTAAGGCAGGAAATTGATCTGTTGCGCGCGTTCCGGGGTGACGTACATACCGGCGGAAGCCAGATCGAAGCGGTTGGATTTAAGACCCAGCAGCAAGCTTGCAAAGCGAGTATCGGAGAACGTCAGTTCGACGTTCATTCTTTTTGCCAATAGCGCCAACAGCGATGGATCAAAGCCTGTTGGTTTGCCATCCACATAATAATCATAAGGCGGATAGTTTAAATCGGCGCCAATGGAAAGTTCCTTCTTAAGAGGCGAAACATCGTTGGCTGAATAAGCGTAAGTTGCAGCAATACTCGCGAAAAACGCGCACGCGCACGCGCACATCATGCTTGAAATAGTTTTCATGGCACTCTCCGCCGTTTAGCAGTTGAAGTGCGACTCTGGTATTAGAGCCGCCATTGATGATAGGTGTCAGCGATTAACGCTTGATATTAACGCTGCGAGGAAACCGGGTCAGACACTCATAACCTTGCGGCTGAACAACGATGGTTTCGGAGGTTTCCATCCCCCAACCTTTCATCCACATGCCCAGGATGATATGGAGCGTGGTGTTGCCTTCAATCGGCTCATGCTCCCCCGGACGTAAACTGATGACGTGCTCGCCCCAGTCTGGCGGCAGACCGATACCGATCGAGTAACCGATCCGACTGTCCTTGCGCAGTCCGTGCCGATTCAGGACTTGCTGCCAGGTGGCATGGACATCCGCCCCGCTGACCCCGGCTTTGACCATGGCCAGGACTTCATGCATGCCCTCCTCGACTGCAGCGGCGGTGTTGACCAACTCCGCAGGCGGGTTCGACCCCAGGTGAACCGTGCGCGCCAGGCCGGTGGTGTAATGCCGGCGAGCGCCGGCCAATTCAATGGCGACCGTCTGATTGTCGGTGAACTTCTCGTCGGTCCAGGCCGGATGCGCCGCGGACGCTTTTTCGCCAGCCAGGATGATCGGGCACAGCGCCGTGATATCACCGCCGAAAGGTGCATCCGGAGTAATCTGGGCCTTGTAGATTTCTGCAATGACGTCGGACTGGCGAACGCCTGGCCGGATCAGATCCTGAGCGACGCGCATCGCCCCTTGCACGATCACTGCGGCTTCGCGGTGGTACCGTATTTCGGTCTCGCTTTTTACGACCCGCACCCGGTTGACGAGTAAGTCGCAGTCCACGAACACAGCGTTGGGCAACTGCGCAATCAGGCAACTCAGGGAACGAGGCGAGAAGAAATAGCTGTCTGATTCGTAGCCGACCCGTCGTGCATTCGGCCAGCGGTTGGCAACGTACTCGCCGATGTATTGGCTGGGATGAATGTCCTTGCGCATGACGTAGTCTTCGGGATAGCCGATGACATGTTCTGCGCCCATCCAACTGGTCAGCGCGGCGCCGGGTGCATCCATGGCGCGGCCGATCCAGATCGGTTTGCTTTCCTGCAGACTGACGATCACGAACTGCGGCGTGTAGAACGACCAGTCTGCGGCACCTGTAAGCCAGAAGATATTGTTGGCATCTGCCACCAACAAGGTATCGACGGAAGCCTCCGCCATTCGATGTTTTACCTTTTGCAGACGGCTCTCGTATTCAGCGTCTGTGAAAAACGGGTCACTCATGATTCACCTCGTCTTATTTGAATTATGGGGGTGCCTAGCAACTCTAGTGGCAGGACGTGCCTGTCAGTTTTCCGGACTGGCAAACATCGCCAGAAAATCACCTTTCGTGATGTGGCCTCCGAAGTGACGGCCCAACAGAGTGCCCGTGACCGGTGCCAGGATTGCCTCAGGCTCTTTGTGCAAATTTTCGAAGTCATGGATGCGGGCAATCACCTGCCCGGCTTCCACCCCGTCACCCAGTTCGTGTGTGAACTCGATGAAGCCGCTGGTCTGCGCACTGACATAACCGTTGGCCTCGTTCTCCATGATTGAGACCGGTGTCGCAGGAGTCTTCATCGCAGCGTCATAGACGCCCGTGTGCACGAGGAAGTTGTGGGCGCCGTCTTGAGCCAGTTTGACGGTGGCCGCGGTGGTGGAACCGCCTCCGCCCAGTTCGGTAGACAGAAACAGTTTGCCCTTCTGCTCCACGGCGGTGTCCAGCATGCCTTCGTTGTCCAGCTCTTCCAGAATCAGACCGATCGGCGCACCGAAGGCGATCAACGCCTCGCGGGCACGCAATGTCTGAGCTTCGTCGGGCAACTGATGAGAGACCGCGAAGGGCTGGAAAAACATGGTCCGCCCACCCGCGTGTATATCCAGTACGGCGTCGGCGCGACTGATCAGCTCAGCTTCGACGAAGTGCGCAATCTGTTCGGTGATGGTCCCTTCTGCCCGACCCAGAAAGGCTCGGTTCATATTCAAACCATCGATGGGAGAAAGTCGGGTGCCGGATTTCAGCGCGGGATAGTTAAGGGCTGGAACGATGCAGATGGTTCCGGTGACACGTTGCACGTCAAGTGCCCGCGCCAGGTTGGACAAGGCGATCGGCCCCTCGTACTCATCACCGTGATTGCCCCCCGTCAGCAAAATGAACGGCCCTTTCCCATTCTTGATGACAATCACCGGAATTTGCAGACTGCCCCATGCAGACTCGTTCCTGGACCAAGGAAAGTTGAGACTTCCGTACTGACGACCTGTCAGTTCCCAGTCTATTGTCAGCCGACCCTTGCTCTTCTTATTCATATGCCCTCGCAACCAACTCAGTGTCTCTATGCAACTACTGCCCTGGACAAATAATAGCCATTCCCACAAACCATATCCGACGATAAACACTCTGCTGAAGAGTAAATTCGTACAATATCGGCGATTAACGAGGAAAAGCTGCGTGATCCGGTAGCAGTTGCCAGTGGCGAAGTGGCCCATGAAAGTGGCTAAAAAGAAGAAACTGGGAGCGGGTGCGCTGGAGAATTGCGGGAGGATTACAGAAAGCTTGGGCTGCCCCGTAGGCTGCCGGTGCCTCGCTTGCCAGAGGCGATCGGAGGCTTTCGGGATATGGACAAATCAATCGAGGTTGATGGGTAACTCGAATCCGGCCTTTACTCGATCCATGACCACCAGTGTCTTGAAACTTTTGATATCCGAGTTCTCATAGAAAAACCGGCGCGTGAACTGTTCATAATCTTCCATGTTCCTGGACGTGATCACCAGGACGAAGTCCGAGTCACCCGTGACGTAGTAACCCGTCATAACTTCCGGCGTATTGCGAATGGACTTCTTGAACCGGTCAATAATGTCGGAGCGTTCTCGTTCCAATGTAACGAGCACCAGCATGAACACATTTCGCCCAACGGCTTTCGGCGAGACAATCGACACATCGCCTTCAATCACGCCCTCTTTGCGCAACGTCTTCAAGCGACGCTGGCAGGCAGTGGCTGACAACCCCACCAGATTGCCCAGCTCTTCCGAGGTGATCCGGTTGTTCTTTTGCACGGCGTTTAATATGTTGGCGTCGATTCGATCAAGAACAAACATTTGGCTTCCCCTCAGAGCAACACGACGACAGTGACAAGATGACGAGATCGGGAGCCGGATCCTCTCATACGGCCCCCCTGCTCGGCAAAGCCCGAGGGACATCAACAGGCTGCCAATACCCGGCGCGTCTTGTCACTTGCCCAGAAAAAAGGCCGGTACGAAACCGGCCTTGATTCATGACAGCGTCTGCGTGGTTTAGCGCAGCGCGCCTTCTTTGGCCAATTCGTCGATGACCTTTTGCACGGAGCGATGGGCGATATCGACCATCTGGTCCACGTCCTGCCTTGTGGCCACCAGTGGCGGTGCGAAGCCCAGGATTTCTCCGTGCGGCATCGCCCGTGCAATCAGGTTCAGATCGCGTGCTGCTTTGGAGATCCGGGCGCCAACCTTCAGTGCTGGGTCAAAGCGTTTTTTAGTCGCCGGGTCTGCGACGAATTCAATGGCGGCCATGAGACCCACACCACGCACCTCACCCACGATCGGCAGATGCCCGAATACTTCTTTGAGGCTGGTTTGCAGGTACTCACCAACACGGCCAGCATTGCCTGGGATGTCCTCACGCTCAACGATGTCGAGCACCGAATTCGCAGCGGCAACACAGATGGGATGGCCGGAGTACGTAAACCCATGTGAGAACGCCCCCACGCGATCCGCGCCCTCTTCCATGACCTTGTAGACTTTCTCGCCAACGATCGCCGCCGAGAGCGGCATGTAGGCCGAAGTGAGGCCTTTGGCAACGGTAATCAGATCAGGCTCCATGTCGTATTTATCGCAACCGAACATCGCCCCCGTACGGCCAAAACCGGTGATCACTTCGTCAGCTATCAACAGAATGTCGTACTTTTTCAGGATCGGCTGAATCGCTGCCCAGTAACCTTCAGGCGGAGGCGTGATACCGCCGGTACCCAGTACCGGTTCCGCGATGAAAGCACCGATGGTATCCGGGTCTTCACGCAGGATCAGCGCTTCGAGTTCCTGTGCGCGTCGGGCGGAAAATTGCAGTTCGGTTTCGCCAGCCAGGGTGTCCCAATAGTGATGGGGAACGCCCGTGCGCAAGATGCCCGATACCGGCAGGTCCATGTGATCGTGGTAGAAGTTCATGCCAGTCATGGAACCTGCAATCACCGAGCAACCGTGATAGCCACGATCACGCGTGATGATTTTTTTCTTCTTCGGCAAGCCGCGCAGGTTGTTGTAATACCACACCAGTTTCGCCTGGGTTTCGTTCGCGTCAGAGCCCGAGGTACCGTAGAACACCTTGCTCATTTTGCCAGGCGACATTTTCACCAAGCGATCAGACAGCTTCGCCAGTTCATCCGTGGTATGCGCGGCGTAGCTGTGATAGTAAGCCAGCTTGTGCGCCTGACGAGAGATAGCGTCGGCCACTTCAGTACGGCCATAACCGATGTTCATGCAATACAGGCCGGCAAACCCGTCGATGTATTCGCGGCCGGTGGAGTCAGTGATGCGAATCCCTTTGCCCGTTTCGATGATGGTCGGATCGCCCATTTTGCCAGAGGCAAAATCCTTCAGATTAGTGAAGGGATGAAGCACTGAATTACGATCCTGGGCTGCGGTGATATCGTGTTGATTTTTGTTCATTTGAGTATCTCCTTAACTTTCACAGGTTGCCAAAACAGACATATTTGATTTCCATGTACTCTTCCAGGCCGTGCTTCGAGCCTTCCCTTCCCAATCCGGACTGCTTCCATCCACCGAATGGAATGGGTGCCCCGGTAAACTTCGGCGTGTTGATCGCGACCATGCCGTACTGCAGGCGATCGGAAAGGCGAAGTGCACGCCGCAAATCGTTGGTGTACACATAAGCTGCTAATGCGAATTCAGAGTTGTTAGCGCGCTGCAGCACTTCTTCTTCCGTGTCAAAGACAAACACCGCTGCAACCGGCCCGAATGTCTCGTCCTGCGCAATGTCCATCTCGTCCGTTGCATCGGCCAGCACGGTAGGCTGCACGAAATTGCCGTTGATCTCGGTCCCCCCCACAACAAGGGTCGCGCCCAAGGACACAGCATTGATGATCTGGGCCTGACACTTAGCAGCCACGGAACTGCGCGTCATAGGGCCGATATCGACATTGGGACTCAGTCCATGGCCCACTCTCAGCGTCCTGACCTGCGCAGCAAGCGCCGCCACGAAATTGTCGTAATAGCCGCGCTGAACGTAGATCCTGTTGGCCGCCAGGCAGTCCTGACCGGACGTGGTGAACTTTGCGTTGATGCAAGCGGCCACTGCCTCATCAATCGATGCGTCGTCAAAAACAATGAAAGGGGCGTGGCCACCGAGTTCAAGCGATACCCGCTTGACCGTATCACCGGATGCCTTGAGCAGGATTTTCCCGACTTCAGTCGAACCGGTAAAACTGAAGGCGCGCACTTCAGGAAATTGAAGCAATCTTGCAGACTGGGCGACCGCATCGCCGGTCAGCACTTGGAACACACCAGCGGGCATGCCTGCTTCTTCGGCCAGTTTGGCCAACGCTAGCGCCGATAGCGGTGTTTCTGGCGCCGGTTTGACAATCATTGTGCAACCCGCAGCCAGTGCTGCACCCGCTTTGCGAGTAATCATCGCGCTGGGGAAATTCCATGGTGTGATCGCAACCGTCACGCCAATCGGCTGCAACTTCGTCAGCAACTGACTACCCACCAGATGGCTAGGTATGGTTTCGCCATAGCAGCGCTCGCCTTCCGCCGCAAACCAGTCGAGGAACGCGGCGCCATACGAAATCTCACCCAACGATTCCGCCAACGGCTTGCCCTGTTCTGCCGTCATGATGACGGCCAGGTCTTGGGCATGCCCGCGCATGAGCACCGCCCATTTACGCAAAATCAACCCGCGCTGAAGCGGCAATAGCTGTCCCCAACCAGAGAGTGCCGCACTGGCGGCCTCAACAGCCCGGTCGGCCCAGACAGGGCTGCAATGGGCCACCTGCGCAATGCGCTCCCCCGTGGCCGGATCGACAACGGCGAGCTTTCCGTCGGTATCCACCCACTCGCCGTTGATATACGCCCGCAGCTCCAGCAGATCCTTGCGAGTGAGGTTATTCAGTGCGTCTCTAGCAATATTGGTCATGGCAGTCATCTAGCGTTATGTCTATGGACACAAGCTTAGGGCCGCCACTGACTCGAAAACGTCAAAACTTAAAGTCTCTACGCATACTTGCTGCGTTATCCCGAGAATTACGCTCATTTTATGCAATCGTTTTTTCTCTGCAAAAAACTGGAATTCCCAGCGTCGCGTATTGCTCGGAACCGGCGAGAAACTGAATGAGGTTTCAAGCTAACGCTCTCACCGGAGTGTGTTTGCGAGAATTAGTACTGAAGCACTTTTGCCCTGCTTTGGAATTCAAGACGTACTCTCGCAGAACATGCAAAAATGAGTTCGGTCCGGTAGTGGCTGTCCATTCCTCACACCTTGAAAGACCTGCAGGTTGAGAAAATGATGGTGTGGCGGTCGCGGGCGATACGTAACTGAAATCCAAATTCATCCTACCCCACCTGGTCGTTCGGGCTCACTTGAGCAACCGGTGATTTGATCACTCCAGAGGATGCGGCCATAGTCGCCAGTGGGCGGGATTGGACAAGCTCGCAAATCGGGTGAAGACGTATTGGCGAAATTTTCATTGTCCTTGATATGGTTTAACGCTGTTTGATTGTGTCGTTCGCCACACTACAAGACGTGCAGTAGTCACAATTCCAAAAGCTCTACTGTCGAACCTATGACACTGCACCGGAGCGAAGGCAATTAAGGGAATTTGACGAGGTATTCAGGCATGCCTTGCACAATGCTCATTTAACGATCAATAGGCGACAAGCCGTTTGCACTGCGGCTCTCAGACCATTATCCACAGTTATATGCACTCATTCTGTGGATAATTCGACATCGGCGGAACTTAAGGTAGTCCTGAACCACGACGAGATGACTGGCGCACCACCCGGTCCATGAAAGGTTCGTGAAGAACGGACATGCATCTTGGTGAGCGGCGCGATTGAGCGACTGTTGCTACAACGCATCATGAACCGTGGTTAAAAGGCATCCTCGGAGCATATGAATACCCTCCTTCATACGGAACGGGCGTTGGGCTGGAGCGCGTTCGAAAATTGCCGCCATTCTCTGACCATCACCGATGCGGGATCGGCGCCATCAGGTTGGGCATGGCGCGAAAGAATGATTACCGGCTGAAGGAAGTTGATCGCGCTACTGTGAGCTCAAGACATCTGTCCACTGATCGATAAAAGCAGCGCATTCGTTTCGTGAGTGGCGCCGCTTTTTCGACATCCGCATCGACGCTAACGCAATCAACATCCAACTATAAATCACTGGGAGCCGATTATTATTCCTTCTTGTAGGAAAAAAACAAATCTGGAGCCCTGCACCATCGTCCTGATCATGGCAATCGGATGCCTTGCACCTGTTGATCCGCATGATATGAAGAACGAACCAACGGACCCGACGCGACATTGCTGAACCCCATGCGCAAACCTTCCTCTGCCAGCCAGGCGAATACATCCGGGTGGACGAAACGCTGAACCGGCAAATGGCTGCGTGAAGGTTGCAGGTACTGCCCCAAGGTCAACATTTCAATACCGTGTTCACGCATGTGCTGCATGACTTCAATCACCTCGTCATCCGTCTCACCCAGCCCGAGCATCAAGCCGGACTTGGTGGGAACACCAGGCACGCGTTTCTTGAATTTTTCCAGCAGGTCCAACGACCAATCGAAATCCGAACCCGGGCGGGCCGCCTTGTACAGCCGCGGCACTGTTTCCAAATTGTGGTTGAACACATCTGGCGGCTCCTGCTCGGTGATGGCCAGGGCCACGTCCATACGCCCGCGGTAATCGGGAACCAAGGTTTCTAACTGCACGCCCGGTGAAAGCTTTCGAATCTCGCGAAGGCATTCAACAAAATGCCCTGCTCCGCCGTCTCGCAGATCGTCGCGATCCACCGAAGTGATTACGACGTACTTCAACCGCAAATCCGCAATGGCAGTCGCCAGGTTGCGTGGTTCATCGGCATCCAGCGGTTTCGGGCGCCCGTGCCCCACATCGCAGAACGGACAGCGGCGGGTACAGATGTCCCCCATGATCATGAAGGTGGCAGTGCCTCCACTGAAGCACTCGCCGAGGTTTGGACAAGAAGCCTCTTCACAGACGCTGTGCAATTTGTGCTTGCGCAACAATGCCTTGATCCTCGCGACTTCGGGCGACGTGGAGATCGGTACGCGAATCCAGTCCGGTTTGCGCGGGATGTCTTCGGTGGGAAGAATTTTTACCGGAATACGCGCGACCTTCTCCGCGCCCCGCAGCTTGACACCAGCCTGCAACGGCTCCGGCCGAAGATCAGCCTTTTGCATGTCTGTCATTGCCCAGCTCCCAGGAAAATAGCACCAGTGTTAACCACGGTAGTAACGCTGCGCCACAAACGGCGTTTTGACGACTTCCATGGCCACAGGCTTGCCCCGCACCAGCGCGAACACCTCCGTGCCGAGGACGGCATAGGCACTCTCTAAATAGCCCATCGCGACCGGCCCGTCGAAGCTGGGACCGAAACCACCGCTGGTGATTTGACCGATCAATTCTTGCTGCGCGTTGATGATCTGCGTCCCCTCACGTACAGGTGTGCGATCTTTCGGCAGGAACCCGACGCGCTTGCTGGCCACGCCATCGAGTTGCTGGGCAAGGATACGTTCCGCACCCGGGAAGCCGCCGGCACGGACACCATCGGCGCGTCGTGCTTTGGAAATGGCCCAAGTCAGGCTGGCTTCGATGGGCGTCGTGTCCGGGTTCATATCATGGCCGTACAGGCACAGACCCGCTTCTAGTCGCAATGAATCCCGGGCACCCAGGCCGATCGCCTTCACTTCTGGTTCGGCCAGGAGTGAACGGGTCAACGTGGCCGCCTGCTCGACCGGTACGGAAATTTCGTACCCGTCCTCACCGGTGTAGCCGGAGCGACTGACGTAGCAATCGACGCCAAGCAAGCGCACCTGCGCAAATTGCATGAACGTCATGCTTTTCACTTCAGGTGCCAGGCGCGCCAGCACATCGGCAGCGCGGGGCCCCTGAAGTGCGAGCAATGCACGGCTCTCGAACAGCGACTCGACCTCGCAATGGCCCTGCAAGTGTTTGCTCAGATGCGCCAAGTCCTGATCCTTGCAGGCGGCGTTTACCACCAAGAACAAATGGTCACCGGCGTTCGCCACCATCAAGTCATCGATAATGCCGCCGTCCTCATTGGTGAACAGTGCATAACGTTGCATGCCCACCGGCAGGTCGACGATGTCCACAGGCACCAGGGCTTCCAGCGCCTGGGCGGCACCGGCGCCGTGCAGGCGTATCTGCCCCATGTGCGATACATCGAACAGGCCTGCCTGTGCGCGCGTGTGTTGATGTTCTTTCATGACACCCAGCGGGTATTGCACCGGCATCTCGTAGCCCGCGAAGGGCACCATGCGTGCACCCAGTTCTAGGTGCAACGCATGCAATGGAGTGCGCAACAGTTCGTTATTGGACATGGTTAACTCCTGGCATGAATTGAACGGCGGTCAACATTCGATGAAGTTCACGGCCCAGCGACGGCGGGCCGTGTGCCTTGGGTCATCGAATGTTGATATTGATCAGGCCCCGTACACTGGGAACAACGCGCACAGACCGGCCACTTGCCGCGCGACATGAGCCTCGACGTCGGCATCGCCGAGGTTGTCCAGAATGTCGCAGATCCAGTTAGCCAACCCTACGCACTCAACAACCTTCAAGCCACGCGTGGTGACGGCGGGCGTACCGATGCGCAGACCGGACGTCACAAATGGAGATTGCGGGTCGTTAGGCACGGCATTTTTGTTAACTGTGATACGAGCACGACCCAGCGCAGCATCGGCGTCTTTGCCGGTAATGCCCTGACGGATAAGGCTGACCAGGAACAGGTGATTGTCAGTGCCACCGGACACAACGTCGTAGCCCCGCTGCTTGAACACTTCAGCCATGGCTTGTGCGTTCCTGATGACCTGCAGCTGGTAATCCGTGAAACCCGGCTCCAACGCCTCCTTGAAGCACACCGCCTTGGCGGCAATCACATGCATCAACGGCCCGCCCTGCCCGCCCGGAAACACGGCCGAGTTGAGCTTCTTCTCCAGTTCCGCATCGGCCTTGGCCAAAATCAGCCCACCGCGTGGACCGCGCAGGGTCTTGTGCGTGGTGGTGGTGACCACATCAGCGTACGGCAGTGGGTTCGGGTAGAGGCCGGCAGCCACCAGACCGGCGACATGCGCCATGTCAACGAACAGGTACGCCCCGACCTTGTCGGCAATGGCACGGAAACGTGGAAAGTCGAGGGTTTTGGAATAGGCGGAGAAACCGGCGACGATCATTTTCGGTCTGTGCTCAACCGCCAGGCGCTCGACCTCGTCATAGTCGATCAGGCCATTGGCATCGATGCCGTATTGCACGGCGTTGTACAGCTTGCCGGACGAGCTGACCTTCGCCCCGTGCGTAAGATGCCCGCCATGGGCCAGGCTCATGCCCAGGATCGTATCGCCGGCTTGCAGCAAGGCCAAATAGACCGCAGCATTGGCCTGAGAACCGGAGTGCGGCTGCACGTTGGCGTAGCCGGCACCGAACAACGCCTTGGCGCGATCGATCGCCAGTTGCTCGACCACGTCGACATGTTCACAACCACCATAGTAGCGCTTGCCGGGATAGCCCTCGGCGTACTTGTTGGTCAGTTCGGTACCCTGGGCTTCCATCACCTGCGGGCTGGTGTAGTTCTCGGAGGCGATCAATTCGATGTGGTCTTCCTGGCGCTTCACTTCGCGATTAATGGCCTCAGCGAGCACAGGGTCGAAATCGGACAGAGTCAGACTTTTATGGAACATGGTGAGCTTTCCTTTTTTGTTTGAGTAGACACAACGCACTCGCGCGAAGGCCCGGGCGAGATCCGGGCACAGTCATCAAGCGTCTTGGTAAATCGACATCGGTGGGCAGGCACAGGACAGGTTGCGGTCGCCATAAACGTTGTCGACACGACCGACCGGTGGCCAGTATTTGCTGTCGCGTAGCGACTCGAGCGGGTACACCGCCAATTCCCGGCTGTAGCAATGCCCCCATTCACCGACCAGTTCGGCGGCAGTGTGCGGAGCGTTTTTCAGCGGGTTGTCGTGCGAATCGAGTTCGCCACTTTCCACGGCACGAATTTCTTCGCGGATGCAGATCATCGCGTCGCAGAAGCGGTCCAACTCTTCCATGGATTCACTCTCGGTCGGCTCGACCATCAGCGTGCCCGCCACCGGGAACGACATGGTCGGAGCATGGAAACCGAAGTCGATCAGACGCTTGGCCACGTCTTCCACGCTGATGCCGCTGGTCTCCTTGAGCGGGCGCAAATCGAGGATGCATTCGTGCGCGACCAAGCCGTTTTCGCCGGTGTATAGCACCGGGTAATGATCCTCTAGCCGCCGGGCAATGTAGTTGGCGCTGAGGATGGCCAGTTGCGACGCACGCTTGAGGCCTTCCCCGCCCATCATGCGCATGTACATCCAGGTGATCGGCAGGATGCTGGCGCTGCCGAAGGCCGCGGCGCTGACGGCGCCTTGCTTGCGCGCCATGGTTTCGTGCCCTGGCAGGAACGGCGCCAGGTGTGCCTTGACACCGATCGGTCCAACGCCTGGCCCGCCACCGCCGTGGGGAATGCAGAAGGTCTTGTGCAAATTCAGGTGCGAGACATCACCACCAAACTTGCCCGGTGCGCAGAGCCCCACCATGGCGTTCATGTTGGCACCATCGATATACACCTGGCCGCCGCGCTCATGCACGATAGCGCAGATTTGCCGGATGCCGTCTTCAAACACTCCATGGGTCGATGGGTAGGTAATCATCAATGCCGCCAAGCGCTCTTCGTGCAGTTGCGCCTTGTACTCAAGGTCGGCGATATCGACGTTGCCCCTGGCATCACAATCGACCACGACTACGCGCATACCGGCCATTTGTGCGGTGGCCGGGTTAGTGCCGTGGGCCGACGAAGGAATCAGACAGACGTCGCGATTGGCTTCGCCACGACTGGCGTGATACGCACGAATGGCGAGCAGCCCTGCGTACTCGCCCTGCGAGCCTGCATTGGGTTGCAACGACATGGCGTCGTAACCCGTAGCCGCGCACAGCATCTGCTCCAGCTCCTTGATCAGTTGCTGATAACCCCGGGTTTGCTCGCCAGGCGCGAACGGATGCAAGGCGCCAAACTCGGGCCAGGTGATCGGGATCATTTCGCTGGCGGCATTGAGCTTCATGGTGCAGGAGCCCAACGGAATCATGGTGCGATCGAGCGCCAGGTCCTTGTCCGCCAGTCTGCGCAGGTAGCGCATCAGCTCGGTTTCCGAGTGATAACGATTGAACACTTCGTGCTGCAAGATCGGTGTCTCACGCAACAACGACAGTGGCAGGCAATCGCCAGTGGTTTTCGCCAGGGCGAGGAAGTCCGGCAGCGACTGTCCTTTGACTGCAAACACGGCCCACAGCGCCTCTACGCTTTGTTGCTCGCAGGTTTCGTCCAGCGACAGACCGACGCGAGGTGGGTCGATGACACGTAGGTTGATTCCCGCCGACCTGGCCGCGTCATGCACGGCTTGCACCGGGATTGACGGCACGACACTGAGGGTGTCGAAGAAATGCTGTTGCTCAACCCGATGCCCCAGTTGTTCCAGGCCCTGGGCCAGGATCGACGTCAAGCGATGCACACGGCGGGCGATGTCTGTCAGGCCTTTGGGGCCATGGTAGACCGCGTACATGCTGGCGATATTGGCCAGTAGCACTTGCGCGGTGCAGATGTTGCTCGTGGCTTTCTCACGACGAATGTGTTGTTCACGGGTTTGCATCGCCAGGCGCAGCGCCGGGTTGCCATGGTGGTCGATGGAAATGCCTACCAGGCGCCCGGGCATGTCGCGCTTGAAGCCATCGCGTGTCGCAAAGTAAGCGGCGTGCGGGCCACCGAAACCCAAGGGCACGCCGAAGCGTTGGGCACTGCCCAACACCACATCGGCACCAAATTCACCTGGCGGTGTCAGCAGGGTCAATGCCAGCAGATCGGCCGCCACCGCCACCAATGCACCGGCCTGGTGGGCGCGCTCGACCAGCGAACGATGATCGACAATCTCGCCGGTACTGGCCGGGTATTGCAACAGCAGGCCAAAATACCCGTCGAGCCCTTCTTTCTCCAGTTCGGACTCGTCGCCGATCACAATCTCGATGTTTAACGGTTCGGAACGGGTGCGCAGAACGTCGAGGGTCTGCGGATGGCAGTGGCGCGAGACAAAAAAAGCCGGCGCTTTGTTTTTTGCCAGGCGCTTGCAGAAGGTCATGGCTTCGGCGGCGGCAGTCGCTTCATCGAGCAACGAGGCGTTGGCAATTTCCATCCCGGTTAAGTCGCTGATCAAAGTCTGGAAATTCAGCAGCGCTTCCAGTCGACCTTGGGAAATTTCCGGTTGATATGGTGTGTACGCGGTGTACCAACCCGGGTTCTCCAGCAGGTTGCGCAGGATCGGCGTCGGCGTATGGCAAGGGTAATAGCCTTGGCCGATGTGGGTGCGCAACAGCTGGTTCTTGCCGGCGACGGTCTTGATCGCGGCCAGGGCCTCGGCTTCGCCCTGCCCCGCCGATAACTCGAGCACACTGGTGCCCTTGATGCTCTGCGGAACGACGCTGTCGATCAGGGTTTCCAGCGAGTCATGACCGATCAGCGTCAACATGGCGCTAATGTCTTCGTCGCGAGGACCGATGTGGCGGGCAATGAATTCGTTGTCCGTGCCCAGGGGAATCTGTGGCTTGTTCATCTCTACCCCCGGCTCAGGCGTTTTCGGCCAGGAAACGGTCATAGCCTTCCTGATCCATCAGATCGTTGAAAGCATCAAGATTGTCGACACGGATACGGAAGAACCAGCCATCGTTCATCGGCGAGGCATTGACCTGCTCGGGGTCATCGGCCAGCGCCTGGTTGACCGCGACCACATCGCCGGTCAATGGCATGCTGATATTACTCGCGGCTTTCACCGACTCCAGCACCGCCACCTCATGTCCTTCGGCAAAGGGCCCCAGGTCTGGCAATTGCACGAAAACCACGTCGCCCAATGCCTCTTGAGCAAAGTTTGTAATGCCGACTGTCAATTCGCCGGAAGCTTCCAGACGTAACCATTCATGCTCGGAAGTGAAACGCAGCGTGCTCATGGATTTTCCTCTTGTTATCAATGTGTCCAATGTTAGGACGAACAGGCCGGCGAAAAGTCGGCTGGTTTGATAGAACAAGAGCAAAGACGATGCCATCTACATATTGCTATATATATCAGTGGGTTATTTTATTAATGAGAACAAATACAGGTTGTGCGGATCGAATTCGTTCCAGGCAGCAGACTGGCTTCATCTTGGCGGCGAGGCCAAATCCAAGGCACGCGGCGCTTAACCGCCATTGGAGCGAAAACGCTCCGGCGGAACGTTTTCGAACCGCGTAACCCCAACAGGCGAAAGCTACGATCGCGAGCCGATCCCGTATTTGCGTAGCCGCTGTCCAATCGCGGTGTGCGAGGTTTGCAGCCGATGTGCCAATTGACGGGTTGAGGGATACGCCAGATAAAATCTCTCCAACAACGATTTCTCGAAGTCCTGCACCGCCGCTTCCAGACTGACCACCGCTTCGGAATCTGCCTTCTGACTGATCAGCTCAGTACCGGCCAGCTCAAGCCCATCGCAGTCAATCACATCCCCTTCGCAGATTGCGGCCGCTCGAAAAATGACGTTCTGCAACTGGCGAACATTCCCTGACCATCGATTGTTCAGTAACAGCGGATAGGTCGATGGCGCCAGACAACAGGACGAACGTTGAATTTGTTCGCAAGCCTGGCGCAAGAAGTGTTCAGCCAACAGCAGGATATCCTGCCCACGCTCGCGAAGCGCCGGCACCGTCAGATTCAGGACGTTGAGTCGGTAAAAGAGATCTTCGCGGAAACTACCTTCTGCCACCATGCGTTCCAGATTGCGGTGGGTGGCGCACAGGACCCGCACGCTGACATGCACCTCGCGATCGCCACCGACACGGCGGAAGCAGCCATCACTAAGAAAACGCAGCAATTTGGCTTGCAAGTATGGCGACATTTCGCCAACTTCATCGAGAAACACCGTGCCTCGATCCGATAGCTCCAACAACCCCGGCTTACCACCGCGCTGTGCGCCTGTAAACGCACCCGCTGCATAGCCAAACAGTTCACTTTCGGCCAGGCTTTCCGGCAGCGCAGCGCAGTTCAGAGCCAAAAATGGCGCGTCGCGTCGAGCACTCATGGTATGACAAGCTCTCGCGACAAGCTCTTTACCCGTTCCCGTCTCACCCTGAATCAACAACGGTGCGTCGAGGCCGGCCACTTTATGCAGTCGCGTCTTGAGCTGTTCGAGCACAGGCGATTTTCCAAGCAAAGCTCCCAGACCTTCCGCATGATCGTGATGCAGCGAAGCTAGGCGCTCTCCGATACGGCTTGGGGGGTAAAGCGTCAACAAACCACCCGCGAGCAAACGTGCGCTTTGAGTTGTGCCTATGATTGGAGTGGCGTCAAGCAACAGGTCATGCCCCTTGAAATTTACCTCGCACATCGGCAACCGAAAGTTTTTTTCGACCAAGGATTTTGCCAAGTCCGGCGCCGCGAACAAATTTGAAAGGGGCTCACCCGTCGGATCGCTGCCATAAAGACTGACCAATTTGTGATTGGCCAACAGGACGTAACCACCCGGATCCACCGCCAATACCGGATCGCTCATGGCGGCCAACAGCGCATCAAGTTGAAGACGGCGACGTTGACCCGGGAGCATGTCGACAAGCTCCACAGCTTTGACTCCCTCTACCCGTAATAGCGCGTAATTTAGCTCGTCCAGCACCGTCTGGCTGAGGTCCGGCGCATCTATGTACACGTTAGGTGGGATCATCTCCACTGCGTCCAAGTTGAGGTTACGCGCACCGAGCAACGCCAGGACTTCCTGGGTAATACCGACGCGATCAGTGAACGTGACGTGAATTCGCATGATGCGCCTCGGGCAGAGGTGGAAAAGTTTGAAGCTTCGCGATCAGCGAAGATCCTTCCGGTAACAGCTTATTCAAACGCTATCCATTTTTGGGCGTAAGCGCCCGAAGTGACACGCAGTATGAAATGAACTGCCTGAGAGATTCCATTCACTTTACGGGTGACGCCTGCTTTTCGCTGACCCCAACCGTCTAGCCAGCGTTAGCGCTCTGACGACTCTATTTACCTATAAAACTGATGATCTTTCACTCATAGATAGAACCCTGAACAGATAAGCCGCAGAACGCTCAAGAAAGGAACTGCTGCCTGAGCGGTAGGATTTTTTATTATTTTCGAATGTCGATGCCGCGCGACTCAATTGTGGGATTAAGAGGCAGTCCCGATTTCGATGTCAAACTACCATCCAAAAAGCAGATGCCGAGCAGGTTTCTATGCTGAGGACATTATTGGTTTGAGGCGCTCATGCACAGGCAACCGGACACACGGTATAACCGCGTATTCCGGTTAATCGCGACGATCAGCTATACAAGAAAGTCTTATCGTTTTTTAATAGATAACGAGGCGCAACAGCCCATACGTCCAGAGCGATGGCGTGTGTTAAAAGGCGCGCACCATCGTCGTTAATGGTGGAGGCCTGAAGGTGATTTGCGGGACCTTTGCGGTTCCACTACGCCGAAATACTCCGCAGCCCTTGGTAGCAGATAACAAGAAGGGCCTCAAAAGGCCCTTTTGCATTCAAATTTACATTACTTACTCAGCCAAGATTCGACTTTGTCTGAGCCATATTTGGTTTTCCATTCTTTCAACGTCTTATGGTTCCCACCTTTGGTTTCCACAACCTCACCAGACTCTGGATTTTTGTAAATTTTCACTTGCCTAGGCTTACGGCTGCCGGATTTAGTTTCGGCCATTGGAGCGCGGCGACCAGCTTGTGGATCGAGCAAATTGATGACGTCCTTTAAGCTGTAGCCGTACTTGGCCAGAAGGTCACGCAGCTTCGATTCGAATTCGATTTCTTTCTTGAGACCAGCATCACCCTTGAGGGCTTCTAGCGCTTGAAGCTGTTCGGCGAGATGTTTTTCGAGCTGACGAAATTCTGCTAGTTTGGACATAGGAAATCTCTACGTGATTAGTTCCTAAACAATACACCAAAAACAAAACTTTGAAATCCATGCATTCAAACGTCACCTTTCATCAAACATTTGAATCAGGGAAATCGCCACGGGTGTTCTACTAAAAAACATGAGACAAGCAGAGTAGCTGACGAATATTTTAGCTGCCAGTGACCATGCTTTGGTGACGTCGTGGTTTGAGCTCTAACCGACGACTACGCTCCGTTGAGACAGTGCGACAACCATGTACGGACCGATAATCGGTCAAGAGAGCGTAAAAACAGTTCTATTAGCTATGCAAAAGAAATGGGAGCGACGTTATACCGCTCCCACATCAACTGTCGAGCCCGCTTAGCAGACTAACAGCACTTCGGCCCGGCCTTGCTTCCGTAGCGGGCTTCCTGCCGTTCCCGGAAGAACATCTCGTAGTCCATCACCGGTTTGTCCGGGTGTTTGGTTTGCATATGCTCGACGTAGTTGTCGTAGTCGGGCATCCCGACCATCAGGCGCGCGGCCTGACCGAGGTATTTACCGAGGCGACTCAGGTCATTGAACATGCTGCAATCCTCGATCAAGCGTTCGGCATTGCCTGGAATGGTGCTTCTTTATCCGTACGTTCCTTGCTGCCCCAGGCGGCGATACCGACCTTGAGTGCAAAGAACAGGATGCTGAAGACCACCAGCAAGAACAGCGCGGTCAGCGTTGCGTTGGTGTACGCGTTGTAGATCACGTGCTGCATCTGATCGATGCTCTTGGCCGGAGCGAGGATCTGACCGTTGGCCAGGGCATCGCTGTACTTCTTGGCCAGGGCCAGGAAACCGATCGCCGGGTTGGCGTCGAACAGCTTGATGAAGCCGGCGGTGGTTGTGCAGATCAGCAGCCACACGGCGGGCAGCATGGTGACCCAGACGTAGCGCTGGCGTTTCATTTTGATCAGCACAACGGTCGCCAACATCAGCGCGATACCGGCCAGCATCTGGTTGGAGATACCGAACAGCGGCCACAAGGTGTTGATGCCACCCAGCGGATCGATCACGCCCTGGTACAGCAGATAACCCCACATCGCCACACAACCGGCGGTCGCGATCAGGTTGGCGGTCCAGGATTCGGTGCGTTTCAGCGCCGGCACGAAGGAGCCGAGCAAGTCCTGCAGCATGAATCGGCCGGCCCGGGTACCGGCATCGACTGCCGTCAGGATGAACAGCGCTTCGAACAGGATCGCGAAGTGGTACCAGAATGCCATGGTGTTTTCACCCGGCAGAAGCTGGTGCAGGATCTGCGCGATACCTACCGCCAGGGTCGGCGCACCGCCGGCACGGGCCAGGATGGTGGTTTCACCGATGTCCCTGGCCACCGCTTGCAGCGCTTCCGGGGTGATTGCAAAACCCCAGCTGCTGACGGTCTGAGCCACTGAAACAGCATCGGAGCCGACAAGCGCCGCTGGGCTGTTCATGGCGAAGTACACGCCCGGCTCGATCACCGACGCGGCAACCATGGCCATGATGGCGACGAAGGATTCCATCAGCATGCCGCCGTAACCGATGTAACGGGCATGGCCTTCACTGGCCAGCAACTTCGGCGTGGTGCCGGAAGCAATCAGCGCGTGGAAACCGGAGACGGCACCACAGGCGATGGTGATGAACAGGAACGGGAACAACCCGCCCTTCCACACCGGCCCGGTGCCGTCGACAAACTGGGTGAGTGCCGGCATTTTCAGGTCGGGCATGGTGATCAGGATGCCGATCGCCAAGGCCACGATGGTGCCGATTTTGAGGAAGGTCGACAGGTAATCCCGCGGCGCCAGAATCAGCCACACCGGCAATACCGCGGCGACGAAACCGTAACCGATCAACATCCAGGTGATCTGGATCCCGGTGAAGGTAAAGGCCTTGGCCCAGACCGGATCAGCGGCAATCTGCCCGCCGAGCCAGATCGAACCCAGCAGCAACAGCACGCCGACAACGGAGATTTCACCGATGCGGCCCGGACGGATGTAGCGCATGTAAATGCCCATGAACATCGCGATCGGGATGGTCGCCATCACCGTGAAAATCCCCCAGGGGCTCTCGGCCAGGGCCTTGACCACGATCAGCGCCAGCACCGCGAGGATGATGATCATGATCAGGAAGCAGCCAAACAGCGCAATGGTTCCGGGGATGCGGCCCATCTCTTCACGGACCATGTCGCCGAGGGAACGGCCGTTGCGGCGGGTGGACATGAACAAGACCATGAAGTCCTGAACGGCACCGGCCAGCACCACGCCGGCAATCAGCCACAGCGTACCGGGCAGGTAACCCATCTGCGCCGCCAGGACCGGACCGACCAGCGGCCCCGCGCCAGCAATGGCGGCGAAGTGGTGACCGAAGAGTACGTGTTTGTTGGTCGGCACGTAGTCCAGACCGTCATTGTTAACGACAGCGGGCGTGGCACGATTGGGGTCGAGTTGCATCACTTTGGTAGCGATGAACAGGCTGTAGTAGCGGTATGCGACGAGATAGAGAGCGACTGCTGCGACTACGATCCAGAGGGCATTGATCGCTTCGCCGCGGCGCAGGGCCACGACACTCAGCGCAAACGCTCCCAGGACAGCCACGGCAAACCAGGCGAGGTGTTTAGCCAGACGGGGCATAGCGTGTCTCCTGCCGACAGCTCATGACTGCGGCGGTAATTTTTATAATTGTGTCCGCGGCGCGGAACCGAGCAAATATCCGCGCATGTACTATACAAATAAATCCGCGTTACTACGTACGCAACGCCTACGTGTTACTACGTAGACAGCATGCATCCCCCCTGCGCCACAACTAGAAGATGCTACTGATGACGGCGCTGCTGGAGCTATCCAATAAGACAAAATCTGTGTGTGTACACGTTCCAAGTTGAAGCAAATTAGATAAGTATTGATATAAGTGATACTAAGCACCCATATCAGATACGAGGGTATTTACCGTATCAGATCGTTTTGCAAAGAGTTCAGTCCAAACCAGTCAGCGAAGTTGAGAGTTTTGGCCATTGCGTCTTTTTTGGCTTGAACCTCATTATTTTCCAGTTATCACGCGGTTCCCAATAATAATATTAAGAGAAAGAATTCTGACTCGGCACACCACTTTGGTCGCAAACTCCTTCTTAATGCCTACCAGGCGTTGAGAATATGCTTTTTCGAACAAGTTGCTATCGCGCCGAACCTGTCAGGCCACACCCAACTCTGTTGTGGATTCTGGATCTAACTAATAAGAGAAGCCCTTGCCATGACCACAGTGCATTCAAGCATCGTGCAACCCGTACAATCGACACGTCCGTTGACACGCAATGATTACAAGACCCTATCTCTATCTGCCCTAGGCGGTGCGCTGGAATTTTACGATTTCATTATCTTTGTATTTTTCGCTGCTGTGGTCGGCAAGTTGTTCTTCCCGCCCGAAATGCCAGAATGGCTGCGTCTGATGCAGACCTTCGGCATCTTTGCCGCCGGCTATCTGTCACGGCCGTTGGGTGGCATCGTCATGGCGCACTTTGGCGACCTGCTGGGGCGCAAGAAGATGTTTACCCTAAGCATCTTCATGATGGCCGTGCCGACGCTGATCATGGGGTTGCTGCCGACCTATGCGCAGATTGGCATGTGGGCGCCGATTCTGTTGCTGCTGATGCGGATCATTCAAGGCGCGGCGATTGGCGGTGAAGTGCCGGGGGCGTGGGTGTTCGTTTCAGAACACGTGCCGCAACGCCATGTGGGTTATGCCTGCGGCACGCTGACCAGCGGCCTGACCGCCGGGATCCTGCTCGGCTCACTGGTCGCTACGGTAATCAACAGCATTTATACCCCGACTGAGGTCTCCGATTACGCCTGGCGACTCCCGTTCCTGCTCGGTGGTGTGTTCGGTCTGTTCTCGGTCTATCTTCGCCGCTGGCTGCATGAAACCCCAGTGTTCGCCGAGCTGCAGCTTCGCAAGGCACTGGCCGAAGAGGTGCCGTTGCGTGCGGTACTGCGTGACCATCGCGGGGCGATTGCGATCTCGATGCTGCTCACCTGGTTGCTTTCGGCCGGGATTATCGTGGTCATATTGATGACCCCGACCGTGCTGCAAACCATTTACCACTTCTCACCGACCACTGCGTTGCAAGCCAATAGTCTGGCGATCGTATTTCTCAGCGTCGGTTGCGTGTGCTCCGGCGCACTGGCGGACCGCTTCGGCGCTGGCCGGGTATTCGTATTCGGCAGCGCCGCGCTGCTGGTCGCCTCATGGACCTTCTATCACAGCCTGTTCGACCACCCCGACTGGTTGTTCCCGCTGTACGCACTGACCGGCCTGTTCGTCGGCACCATCGGAGCGGTGCCGTTCGTGATGGTTAAAGCCTTCCCGGCGGTTGTCCGTTTCAGCGGACTGTCGTTCTCCTACAACCTTGCCTACGCAATCTTCGGTGGCCTGACCCCGATGGCTGTCACCATGCTGCTCAAGGAAAGCCCTATGGGCCCGGCCTACTATGTGGCGATTATTTGCAGCATAGGCATCTTGTTGGGTGGCTATCTCTGGAAGAAAGGCCGCTGATGTGAGGGCAGGCGAGCGCCCTCCCCACCAATTTTGAGCTCCCCCCGCTATCTGGCCGAGTTCGAATATCGCTTCAATCGCTGCTTCGATCTCGGCTCGATGATAGAGCGTTTCAGCTATGTCGACCTGCGAACATCAGCCACGCCTAATCGACGGTTTGGTTTGGCTGGCTCAGGTTTATGAATAATCAGAAAAATAAGAAACAGCAATGACAATAATAATAGCAAGAGGAAAACTTTCCATGCGGTACGACTTGAAAACCTTAATTCATGTGGTCTGCACGGGTTCTATCCTGGGCGCTGCCGGATCAGCCAGTGCCGCTTTTGTGGGCGATAGTAAGGCCAGTCTCGATACGCGCAACTTCTACATGAACCGCGACTTCCGGCAGGACGGTGCGACGCAGAGCAAAGCAGAGGAATGGGCTCAGGGACTCACTTTACGATTGGAGTCAGGCTTTACAGAAGGCCCCATCGGCTTGGGTATTGATGTGAGCGGCCTGCTCGGTATCAAACTGGACTCCAGTCCTGATCGGGTCGGAACCGGTCTGCTCAAGACAAATAGCGAGGCGCCCAAGCGCGCCAAGGACGAATACGGTGAGGCTGGCCTCACGGCCAAAGTACGGGTATCCAAAAGCACTCTCAAGCTCGGCACCCTTCAGCCAGTGCTTCCGCCATTGATGCGTAACGACGGTCGTTTGTTGCCGCAAACCTTTCGGGGTGCCTGGGTGAACAGCAACGAGATCGATGGCCTAAGCCTCGACCTTGGCCGTATTGATCGCGTCAACCAGCGTGACTCTTCAAATAACGAGGTATTGACGGTATTCAATGGCGGCAAGCGAAACATCGTGCTGGGTCAGTCCAAGACTAGCAATGAGTTCCTATTTGGCGGTGGTCGCTACCAATGGAAGCCGGAGTTGACCACCAGTTATTACTACGGCGGCCTGGACGGCATCTACAAGCAACACTTGGTAAACCTGGTGCATCAACATTCGTTAGGGGAAGGCCATAGCCTCAAGTCCGACCTGCGTTTTGTCCACTCCAGCGGCGACGGTGGCAGTAACGTGGATAACAATGCCTTCGGCGCGCTGTTTACCTACAAGCTAGGCGGCCACGCTTTTAGCTCCGGTTACCAGCACCTGAGCGGCAACACCGGGTTCGCCAACATAAACGGTGCCGACGATGCACTGATCAACCAAGTGCAGATCAACGATTTTGGTAATCAGGACGAACACTCCTGGCAGGTGCGTTATGACTACGACTTTGCAGCGTTGGGTGTGCCCGGACTGAATCTGATGACCCGTTACCTGTCAGGTGACAACGTTGATCGTGGCCCAGGCCTAAGCGACGGTAAAACCTGGGAACGGAACACCGACCTAGGTTATGTCATTCAAAGCGGGCCGCTTAAGAATGTTGGGTTGAAGCTGCGTAACGCAACCACTCGCAGCAACTTCCTCAGCAACATTGACGAGAACCGCTTGATTGTCAGCTACAGCTTGGCGCTTTGGTAACTTCGTGTGCTTGCGGCCAGATGATATTTAGTCATCCTCTGGCCGCAAGCTTACGTCAAGTGAGAAGTGCCAACACAAGAGGTCTCGCCAGTGGCGTCGGGCGATGTATTGATGGTCGACGCCAGTCACGACTTGACTGAGCGTTTTCTTGATGATTGAAGTATCCACATTCCATGGATCGTGGACACGGGTAAAAAACCGAACGCGAAAAGTCAACGCTTCTGCTGGCCTGCGCCCAATGAACAGATCTATGTGATCGCCCCGCGCATAGGGTTTGAAATGCTCCAGATCACTAACCCGAGCGCAGACCTTGTGTGAGGGTTGAAACCCTTCGATCTAGTAGTGGCGCTTTGATGTCTCTGACATTATTCCCTAGGAGGCCCTTTCTACAATAATCTACCCAGATGGGGGCTTCGGCGTGACTAGGCCGCGGTTTTCGCATCCACCAGTCTGGGAGTTAGAGGACAAAAATGAGCACTATCACTTGCCCCAACTGCGGGAATGAAGCGAGCGCGTTTGGCAGTGTCACGGGTTGCTGGTGTGACAAGATGTATTGTGACCATACCAATGGAATGTTTGCGAGCTATCGCTGCGATTGTGGTGCTAGCGGAGAAACTCCGCAGGCCAAGCAGCACCGCGACCATCAGGAATCCAAATTCATGGCCGAAATGGCTGACGATGTTTCGGCTCTACTCGCCACTCTCCCGTCAAAAATCAAGGAGACTTTTCAGACTCAAAGCGTCCTTGCAACTTACACAGATGTCCAGGTGACTTTCGGTAATGGGCGCAGTGCTGTCATCACCGTTACTGGTGTGTATTCGACGCCTAAAGAGTTCAATGTTTTCAGTGGGGGGCAGATTTTTGCCGCTAAAGGAGGGCAAGAGCTCAAAACCGCCTTAGCGGGCATAGCTAATGCCTGACACCGACTCGAGAACTGGCAGGGTCTATTCGACCCGAAAATAAAGCATTACCGGATCAAAAATTGTAGGGAGGTTGTTGCGATTAAAGTCCGTCATAGCGAGGAATGCATTTAGTCGCAACAAACTTCGAAAGGCGTACTTATTTTTGGACACGTCATTGGAAGTTTTTTCACCCCTTGCGTACCCCTGGCGCTGATCGCCCGAGATTACCCCTAACCCACTTTCACGGAATATTGTGCGTTTTGATCAAGCTCAAGAAACTGGCAAATCCCAAGCCCCTAGAGATTTCTAACAAGAACACCCTGTTCATCCGTGAGATGGCCAGGCTCAAGGCTTACTTCAAGCTTGCAGCGACCGAACGGGCGCGCACCCGACCACCGTTCCACAAGGATTTACTGGATGCGGAATCCGTCGTTAAAGAGCTCTTTCGGATTCAAAACAACAAGTGCGCCTATTGCGAAACCTCTCTTGAGCACAACCCTAGTCGGTTTCTTTCTCACTATCGGCCATTGAGCAACGCGGTTGATACGTTTCGCGACACCGAGCATTTTGAGTGCTATGCCTGGTTCGCCTACGAATGGCAGAACCTGATGCTGATCTGCAAAGACTGCGACAGCCATAAGCTCAATTTTTTCCCGATATCGGGTAGGACCGCCGTTGCACTCTCTTCTTGGAGAGCGGCCCAGCTCCGGGAAATGCCGCTTCTGCTCAACCCGTTCGAGGACAATCCTTCAGATCACCTCATGTTCGATACCGATGGTGTCGCTCGTGCCATCTCTCCCGCCGGTAAGGCGACTATTGAGCTGCTTAATCTCAACCGGGCAGCGCTTCGCCTAAACCGCAAGGCTCAGATTGACACGGTGCTTAAGCTCATCCTGAAGAGCAACAATGAATTTGAACTGACCGAGGCACTTAACCATTACACCAACGGTGAGTTCGAGCACGGAGGGGCCGTCAGGAACTGCTTGGGACATGTCTGCCGGATCCTGCAAACCGAGATTCGCCATGGGAGGTACACTGGCCGTACTGATCTGATTAGGAAAATTATTCGGTTCAGGGGGGAGTTTTCAGCCCATGATTGGCAGGAGGCCATTTCGCTTTGCAAGGTCGATGACCTTGCCTTCGTTATCAAGAACACCGATCTAAACGAATTGAAGCGCCACCGGTATGCTTATATCACCCGAATAGAAATCGGCCGGTTCAAAGGCATCGAACACTTCACGCTAGATCTCGAATCGGACCAGAGTAGAAATGAAACGCCTTGTACCATGCTGCTGGGCGAAAATGCCACGGGCAAAAGCTCGATCCTGCAGGCAATTGCCTTGGCATTGATGCCCCTCGAAGAACGCCACCGCATCCGTCTAAACCAGAAAAGCATCATTCCCCATAGTATCGACGACACGTTATCGCCCACCCTGCAACCCGCAGTCACGGTGCATTTCAGCAATGACGAGACCGTCACCCTTAGCATGGACCTGCAAACGGGCCGGCTGAAAACCGTCGGCTCTCCGCAAAATCGGGTGTTCGGTTATGGTTCGCGAAGGTACTTCCTGTCTAACAGATCGACGAAAGATCAGACCTGCCCCAATAGAACGCTGTTCAATCAGGCTGCCAGCCTGCCGGACCCGACGAACTGGTTGCTAAATCTCAAGGAGGAGGAAAAATTCGACGCCGTGGCGCGTGCACTGGCCTCGCTGCTTGCCTTGCGCTCCGGTGAATTCGTTTCCCGAGACGACCACTCGATTTTCATCCAGCGGCACAACTCGTCCCTGCCAATCGAACATCTGAGCGATGGCTACAAATCATTGTTTGCCATGGCCGTCGATATCATGCGGGAAATGCTCAAGCACTGGGACAACCTAGAGTTCGCGCAGGGCATAGTCCTAGTCGATGAAATCGAAAACCACCTGCATCCTCGTTGGAAGATGCGTGTGATGAGTGCGCTGCGCGAATCGTTCCCTCGTGTACAGTTCATTACCTCCACCCATGATCCGCTGTGCTTGCGGGGGATGTTCGAGGGCGAGGTGCAAGTGCTGTATCGGGATCGCGACGGGCGTCTGCAGCGCGTCGAGCAATTGCCTAACGTAGCGAACCTGCGCATCGAGCAGATCCTAACGTCCGACTACTTCGGGCTGGCTACCACCGAAGACCCGATACGTCAACGCGCACTCGAGCAACTTGCCCAGTATGCGGCACGCGAAGACCGGGACCTCTCACAAAAGGACCTCTGGCATCGCGACGAACTGCTGGAACACTACGGCAGCCTCCCCATGATCGGCGATACCCTGGACCGGCAGATCATTGCTCAGGCCCTGACCCGGCACATCCGAGACACGGGCCTTGCCACCCCAATCGAACACGCCAACGCCAGGGAAGAGTCAGTGCGGGCGATCATTGAGGTGCTTGAGCGAAACCGGAGAGAATATGGTACCCGTTGACCGGAACCGGGTCGCCAGGCCGGCATCGTTGACCGCACCGAATGGTGCGGGCCATCGCGAACACTTGCGCGCGGAAATGTACTATCAGAATCCTAACACCAAGGCTTACGGGTTCGCCTATTACAAGGAACACGATGTAGTCACGGCGCTGAACACGCTTTTCCACAACAAATGCGCCTACTGCGAGGGCAAAATTACCAGCACCGGGCCCATCGATGTCGAACACTTTCGCCCCAAAGGCCGGATAGAGGGCGAGCTCAATCATCCGGGCTATTGGTGGCTGGCCACAGAGTGGACCAACCTGTTGGCCTCTTGCATCGACTGCAACCGCGGGCGAAACCAGACGCTGCTGGGTAGCGAAGACGGCCAGCAACTGACACAAGGTGAACGTCTGAGCGGTAAGCACGATCATTTCCCAGTGGCCGGGCAACGTGCCACCTGCGCTACCGACGACCACGCGCTGGAAGACCCGTTGTTGATCAATCCCACGTGTGTGGACCCCGGAGAGCATATCGGCTGGAAGGTCGTGGCCGAGCAACCGTTGGCTATCGGTTTCTCGCCGTACGGCCAGACTAGCATCGACCTGTTCGGACTCAATCGCTCGAAGCTTGCGGAGGCGAGACGGGAGTTCCAACTCAAGTTGGACGAAGAGTTTTTGTGTCTGAAGACAACGATCAGCAAAATCGCCAAAGAAACCACTGACGAGGGGGTCAGGGAATGGATGCCCGTGCTGCAGATGCACATCGATAAGTTCTTCAGGCACACCGAAGCGAAAAACGAGTACTCGGCCTTTGCACGGCATATCGTTATGTCCAGATACGACACAGTTGCGGAAATGGTGGGCGCGTTGCTCGCCAGGACTGTGGATCGCTGAGTCATACCGTTGCACAGTTGCTTCGCGAGGTCATCCCTCTGAAAAGACCTTGATAGTCTCGCGAAGAGGCTGAGACGTTAATCCCGTAGCGAGGGGACGCGTGTTAGTCAGTCGCGTTAATGTCCAAAACCGACATAATTCGGTGGAGAGATGCACGCGGTAAAGTAATGTAATGAAAAAGGTATTTTAGATTTGTTGTGGCAATTCATGCGAAGAAATTGGTTGCGCGATCTAAAAAACAAGCTTTATGCACAATTATGCAAAAATTCATAATTTGTCTGAAAGCATGTCTGGGCAACGAAAATCGAGGTGTGCAGGACGCTGGGAAAAGCTGGGTGTAACCGTCTCTCAATACCCTAGGCCTTTGGGTAGTTCTCTGCTGTCATTGTTAGGAGACGCGTTGGTCAAGTGGCAGCATGTGCGATTGCTGTGCCACTTTGCCCTTGTCACCCAGGACTGGATCACGATGCACCTACATCCTCAACGTAGTGTTCAAGAAGCAACTGTAAAACCGGCCTTGCCGCCTACCCAATAACCTCCAGACTCTGCATTGGCTAAAAGGCTGAAAAAGCGCTATGAACGATTCCAGGCGCCTTTTAAAAACGTTCAGTTCATCATTTGATCCCGACAGATATTTCGTCGGGCCTCGACTAACCGAAAATAGTCCGTCAACGAAAACAGTGGTTTCTCCGCTGTCTTAACCCCATATTTTACCAGCAACGGCAAAGCCGCTTCGGGCATGGGTAGAACCCTGCGATCGTCTTTGTAACTAACGCTGTATATTCCTAGCGGTAACGACCGGTAAAGCGTCAACTGATCCGCTTCGGGAAAGCTAACCTCAGTCACCAGGGCCTTCATTTGACGTCCGGCATTCTTAAAAAGCTCGACCCTATTCTTTCCCTCCAGTGCAACGTACAGGGGAAGTGCGCCGATTCTGCATACCCGGGGTGAGTTGGGATGGTATTTATTTTCCGGGGTGGCAAGTCTGTCAGACCTATCCATGACGTCACTGGGGGGGGCTGGGGTGAAATGGGCATTGGAAGAATAGTCATTGTACGTTCCACTCACGATTAACTGCGGGTCCAGATACTTGGGCTGCATTTTTTCGTAGTCGTAGTACGTCACAGAAAATGGCAATACTTGCATTACAAATTTTGCCGGGTGCACTGCAGTCCATCTCCTTGACGGCGGAGCAAACCCTTTTAGCCTTATGATCAGGCGCTCCCTCCAGTTGCCGGGGACATAATTTCGTCCTACCACATCGAACTGATCCTTGGTTTTGACTAACGCTGCTGCTGCATCTTGCATGGGCGGTACCTGATTTAATCTCAAGGCTAATACGGGATAAGCCGGCGTGAATTTCTCCTGCTCTATTTATAGATCGGCACATCTGGTTGGAGAAGAGTCGCTATCGCTAAATTCAGATCATCCAGAGACCAAGGCTTGTGTAGGTAAATGGTAGACGGTGGAATTGATGCAGGATCTATCAGATACCCGGAGGTCAGAATCGCCGCAATGGAAGGCCATTTTCCTCTAACCATCTCAATGAACTCTATGCCTTGAATTTGTCCTGGGACACCGTGATCGGCAATCACCGGTCGGCATTCGCTTTGCGCTTGCAAAAGATAGGTCAGCGCATCATCAGCGGTATCGAATGCTAATGCCTTAGCGCCTACGTCTTCGACGATATCTACCATCAGTTCGCGCAGTCTCAGATCGTTTTCGATGACGATGATCTCGCCGTGAACCGGTAGCAGACCTTCCTAATTAACGTTCACCTCGACTCCTTAACCAAGCAAAACGCCGATGCGTCCAAAACTACATTGCAGAGTGGATGCGGTAAATTTTATGGTGGAGAGCCGCGAATCCAGCGATCAGGGAGTCATGGTAGTCAACGATGCTGGCGAACGACCCTTTGCAGTCGTTCGTAAAAGGCAACAACCGGCCAAAAGCAGACATTCAAACTAGGGCCGCCAACGCCAATAAGGTGATAGTGGCGAACCTCGATTCATCTATTTAGCTCATTGCATCAACCTTTTTTATCGCATGTCTTTCCAATCAAACCGATTTGCAGAGCGCGGCGTCGATCATGTGACGCACGCCTCGCAGCACCTCGGCCGACACCTCCGGCCTAGCCTTCGCCGTGGCGCGCGCAACCGAAAGGGCGCCTACCATGGCCGCAACGATGCCCATGGCGGTGGCCAGTGCGTCGACGTCAGGGTTGTTAGCGGCGACCCTGCGCTCGAACGCCCGCACCAGCACCATGTAACCCTCGCTGAACTTCGCGCTGATCGCAACATCCTGACGACCGATTTCGCTGGCGGACGCGGCCATTGCGCAGTGCTCGGCGTAGTTGTCTAGGCTGTCCACCGCCAGATAGTCGGACAGGAAACGCTCCAGGTCCGGCTCGCCATCGACTGTGCCCGTATAAAGCTTGGCATTGCCCTGCTCCAGGCTCCACGCCAGTGCCTCGGCGGCGAGCGCTTCCTTGGAGGGGAAGTGCGCATACAGCGCGCCGTGGGTCAGGCCGGCCGACTTGCTGATTTCAGCGACACCCACACCATCGATCCCTTTCTCGCGAAACAGACGGCTGGCGGTCTCCACCAGCGCGGCGCGATTGGCTTCTGATTTTTCTTTCGAGATTTTCATGATGGGGCTCCTCTGCGCTCATCCTTGCACACTATGATTGCGATCACAATTAACCACAACCACCGCTTTACCATGCTTTATTACGTACAGAATATTTATGTTGACTTTAATAAATGCGACCACCATTATTAATTCAATGATTGCGATCGCAATCTTACAGGGCGATAAACGCTCATCCAACCGGAGTACATCTCATGAAAATAAAAAATTCCGTAGCCTTCGTTACCGGCGCCAACCGTGGTCTGGGCCTCGCGTTCGCAAAAGAGCTCGTGGCCCGCGGTGCGAGCAAGGTCTACGCCGGAGTGCGCAACCCTGAAGGTGTCAACATTCCGGGGGTGATCGCCATTCGCCTTGACGTCAGCGACCCGGCATCAGTAGCCGCGGCGGTGGCCCAGGCAGGTGATGTGACGTTGCTGGTGAACAATGCCGGCATTGCCCGCCTTCTGCCATCGATGCTCGATCCTGGCCTGGTGGAAGCCGCTCGTGAAATCTTCGAAACCAACTATTACGGCGTCATGCACGTCAGCCTGGCCTTCGCCCCTGTACTTAAAGCCAACGGCGGCGGCGCGATCGTCAACGTATTGTCGGATGCGGCTTGGGTTGCCGCGCCGTTCCTGTCCGCCTACGCGGCATCGAAAGCGGCTGAATGGAGCTTCACCAACTCGCTGCGCATTGAACTCCAAGGCCAGGGCACCAGCGTGCAAGGCCTGCACGTCGGCTTTATCGACACCGACCTGACCCACGGTTTTGACGTACCGAAAGTCCAGCCATCCGACGTCGTGATCCAGTCGCTGGACGGCGTGGAAGCCGGCGTGAAAGAAGTGCTCGCAGACACAGGCACACGCGCCATAAAGGCCAGCCTGTCGACTGAGCAAGCGGCTTACCTGAATCCCGAAACCGTCGCGTAAGGAGCCCACCATGCACCTCTTCCAGCGACTGGCCCTCGGGGCTGTCTTAGCCATCTCGGTCAGCGGCGCCATCGCCGCGCCGGCGGCCACCCATAACAGCGCACCCAATCAATTCGTTGAAGCTGACGGTGTGCGGTATGCCTATCGCCAGTTCGGCGCGCAGACGGGCGTGCCTGTCATCTTGCTCCAGCACTTTCGCGGCAACATGGATTACTGGGACCCGGCTGTGACTGATGGCCTGGCGCAGCAACGGCCCGTCTACCTGTTCGACAATGCCGGCGTGGGCCTCAGCAGCGGTGAAACACCCGATTCGTTCGAAGCCATGGCTGATCACGTCGCTGCCTTTGCTCGCGCCCGCGGGTTGACGCAGGTCGACGTGCTTGGCTTCTCAATCGGCGGCATGGTGGCGCAGGAAGTAGCGTTGCGTCATCCGCAACTGGTGCGCCGGCTGATCCTGGCGGGAACGTCGCCGCGTGGCGGGGTCTCGGGACATGATCCCCGGGTTCCGGGGATTGCGTTGCGCGAATCGATCGCCACGCAGGAAGAGACCGCTTATCTGTTCTTCGATCCGGCACCCGCAAGCCAGCAGGCCGCACGGGAATTCTGGGAAAGGCGTCACCAGCGCACGGAAGGCCTCGACAAGCTCAGTTCGATGAAGGTCATCGCGGCCCAAGGCGCGGCGCTGGGCAAATGGAGCGCTCCCGGTGACGGCACTTTTTCGCAATTGAGCCAGATTACCCAGCCGACTTTGGTGGTTAACGGCAGCAAGGACGTGATGGTGCCCACCGAGAACTCCTACACGCTGCAACAGCATATTCCGAACGCCAAGTTGCTGATCTATCCAAGTTCGGGGCACGGCGCATTGTTCCAGTACGCCAACGATTTCGTGCAGCAAACCAATGCCTTCCTGAACTAGGCCGAATCCCATCGCTTTCGAAAACCCTTTGAGCGACACGCCGTCGCCGTAAGGAAATCCAATGTAGTCCCTGTTTTATCGCCCCAATCCCCTGGAGTACGACCATGTCAGCACTATCGTTTGCGGCGTTTCGTCGCTGCCTGTTAGCTGTTTCAGTAACCGCTGGTGCCTTGGCACTGGTCGCCCTCGTCTCGCCCTCTTACGCCCGGGCCGCTACAACGCCCGAGGCCGCCGCCATCGTCGAGAAGGACAGCGCCATTCGTCCTTTCAAGGTCAACATTCCTGAGGACGCGTTGGCCGATCTGCGCAAACGCGTCCTGGCGACCCGTTGGCCCGACCGCGAAACGGTCAGCGACCAATCCCAGGGCGTGCAGCTTGAGAAACTGCAGGCACTCGTCGGTTACTGGGGGACGCAATACGACTGGCGCAAAGTTGAAGCCCAACTCAATGCCTTGCCGATGTTCGTAACCAACATTGACGGCCTCGACATCCAGTTCATCCACGTCAAATCGAAACATCCCAACGCCCTGCCGCTGCTGCTCACCCATGGCTGGCCCGGTTCGATTCTGGAGCTGACCAAGGCCATCGGCCCGCTAACCGACCCGACGGCCTACGGTGGTCGTGCCGAAGATGCCTTTGACGTGATCATTCCGTCGATGCCCGGCTACGGTTTCTCGCAGAGACCCATCGACGGCGGCTGGGGGCCTGACCGTATCGGCATGGCGTGGGATGTGTTGGTCAAGCGTCTGGGCTACCAGCGTTACGTGTCGCAAGGTGGCGACTGGGGCTCGGTGATCGCCGACGCCATGGGACGCCAGGCACCGCCCGGCTTGCTGGGGATTCACGTGAACATGCCCGCCACCGTGCCTGCCGATGTCGCCAAGGCCATCAACGACGGCACCCCGCCGCCCGCCGGTCTGTCGGCCAAGGAGACCGCAGCCTATGAGTCGCTGAAAACCTTCTTCGGCAAAAATGCGGCTTACGGCGCCATGATGAGCACCCGGCCACAAACCGTCGGCTACGGTTTGTCGGATTCACCCGCCGGCCTGGCCGCGTGGATGTTCGATAAATTCAACCAGTGGACCTACAGTGGCGGCGATGCGGAAAAATCCCTGACCAAAGACGAAATACTCGATGGCATTTCGCTCTATTGGCTGACCAACAGCGCCATCTCCTCCGCTCGCCTGTACTGGGAAAACAACACCAACAACTTCAATGCCGTGGAACAGAAGACCCGGGATATCAAGATCCCTGTCGCGGTGACCGTGTTCCCTGGCGAAATCTATCAGGCGCCGAAATCCTGGACCGAGCGCGCCTATCCCAACCTGATCTATTTCAACGAAGTGGATAAGGGCGGCCATTTCGCGGCCTGGGAACAGCCTGAATTGTTCGCCAAAGAACTGCGCGCAGCCTTCCGCACCTTGCGGTAAGCATTGCGTTGCATTGGTCTGCCCGTTGAACTACCGGGTAGGCCATACACCGATGTCCATCTGGCTGCTGACGCTGACCGGCTGCTTTGGGTCGTTTTCTGCCTCTCGCGACCGGCAGAGAACGGCCAAAAGCTGCCGGTCGCTAGCGATTCGTTTCTTCGCCGAGGATCAAATGAATTTAGGGCAGCCCGGTCTCGCTTTCGGCATACCTTTGCTAAAAAAGCGCTTACACTGGACCTTGATCCCTTGGGTAATCTGGATAAGGAATCCGACGTGAGAATAAATTGGGCTGAGCTAATGCCTAACACTGGACTCGTAATCGTCATTGAGTACGAACCGGTGCTACGGACGTTGTTGGAGGAAACGCTGGCTGATATTGGTTTTTCACCAGCGACTTTCGACAATGCTGCCTCGGCCCTGGCCTATCTCATTAGTATCAAAGGCGATTGCACCCTGATCATCGCGGATCAGGAACTTCCAGAAGGAATCCGAGGGTTTGAATTCATCCGTCTAGCAAATGAACAATGGCCATCAACTCCTTCAATCTTCACTGGTTATCGAATCGATGAGCAAGTGATGCCGCCTTCGACATTTTATCTGCATAAGCCTTATACAGTGGCTGAGTTAGAGACGGCCATCGCTACCGTTCTTAGATAGCAACTTCCACTTCTGCGCAACTGACGGTAGCTCCCACATCTGGCTCCATCCACTGGCTGCTTTCAAAAGTAGCCATTCAGCCGCCCTCTCAACAGCGCAGAAACGATCTAATTGGACTGGTTTGGGCTGCGACTGGCAAGATGCCTCCTGCCTTCGCCAACGGATGAGGCCAATGGGCTATGGAGCGCCCAATGCATTCGATTGCGTGCCTCGCGCTCTCGCTCAATGGCAGCGTCCCACCGCTCCCCGAAGGCCCTCCCGGCTCTAACGAGAGCCATAACGTCCGCAGTCGCAGCATCCAGCTCCGTACGAGCCAGAGCCAATTCTGCTTTGAATTTTTCAATAGTCATCTCTACTCTCGGGAGCTGTACTTAAAGGCTCCTAAGCAAAACTTTTGCGTCTGACTGCCATTTCACTACGTAACTCACCTATCAGCTCCGCTATCGCTCGGCTGGACGTCAGCTTCTCTGTTGTGACAGCAGTGACCAACAATTCAACCTGTCCGGACGATGGATCGAACACTTTGATCATCAACGATCCATCCGGATTTACCGTGCAAGTGCAGGACAACGGAAGAAAGCCGCATTCGATGATGTGGCGCAGCTCAAGCGTCGAGATCATGACTTATGTCCTCCAGTTCCATTGTATTGATCTACCGTAAATGAATTTTAGCCAGCCTTCGGCCATGCCGCAGGGCAGAACTGGTACCAACAACAGCCTTTCGTCGATTTCCGCTATGGGTCGATTGCTGCATGTTGCGAAGGGCAGCTTAGGGTCGACCTCTGCCGGTCATAAACTAGGGACGTACAGGTCAAATTCGGTCCAAAGGACCGTCAGATCGAGTCCAAATAGCTGGGTAGATCTGGGAAAGGCAACGGCGAGATGAGATGAGCTAGGCTTCCGGCATCATTACTCAAGGACGACCGTCATGCCCGATAACTCAAATTGCAAAATCGCCACAGCGGACGCTCTGACATTGCTCCTCCACAACCAGCACGCTCTATGTGCAGCGATAGAAGAAATAACCAAGTGGCTGTCAGAAAATGGGGTAGACAGTGTCGCCGCTAATGCGATATCGGCAATGGAAACGCTGGACACAAATGCTCAAGCCATCACAGATTCCATTATGAGGGTACGCCAGTCTTAGATCACTCAGAGAGATCCAGGACTGCCCTCTGATTTGAATGGCTCCCCGACCTTTTAGACACAATTGACTGGTAAAGGGACGGATAGCGACGGTCTGGCACGACCGTCGCAGTGAAGGGGCACACCTCCGTCTGCTCCGCCATTTCCAAGGCATCATCGATTTCGATTCCCAAGTACCTGACAGTGCTTTCAAGCTTCGTATGACCAAGCAGGAGTTGGACCGCTCTGAGGTTCTTCGTCCTGCGATAAATCAACGAAGCCTTGGTTCTCCGTAGCGTGTGAGTACCATACATGGTTGGGTCAAGGCCAATGATTGTCACCCACGCTTTGACTATTCGAGCGTATTGCCTGGTGGATAAATGCTCTGAAGCGTGCAACCGGCTCGGGAACAAGAAATCCTCACTGCGGAGACGCGCCTGGCGCATCCACGCTTCCAGAACCGTTCGGGTCTGTTCAGTGATCTCAAATTGCACTGGGTGTTGAGTTTTCTGCTGCATCACGATGGCCCGTGACGACACATGCTCCCCATGGGCAATGTCTCGGACCCGCAATTTGGTTAAGTCACAGGCACATAGCTTGCTATCGATGGCCAAGTTGAAGAGCGCCAAATCACGCGTCTTCTCAGCAAGCTGAAGTCTTACTCGGATAGCCCAGATATCTCTGACTCGGAGCGGGGCTTTCTGACCGACAAGCTTTCCCTTGTTCCAGGGCTGATGGCGGTATCTAGCAACAGTGTTCATGGCTCGTCCTCCACGTTGAGGGAAGACAAGGGTGGATCAGTCACAATGGTGGTGGTGGCTATCAGATCCATAGCTGCCTGTCAGCAAAGGCATAAATCGGCCATTTGCAGTCGCTCACATCCTCAGAGTTACCACCCGGTAGCTACCACTTGGCAACGCGGGAGCCTGCCACTCGCCTCTTGCTTCAAATAGGTCAGGCAATCGTTCGTCTATGGCCA